>JAJPIA010000044.1 GCA_021324975.1 Bacillota bacterium
TCACCCCGAAGCTTCTTCGCCGCGTACTGGATGGCGTTGACGATGTGCTGGTACCCCGTGCAGCGGCACAGGTTGCCCTCGATGCCCCACCGGATCTGCTCTTCCGTCGGATTCGGGATCCGCCGGAGCAGGTCCACGGCGGTCAGCATCATCCCGGGCGTGCAGAAGCCGCACTGCAACCCGTGCTCCTCCCAAAACCCTTCCTGGATCGGGTGCAGCTCCCCGTCCTTCGCCAGGCCCTCGACCGTCGTGAGCTCGGCGCCGTCGGCCTGGGCGGTGAGCAGCGTGCACGACTTCACGGCCTTGCCGTGCATCAGGATCGTGCAGGCGCCGCAGCTCGTCGTGTCGCATCCGATGTGCGTCCCCGTGAGGCCCAGGACCTCGCGGATGTAGTGAACGAGGAGCAGGCGCGGCTCGACTTCGTGGGTGTGCGTCACGCCGTTCACGGTAACCTTGACCGTGCGCTTCACCGTCCATCCCTCCTTGGCGCGGTGTGCCGCGCCGTGATGACACGTGCCGGATCCCGCCGCGGGCGGGGTCCGGCACGCACGCATGCGCGCAGCCGCCGAAGACTCGAGGATACGCCGCCCAACACTGGACCGCGAGGAACGTACATCGCGTTCGCACCCGGGGCCACGACGTGATCCACACCCGCGACGAGCCGGCGCTCGACGACAGACAGGCTCGAGATACTGCGGTGATGGTGTTGGGCGAGCCGCGCCGGTTCGTGTGGTGTGATGTATAGGGCGTTCGCCCACGACGCGGAACTTCCTCCGGTCCGTGACCGCCGGCGGAACCGAACGGGCGTGCGCGGGGATGCAGGCGCCGGGCGCGGCCGCGGCGGCTCTCCCGGACGGGCCCGGGCGGCCCGTGCGCTATACTGAACCACGGCGCCCGCCCGGCGCCGGAGGATCCGATCGTGCCATCAACGCCGCGTGACGAACTGACCCACCGCACGGCCGCGCTGCAGCGGCACCTCACGCGGCTCGACGTCGACGCGATGGTCGTCACGCAGAACGCGGACCTGTTTTATTTCACCGGCAGCATGCAAAGCGGCGCGCTCGTCATCCCCACACACGGCGAACCGGTCTACGGCGTGCGGCGGGTGTACGAGCGCGCGGTCCGGGAGAGCGCGCTCGAGCGCATCGTCCCGCTCCCCAGCCTGCGCGACCTCGCCGCGCTCATCCGCGGCGCGACCGGGGTCCCGCCGAAGCGCGTCGCCTTGGAGCTGGACGTGCTCCCGGTGGCCGTTTACAAGCGGTTTCGCGCGGCCCTCGACGGGGCCGCGATCGCCGACGGCTCCCACGCGGTCCGCTCCGTGCGGGCGGTCAAGTCGGCCTACGAGCTCGGTCGCATTCGCGCGGCCGCCGCGCTGGCCGCCGAGATGCTGGACACCGCCGTGCGAACGCTGCGCGCAGGCATGACCGACCTCGAGTTCGCGGCCGGGATCGAGGCCGCGGCCCGGCGCCTGGGTCATCAAGGCATCGTGCGGACCCGCGGCTGGAACCAGGAGGCGTATTACGGGCATGTGTTCTCCGGGGACGCGGCAGCGGTGCCGAGCTTTCCCGACCTGCCGCTCGGCGGCGAAGGGCCGAGCGCCGCAGTACCATACGGCGCCGGCTACCGGCGCATCGCCCTGGGCGAACCGGTGATCGTGGACTACGTCGGCGCGTTGGACGGGTACATCTGCGATCAGACCCGCACGCTGGCCATCGGCGATCTCTCGAGCGAATTTCGCGCGGCACACGAGGCGGCGGTGGCGATCCTCCACGACGTCCAGGCTGAGATCCGGCCCGGTGTGACGCCCCAGGATCTGTACCGCCTGGCGCTGCGACGCGCCGAGGCGCTGGGGTATGGGGAGGCTTTTATGGGCGCCGGCCCGTTTCGCGCGCGGTACATCGGCCACGGCGTCGGCCTGGAACTGGACGAGTGGCCCGTGCTCGCCGACGGGTTCACGGCGCCGCTCGAGCCGGGGATGACGTTCTGCGTGGAGCCGAAGATCGTCTTTCCCGGCGCCGGCGCGGTCGGGATCGAGGACGAGTTCGCCGTGACGCCGGACGGGGCGGAACGGCTCACCCTCCCGGAGCAGCGGCTCTTCTCCGTGGCGACGCCCGCGGGAGGGATGCCCAAAGCCTGACAAGAAGGACAAAACGAAGGCGTTGCGTTGCGCGGGGCCCTTCGCGCGCGCGACCAGAGTCCAATCCACGCGACAGCCCGCCGGCGCGGCCGCGGCCGGTTCGAGCCCCGCCGGCGGTGCAGGGAGGAACACGATGGCGAAGGCTCCGGAAAAGCACCTCGCAACCGAGGTCAGCGAGGCCGAAATCGCGGTCCACTGGAAGGAAGAGCGGTACTACCAGCCTCCTGCCCGGTTCATCGCCCAAGCCAACCTCGCCGACCCCGCGGTGAACGAACGGTTCAGCATCGAGCGCTTTCCGGAGTGCTTCCGCGAGTACGCCGACCTGCTGACGTGGGACCGGTACTGGCACACCACGCTCGACACCCGCGAGGCGCCGTTCTGGAAGTGGTTTGTCGGCGGCCGGCTGAACGCGTGCTTCAACTGCGTGGATCGCCACGTGGCCCGGTACGGGAACAAGGCAGCCTTCATCTTCGTGCCCGAGCCGGAGGACGCGCCGCACGAGATCATCACCTACCGCGAGCTCTTTGCGCGCGTCAACGAGGTGGCGTCGGTGCTCCGCGATGTCGCCGGGCTGCGCACGGGCGACCGGGTCACGCTGCACATGCCGATGACCCCGGAGCTCCCGGTGACGATGCTGGCCTGCGCGCGGATCGGGGTGATCCACTCGGTCGTCTTCGGCGGCTTCAGCGGGGAGGCGTGCGGCATCCGCGCGGCGGACTCCGGGAGCCGCGTCCTCATCACCATGGACGGGTACTACCGGAACGGCAAACTGCTCGATCACAAGGCGCAGGCGGACATCGCCGTCCGCACGGCCGAACAAGAGGGGCAGAAGATCGACAAGGTCCTGATCTGGCGGCGGTTCCGCGACCGCGCGGCATCGGACACCCCGCTGCGCGCGGGCCGCGACTACGTCATGAACGAGCTAGTTTCGCAGCACGCGGGCAAGATCGTGGACCCGGTCTCCATGGACGCGCTCGCGCCGCTCTTCTTGATGTACACGAGCGGCACGACGGGACGGCCGAAGGGCTGCCAGCACGGCACGGGCGGCTATCTATCGTACGTCGCGGGGACGTCAAAGTACATTCAGGACATCCATCCGACGGACGTCTATTGGTGCTTCGCCGACATCGGCTGGATCACCGGCCACTCCTACATCGTGTACGGGCCGCTCGCCCTCGCGGCCACGGGCGTGCTCTACGAGGGCGTGCCGACCTACCCCGACGCGGGCCGGCCGTGGCGGATCGCCGAGCGCCTCGGCGTCAACATCTTCCACACGTCGCCGACGACGATTCGCATGCTGCGGAAAGTCGGGCCGGAGGAGCCGAAGAAGTACCGGTACCGCTTCAAGTGCATGACCACCGTTGGTGAGCCGATCGAGCCCGAAGCGTGGATCTGGTACCACGACGTCGTGGGCCGCGGCGACGCCGTCATCACGGACACCTGGTGGCAGACCGAAAACGGCGGATTTCTCTGCAGCACCAAGCCGGGCCTGGACGCCATGAAGCCGGGCAGCGCCGGGCCGGCGGTGCCGGGCATCTACCCCGTCATCTACGACGAGGAGGGGCGCGAGATCCCGCCGGGGTCCAACAAGGCCGGCAACATCTGCATCCGCAACCCCTGGCCCGGGATCATGCAGACCATCTGGGGCGACCGCGACCGCTACGTCCGCCAGTACTACGCAAAGTACTGCAGGAACAAAGACAGCAAGGATTGGCGGGACTGGCCATACTTCGCAGGCGACGGTGCCATGCAGGCGGCGGACGGCTACTACCGGATCCTCGGCCGCGTCGACGACGTGATCAACGTCGCCGGCCACCGGCTGGGGACCAAGGAGCTGGAATCCGCGTGTCTTACCGTTCCGGAAGTCGCGGAGGCGGCCGTCGTGCCCGTCGTCGACGAACTGAAGGGCCGCGTGCCCGAGGTGTACGTCTCGCTGCGTCCCGGGGTCAACCCGAGCGACGCCGTCCGGGACAAGGTCATCCGCGCGATCGAGACGACCATCAGCAAGGTCGCGCGCCCGAAGGCGGTGCGCATCGTCCCGGACATGCCGAAGACTCGGTCGGGGAAGATCATGCGCCGGGTCCTGGCCGCCATCTCCAACAATATGGAAACGGGCGACGTGACGACGCTCGCGAACCCCGACGTCGTGGAGCAAATCCGCACGATGGTGCAAGGCGCCGAGCCGGCGCGGACCGTCGCGGGCCCGGAGGATATCAAGCGGTTCGGCGAGACCTCGTCGTAATCGCTCAGGTCAAGGACAGCTCGCCGCCGATGCCGCGCGCGAGCGCGTCCTCGTAGGCGAGCTTCGCCGTGGCGATGTCCTCCACGGCGAGGCCGACCGACTCGAACAGCGTGATCTCGTCGGCGGCCGTCCGCCCGGGATGTACGCCCGCAAACACCTCGCCGACCTCGGCCTGAATGTGGGCGGCGGCGAGCGCGCCGGCCTGCAGGGGGACCACCAAATCCCCGGCCTCGGCCACCGCGCTGGCGCGGGAGTCGACGAACACCTGCGAGCGCGACACCGCGGCGATGTCGAGTTCCTGCCAATCCGGCCGGGCCGCTCCCACGGCATTTATATGGAGGCCGCGCTCCAGCCATGCCCCTTCCAGCACGGGCGTGCGGCTGGACGTGACGGTGCAGACCACATCGGCCCCGCGCACCGCGTCCTTGGGCGACGCCGCGACGGTGACGTGCAGGCGGAGCCGTTCCCGCGTCTCCGCGGCGAATCGTTCCGCGCTGTCGCGGGTGCGGCTCCACACGCGCACGTCCTGGGGAACGGCGATCTCCCGCAGCGCCTCCAGGTGGCTGCGCGCCTGAACGCCCGCGCCGAGCAGCGCGAGCGCGCGCGGCGGGCGGGCCGCGAGCTTCGCGGTCACGGCCGCGGAAACCGCGGCCGTGCGCATCTCCGTGATCAGGCGCCCGTCCATGACCGCGAGCAGCGCCCCCGTCGCGGTGTCCATGAGGAGGATCGTGGCCAGGTGCGAGGGAAGGCCGCGCGACGGGTTGTCGGGATACACGCTCACCGCTTTGAGCCCGATCGCCTCCTGCGTCACGAGATACGCCGGCATCACCGAGAGAAACCCGCGATGGGGATCGACGGGCACCACGGGCCGGAGCGGCTGCACGGCGGCGCCCGTGCTGAAGGCCGCCAGGGTCCGCTCCATGAGCGGGATGAGACGCCGCATGGTCAGCAGCTCACGCAGGTGCGACTCACGGAGCAGTAGCGCCATCGATCAACCTCCGGTGCTCGCGTCGTAACCCGCGGATCACCACCGGGCGCCGCGCGCCCGTAGCGCCTCGAAGAACTGCCGCAGCACCGCCCCGCACTCCTCCGCGCAGACGCCGGCCGTCACCTCGACCGTGTGCGGAAACCGCCCGTCCCGGAGCAGGTCCGCAACGCTGCCGGCGGCCCCCGCCTTGGGATCCGCCGCGCCGTAGACGAGCCGCGGCAGCCTGGCCTGCATCATCGCCCCCGCGCACATGGCGCACGGCTCGAGCGTGACGTACAGCGTGCAACCGGCGAGCCGCCACGCGCCGAGGTGGCGGGCCGCCTCGCGGAGCGCGAGCAGTTCCGCGTGGGCCAGCGGATCGCGATCGGTCTCGCGCCGGTTCCGCGCGCGGGCCAGCACGCGCCCGTCGCGCACGACGACGGCGCCGATCGGCACGTCACCGAACCCGGCGGCAATCTGGGCTTCGTCGAGCGCGCACCGCATGAAGGCGCTGTCGCGCGCCTCGCCGGCGTCGCGCACGGGCCGGGCCGCTATTCCTCCGACAAGGGTAACGGCGCGCCCTCCGCCGGCAGCCGCAGGGACTGCAGCGCGTTGAGCATCGCCGCGACGGCGGCGGCGATCTTGCGGGGGCGATCGGCGTCCACGAGCTCGTCTTCCTTGAGCACGACGCTCGACTGGACGCGCGCGCTGTACTGCGGCGCCGCGTCCTCCGTGGAGAAGTGCTGCTGGAGGCTGATGCTGGGCA
>JAJPIA010000062.1 GCA_021324975.1 Bacillota bacterium
CACCTATAATTCGCATTGGGACCTCCTCGATAGCTCCGCCCGTACCATGGGCCCTCAGCACTTGCTTGTGCTTGAGCCGAGGGGGTCCCTCTACATGTCATCTTTCTGAGTGGCGAGCGAATGTCGAGTGTCGAGCCGGCCGCTCCGCGACGCGCGACCTCAGGGGTCCGTCACGGGCGGCTCCAGGACGGTCGGAAGCACCCACCGGCGTCCGTCCTTCGCCAGCAGCGCGTCGGCGGCCTCCGGGCCCCAGGCGCCGGCCGCATAGTTCGGGAATCTCGAGGGTCGCCGCTCCTCCCAGGCGGTCAGCATCGGGGCGACCACCGACCATGCGGCGTCGACCTGGTCATCACGCATAAAGAGCGTCGCGTCGCCGCGCATCACATCGAGCAGCAGCGTCTCATACGCCTCGGGCGACGGGGTTCGGAACGCGTGCTCGTAGGAAAACACCATGTCGACCGGGTCGAGGTGCATCACCGGGCCCGGCCGCTTCGCCTGCAGGCGCGTGAGGATGCCTTCCGCGGGCTGCACCCGGATCGCCATGCGGTTCGGCTGCCACTGCTCGACGGCGGACTCGGGGAATGGCTGGTGGGGCGCCGGGTGGAACAGCACCGACACCTCCGAGGCCTTGGCCGGCAACCGCTTGCCGGTGCGGAGGTAAAAGGGCACGCCCTGCCACCGCCAGTTGTCGACGTGAAACTTGATCGCGGCGAACGTCTCGGTTGCCGTGTCCGGGGCCACGTCGGGTTCCTGGCGGTAGCCCGGCACGGGTTTGCCTCCGATGACGCCCGGGCCGTACTGGCCGCGCACCGCCACGTCGGACACGCGCCCGGCGTCGATCGGGCGGATCGCTTTGAGCACGTCGGTCTTCTTGTTGCGGATCTCCTCGTCGTCGAACGACACCGGCGGCTCCATCGCCACGAGCGACAGGATCTGGAGCAGATGGTTCTGCACCATGTCGCGCAGCGCGCCCGCCCGGTCGTAGTAGGCGCCGCGGTGCTCGACGCCGACCTCCTCGGCGACGGTGATCTGGACGTGGTCGATGTACCGCCGGTTCCAGATCGGCTCGATCAACGCGTTCGCGAACCGGAAGGCCAGGATGTTCTGCACGGTCTCCTTGCCGAGATAGTGGTCGATCCGGTAGATCTGCCGCTCCTCGAACAGCTGGTAGAGCGTCTGCGTCAACGCCTGCGCGGACGCGAGATCGCGGCCGTACGGTTTCTCCACCACGATCCGGACGGACGGATCGCCGCGTCGCAGCCCGGTCTCGCGGAGCCGCTCCACGATCGCCGGCACGGCGACGGGCGGCGTCGCGAGGTAGAAGATGCGCGTGGCCGGCGTGTGCCAGTTCCGCTCGAGCGGGGGCAGCCGCGTGCCGAGCGCCTCGCCGGCCCCCGCCGTGGTGAAGTCCATGGAGTGGAACGAGATGCGCCCGGCAAATGTCCGCCACGACGCGTCCTCGGCGCGTCCCCGGCGTGAAAACTGGTCGACGCCCTCGCGCAGGTGCCGCCGGAATGCATCATCGGAGAGCGTTTTGCGATCCACCCCGACCACGGCCGACTCCTCGGGCAGCCAGTCGTCCAGGAACAGGTTATACAGGGCCGGCACGAGCTTCCGCCACGCGAGGTCACCGCCCGCACCGAAGATGACGAGCGTGGTGGGGCCGGGGTGCATGCCGGCCGGAAACCGCCGGCCGTCAACCACGACGCCACTCCGTGTGGAACACGCCCCGCTCGTCGACGCGCTCGTACGTGTGGGCGCCGAAGTAGTCGCGCTGCGCCTGGATCAGGTTGGCCGGCAGCGACGCGCTGCGGTAGGCATCGAGGTAGGCGAGCGCCGCGGCGAAGGCGGGCACGGGGATGCCGCTCTGGGGGCCCACGCAGGCGATGGCGCGCAGGTCGCCCGCGCGCTCCGCGACGTCCGCGCCCAACGACGGCTCGAGCACGAGGTTGGGCAAATCGGGCCGGGCGCGATACGCCGCCCGGATCCGCTCGAGCGCGGCCGCACGGATAATGCAGCCGCCGCGCCAGATGCGGGCCACGTCTTCCAACCGGGTGCCGTAGCCGTAGGCCGCCGCGGCCCGGCCCAGCACGGCCATGCCCTGCGCGTACGTGAGCAGCATGGCCGCGTAGAGCGCGCGTTCCAGCGTCGCAAGAACCCGGCCGCGGTCCCCGCCGATGGCGGCCGGCGGTCCCGGGATCGCGCGGCTTGCGGCGCTGCGCTCCGCCTCGAGGCCGCTGAGGTCGCGCATTGCCACGGCCATGTCGATGACGGGCAGCGGGACGTGAAGATCCATGGCGTTCTGCGAGGTCCACATGCCGGTGCCCTTTTGCTTCGCGGCGTCCAGGATGACGTTCACCAGCCGCTTGCCGGTGCGGTCGTCGACCCTGAGGAAGATCTCCGCCGTGATCTCGATGAGGTACCCGGCGAGGTAGCCCGTGTTCCAGCGCGCGAACACGTCGTGCAGCTGGTCCTCGTTCATGCCGAGCCCGCGCTTCATCAGGTCGTACGCTTCGGCGATGAGCTGCATGAGGCCGTACTCGATGCCGTTGTGCACCATCTTGACGTAGTGCCCCGCCGACCCCGGGCCCATGTGGGCGACGCAGGGATCGCCGTCCACCTGCGCGGCCACGGCCTCGAACAGCGGCCGCACGCGTTCGTACGCTTCAGTGGGACCACCCGGCATCATGCTCGGGCCGTACCGCGCGCCGTACTCGCCGCCGGACACGCCGACGCCCAGGTAGTGCACACCGTGCTGCGCGAGCATCCGGCCGCGAACGTCCGTGTCCTTGAAGAACGAGTTGCCGCCGTCGATGAGCACGTCGCCGCGTTGAAGGTGGGGCAGGAGATCGGCGATGACGGAGTCGACGATGGGGCCCGCCGGCACGAGCATCATCACGGCCCGAGGCGCGCGCAGCAGCCCGACGAACTCCTCGAGGCGCGACGTGGCCCCGACGCGCCGCTGGCCCGCCTCCGCCGCGAGCGTCCGCGCGCGTGCGTCGTCCTTGTCGTAACCCGCGACCGGAAACCCGTGGTCCGCCATGTTGAGCAGCAGGTTGCGCCCCATCGTACCGAGCCCGACCATGCCGAGGTGATAGGTGCCCTCGCTCATGCGCGGCCTCCGGTCACGGAGCTTTCCAGGCCGATGGCGGCCAGGCGCGCGCGGGTCTTCTCCAGCCCGGTGTGGTGGATGGCGTGGAACCCCTGCTCGGCGCCGATTTGCGCGAACATCGCCCGGTCGTCGATGTAGGCGGCCTGATCCGGCGAGACCTGGGCGACGTCCAGCGCGAGCCGGAAGATGTCCGCGTCGGGCTTTCGGACGTGCACGAAGCAGGAGCAGATGAAGGCGTCCATCAACTCCGTGAGCCGGAACGTCTGGACCCGGTGGAGCGTCAGCTCGCGCCCCTCGTTGCTGAGCGCGAAGATCCGGACACGGTACCGCGCCCGGAGATCAGCGAGCAGCTCGGTCATGCCCGGCAGCCGCTGGGACTGGGCAAACATGAACGATTTGAAGTCCTCCCGCGTGAACCGGCGTGGCTCGTGAAAGACGACGTGGTCGAGGTAGTCGTCCAACGAGGACTTACCCTCCTCGTACGTGTCGAATACGTAGTGGTGGCGCTCGTCCAGATCGTCGAGGTCAAGGTGAAACCGCTCCGCAGCGAGCCGACGGGCCGACCGATCCCACCCGTTGGTCAGGAGGACGCCGCCGATGTCGCAGAAGATCGTGTCAATCCGGGGATGGTTCACGGGCCGGCCCCCTGAAAACGGTTTGCCTGACGCGCGGCCGCCGTGTCCTTCGGCCCGCCGGCAGGCCGGTCCTGTCGGCGCGAACCGGACGGTGCGCCGAGGCGTTGTCGTAGTGAAAGGGGCTCGCGTGTCGCCGGGGGAATATCTTCTGAGAGTATGACGCGTGTGCGGGTGAATGGGGACGGTCAAGCGATGGTGAGGAAGGTCGAGCACCCCGGGGTCGACACGGATGTCCTCTTGGAGTGGTACCGCTCCATGGTATTCGTGCGCCATTTTGAAGAGCAGGCCGAACGAAGCTTCCGCCGCGGCAAGGTCGGCGGCTACCTGCATTTGTACATCGGTCAGGAGGCGGTTGCGGTCGGGGTGCTCGGGGCGATCCGCGACGACGACATCATCTTCGCGTCGTACCGCGATCACGCGTATGTCCTGCTGCGCGGGACCGACCCCGGCGCGGTGATGGCGGAGCTGTACGGCAAGGCGACGGGCGTGTGCAAGGGCAAGGGCGGCTCGATGCACCTGTTCGACGTGCAGCGCGGCTTCTACGGCGGATACGGCGTCGTCGGCGGCCATCTTCCGCTCGCCGCCGGCGCGGCGTACACGCTGCGCTACGATCACGGCGGCGACCGCGTGTGCGTCTGCTTCCTCGGCGACGGCGCGATGAACACCGGCGCATTCCATGAGGCCCTGAACCTCGCCGGCCTGTGGGGGCACGACGGTCTCTGCCCGCTCGTGCTCGTCGTCGAGAACAACCAGTACGGGATGGGCACGTCGGTGCCGCGCTCCTCCGCGGTGCCGGCGCTTGCGTCGCGCTTCGACGCGTACGACATTCCGAACGAGGTCTGCGACGGCATGGACCCGGAGGTGGTGTACGACGTGGTCCGGCGGGGCGTGGACGAGGTGCGCCGGACAGGCCGCCCGTGGGCCGTCGAGACGTTGACATACCGGTACGCGGCGCACGGCGCCGCGGACCTGCTGCAGCCGTATCGGGCGAAAACAGAGGTCCAGGAATGGCGGCAGCGCGACCCGATCGCGCAGACCGAGCAACGCCTGCGACACGCCGGCGCGCTCGACGACGCCAAGGTGGAGGCCATCGCCGCGGAGGCGGAGCGCCGGGTGCAGGAGGCGGTGACGTTCGCCGAGGCCAGCCCGGAGCCGGCGCCCGGGGAATTGTATACCGACGTCTACGGCGACGAGAGGCAGCGGGAGCGGTGACCGAAGCCGGACGGGTGGCGGCGCGTGCCTGAGCTGACGTACCGGGACGCGCTCAAGAGCACGCTCGTACAGGAGATGGACCGCGATCCCCGCGTGCTCTTGATGGGCGAGGACATCGGCGTGTACGGGGGCACGTTCCTCGTCACGGAAGGGCTGCTCGCGCGCTACGGTCCCAAGCGCGTCATCGACACGCCGATCTCCGAGGCAGGGTTCATCGGGTGCGGCATCGGGATGGCCATGCTGGGCCTGCGCCCCGTCATCGAGGTCATGACGTGGAACTTCTCCCTGGTGGCCGCAGACCAGATCATCCAAAATGCGGCGAAGATCCGGTACTTCTCGGGCGGCCAGGCCGGCGTGCCGATGGTCATCCGCGGCCCGAACGGCGCCGGCGTGCAGCTGTCGGCGCAGCACTCCCAGGCGCTCGAGTCGCTGTACGGATACTTCCCCGGGCTCTTCGTGGCTGCGCCCGCCACGCCCGCCGACGCGCGCGGGCTGCTGCGCACGGCCATCCGCGGCAGCGATCCGGTGATCTTCCTCGAGAACGCTTCCCTGTACGGGCTGCGCGGTGAGGTCCCGGATGAGGAGTACACGGTCCCGTTTGGCCAAGCGGCGGTGGCGCGTCACGGCCGCGACGTGACCCTCGTCACCCACGGGCGGACGCTGCACATGACGCTCGCCGCGGCGGCACAGCTGGCCGCCGGCGGGGTGGAGAGCGACGTGATCGACCTGAGAACGCTGCGGCCGTTGGACATGGCGACCGTGGTCGAGAGCGTGCGGCGGACGCACCGGGCCGTCGTCATCGAGGATCAGGGCGGACTGTACGGCGTGGCCGGGGAGGTCATGGCCGGCATCTACGAGCGCGCCTTCGACGACCTGGACGCCCCGGTCGTCCGCGTCTCCGGCGAGGACGTCCCCATGCCGTACGCGCGGACGCTCGAGGTCCTGGCCCAGCCCAACGAGGCGAAGATCATGGAGGCGGTCCGGCGCACCGTCGCATAGCGACGGCCGGGGTGGACGATGGCCGAGGTCATCATGCCCAAGATGAGCGACGCCATGACGGAGGGCAAGGTGCTGTCGTGGCGGAAGCGCGTCGGCGATCGCGTGGCGCGGGGCGACGTGCTCGCCGAGATCGAGACCGACAAGGTCAACGTCGAGATCGAGGCCGAGTCTGCGGGCACGCTCTCGGAGATCGTCGTCGGGGAAGGCAATCTCGCGCCGGTCGGCGCGGTCATCGCCCGGATCAACGGCGGCGCGGCCGGAGCACGGCCGGCGGAGCGTCCGAGCGGTCCGCCGCGGCAAGAGCCGGCGACCGGCGCGCCCGCCCGCACCGATGCGCCCGCATCGACGGCGGCACCCGCATCCACCGCCCCGCGCGCGGATGGGGCGGCGGCGCCGGAGCGGCCCGCCGCAACGGAGGCGGGAGCCGGCGCCGCGGAGCGGATCAAGGCGTCACCGCTGGCCCGCCGCCTTGCGGCCGAGCGCGGGATCGACCTGTCACGCGTCACCGGGACCGGGCCAGGGGGGCGCATCGTCGAGCGCGACATCGAGGCGCTCGCGGCCGGTGCGCCGGCGGCTCCGGCGCGTCCGGCCACGACGGCACCGGCGGAGGCGGCGCCCGCCGGCGCGGAGTACGAAGACGTCACGCTGTCGCGCATGCGACAGGCGATCGCGCGCAGCGTGGCCCAGAGCCATCAGACGATCCCGCATTTCTACGTCACCAACGAGGTCGAGATGCGCCGCGCGCTCGACCTGCGCACCCAGCTCAAGGAAGCCTACGGCGACGCGGCCGCGGCCCTGTCCGTCAACGATCTGATCGTCAAGGCGGCCGCGCTCGCGCTGCGCGCCCGCCCCGATCTCAACGCCACGTTCGCGTCACCGGATACGGTGCGGCGATTCCGGCGCGTGCACTTGGGCATCATGGTCGCGGTGCCGGACGGGCTCGTCGTTCCCGTGCTGCGCGACGCCGACCGCCTTCCGCTCCTCAGGCTCGCCCTGGAGGCGCGCCGCCTCATCGAGGGGGCGCGCGAGCGGCGGCTGCGTCAGGACGACTTCTCCGGTGCCACGTTCTCGATCAGCAACCTGGGGATGTACGACGTCACGATGTTTTCGGCGATCATCAACGGGCCGCAGGCCGGCATCCTCGCCATCGGACGGATCGAAGAGCGCCCGGTGGTGCGAGACGGCGCGATCGTGGCCCGGCCCATGATGGCGCTCACCGTGTCGGTCGACCACCGGGTGACGGACGGCGTGGGGGCGGCCGCTTTTCTCGCCGAGATGAAGCGACTCCTCGAGCATCCGGTGCTGCTACTCGGCTCAAGCGCCGCGAACGCCTAACAGTACATCGCTGATGTACGACGAGGGTAGAAGTGGCCGAGCGGACCTGGCCGGACGTCCTGGCTCACGCCGTAGGCGCGTACTGGTTCACGCCCGTGGGCCCAGGGCGTTCGACGCCCGCGATGGGCGCATGTGCGTGGCCTCGCCCTACATGCGCTGCTTACGAACCGAATGGACGGATTTGTCGGCGTCGGCGCTTTAGCTCACGCCGTGGGCATAGTGGAGCGGAGGTCAGGTTCGCTCGGGCTCCAACCCTCGCCGAAATAGCACTACGTCGCTAATGTGACGAAGCCGAAATACCGCACACGTGGCCACGGCGCGGTGATTAATTTCGAGCGCGCGCGTGCGCTCCACGCGACCAGCGTGGTCGTCGACCCGGTGCCGTATCGGGCTGCGGTGTGGTACAGTGGCGAGGGACCGCGGCATCATGGCGGCAGAAGTCGTTTCCAAAGGTTGTCTCTGAGGAGCGGAGCATGACACGCAGGCAGGCGCATCGCGTTCGGATAGGCACGGCGACGATCGGCGGCGACGCCCCGATCGCCGTGCAGTCGATGACGACGACGGACACCAGGGATCCCGACGCGACCGTCGCGCAGATCGAGCGGCTGGCCGCGCTCGGCTGCGAGATCGTGCGGGTGGCGGTGCCGGACCGGACGGCGGCGCTCGCGCTCAAGGAGATCAAGGCGCGGATCGGGCTGCCGTTGGTCGCGGACATCCACTTCGACTACCGGCTCGCGCTCGCGGCCCTGGAATCCGGCGTCGACAAGCTGCGCCTGAACCCGGGGAACATCGGCACGGCCGACCGCGTGCGTGTCGTCGCCCGGGAGGCCAAAGCGCGCGGCGTCCCCATCCGGGTCGGGGCGAACGTGGGCTCCCTGTCCAAGGAGATGCTGCGCAAGTACGGGGAGCCCTGCGCGGACGCGTTGGTGGAGAGCGCGCTCGAGGAGATCAAGGTCCTCGAAGACCTCGACTTCCGCGACATCGTCGTGTCGGTGAAGGGCAGCGACGTCGAGATGGCGCTCGAGGCCTACGTGAAGATCGCGGAGCAGATGCCGTACCCGCTGCACGTTGGGATTACCGAGTCCGGCACGGCGTGGGGCGGCACGGTCAAATCGGCCGTGGGGCTCGGCGCGATCCTCTCCCGCGGGATCGGGGACACCATCCGCGTGTCACTCGCGGCACCGCCGGAGGAGGAGGTCAAGGCCGGGTTCGAGATCCTCAAGGCCCTCGGACTCCGGCTGCGTGGTCCCATGCTCATCGCGTGCCCATCGTGCGGGCGGGCCAACGTCGACATCGTGCAGCTCGCCCAACAGGTGGAGCGGCGCATCGCCGATCTGCGCCTCCCGATCAAGGTCGCG
The DNA here is from genome assembly GCA_021324975.1 of Bacillota bacterium. Taxonomy (GTDB): domain Bacteria; phylum Sysuimicrobiota; class Sysuimicrobiia; order Sysuimicrobiales; family Segetimicrobiaceae; genus JAJPIA01. The sequence goes on from JAJPIA010000062.1 coordinate 8,652, forward strand.
GTGATGGGCTGCGCGGTCAACGGTCCCGGGGAGGCCCGGATGGCCGACCTCGGGGTGGCCGGCGGCAAGGGCATGGGGTTGATCTTCCGTAAAGGCCAGGTTGTCGCCAGCCTGCCGGAAGAGCAGCTGCTGGACGGGCTCATGAAGGAAGTCGACGCGATCGTCCAGGAGCGGCAGGCCGATGGCACGGAGTCCGCGGCGGGGTCCGCCAACGTAGCACCCGGACGGAGCTGATCGGCTCGCGCGGGATGGCGGCGGACGCGCGCGACGGATGACCTACCGCCTCCTGCAGGCGCTCGACCGATGGGTGATCCGGCACGATCGCATTGAACCGATCGGCAGCGGCGGCTACATCCTGCGCGTCAAGCTGACGCGGCATCGCGGCGGGCGCATCGTGCTGCGTGACGGGACGGTGATCCGGCCGGGCGATCCGCTCGCCGAGTTGCACCTCGACAACGAGCGGGCGGCCGCGCTGCACGCGGAGGGCCACAGCGGCATCCGGTTTCGCCGCGAGATCTACCGGGCGCTCGCCGCGTTGGCCGGGGAGTTCGCGCGTCGCGAGGAATATCGTCCGATCGCGGCGGTTTTCGGTGCGAGCCTGTTTTGGGCCGAGGCGACGCATGCCGGGTTCGAGTACCGCGACCTCTCCCCGTTTACGCGATGGTGGCTCGGGTGGTGGGAGCGGTACCTGCTCTCGCAGTATCATCCCGAGGGTCGCCGCCGGCTCGACCGCGGGCGCCGCACGGTCTTGCGGGAAGTCTGGATGTCCCGGGCCACGGTCCTGGCGTTTGCGCGAGGGGGCGCGGCGGCCGCGGCCGGCGGATCGTCGCGAGGGGGCCGCGACCAATGACCGCGTACGTTACCCGGGCGGGCTGTTACGCGAGCAATTCACGGAGGGCGACGATGTCGAAGCCGCGGCGCCGAAGTCCCGCGATCATCGATGGGAGCGCGGCCGCGGTCTCCCTGGGAGTGGACGGGTGACCGCCGCAGTCGTGCAGGTTGACGATCGCTCCGGGATGGGCTTGGCGCACGACGAGCGCGGTCATGCGCGCCGCGTCGGCGGCGACGATGAGGCCTTCGGGCCGGACAGACCACAGAACCCGCCGCTCCCCGAGCTGCCCGGCGCGAATGTACGCGGCCCAATTGAACGTGCCCCACGGCGGCCGGAAATACCGCGGCATCGCACCCGTGGCATCCGCGAGCGCCGCCGCGCCCCGGTCCACCTCCGCGAACGAGGCGCCGGGGGGGAGCGACCACAAGTGCCGGTGGCTGTACGTGTGGTTGCCGAGGTCGTGGCCGGCGGCAGCCGCGGCGCGCGCGATGTGCCCGGCGGCGGCCACGCGGCGGCCGACCATGAAAAACGTGGCCCGCACGCCCGCATCGGCCAGCGCGTCCAGGACGCGCGGCGTGTACGTGGGATCGGGTCCGTCGTCGAACGTGAGCGCCACCCTGCGGTGCGCCGGTCCGCGTTTCACGACGCCGATGCGAAGCCACTCCGCGGCGGCGTGCGCCCCGAGCGTGTAGACTGCGACGGCGCCCACGGCCGCCGCCCCTAACTCCACGCTATGGACGAGCGCGTCGCGCATCCGGCGCGGGGGAGCGTGCGTTCACGTGGCGCGAGCCGCAGTCAGCGGGATGGGTTGACCGCCCGCGGCCAACGCCGCGAGGTGCGTCACCACGACCCGCACCGCGTCGGGCCGGGCGAGGCGCCGGGCGGCGCGGCGCAGCTCGGCGCGGCGCTCCGGATCGGCGAGCAACGCCGAGAGGACCCGATGCAACTCGTCCGGCGTGCGGGTCGGGACGGCGGCGCCCTGCGCGGCGATAAACCGGCCGTTGCTCTCCTCCTGACCCGGGATCGACCCGTAGAAGACCATCGGCAGTCCCTTGGCCAGCGCCTCGCTCACGGTGACGCCGCCGGCCTTCGTGATGAGCAGATCGCTGGCCGTCATCAACTCGTCGACGTGGTCGACCCATCCCAGCACGTGCCAGGTGTGGGGCGACCCACCGGCGATCGCGCGGACGCGCCGCGCGAGCCGGTCCGCGTTCGCGCACACCACGATGACCTGGAGCGGACCGGAGCAGCGCGTGAGCACCCGGGCGACGTCCTCGATGCGACCGAGCGCGGCATGGGCGCCGGCCATCACCAGCACCACCGGCCGGTCCTCGACGAGCCCGAATCGCGCCCGCAGGGCCGAGCGATCGAGCGCCTGCGCATACTTCGGCTCGATCGGCAGGCCCGATACGACGACGCGGTCCGCGGGCAGGCCCCACGCCCGCAGTCCCTCCGCCATGACGGCGTGGGGCACCGCGTAGCGATCCACGTGCGGATGGAGCCACTCGCCGTGGCTCACGTAGTCCGTGATCACGGTGAGGCAGGGGACGGCGCTCCGCCCGGCGGCTCTGAGGTCGGACATCGTGCCGGTAAACGTCCAGTGCACGCAGCACACGACATCCGGGCGCTCGCGTTGCAGGTAGCGGGCGAGCCGGCCCATGCCCTGGCGATTGACGGCCCGGCGAAATCGCGAGTCGGGCCGGATGCGGCCCATGTACTGATAGAATCGGTCCTGGACGGCGGGCGTGTACCGGATGGCCTGGTAGTACCAAAAGCGCGTCAGCGCGTCGAACGTCGGGCTGGCAAACCGGGCAAAGTAGTCGACCACATCGGCGCGGCCGCCCGTCACGGCCGTCCACTCCGCGGCGATCGTCTCGGCTACGCGCTGGTGGCCGCCCCCGTACCGGCACGAGAGCACGGACAGGAACATCACCGTACCGGTCCGTACGCTCGGCGAGAGAGTGAGCGGTTCATGATGCGGAACCATTATGCGCAAGCCATTCCTATGTGTCAAACGCGCGGGTAGGTAGGCGGCTCGATGCAGCGGCTTGCCGCGCTCTGCGTCCGCCGGCCCGTGCTGGCCCAGGTCATCGCGCTCGCGATGGTGGCCCTCGGTGTGGCCGCGTTCTTCCACCTCAACCTGGCCCGGTATCCGGACGTCGAGCTGCCGATCATCACGGTCGTCACGGAATTCCCCGGCGCCGCTCCGGAGCAGGTGGAAACGGACGTCACGCGGCGCATCGAGGACGCGGTCAGCGGCATCGACGGGATCGACAGCGTCACGTCCACGTCCGCCCGCGGCTTCTCCATCATCGTGGCGCAGTTCGTGCTGCAAAAGGACGCGAACGTCGCCGCCCAGCAGGTGCGGGATCGGGTCGGGGCGATCACCGATCTGCCGCCGGGCATCCCGCCGTCCAGGGTGCTGCCGTTCGACCCGAATGAGATTCCCGTCGCCGTGATCGCGCTGTCGGCGCCGCGGGACACCGCGGCGGCCCGGCGCCCGGTTACGGCGGATCTCTCGGCGTATGCCGATCAGGTCGTGCGCCCGCAGGTGGCCGGGGTGCTCGGTGTCGCCCAGGTGGACACGGTCGGCGACGAGCCCCGGCAGGTCAATGTCCGGATCGATCCCACGCGCCTGGCCGCGCTCGGCGTGACCGCGACGCAGGTGATCGGCGCGGTGCAGGGAGCGTCGGGATCGGCGGGGGCCGGGGCGCAAACGTTCCTGGTGCACACGTACACGCGGCTCAGCGATCTCGCCGCAACCCCCATCGGTCCCGGTGCCGGGCGCGCGCCGCAACTCCGCGACGTCGCCAGCATCACGCTCGGGGCGGGACGCCCGATGACGCTGGCGAACGTCAACGACGCGCCCGCGGTCCTCCTGGCCGTCCGCAAGCAGGCGGGGGCCAACACCGTCCAGGTCGTGCGGCGCATCCGCGATCGGCTCGGCGCGCTCGCGCCGGCGCTGCCGGCGGGCGATGCGGCCCGCGTCGTCTGGGATCAAGCGGAGTACGTGACCGCGGCCGGCGCCACGGTGGAGCGTCATCTCCTCGCGGGCACGCTGCTCGCGGCGCTCGTTGTGCTCGTGTTTCTCTACGACTGGCGCGCCACCGTGATTGCGGGCCTCGCGATTCCCATCTCGCTCGTGAGCACCTTTGCGCTGCTGGCCGCGCTCGGCCTTACGCTCAATACGTTTACGCTGCTGGCCCTCGCGCTGGCGATCGGCATCGTCATCGACGACGCCATCGTCGTGTTGGAGAACATCTACCGGCACGTGCGGGAGCGCGGGGCCCCGCCTGTGCGGGCCGCGATCGACGGCACGCGCGAGGTGGGGCCGGCGGTGATGGCGACGACCGTCAGCCTGATCGTCGTCTTTCTGCCGCTGGCGTTCATGCCCGGTATCGTGGGCCGGTTCATGAGCAGCTTCGGCTGGACCATGGCCTTTGCCATCGCCGTCTCGCTCGTCGTGAGCTTCACGCTGACGCCGTCGCTGGCCTCGCGGTGGCTCCGGCGCGGCGATGCCGGAGGTGCGGCCGGGCAGGGCGCCACGCCGGCGGCGCCCCGCGCGCAGCCCGCGATGGAGCACGCCTATCGGTGGTTGCTCCAGTGGGCGCTCCGCCGCCGCGCCGTCATGGTCGCGCTCTCGATGATCACGCTCGCGGGCATCGTGCCGCTGTGGCGGACCGTGGGGCAAGACTTTCTCCCCACGGACGATGAGTCCCAGTTCGAGGTGACCGCGCACGTGGGTGGCCACCCCGCACTCGAGGATACCGCCCGGCTTGCGACGCAGATCGCCGGTGAGATCCGCCGGTTCCCCGGCGTGGCATTCACCACCGTGTCCGCGGGCGACGACACGCAACGCGACCCGGGGGCGTTTACGGTGCTCGTGCGCATGACGCCGCTTCGCGATCGCGCGGTCACCCAGCAGCAGATCATGGCGCGCGTCCGCACCGAGGCGCTGCCGCACTACCGGGCACAGGGCGTCGATGCCGTGGTCAACAACGTGTTCGACCTGTCGGGCTCCGCGTCCCCGGTCGAGTACGCGATCAGCGGGCCCGACCTCGCGGTCCTCGCGCGCACGGCGAGCGCCGCGGTGGCGTACCTCCGGACGCTGCCCGGCGTGGTGGACGTGCGGTCGACGTTGGCCACGGGCCGCTCGGAAGCCGTCACGGTCAGCGTGCCCCGCGCGGAGCACCGCGGCGTTCGGCCGGACGACGTCGCGGGCACGCTCGCGCTGCTCGGACCCGGGGTGGACGTGCGGCAGGTGGAGTATGACGACGGCGGCCAGTTCTACGGCATCCATCTGGAAGAAGGCGCCCCGGACGTGCAGGACCCGCTCGTCCTGGCGGCCGTGCCGCTGGCGTCGGCATCGGGCCGCACGGTGCCGCTCGGCAGCGTCGTCGATCTCCGGTCGACGACCGGGGCGCCCGTGATCTATCACCGCAACCGCGAGCGCGTCGTGACGATCCGGGCGAACCTCCTGCCCGGCACGTCGCTCGGCAACGTCCTGGCCCGGCTGGACGCGCGCATGGCGGCGCTTCACCTCGACCCCGCGTACCACCGCGCCGCCACGGGGGTCTCCGGACAGGTCCGCGCGACCGAGGCCGCGTTTACGCAGGTCTTTGCGATCGCGTTCGTGCTGATGTTTCTCGTGCTCGCCGCGCAATTCGAATCATGGCTGCATCCCATTACGATTTTGGTGTCGCTGCCGCTCACCGTGCCGTTCGCGCTGTTGTCCGTGCTGTGGCTGCACGGCTCGCTGAACCCGCTCAGCTATCTCGGCATCCTCGTGTTGTTCGGCGTCGTGAAGAAGAACGCGATCCTTCAGGTCGACCGCGCGAATCGCCTGCGCGCGGACGGCATGGACGCCCGCGCGGCGATCGTGGAGGCGAGCCTCGGCCGGCTCCGGCCGATCTTGATGACGACGATCGCGTTTGTCGCCGGGATGCTGCCGCTCGTTGTGAGCCGCGGTGTCGGCGCCGCGACGAACCAGACGATCAGCACGGTCATCGTCGGCGGCCAACTGCTCTCGCTGCTCTTGACGCTCATCGCCGTCCCGGTCTTCTACACGCTGCTCGACGATCTCGAACGCCTCAGCAGGCTGCGGCGTGCTCCGGGTGAGCGGCGCTCGGCCGCGGCATCGTGAACGCCGCCGTGCCCGCACGTCCTGTCGCGTGCGCCGCTCGTGTGCTGCGGGCGTCGCTCGTGCGGGGCGCATCGGTTCACGCACAGAATTTCCGGGTAAAGCTCACACAGACAGGTGCGCCGGTTTGCTTGCTTGAATACTTCACCCCAATCAACGTAGCCGTTCGCGGCCCAGGTCTGCGTTGCTGCATGCAACGCCGGTGCAGAGACTTGCGCCGTTTTCGACGGCCTTGGCGCGGTGGCCCCGGAGCAGCGTGATGTGCCGATCCGGCCGGGACATCATGAGTGACGACGAGTACGAGCCCTCGCGCGCGCGCGAAGGGCCCGTTGCCGTGCGCAAGGCGGACCACCTGCGCATCAACCTCGAGGACGACGTCGACGCCAAAGGCGTCGCGAGCGGCTTCGACGAGTACGCGTTTCAGCACTGCGCGCTGCCCGAACTCAACCTCCAGGACGTCGACACGTCGGCCGTGCTGTTTGGCCGGCGCCTGCGGGCGCCGCTGCTCATCTCCTGCATGGTTGGCGGCACGGACCGCGCCGGGCAGGTCAACGCCACGCTCGCCCGCGTGGCCCACGCGTTGGGCCTCGCCATGGGCCTCGGGTCCGGCCGCGTGTTGCTCGAGGACGCCGGCGCGCTCGCGACGTTTGACGTCCGCCGGATGGCGCCGGACGTCCCGCTCCTGGCCAACCTCGGCGCCGTGCAACTCAACAAGGGCTACGGCGTCGACGAGTGCCGGCGCCTCGTCGAGGCCGTCGGCGCCGACGCGCTGGTGCTGCATCTCAATCCGCTCCAAGAAGCGCTGCAGCCGGAGGGCGACACCGTCTTCGCCGGGCTGCTGCGGAAGATCGAGACGTTGTGCGCACGCCTCGGCGTGCCCGTCGTCGTGAAGGAAGTCGGGTGGGGGATCGCCCCCGATCTCGTGTCGGCGTTGCTCGCCGCCGGCGTGGCCGCCGTGGACGTGGCGGGTGCCGGGGGCACGTCGTGGAGCGAGGTCGAGCGGCGCCGGATCGCGGATCCGTGGCGCGCGCGCGTCGCGGCCGCGTTTGCCGGATGGGGCATTCCCACCGCGGAGTGCGTGCGCGAGGCGCGGCGGGCCAACCCGGGCGCGCTGATCTTCGCCAGCGGCGGGATCCGGGACGGCATCGATGTCGCGAAGGCGATCGCGCTCGGTGCCGATCTCGGCGGGATCGCGGGGCCGTTTCTGCGCGCCGCCGCGCGGGGCGAGGACGCGGCGCTCGATTTGGGACGCGAGTTCGTGGAGACGCTGCGCGTCGCGATGTTTGCCGTGGGCGCGCGGACCCTCGACGAGCTTCGCGGGACGCCGCGGCTTCGGCGGCGGGACGGCGCGACGGACGCGCCGCATATGGCGCGGCTCATGTACCGCACCTCGGAAGCGGGACAGTTCCTCGACATCACCGGCGACGTGTCGGAGGTGGTGCAATCGTCCCGGGTCCGGCGCGGGCTGGCGCATGTGTACGCCATGCACACGACGGCCGCAATCCGCATCAACGAGGACGAGCCGCTGCTGCGGCGCGACTTTCAGCGCTTCCTGGAGCGGCTCGCGCCGGCCAGTCCAGACCTCTACGAGCACGACGACTTGTCGCGGCGGCCGGGCCTGCCGGCGGATGAGCCGCGAAACGGTCACGCCCACTGCCGGCACCTCTTGTGTTCCACCGGCGAGACGATCCCGATCGTGGACGGGCGCCTGGCCATGGGCCGGTGGCAGCGCATCTTTCTCGTGGAGTTGTGCAGCGCGCGCGAGCGAACCGTCACGGTGCAGGTCTTCGGCCGATGACCGCGGCGCTGTGGCGTGCGGCCGCGGACGAGTACTGCCGGCGGCTCGCCAGCCGGCACTACGAGAACTTCAGCGTGGCGTCCCGCCTCGTCTCCCCGCGGCTTCGCGTGGACCTCGCGCGCGTCTACGCGTACAGCCGCACCACGGACGATCTCGGGGACGAGCGCGGCGACCGTGCGCTCGCGGCGCTCCGGCGGTGGCGCGACGACGTGACCGCGCTGTTTCACGGCGAGACGCCGGCGCACCCCGTGCTCCGGGCTCTTGCGGAGACGGTGGCGCGGTACGCGCTCCCGGCTGCGCCGTTCTTCGACCTGATCGACGCGAACGTCCAGGATCAGCACGTGACGAGGTACGAGACGTGGCCTGACCTCCGCGCCTACTGCGACAAATCGGCCGCGCCGGTGGGGCGCATCGTGCTGCGGTTGTTCGGGATCGACGATCCGCGGGCCGTTCCGCTGTCGGACGACGTTTGCATCGGTCTGCAGCTGGCCAATTTTGCGCAGGACGTCCGCGTCGATGCGGGGAAGGGGCGCACCTACCTGTTGCAGCGCGACCTCGACGTGGCGGGCGTCGCCGGCGCCACGCGCGCGATGTGCGAGCGGGGGCGCACGCTCTTGGCCGCGGGGCGCGAGCTGGAGGGCATGGTTCCCGGGCCGCTTCGGCTGCAGCTTGCGCTCTACCGTCTGGGCGGCCTCGCCATCCTGGAGGCCATCCGTCGGTGCGGCTATCGCACGGATCTGGCGCGGCCGCGCGTCTCGCGCTGGGACCGGGTGCGGATCCTGGAGCGCGCCGTACGAGACACGCTGCGGGGGGACAGGCATGCACGCCACCTCGGTACCGCTTGACCGGACCGACGCGGCGCAGCGCGGCAGCCTGCACGCGGCCGAGGTATTTTGTCATCGGTTCGTGCGGCGCTCGGCCACCAACTTTTACTGGGGGTTCCTGGCGCTGCCGCGGGCCGAACGGGTGGCCATCTACGCCCTCTATGGGTTCTCGCGGCAGGTCGACGACGAGGCCGACGCGATCGGTCCGGACCGCCTCCGGGAACGCCTCCTCGTCCATCGGGAGCGCGTGCGCCGCTGCATGCGCGGCGAGTACGGCGACCCCGTGATGCACGTGCTGGCGCACGCCGTGCGGCGGTACGCGATCCCCGAAGTGGAGCTCATGGCGCTCATCGACGGCGTGGAGATGGACGCACGGCGGCAGCGCTACCGCACCTGGGACGATCTGTCCGCGTACTGCCGGCTCGTGGCGTCCGTGGTCGGGCGGATGTGCATCCGCATCTTTGGCTACGCCGACGCCGCGGCGTTTGACCGGGCGGATGAGCTCGGGCTGGCGATGCAGCTGACCAACTGCCTGCGCGACGTCCGCGAGGACGCGCAGATGGGCCGCGTCTACCTTCCGCAGCAGGATCTCGAGCGCTTCGGGATCGCGGAGCCGGACCTGCTGGACGGCCGGCCCGGGCCCGGGTGGAATGCGCTCGTGGCGTTCGAGGTGGAGCGCGCGCGCACGCTGTTTGCAACCGGCCTTCGCGTGGCGGCGATGATCCCGCGGCGCCCCGCGGCGTGCGTGCTCACCATGGCCGGGATCTACGAGCGGCTCCTGGCGCGCATCGCGCGGGACCCCGCGCTCCCGCTGCGCGCCCGCGCGTACTTGTCGCCGGCGGAGAAACTGGGCGTCGCCGTGCGGTCGTGGCTGCGTACCGCGTAGGCGTGGTCGGCGCGGGCCTCGCCGGGCTCGCCGCCGCGGTGGATCTCGCGGAGGCGGGGTGCCGGGTCACCCTGTTCGAGCGGAGCCGCCTCCTTGGGGGGCGCGCGACGTCGTTTCGCGTCAACGGCTGCGAGGTGGACAACGGCCAGCACGTGTTCCTCGGGTGCTACGCGGAGTTTCTCGGGTTCGTCCGCCGGCTCGGCCTGGCGCGGCACGTGCGGCTGCAGGAGCGGTTCGACGTGCTCGTGCTATCGCGAGGCGGGGTCCGGAGCCGCCTCCGGTCGGCGCGGCTCCCGGCGCCGTGGCATCTCGTGTCCTCGTTCGTCCAGTACCGGCACCTGGGGTGGCGGGCGAAGCTCGACGTCGCGCACGCGCTCGTACGCGCGCGGGAAGCCCGCGCCTCGGACGGGACATGCGCGGAGTGGCTGGCGCGCCTCGGCCAGGGCGAGGAGGCGCTGCGGGCGTTTTGGCGCCCGTTTCTCGTTCCCGCGCTCAATGCGCCGCTCGACCGCATGAGCGCCGCAGACGCGGGCTTCGTGCTGGAGACCGCGTTCCTGCGCGACCCGCGCGCGGCGCGGCTCGGGTATCTCGCGGTGCCGTTGGCGCGGCTGGCCGAGGCCGCCGCGTCGCGGCTCGACGACGTGCGGCTGCAGACGCCGGTGAGCGGCCTGGACCTGTCGCCGGATCGCGCGGTGAAGATCGTGCTGGCCGACGGCGCCGTCGTGGAGGTCGACGGCGTGATCGTCGCGGTCTCGCCGCCGCAACTCTCGAGCCTCTTCGCGTCGTACCGCGGGGACGGGCTGCCGCAGGTGACCGGGTACCTGGCCCGGCCCATCATCGACGTCCACCTCTGGCACGATCGCGGCAGCCTCGGGTTCGACCTGGCGGCGCTGCTCGACTCGCCGGTACAATGGGTCTTCGAAAAGGCGCCCGGGTATCTCTGCTGCAGCCTGAGCGCCGCGGACGCGCTGATCGCGCGGCCGAATGCCGAGCTCGTCGCGCTGTGCTGGGACGAAGTGCGCCGGGGGATTCCGGAACTCGCCCGCGCGGCGCTCCTGGACGGCGCGGCGACCCGGAGCCCCGAGGGCACGTTCACGGCTGCGCCCGGCGTGGCAAAGCTGGGGCCTCGGACCGGCAGCCGGCGGCTCGTGCTGGCCGGATCGTGGACCGACACGGGGTGGCCCGATACGTTGGAATCTGCCGTTCGAAGCGGCCGGCGTGCGGCGCGCCAGATGCTGGATGGCCTCGAGGAGGCGGCATGATCTCCGGGCGCGGGTTCGAGCAACGGGTCTCGGAGACACACCCGGCCGTGCCGGCGCGCGGCGGCGACACGGCCGGCGCCCTTGATGCGGCCGTGACGTGGCTGCTCGAGCACCAGCATCCCGATGGCTGGTGGACCGCCGAACTGGAGACCAATGTGACGATGACCGCGGAGCACGTGCTGCTCCTGCGCTTCCTCGGGCTCGACGTGCAGGGCGTGCGCGACGGCGCCGTCCGCCACATCCTCGGCGCGCAGCGCGGGGACGGATCGTGGGGACTCTACCACGAGGCCCCGGCGGACCTGAGCACGACGATCGAGGCGTACGCGGCGCTCCGGGTGCTCGGCCTGGACCCGGGCGCCGCGCCGATGCGACGGGCCCTTGGCGTGATCCGATCGCTCGGCGGCGTGGCGCGTGCTCGGGTGTTCACGAAGATCTGGCTCGCGCTGTTCGGTCAGTATCCGTGGGCAGGGATCCCGACGATCCCGCCCGAGATCGTGTATCTGCCTTCGTTTGTCCCGTTCAACCTGTACGACTTCGCCTGCTGGGCACGGGGGACGATCGCGCCGCTCACGATCGTGCTGGCGCACCGTCCCGTGCGCCCGCTCGGCGTGGACCTGCGCGAGGTGGTCCTCGAGGGCACCGAAGGATCGCTGGCGCGCGTGCCGGGCGGCGGGCCGCTGTGGTGGGTCGATGCGCTCCTCAAGCTGTACGAACGCTGGTCGTGGAAGCCGGGGCGCGCCGCCTCGCGCCGGCGCCTCGTGCAGTGGATCCAGGACCGGCAGGAGGCGGACGGCAGTTGGGGCGGCATCCAGCCGCCGTGGGTGTACTCGCTCATCGCGCTCGCGCTGGAGGGGATGCCGGTCGACCATCCGGTCATGCGCCGCGGGCTCGAGGGCATGCACCGGTTCTCCATCGATGACGCGGGCGGGTGGCGGTTTCAGGCGTGCATGTCGCCGGTGTGGGACACCGCGTGGGCGCTCCGGGCGCTCGCCGCGGCCGGGCGCCGGCTCGACGAGCCGCACGTCCGCGCGGCGGTCCGGTGGATCCTCGCCGAGCAGATCGGCGTCTCCGGCGACTGGGCTGTGCGGAGTCCCCGCGTCCCGTGCGGGGGGTGGGCGTTCGAGTTCGACAACGACCTGTACCCGGACATCGACGACACCGCGGTCGTCGTGGTCGCGCTGCTGGAGAGCGGCGCCGGCACGCTCGCACGCGATGCGATCGAGCGCGCCCGCCGCTGGGTGCTCGCGATGCGGTCGCGCGGCGGCGCGTGGGGCGCCTTCGACCGCAACAACACCCGCCGCGTGATCACGCGGCTGCCGTTTTGCGACTTCGGCGCGGTGCTGGACCCGCCGTCGGAGGACGTGACGGCGCACGTGGTGGAGATGCTCGGCGTGCTGGGCTCGGACGCCCGTGACGTCGTCGTTCGCGACGCGCTGCGCTACCTCGCGGCGACGCAGCATCCCGGGGGCGCCTGGTGGGGCCGCTGGGGTGTGAACTACATCTACGGAACGTGGTGCGTGATCTCGGGGCTCGCCGCGGTCGGCGCCGGCGCCTCGATGACGGCGCGCGGCGCGACGTGGCTGCTCTCGGTGCAGCAGCCCGACGGCGGATGGGGCGAGACCTGCTATTCTTATGAGGACGCGTCGTTTGCGGGGGTCGGCCGGAGCACCCCGTCGCAGACCGCCTGGGCGGTCCTGGCGCTCCAACTCGCGGGTCAAGGGCGGCATCCGGCCTGCCAGCGCGGGCTCGCGTTTCTCGCGGCGACGCAGCGTGACGGGACCTGGGAGGAGCCCGAGTTCACGGGCACGGGGTTCCCGCGCGACTTCTACATCAACTACCATCTGTACCGGCACGTGTTTCCGATGCTGGCGCTCGCGCACGCGGCGGCGGCAGAGATCCCGGCCGCCCCTCGGGAGCGGCACGACCTGCTGGTGAGGTGAGAAGCGATGAGCGTTCCGTTGCGTGAAAAGGTCGCCGTGGCGTCGTGGGTGCTCCTCAACCGCCTGCGGGGTGTCGAGAAATTCCCGCTCGTCCTGCAGCTGGAGCCACTGTTCCAGTGCAACCTGGCGTGCGCCGGCTGCGGCAAGATCCAGCACCCGCCGGAGGTGCTGGCCCGGCGTCTCAGCGTCGACGAGTGTCTGCGCGCCGTGGAGGAGTGCGGCGCACCGGTGGTGTCCATCGCCGGCGGCGAGCCGCTCGTCCACCCGGAGATCCACCTCATCGTGCAGGCGCTCGTCAAGCGCCGCCGCTTCGTCTATCTGAACACGAACACGCTGTTGATGCGGAAGAAGCTGGACCTCTTCACGCCGTCGCCGTACTTCGTGTGGTCGATCCACCTCGACGGCAAGCGCGAGCGCCACGACCGGTCGGTCTGCCGGAACGGCGTGTTCGACATCGCCGTGGACGCCATCCGCGCGGCGCAACAGCGCGGCTTCCGGGTCACCACCAACACCACGTTCTTCGCCACGGACGACGCCGCGTCGATCCGCGAGGTGCTCGACTTCATCAACGACGAGCTCGGGGTGGACCGCATGCAGATCGCCCCGGGCTACGCGTACGAGAAGGCGCCGAACAAATCCAACTTTCTCACGGTGGAGCGGACGCGGGCGATCTTCCGGGAGGCCTTTTCCGGCGGCCGGCGGCGGAAGTGGCGGCTCAACCACACGCCGCTGTACCTCGACTTCCTGGAGGGCAAGGTTGATTTTGCCTGCACGGCGTGGGGCGTGCCGTCCTTCTCCGTGTTCGGATGGCAGCGGCCGTGCTACCTGATGGCGGACGGCGGGTACGCGAAGACCTTTCGCGAGCTGATCGAGGACACGGATTGGTCGCAATACGGCCGGGGCCGCCACCCGAAGTGCGCCAACTGCATGGCGCACTGCGGCTATGAGCCCACGGCCGTGGTCGCCACGCTCGGGTCGCTCAGGCAGTCGTTGCGGGCGGCGCGTGGGCACTGAGGGGACCCACGTCTTCCTGACCGGCGCCACCGGCTTCGTCGGGCGCCACGTGCTCCGTGCCCTCAGCGCCGAGGGCTACCGGGTGCGGGCACTCGTGCGCCGCCCCGGGGACACGCTTGAGGGCGCCGAGGCGGTGCTGGGGGACCTGCGCCGGCCGGGCGAGCTCGTGCCGGCGCTCCGCGGGTGCCGCTATCTCGTGCACTGCGCGGCCCTGTACTCCTTTGCGCCCGCCGACCGGAGGGCGCTCCGCGCCGTCAACGTCGCCGGCACGGCGGGCCTCCTCGAAGCGGCGCGGGTCGCGGGCGTCGAGCGTGCGGTGGTGACGTCGAGCTCCGCGACCGTGGGGCCCGCGCGGTCCGACGGGCAGCCCGCGACCGAGGACGACCGCGCGGCCCTCGGGCACGGCTCCGGGTACCACCGGTCGAAAGTCGAGCAGGAATACGCGGCGCTGGCCGCCCGGGTCCCGGTGGTGCTGGTGCTGCCGACGACGCCGATCGGGCCCGGCGACTGGAAGCCGACGCCCACGGGCCGGCTCATCCTGGACTTTGCCAGGGGCCGCATCTTCGCCGCGCCTCCGGACGGCGGCTGCAATCTCGTCGCGGTCGAGGACGTGGCCCGCGCCCACGTGCTCGCGTTGGAGCACGGTCGCCCGCGTGAGCGGTATCTGCTCGGCGGCGACAACCTGTCGCTGGCGGACCTCTGGCGCGCGCTCGGCGATGCCACCGGCCGGCCGGTCCCGCGCCGCCGCATCCCGTACCGGCTGGCGCTGGCCCTCGGCTACGTCGACGAGGCGCGCTGCCGGCTCCAGCCGGGGAGCGTTCCCCGGGTCCCGCTCGAGGGAGTGCGGATGTCCATCGAGCGGATGTATGTCGACAGCGCGAAGGCGCGGGCCGAGCTGGGCTACGCGCCGGGGCCGGTGTATCCGGCGCTCAAGCGCGCGGTGGCCTGGTACCGGACGCAGGGTTATGCGTAGCGGCGCCGGGCGGGTTACCGTGCTGGCCGCGACCGGCCTCGAAGCCTGGGCCGCGCGCCGGACGATCCGGGGCGCGCGTATCATCGCAGCGGGGATCCGCCTCGGCCGGCTGCGCAGCCGGGCCTTCGACGGCGCGGTGATCACGTGCGGTCTCGCCGGCAGCGTCGATCCCGGCGTCCCCCCCGGCACGGTCGTGATCCCCGGCCGGGTGCTCCGGCCGGACGGTCGTTGGGTCGACTGCGATCCCGGACTTGTGGATGCGTTCACCCAGGCCGCCCGCCGGTTGGGATTCCTCCCGGAGTGCCGGCCGCTTGGAACGGCGTCCGAGTTTGTCCGAGGCGCTGCTCGCGGAACGTGGGCGGCCCGCGGCTGCGCCGCGGTCGATATGGAGACCGGCATGATCGAGGCTCCGCGGCTTGCGGCCGTGCGGGTCGTGCTCGATGCTCCGTGCAGCGAGCTCGGGTCGGCGTGGGAGCGGCCGGCGTCGGTTCTCGTGCGTCCCCGGGCATGGGGCGAGGCGGTGTGGCTCCTCGGGGCGGCGCCGCGGTACGCGCGTCGCGCCGCGGCCGTCGTCGCGGCCGCGCTGCCGTGCATCGAGCAGGGTGCCTTGCGCGCGGCGCCGCGGGATCGGCGACGGGCCGATGTGATGGCCGGGGGTGCGCGGTAACGGCATGACGGGCGGCGATGAGCAGCTCGGCGTGTCGCAGGCCGGTCCGTCACTTGTCTTGTCGCCCCAGGCGCGCCAGGCGGTCGAAGCGCGGCTTGCGGCCGATCGTCACGCGGTCGAAGACGCGCTCGACCGGCTCGTTGGCGCGAACGGCATCCCGCCCACCCTGTACGAGGCGATACGGTACAGCGTGTTTGCCGGCGGGAAGCGGCTCCGGCCGCTCCTCGTCATCGCCGCGGCCGAGGTCGGGGGGAGCGTGGCCGATGCGGTCCTGCCGGCGGCATGCGCCGTCGAACTGGTCCATACCTACTCGCTGATCCACGACGACCTACCGGCGATGGACGATTCGCCGACCCGGCGCGGGCGGCCGACGTGCCACGTCGTCTACGGCGACGCGCTCGCCGTGCTCGCCGGCGATGGGCTCCAGGCCCTGGGATTTGACCTCCTGGCGCAGAACGCCGGCGTCCGGGGCATGCCCCCCGACCGCGTCGTCCGCGCGATCGCCGCGCTCGCGCAGGGGATCGGGGCGCGGGGCATGGTCGGCGGGCAGACGCTGGATCTGCTCGCGGCGCGTGATCGGTCCCGCGACGTTCGGGAGATTCACCGCCTCAAGACGGGCGCGCTGATCGAGGCCTGTCTCCGCATCGGCGGCCTGCTCGGCGGGGCATCCGACACGGACCTGGAGGCGCTCGCACGATACGGCGCCCACGTCGGGCTCGCGTTTCAGATCGTGGACGACCTCCTGGATGTGCTCGGCGACGAAGCGGCGCTCGGCAAGCACACGGGGAGCGACGCGGCGCAGGCCAAGCTCACCTTTCCCGGGGCGTTCGGCGTGACCGCCGCGCGCGAGCTTGCGCACGAAGCGACGGCGCAGGCGGTCCTGGCCCTCGAGCCGCTCGGCGCGCGCGGGTGCTGGTTGCGCGACCTGGCGATTTATCTGTTGACCCGCGATCGGTGATCCGGCCGGCGGTTGCCGCCGGTCCCCGAGTGCCCGATTCGCGGCCTGGGAGCCGGGCCGGCAGGGGCCATTCCGCCGTCATCGGAGCGTCATGCCCCTCGTGTAACCTCCACCTGGGAACGTCTCCGCGGAGCCGCACCGTATTGATTGAGGGGTTCTACGCAAGGGATCCGGGCCCCAGCGTGCGGCTTCGATTCTCCGGGTCCCGAGGGGGAACGATAGGATGGTGAGGTTGCGGTACCTCGAGTTCGTAGTGGTCGTGGCGCTGATCGCCGCGTTCAGCGGCGGTGCCGGCGCCACGGTCGCGTCATATGTGCGTCCGCACGCTGTCGAGGCGGCGGGCGCGCCGGCCGCGGCGCCGGCACCGGCGCCCGCGGGCGCCCGGAGCCCGTTTGTCGCCGCGGTGGCGCGCGTCCGGCCAGCCGTCGTCAACATCAGCACGGTCGAGACCGTGCAGAACCCGTTTGGGCAGCAGGCGGCGCCGTTCTTCGGGCTGCCCCGCGGCCCCATCCAGCAAAAGGCCATCGGCTCGGGCGTCATCGTGAGTAGGGACGGCTACATTTTGACGAACGCGCACGTCGTGGACGGCGCGCAGCAGCTGACGGTGACGCTGCTCGACGGCCGCACGTTCAAGGGACACGTCGTCGGGAGCGACACGACGACCGACCTCGCGGTGGTCAAGATCCCGGCCACCTCGCTCCCGGTGGCCCCGCTCGGCGATTCATCCGCGCTGCAGCCCGGGGACTGGGCCATCGCGATCGGGAATCCGTACGGCCTCAACTTCACCGTGACCGTCGGCGTGGTCAGCGCGATGGGCCGGACGCTGCCGAACGGGCCGGAGGAGACGTTCATCCAAACGGACGCGCCGATCAACCCGGGGAACAGCGGCGGCCCGCTCGTGGATACCGACGGGCGCGTGGTCGGCGTCAACAGTGCGAAGTTCGAGAACGCCCAGGGGATCGGGTTCTCGATCCCGATCAACACGGCGAAGGGGATCATGAGCCAGCTCATTGCGAGCGGCCGCGTCGTCCGGCCGTACCTCGGCGTGTATCTGCAGCCGTTGACCCCGGACCTGGCCGGCGAGCTCAACCTGCCGCCGGACACCAAGGGCGCGCTCGTCGCCGAGGTGGCGCCGGGCAGCCCCGCTGCGGCGGCGGGCCTCCAGCGGGGCGACGTCATCATCCAAGCCGGGGACCAGCGGACGCAGGATCCCAGCACGCTCGTGACCTACATTCATGGCCAGAAGGTGGGCTCGAAAGTGACACTCCGCGTGCTCCATCAGGGCCGCACGGTCAACGAGGCCGTGACGCTGGGAGAGACGCCGCCGGCGCCGGCCTCGTAGCACGCCGTGGCACGCTTCACATAACCCGATAATTCGAACGCGCGGGGCCGGCCCAACGGGCCGGCCCCGCGAGCATCATTTGCTTCCACCGCACCCGGCCGTAATCCGCGCTGCAAGCGGGCCGTGGTCGGCGGCCGCAGGCGGATCGAATTTACCGTCTGTTATCGTCCTGGTTATGCTCCGGTAACGTTCACCCGGCTGAAACTTAGTAGGCTGGGAGTACCGATACGGGGCTCGGAGCATTCCGGCGGGAACGCGATTGTCCCCCGGCAGGTGCTTCGGAGTCCGCTCAGGCGCCGCCGGCCGCGGTGATGTGTCGTCGCGGTTCCGATTGGCAAATGTCCTGCGACCCACACGCGAATATGGCCGAGGCGCTCGTGCGCGAACAGCGCGCACAATTTGAGAACGAGGAACGCTGCGATGAACCTGTCTCGATTCTTCCCGCACCGTGGGGCGGAGGGACACCATCTTGTGGGGCACATCGCCGATGTGCCGCGGGTTGTCGAACAGCTTGATCCGCCCGCCAAGATCATGGTGTTTCACATCGCCGAGGCCGCGAATCTGGAGTTCCACCTGACGATGCTTCCGACGACGCCGGCACGCCACAAGGGCGATCGCGTGGAGCTGGTCTGGACCCGGGAGACCCGCGGGACTGCGATCGTGGACACGCTGTATTCGGCGCCAGACATCGGGGAGATCCGCCGGCGGAACGCAGAATACCTCCACAAGATTGTGGAGAGTGCGTCCCGCGGCCCGCAATGACCGCGCACCCGCAGCTCACAGAGGCGGAGTGGGCGTTGTTGATCGATCTCCTGCAAGAGGAGCGGCGCGCGCTCCCGAGCGAGATCCGCCATACGAGCCGGAAGCTTCTGCGCATGGCCCTGCACGAACGACTCGCGATGGTAGACGCGCTACTTATGCGGCTCGGGCGCCCGGTCACACACGCGGCCGGTTAACCGTCGCGGCGATCCGGCCCGGTCACGCCGCCGCCGGCGCTGCGACCGGAGGCCGGCGTCGGACGGCCGCGCACGGCATCATCGCCGGCATCGCGGGCGAGCGACGGGTCGACCCTCTCCACCACGGCGGTGAGGCCGCCGAGAGCACGCTCGACACGGACGATCCTCACACGCGTGCCTTGTTCGATCGGTGCGGCTGAAACACTGCGCCACAGTTCCCCCCGGTAGCGGATCACGCCCTCGGGGGTCAGCGGTGTGACGGCGACGGCGCTGCCTCCGGCCATGCTCTCGATCCCCGTCTGGGGGGCAAACTGCACGGAGCGGACGACGGCCCGCCGGGCGTACCATGACGCCACGCCGACGGCGAGGCACAGGGGCGCCGCAATTGTTCGCGGCAGGTACATGAACAGGGCGGCACTGAGGATCACCGGTACAAGGAACACGAGCTCACTCTCCACTGCTGCACGCACATCTCCGTTGATACTATCCCCTTTTTCTCCCGGCGGATCGACCGAAGCCGCGCGCCACGCGCACGGAGCAGAAATTTTACCGGAAGTTTAGATTACACAGCTGCAGGAGTACGGCCCCGGAAGGAGCGGTGTCGGCGGCGGCGATGTGACCTAGAGCTTGAGCGCGCCGGCGGTCGCACCCCGCACCAAATAACGTTGGATGAACGCAAACGTAAGAATCAAGGGCATCGCGACGATGAACACGCCGGCGGCGAGCAGCGTCCATTCGCTTTCGTATTGTCCGTAGAAGCTGAACAGGCCCCGCGTCAGCGGGAAATAGTCGTTCGACGCCAAGAATACGACGGGACCGATGAGGTCGTTCCACGTGGAGACGGCCGCGTAGATGCTCACGGTTACGAGCGCCGGTGTGGACAAGGGCAGGAGGATCTGCAGGACGTAGCGGAAGTAGCCGCAGCCGTCGAGCAGCGCACTCTCGTCCAGATCCTTCGGGACGTTCGAAAAATAGCCGGCGAAGAACAGGACCCCGAGCGTGAGCCCCAGTTGCAGGTGGAGCAGGATGTATCCCCACCGGGTATTGTACAACCCGAGCTTCTCCGCCTCGATGAAGAGCGGAACGATGCTGACCGGCAGGAAGAACCCCGCGAGGAACAGGGAGTAAATGAAGGACCCGCCCCGTACGTACCGCCGGGCGATAGGGAAGGCCACGAAGACGGCAAACAGCACCGAGAGCATCGTCGATGATGCGGTATAGATCACGGAGTTGACGAAGTACCGGCCGAAGTCCCCCTGCACCCACGCGGTTGGATAGTTCGCCAGTACGAACGGGTGCGGGAACGAGAAGGGATTCCGCAGGAACTGAACCGGCGATTGGAACGAGACGCTGAGCAGGTACAGCAGGGGCAGGCCGTACAGCGGCACGATGATCACCACGGCCAGCGCGAGCTTCCAGGCGTGATCCCAGGCGCGCCGCCGTCGCATCACACGCTTACCTCCCGTCGCCTCAGAAACCACTGCAGCGGGAGCGCCGCCGCCATCGTCAGCACGAACATCATGACGGCCACCGACGCGCCGAGCCCAAGATCTCCTGAGCCCTCGAACGAGGTGTTGAACATGTACATGCCGAGGGTGTTGGTGTTGCTCGTGCCATCTGTCAGGACGTAGATGATGTCATACACGTTCATCGAGCCGACCGTCGCCAACAGGACGTTGACGGTGGTGGCGCTGCTGATGAGCGGATACGTGACCTTGCGGAAGACGGACCAGCGGCCTGCTCCGTCCATCTGCGCGGCCTCGAACAGCTCGTGCGGGATGTTATCCATGCTCGCGAGGTAGACCAGCGCCGTGAAGCCGACGTTCGCCCAGATCTGGACGAAGATGACCAGAACCAGCGCGAGCGTCGGTGACCCGAAGAAGGCGCTTGACGTATGAAACGCCGCCAGCAGGCCGGCCGCCGGTCCTTGGCTCGGGCTGAAGATGAGGAGCCATAGGATGCCGTTGATGGTGACGCCCAGGGCGGCCGGCAGGAAAATCATGGACCTGAGGGCGCCGACGAAGGGGAGTGGATTCCGGAGGAGCACAGCCAGCGCCAGCGCGACGGCGTTTTGAATGACGGTGACCGAGAGCGCGAAGACGAGCGTGGTCTCGAGCGAGGCGCTGAAGCCGCTCGCGGCGTTGCTGATCATACTGATAAAGTTGGCGAGCCCGACGAACTGCACCGCCTGGCCGGGAATGCCGGCATAGTTGGTGAGAGACACGAGAAACGTGCCCAGTGCCGGCCCGATGGAGAACAACAGGTAGGCGAGGATCGGCAGGATCATGGCCGCCGCCGGCGCGCGGTACGGAAAGACGTGCCGGCGCGCCCGCCATGGCGAGGGGGCGGCCCGCGCGACGGGCGCAGATCGTGCGCCCGTCGCGGGTCGCGCGTGCTCGTCGCGCAGGCGGTCAGATCGAAGGTCGCCGCGCACGCGTCTCGGTCACGGTCTCCCGCCTAGGACATCTGATGCCGCTACTTGTGCATCATCGAGTCCCAGGCGGTCTGCCACTGCTGGGCCGCCTGCTGCGGTGGCAGTTGCCCGATGAGCACCTGCTGCAGCGTGTTGTAGAAGTTGGGCGGCTGCAGGCCGAACGGCCCAGCGCTCGGCAGGCTCGGTTCGGCATTCGCCTCCAGCAGGCCCGTCCTCTAAACGCTATCACAATCGACAGTAAAATCGGCGCCCGGGCCGCGGCGTTCAGCCTCGGGCACATCGACGATCCATTATTCATCTCGTATCGCGTGCGCTGAGCGCGGCGGACGCATGACGCGCGTAGTTTACCAAAAGTTTCCATGCAGTTTGGAGTCTCGCAACGTCAGACATCCGCGAGGCGTCTCATGCCGGGGATGTTCTTTCTCCGCGCGAGGTTACGGCTTCTTATACTGCAAGTTACGCTTCCGTAATGCCGGTCGCGAATGTCGTCGGCTTTGCCTGGGAATAACCGGGCAGGGAAGGTACGTGCCTCGGACCATCGAAGGTGTCGGGGGCTGCAAGGCCTCAGCGAGTCGTCATCCCGAAACACGAATTGCCAATCTTGCGCACCGGGAAACACGTGGAGCCCCGCCGGACGACGAGCGTGAGTGGCGCCTACCTAATAGCGTAACGCGCCGAAGCAGCGTGAAACTGCAAGGCGGCACACGGCGGGCGTATAGCTTCGCGCGGAACGTGAACGCACAGAGGCGACGAGACTAGATGCAATTCAGCTCCCCTTTCAACCCGGCATCGCCGGAAGGAGCAGCGACCAAGTCTCTGCTGGAGCTGGTGTTGTGGCTTGGTGCCGGCGTGTTCGTCATTGTTGCCGGTCTCGTGTTGATCGCGGCGGTCCGGTTTCGCGCCCGGCCGGGCGCACCGGAGCCGCCGCCGGTGCAGGTCCGGCACCAGTGGGAGTACGTGTGGATCGCCGCCGCCGTCGCCATCCTCATCGCGATCTTCATCCCCACGGTCGCCATGATGCGGGCAACTGCCCCGCCCGGCGGCTCTGAGGATCCGAGTCCGGACCTTATCATCATCGGGCACCAGTGGTGGTGGGAAATCCGATACCCGAACAGCCATGTGGTGACTGCGAACGAGGTTCGGATACCCGTCGGGCGGCCGATGATAGCCCGGCTCGAGTCGGCGGACGTGATCCATGACTTTTGGGTGCCGCAATTGGCGCGTAAGGAAGATCTCACCCCCGGCTATCCGACGACGGTCGTGCTTCGGGCGGACCGGCCGGGAACGTATCTCGGCGCCTGCGTGGAATTCTGCGGCGTCGGGCACGCATGGATGCGCATCTCGGTGATCGCGGAGTTTCCGCAGGCGTTTGACGCCTGGCTGGCTTCCGAGCGGAGGCCGCCTCCGGCGCCTTCGACGCCCGATGCGATCGCGGGAGCGAAGCTGTACGAGTCGCTCTCCTGCGACCACTGTCACGCCTCGGCTGTCGCCGTCGGGCCGGACCTCACGCACATTGCGACCCGCGTAACGCTGGCCGGCGGACGGATGCCCAACACGCCGGAGAATCTCGCCCGCTGGCTTGCGGATCCTCAGGCGCTCAAGCCGGGCGCGCTCATGCCGGACTTCCGGCTCGCCCCGGACCAGATCCGGGACCTCGTGGCGTACTTGGAGACCCGTCGATGAGCGAGCTGTCGTTGCCTCGAGACATTCCGCAGCCCGCGGAGACGCATGGGACGGGGTTGTTCGCGTGGATCGCGTCGCTCGACCATAAGCAGATCGGTATCATGTACCTGATCGCCACACTCGTCTTCTTCCTCGCGGGCGGCGTGCAGGCGCTCCTCATGCGCACACAGCTGATCCGGCCGGAAAACAGCTTTATCGGCCCGGGGACGTTCGACGAGCTGTTCACGATGCACGGCACGACGATGATCTTCCTGGTCGTGATGCCGATGCTGATCGGCTTCGCGACGTACCTCGTCCCGCTGCAGGTTGGCGCGCGCGACATCGCGTTCCCGCGCATGAACGCGATGAGCTTCTGGTTCCTGGTATTCGGGGGACTACTCTTGTACTACAGCTACGTTGCGGGTGGAGCGCCCGACGCCGGATGGTTCAGCTACGCGCCGCTCAGCGAGCGCCCGTTCAGCATGACGACGGGTGTCGACTACTGGGCGCTCGGCCTGCTGTCCACCGGCATCGGCACCATCACCGCCGGCATCAATCTCATGGTGACGATCCTCGCTCTTCGGGCGCCGGGGATGACGCTGACGCGGCTGCCGTTGTTCACATGGATGGTGCTCGTCAACTCGGTGCTCATCCTGCTCGCCCTGCCGGTGCTGAACGCCTCGCTCGTGGAACTCCTCATCGACCGGCTGCTGAATGCGCATGTGTTCGCGCCGCAGGGCGGGGGGTCCGCGGTGCTGTGGCAGCACTACTTCTGGGCGTTCGGACACCCCGAAGTATATATCATGGTGCTGCCGGCGTTCGGGATCATTTCCGAGATCATCCCCGTGTTCAGCAGCAAGCCGATCTACGGGTACGAGTTTGTCGCCGCATCCACGGCCGCGATCGCGTTTCTGAGCCTCGTCGTGTGGGCGCACCATATGTTCGCAGTCGGGCTCGGATTCGCGTCCGACCTGTTCTTCGCGATCACGAGTATGCTCATTGCGGTGCCGACCGGGATCAAGGTGCTCAACTGGACTGCAACGCTCTGGCGGGGGTCGTTGCGCCTGACGACGGCGATGCTGTTCTGCCTCGCGTTTCTTGCGATGTTCACGATCGGGGGCATCAGCGGAGTGAGCTTCACGGCGGTGCCCGTCGATTGGCAGGTCGAGGACACCTACTACGTCGTCGCCCACATGCACTACGTGCTGTTCGGGGGCTCGGCCTTCGCGCTGTTTGCGGGATTCTACTACTGGTTCCCCAAAATGACGGGGCGCCTGATGGACGAGACGTTGGGGAAGTGGCATTTTTGGCTGGCCTTCGTCGGGTTCAACATGACATTCATGATCCAGCACGTGCTCGGCTTGATGGGTATGCCGCGGCGCGTTTACACATATCCCAATTTGCCGGACTGGGGCACGTTCAACTACATCTCAACGATCGGATCGTACATTCTAGCGCTCTCGGTGCTCGTGTTCATCTGGAACATGCTGCGGAGCCTGCGCCACGGCGCCGAGGCCGGGGATAACCCGTGGGGGGCGTGGAGCTTGGAGTGGGCCACCGCGTCGCCGCCTCCCGAGCACAACTTCGACCGCGTCCCGCCGATCTGGGGCCGCCGCCCGCTCTGGGACCTGGCGCACCCGGCGGCGTCGGGCCGGCCGTCCTGGTGGCGAGAATTAGCGCAGCGTGTGCGGCGACCGGCAATGCCGCCGGCGCAGATGGGCATGCTGCTCTTTATCGGGTCCGAGGCAACGTTTTTTGTGGTGCTGATCATCTCCTACGCCTACTACCACCTGAACCCGTCGCCGGGGCCGACCGCGTCGCAGGTGCTGCACCCCGCCGCCGCGGGCCTCAACACCGCGTTCCTGATTGCCAGCAGCGTTACGCTGTGGTGGGGCATGCGCCAGCAACGCCGCGGCCGCCGGGGGAGCTTTATCGGCTGGCTCGCGGCGACGATCGTGCTCGGCGCGCTGTTCCTGTTCGGCCAGGGGCGCGAGTGGCTCGGGCTCCTTACATCCAACGTGACCGTGGCGCGGGACCTGTTTGGCGCCACCTTCTTCACGCTCACCGGATTTCACGGCCTGCACGTCTTTCTCGGGCTGCTGCTGTTGGTGATGCTGTTTGTGCTTGCCTTGCTGGGCCAGTTCCGCGGTCGCACGTCCGTGGGCGTTGAGTCCGTCTCGCTGTACTGGCATTTCGTCGACGCAGTATGGATCGTGCTCTACACGCTGATCTACGTGTGGGCGTTCGTGAAGTGACGACGTGGCATGTGCTCGCGCTGACGTGGACGTGGGAGCCGTCCGTGGTGGCCGGCTGCACCGCGTTGGCGGGGGCCTACCTGGGCTTCTCCGGCCGCCCGCTCGGATGGGGGCGCACCTTGTCCTTCATGACGGGCGTGGCGATCCTGCTGCTCGCGCTCGATTCCCCGCTCGACGGACTCGGGGACCGCTACCTCTTCAGCGCGCACATGGCGCAGCACATGCTCCTCGTGTTGATCGTGCCGCCGCTCCTCATCCTGGGGATCCGCCCCGCGTGGGTGCGCGCCGCGCTCGCTGTCCCGGGGGTGCGCCCGCTCGAGCATGTGCTCCGTCGTCCAGCGGTGGCGTGGCTCATAGGGATCGGTACGCTGTGCACGTGGCATGTGCCGGCGCTGTACAATCGTGCGCTCGCAAACGCCTTGGTGCACCTCGCGCAGCATCTCAGCTTTCTTGTGGCGAGCACCATCTTTTGGTGGCCGGTGTGTGCGCCCCTCGCGGAGCTGCGGATGCCCGCTCTGGGCGCGATCCTCTACCTGTTTGCCGCCTCGCTCGCTTCAAGCGGCTTGGGGATCGCGCTCACCTTTGCACGCCCGGGTCTGTATCCCGCGTACCTGCATCCGAACGACGTTCTGGGCGTGCTCCCTGTCATCCGGGGCGGCTGGAGTCTCACGCCGGCAGTGGACGAGCAGGTCGGGGGCCTCTTGATGTGGGTGCCCGGCGGGCTCGTGTACCTGTGCGCGATCCTCGCGACGCTCGGCCGATGGTATCGGGAGGAGGACGAGCATGAGATGAGGGCGGGTGACGCGACCCCATCGGGGCAGGAGGCAAGGCCGTATGTCACACCAATGGCATGAGGCGGGTCGGCGGGCAGAGGAGGCCGGCTCCGCCGCGGCGCAGGAATACGAGGGCTGGAACGTGCCGGTCCCGGAGCATCTCCCCCGGCGCACCCTGTGGCCCGTCGCAACGGCCCTGGGCACGGTCCTGATCTTTTGGGGAGTGGTTACTTCCTACTTGACCTTCGCCGTCGGCGTCGGACTGCTCGCGCTTTCTGTGGCAGGTTGGATCCAGGAGATCCGGGCGGAAGGACGATCCCATGAGTAGCGGGGTCCCGGGATCGGGCCACTCCGGGGGCGCGGAGGAGCTCCGGCGGCGCGATTTTCTGACCCGGCTGTGCCTCGGGTTGAGCCTTTTTGCCGGCCTCATCGTCGCGGTTCCCTTCGTGGGGTTCCTCATCGCGCCCCTGTTGGAGCGGGTCGTGCAGGTCTGGCGCCCGGTCGGTACGGTCGACCAGTTTGCGGTCGGGACGACATCGAAGGTCGCGTTTGTCGATTCCTCGCCGCTTCCCTGGGCCGGCGTCGTCGCGCGGACCGCGGCGTGGCTGCGCCGGGACGGACCCGCGCAGTTCGTGGCTTTCTCCGTCAACTGCACACACTTGGGATGCCCGGTGCGGTGGCTGCAGGACGCGGAGCTATTTCTGTGCCCATGCCATGGGGGCGTGTACTACAAGGACGGGACGGTGGCAGCCGGTCCGCCGCCACGGCCGCTGCCGCGGTACCCGGTGCGCGTCCGCAGCGGGCAGGTCGAGATTCTGACGAGTCCGTTGCCCGTGACCACGGTACGGTAGGTATCGGATGGACCGCCTGCGGCGCGCGTGGGAGGTGCTGGACGACCGGTTGGGTGTGTCCAAGACCTTGGGGCCCGTCCTGCGCCATCCCGTGCCGCCGAGCGCCCGCTGGTACTACGTGTTAGGAAGCGCGACCCTCTTCGCGTTCATCGTGCAGGTCGTGACCGGGATCGCGCTTGCGCTCATGTACATCCCGTCCACCAACAACGCCTACCAAACGCTCCAGTTCATCACGCACGATGCGCCGTTCGGACGCGTGCTGCGAGGGATCCACTATTGGGGCGCGTCGGCGATGATCCTGCTCATCGGGCTCCACATGGCGCGCGTGTTTCTCATGGGCGCGTACAAGTACCCGCGGGAGGCCAACTGGCTGACCGGTGTGGTTCTGTTCATGGTGACGATCGTCATCGCGTTCACGGGCCAGCTCCTGCGGTGGGACCAGACGGCCGTGTGGACGGTGGCCGTCACGGCGGAGCAGGCGGGCCGGATCCCATTTATCGGCGGCGCCGTTGCACACTTTCTGCTGGCGGGCGATACGTGGAGCGGCGAGACCCTGAGCCGATTCTACGCGTTCCACGTCTTTTTCATCCCGGCGATCATCTTCATCTTCGTGGGTGTCCACTTGTGGCTGGTCCTGCACCACGGCATCTCCGAGCCGCCCGTGGCAGGCCGCCCGGTGGACCCAAAGACGTACCGCACGTGGTATCATGCGATGCTGGAGCGCGAGGGCCGGCCGTTCTGGCCGGACGCCGCCTGGCGCGACGTCGCGTTCGGCGTCGGGATCATCACGGCGATCGTGCTGCTCGCGGTGATCGTCGGACCTCCCGAGCTGGACCGGCCGCCGGATCCAACGCTGCTGAACGCCGACCCGCGGCCCGACTGGTACCTGCTGTGGTACTTCGCGGCGCTCGCGTTGATCCCGCCGAAGCTGGAAAACGCCTTCATGATTTTCGGGCCGCTCCTCGCCGCTGTGGTGTTGCTTGTGATCCCGTTCGTCTCGAATCGGGGCGAGCGGAGCTCGTCGCGCCGTCCGTGGGCCGTCGCGAGCGTCGGCGTCGTCTGCCTCATGATCGCCACGCTCTGGATCGCCGGGGTCCGCGCTCCGTGGTCACCGGATTTCAGCGCGCGACTGCTGCCGGAACAGGTCGTCGGGACGGCGAGCGGTCCGGTGGCCGTGGGCGCGCGGCTCTTCCTCGATAAGGGGTGCGAGTACTGCCATACGGTCGCCGGCCACGGTGGGAAACGAGGCCCCGACCTGACCTATGTCGGCGACCGGCTCAGCGTTGACCAAATGACGTGGCGAATTCTGAACGGCGGCACCAACATGCCGGCCTTTGCGAACAATATCACACCGCAGCAGCTTAATGACTTGATCGCGTTTCTCAAATCACGCACGCGGCGGTAGCCCCGGGGTCGCGCCCCGCGCGAGGCGCCTCGACGTAACCTCGAACACGCGGTTCGCCCTCCGCAACGGACGCGCGTCGCGCCGCGCACATGTGGCGGTTGCGTCTTGCGCGTTCGCCGGGTGCCCAGCGACGTCCCGTTTCGTTATGAGAATTTACGGGAAATTTCCCCGCCGTTTGCCTTCCGAGCGCGCCCGCCGCCGAGCATGGGATCTTCTTTATCAATGTGCCGGTGGGCGCAGCCGCGGTGCTCATGGGAGCGCGGTACATCGTCGATCCGCCCTACGCCCGCGCGCGGCCCGGCGGCGCGATCGACGCCGTGTGATCCGCGGGAGCAACCCGTGGACGGCCCACATGCAGGCCGTCGCGGTGCTCGGTCGGGTGTTCAACGAGCAGGCGTCGGTCATCGCCTTTGAGTACGTGTTCACGCTCATGGGCATCGGGATGCTCGCGTGCCTGCCGCTCGTGCTCCTGCTTCGGCCTGCCCGCGGGGCAGGAGACCGCCATCGGGCCCGGAGTGACGCGCGCTTGAGAATTTACCGTGAATTTGCCTGACGTTGGGCCGCCGGCAACGTCAGACGCCCGCCGCGAGAGTACCGTAGATGTGCCGCGACATCGCGAGATGGGAGGTGCAGGTATGCGTACCCTTGCGCCGGGCATGCTCCTCGTCACGTTGCTGGCGCTCCTTGCCCCTGCAGGCGGGGCGCAGGGAGGTCCTATCAAGCTCGGGGTTCCTGTGCCGTTGTCCGGCGGGAGCGCCGAAGCCGGCCAGGACATCCTGAACGGCGCCCGGCTCGCCGTCGACCAGGCGAATGCCAAAGGGGGGATCCTCGGCCGGAAGATCGAGATCATGTCGGCGGATGATGCGTGCGATGCGCAGCAGGGGGTGACCGCCGCGCAAAAGCTCGTCGACGCCGGCGTGGTGGCGGTCGTCGGCGGCTACTGCTCATCTGCGGCGCTCCCGGAGAGCGGCGTATTCCACACGGCGGGGGTCGCGTTCATCGCCGACGCCTCGACGAACCCGCAACTCACGGAGCAGGGATTCGATAACGTGTTCCGCGACATCGGCCGCGACGATCAGCAGGGACCGTTTGCCGCGAATGTCATGGTCAACGACTTGCACGCGCACCGGATCGCGATCGTGCACGACAATACGGTGTACGCCAAGGGATTGGCCGAGGCCACGCGCACGGCCCTCGCCGACAAGCCTGGTGTGCACGTCGTCTTCTTCGACGCGATCACGCCGGGTGAGAAGGACTTCACGGCCACGCTCACCCGCATCAAGAGCCTCAAACCCGACGTTCTGTACTTCACCGGATACTACGCCGAGGGCGGGCTGATGGCGCGGCAGTTCAAGGCGCTCCACGTGCCGGGTGTATTCATGGCCGGTGACGCAAACAACGACCCGACGTTCATCAAGGAAGCGGGAGCGGCCGCGAACGGCGTGCTCGTCACCTCCGCGCCGCTGGCGCAGTTTCTGCCGTCGGCCAAGGCGTACATCGCTGCCTATCGCGCGAAGTACGGCCACGCGCCTGGTCCGTACTCGGCCTACGAATACGACGCCGTTAACATCGCCGTCGCGGCGATCAAGCGAGCGCATACGACGGATCGAGCCGCGATCATCAAAGCGGTTGCGCAGACCAGGGACTTCAAGGGGATCACCGGGATCATTTCCTTCAACGACAAGGGCGACCGGGCGGGGGTGAACTACATGGTCCTCGAGATCCGGGGCGGGAAGTTTACAGCCCACCACGCAGCAGCCTAAGCGACGCGGTCGGGCGGGCGCCGCTCCAGCCGACGCCGGGACGGTGCCTGCCGCCGCCTCGACGAGGCCGCCCCAAACAGGGGCGGCCTCGTTCGCATGTGGAGGGATACGGTGGACGTCGCGCTCCAGCAACTGGTCAACGGATTGACGATCGGGGCCTTCTACGCGCTGATCGCGCTCGGCTACACGATGGTCTACGGGATCATCCGCCTGATCAACTTTGCTCAAGGAGACTTGTACAGCGTGGGGGCGTTTATCGGCCTCTCCATGCTGTCGCTGCTCGCCGCGCTACACGTCCGGAACGCGCTCGTCCTGACGTTCCTCGGGCTCGTGGTGTCCATGGCCGCGACGGGGCTGCTGGGGGTCCTGATCTACCGGGTCGCGTATCGCCCGCTGCTCAGGTCGCCGTTGTCGATCCTCATTTCGGCGATCGGCGCCTCGCTCACGCTCGAATACAGTCTCTTCCTCATCTACAGCCCGTCGTTTCTCGTCTACCCGAGCCTGTTCAGCACCGGAGGGCCGGCGCTCGGCGGCATTGTCGTGTCGTGGATGCAGGTGACGATCTTCCTGGTCAGCCTCGGCCTGATGCTGGCTTTGTACGCTCTCGTGCACCGCACGAAGCTCGGCCTGGCGATGCGGGCCCTTGCCATCAATCAAGACGCCGCACGCTTGATGGGCATCGACGTCAACCGTGTCATCGCCGCGACCTTCTTTATCGGGTCCGCGCTCGCGGCCTTCGGCGGAGTCATGACCGGTCTGTATTACGGCCAGATCTCGTTTCTGATGGGCTTCCTGGCCGGCCTGAAGGCGTTTACGGCGGCGGTGCTGGGCGGGATCGGCAACATCCCGGGCGCGATGCTCGGCGGCTTCATCGTGGGGATTGTCGAGAGCGTGGCGATAGGCTACATCTCCGGCCGGTGGAAGGACGTCGTGACGTTCGCTATCCTCATCATCATCCTCGTGGTGCGGCCGCGCGGGTTACTCGGCGAGCGTGTCGTCGAGCGGATGTGATGGGCCCGCGCAGCCACCGGATCGCGTCAATTCGTGCGGGCCTGGCGATCGCGGCGGCTGTTGCGGCCCTCGGTCTCCCCCTCGCCGCGAATCCCTACGTCACGGATGTCGCAACGCTCGTTCTGGTCTACGTCATGCTCGGGCTCGGATTGAACATCGTCGTGGGATATGCCGGGCTCCTCGACCTCGGCTACGCGGCGTTCTTTGCGATCGGCGCGTACTCCAGCGCGATCTTGATGGTGCACCATCATATGAGTTACTGGCTGACGATCCCGATCGCGGCGTGCCTCACGACTGCGTCGGGGGCAGTCATCGGGGCGCCCACCCTGCGCATGCGCAGCGACTATCTGGCGATCGTCACGCTCGGATTTGGAGAGATCGTACGCATCACCGCTACGAATTTGTCGTTCTCGGGTGGACCGGACGGGGTTTGGGGCATCCCCCGCCCCTCGATCGGGCCGCTGGTGCTGGGCAGTTCGGCGTCACTGTACTATCTTGGGTTGGCGTTTGCCGCCGTCATCCTGATCCTTTCCCACAACGTCGCGCGCTCGCGCCTGGGACGGGCCTGGCGCGCGGTTCGCGAAGATGAGATCGCGGCCCGGGCCGCGGGCATCAACACGGTGTCGACGAAGCTCAAAGCCTACATGCTGGGCGCGTTGCTGGGCGGGACCGCCGGGTCGTTCTTCGCCGTGAAGCTGACCGCGATCGATCCGACGAGCTTCACGTTCGTGCAATCGGTGAATATTCTGATGGTCGTGATCCTCGGCGGCATGGGCAGCCTGCCGGGCGTGGTCCTCGGCGCCATCGTGATCGTCGGCCTGCCCGAGGCGCTGCGGGCGTTTCAGACCGTGCGCATGCTGGCGTTTGGAATCGGCTTAATTCTGCTCATGTTACTGAGGCCCCAGGGCTTGTGGCCGAGCCGCATCGGGACGCTCGGGCGGGTTCGCGCGGCGCGATCCCCGGGCACGCGGTCCCAACCGACAGGCCAAGCGGCGACCTCGTGACGCAGGTGTACGCCCATCCTGGATTTCGGGCTGCTATCGTCATGGCACGGTTGCGGAGGAGGAGGAGGGGATGCGTCGCCCCCTGATGGCTCGATTCGGCATGGGCGTATTTCTCGTCGGCTGCGCGGCGCTGCAGGCTGCGGCCGCCACGACTCCGGTCCAACCCGTCGCCACCGCGGCCCCGGCTTCGAGGCCTTCGATGCGGACACGATGCGGCACGAGGCCGTGGGCGGGCTTCAGGCGGGCGGTGTGCACGTCGGCACGGTCGATTCCGCTACGCACGAGCTCTACGTGTACGACGGCCGCGTCGACGAGCTCGGCGTGTATGCGCCACGACCCGCGGCGACGGGTCGGAACGACTCGGTCTGGCACTAGGACGACGCTTCGGAATCGGCGTGCGCCGCGAGCGCGCCCCGGACGGGCGCCGGCTCCCAATTTGCCACAAGTTTCCCTTTCGTTTAGCGGACGGCAACGTCGCTTCGCCCGGTTCGGAGTAACGTGTTGGTTGGGTATGCCTCGTCGCAGTGCCGCCGTTGGTCGGTTACCACGAAAAGCGCGAGAATCCGGGGCGAGCCGTGAACACAAAGACGATCAAGGGGACGACGATCGATGGCTTCTGCGCCGCGTGCGGAGACCCGATCACCGTATCGTCCGGGAGACATCCTGCCTACGAGGTGGCAGGGTTCACCCGCATGAGCCGATACGGCACGCGACGGTACCGGGTCCACCTGCACCCGGCGTGCGACACGCGCGAAGTTCGGAGCCGTATCGCACAGGAGGCCGCAGCCTGGGCGCGATGGAGAGACGGCTCGGCTGCTGATGCGCGAGACGAGTGACGCGGTAGGAGCGGCAGGTCGGAGGAGTCCCGGGCCAAGGGGGAAGCGCGCCCGGACCTGGGTCGCCATCGCGGGACTCCTCGTGCTCGCGGGGCTCATCGCGTACGGCAGAATGTTTCTGCCGCGCCAAGGCGGGCTGACGGCGCCTCCTCGGTGGGCCGTGGGCGACGAATGGACGTGGCGGAATTCGGATGAATCGGAGGGTCGTTTCGGGTCGCAGGCGTCGAGCCGAGAGCCTACGTCGTTCGAGTGCGCTCACACTCGGGCACGTCGACCATTCGTGTCGGCCTCGATCTCTCCTTGCACAATCTGGGATGTCCGTCACCGTCGAGAGTGTCTCGTGCGGCCCGCGCGTCCTCCAGCAGCACACGACCCGGGTTACGCACGACCTGCGGCTCCCTCGACGAACGTTACCGCCATGTCGCGTAGAGCGCGCTCCACTTCTCGGTCGGCGTGATGGCCACGCCGCGAAGATGGCTGCTCGTCACGACGTAGAACTTCTGCGACCATAGGAAGACCCACGGAGCGTCGGTCCAGATCAGCCGTTGGGCGCGTCGGTAGATGGCGAGCCGCTGCCCGCCGTTGACGGTCGTTTGTCCGGCCAGCAGAAGCTTGTCGACTTGGGGATCCTTGTAGAACGTGGACGCCAGCCCGGTTGGCGGCCATTGTGTCGATGAGAATTGCCCGAACAGTTCCCCGTCGGCGTCGAGATACTGCGTCGCCCAGCCGAGGACGAACATCTGGAGCGGCGAGCGTGACACCGGGGCGGTGAGCCAGCTGATGTACGTCGGCCAGTCGGCGGTTTGCACCGTGGCCCGGACGCCCACGTTCGCAAGTTGAGCAGCGATCGCCTGCGCGAACTGATAGTCTTGAATGTAGCGGCCGGTGGGCGTCCGCAGGCTTATGGAGAAGCCATTCGGATACCCCGCTTCGGCGAGCAGCTGCTTGGCTTTGGCCGGGCTGAACGGCCAACCGTCCCGCCGGAGCTGCGTGTAGCCGAATTCGACCGCGGTCGTAGGGGATTCGAGGACGTTGCCGAGTCCAAAAAGGACGCTGTCGATGATCGCGTTCTTGTTGATGGCGTAGTTGAGGGCCTGCCGAACGCGGACGTCCTTGAGCGGGCCGTACTGGTTGTTCAGGCCAAGAAAGATGTCGCGGTCGCTCGGACCTTCGACCACGCGAAGGGATGGGTCGCGCCGGAGGGCCTGCAGGTCCGGGGCGGGGGGCTCAAACGCCATCTGCACGTCGCCGGCCCGCAGCATCGTTTCCCGTGTCCCCGAGTTCGGGACCACGCGAAAGACCACCTGGCTGAAGTACGGTTGGCGCCCCCAATAGTTTGGGTTGCGCACGAGGGTGATGTGGTCGCCGTGGACCCACTCCTTGAACATATAAGGACCGGTGCCGGCATCGGCCGGACCAAGCGCGATCTTGGCGTTGCCGAGCCTCTTCACCGCCGCGGGAGAGACGATCTCGGCGGCGGTCGTCGCGAGCTTCTCCAGCAGCGTAGGATCGGGTCGGCGCAGATGCAGCACGACCGTGTCGGGATCCGGCGTCTCAATCCGGCTGGGGTCGATAGCGTCCCAGTAGTAGCGGCTGGGATTGCGCACCTCCGGATCGAGCCATCGGTCGATGTTCGCCTTCACCGCTTGCGCGTCGAACTCGGTGCCGTCCTGAAACTTGACGCCGTGGCGGAGCGTGAACGTGTACGTTCGACCATCGGGGCTCACGGTCCATGATGTCGCCAGGACGGGTTCGATTGCGGTATACGGCGGCCGGCCGTGGAGTCCGGTGCGCTGACCGTTGTACCACACGAGGGGATCGAACATGTAGTCCACCATGTTTGCCACCGTGGTCGTCGTCTGACCTTCCGGGTCAAGCGTGTCCGCGTCAATCCCGACGGCGATAGAGAGCGTCGTTGGGCCGGCTGCCTGACCGCGCATCGGCGCCCCCACCAACGCGAACGCGCACATGCTCGCGATCGTGAACGCAGTAACGCACCTGACGACCGATGACGACATACCCTACACCCCTGGACGCGGGGTTGCTCACCTCCTTCGCTCAACGGTCTCGATTCAGCGGAATTCGACGCCCACAACCGGCGGCCGCGGCGCCGTTTGATCTGTCATCGAGGATACCAGCGGCCAATGCCGCCGGCGTTGCCGGCGGGTAAACACTCGGACAACTTGTCGCAAGGTTCGCTGCCGCCGCCACAATCCACACCGGTCGTGGGCCCTCCCGAACGCACTGTGGCGAGCAGTACGCCGTTGCGCCGTGGGCGCCCCGGGGCGTCACGGCATTTGCCGGCGCACCCGTGCGTGCGTTCATGATTACTGCCGCTCCCGTAACCGCGGGTCGAGCATGTCGCGAACGCCGTCGCCCAGCAGATTGACCCCCAGCACGAACAACAAGATGGCGATCGCGGGGCAGGTCGAGACCCACCATTGGTCCATGAGAAAGTTCCGTCCCTCCGAGACCATGAGGCCCCATTCGGGAGTCGGCGGCTGTGCGCCGAAGCCGATGAACGAAAGCCCGGCAGCGATCAAGATGATGTTCCCGACATCGAGCGTGGCTTGGACAAGCAGAGGCGCCAGCGCGTTTGGGAGCACGTGGCGCGCGATAATCCGCGTATCCGTGGCCCCCTGGGCGCGCGCGGCCTCGACGTAGTCGCGCGAGCGCACCTAGAGCGCGCCCACGGGGCGCTGATCCATGATCGAGATCCCGAGGTTGCCGTGGCTGAGCTGGTCCAGGTAGATCAGGTACTGCTCGGGAAGGGGCCGGTCGAGGCCGAGTTGGGCGCGGACCTGGGCCACGAGCGACGGAGGCGCGTGGTCGCCGAGGTACGCCACGACCGGGTCCGCGGGCACGACGTGGGAAATGACAAACGTGACCAGCGTGACGCCGAATACGACGAACAGGGCCAGGAGCCCTCGGCGGATGAGGAACCGGGACATCGCTTGCGCTACCCGCGGACGCGCGCCTCGCCGCCGTCTATGTTTTCATCAGCGCCGCGAAGTCGATGCCGTTGACCGGGTCGAACCGAAGGTGCTGGATCCGCTTCGACGCGGCAAGCGAGACCATCGGTTGATAAAGCATCGCGAACGGCCCGTCCTGGGCCTCGATCTGGTTGATCTTCCGATACAGCACCGCGCGGCCGGGCGTATTTTCCAGGATCCCCGCGTGCTGAACCAGCTTGGCAAGCGGGTCGTCGTACCACTGGAGCCGCCACGCGAGCGACTTCTGCGTGTAGTCGCCGAACGGCTTGGCGAAATCATCCGGATCGGGATAGTCCACGGACCACTGGGCTAGGACCATCTGCGCTTTCTGCGCGCGGTAGGTACTGTACAACTCATCCGAGGCGACCTGCCGGACGTTGACCGTGATACCGACCGCGGCGAGATCGTTCTTCACCTTGGCCGCCAGGTCGGCCGCAGAGATGCCGCCCGCTGCCTGGCCGGTTGACGTAAGCAGCTCGACCGTAAATCCGTTTGGATATCCGGCCTCGCCGAGGAGCGCCTTGGCCTTGGCGGGATCGTGGTGGTACGGTAGCGACGCGTCGTACCCAAACAGTCCTTTCGGGATGATCCCTTGAAGCGGTATCCCGTTTCCCGCCAGCAAATCGCGAATAATTCCCTGATAGTCGACGGCCCATTTGACCGCCTGCCGCGCCTGTACCTTGCCGAACGCGGGGACGTTCTTGACGTCCATGCCGAGGTAGGTCATGGAGAGGTCGGGCGTCTGGGCGATGCTGATCCGAGGGTTCTCCCGTAGCGCCGCGAGTTGAGACGCCGACAGGCCCTCGGCGATATCGGCGTCGCCTCGGAGCAACATGTCGCGTTGGACGGTGCTCTCCATGATGTTTGGCCACACGATGCGCTTAATCGCCGGGGCGGGGCCGAGATTGTAGTTGGGGTTGGCGCTCAACTCAATGGTGACGAGGCGCGTCCATTGTACCAGTTCGTACGGGGCTGCGCCCGCCGAGTGGTCGTTGAGCCAGGTGCTCCCGAGATCTCCGGACCTCATGTGTGCCTTCACCGCCCGGCTGTCGACGATGCCGGCAACCGGGTTGGCCATGATCGCGAGGAAGGCGCCGGGGCTGAACGGCTTCGGCAGCGCGACCACCACCGTGTGCGTATCCGGGGCCGTCACGACCTCGTCCACGTTTTCGGCGTTGATGCCCATCTGGGTGATGAGCCACGATGCAGGATCCTTGGGGATGTTCACGACTCGCTGGAACGTAAAGAGGACATCAGCGGCGGTGAGCGGATTTCCGCTGGCGAACTTGACGCCCTGCCGCAGACGGAACGTATATGTGCGCGCGTCCTTGCTCACGTCCCATGCGTGGGCGACCTCCGGATAGACACGCGTCAAGTCGCCGGTGCGAAACCGCACGAGCGTCGCGTACATCCACCGGTCGGCGGCGGTGCTCGCGAATTCATACGCGCGCTGCGGATCCAGCGAGACTGCATCAGAGATGTCGTGCACGACGACCACGGTCTGTGTCGGCCCGTAGGCCCCTGTCGGCCGCGCGGCCGCCGGCTGCGCTACCGCGGCGTCCACCGCTCCCTCAGTCGCGAGCGGAACGAAGATCGCCCCAGCGGCCCCACCGGCTGTGATGGCAAGGAACTCACGGCGCGTCAGACGGGTGCGCGAATGACGCGTGTGCCGCGAACCACCTCCCCGTCGTGCCATCCCGATCCCTCCTCCTCGTGCAAATGATGGCCGTGCCCCACAATGGGCGACGCGTCCGGGCACATGCCGGACTAGGCCAGTGAACAGTTCAGGATGTAGGGTACTCTAACGAAGGGTGCTTGACGTTGCCGTCGCCTAAACAACACGGAAACATGTGGCAAAATCGTGACACGGCGGCTCGGGAGCACTGGGCCGGCCCGAAATTTACGTACCATTTTCCCCGCGTTTACGTCGCCGAGGGGCTGGCCGGGGCGGGGTCTGCCAGGCTCGGGGTACGCGCTACCGCCCGATTATACCCAAGCACCGGCGACCGTCAGGCGTGGGTGCTTGAGATTGCGAATGGATGGTACGCCGTCCCGCACCGGTTCTACAGACGGGTCCGGCTCGGCGACACGGTTGAGTTCAACGGCCGGTCCTGGTCGAATCGTGAGGCCCGCGCCCGCCACGTGGAAATAAGGCAAGACCACGCACGGTTTACTGCGAATTTCATTCGCTGTTACGTGCCGGCAACGTCTCCGTCCCCTCCTGCTGATAGCGTGGGTGCATACTCGTGCGTGCAGCCGCGGTATTCGAATTCGCGCAATCAGGTGAGCCATGCGGAACGACGACGTCAGGAAGGACGACCCGCTGCGGGTGGAGCGGCACGCGGCGCTCGTCGCGGGCGTGTGGCTGCCTCTGCTCTGCGCGGTGAGCGTCGCCGCTTTGGTGGCGCTCGTGTTGGCGTTGACCGGGCATCTCTGAGTGCGTCGCGCCGCGTAGGAATGGGCGACATGCACCGCTGGAAGCCTCGTTCGAGGCACCTACCGCTATCAACCGCAATCGTGACCGGACGGGTCTGCAGGTACTCGTTGGCGATCGCGTCCGTGGCGGCGCCCGAGCCCATGGGAACGGGCCGTGATGTCCCGCACCACCGCCGGTCCGTGTTTACGTTGAATTTCCTCAGCGTTTACGTGCGCCGCCGCGAAAGGGGACCGCGGTTCTGGTACCGTACACAGTGAGGACCTCGTCGGGCGGTGCGCGTGGCCGCCGCTCTCGCCTCGGTCTCGGAAGGTCGGTCTCAGCACGCAGATAGGCCGGTCAATTCGCGACACTCATGGCCGAGGAAGGAAACTGCTCGGCATCGCTATGCGCGACCGTGATTCGCAGAATGACGACGGCGTCCGGGCAGCGGGACGGGTGCCTCGCAACCCTGGCGTATGGCTCCTCGTCTTATGCGCGGTAAGCATCTTGGGGCTGGTGGCCCTGGCGCTCGAACTGACGGGGCATCTTTAGCCATGCCCGCGGCCCGCGTTCAGTGGCGCAGTCGTTCGCGGATCGCGCCGGAACGGTGGGGGCCCTCGGTGTTTACCGGAAATTTCGCCCATCGTTACGTCGCGGCAACGTTGTGCAACGCCCGTGCCGGTATGGTAAGCACTGCTCCCATTTACACCGCTCGCTGTTACGGATCGGTCCCGCGATGCTCGACCGCGCCGGGTGCCTCTTGTGTGGATGTGGCGCGCCTATCGGCGCGAGTTCCTGCGCCGGACCGCATGCCGCGTCGGCATCCATCGAATCATCAAGCTCCGGGAGCCCACGACCGGGCACGCCGACTGGCGGTGCTGCTGGTGCGGCCGCGCATTCCCGGCTGTTTCACGGCTTCGTCGCCGGCATCGGCTCGGCGTCGGGCTCTGCGACCGCGCTGCTTCCTGCCGACAACGCTACCGGGAACTTCGTCAAAGTGGTCCAGCTCGGTCGCGTGCGGATCGAGTCCGACCACGACCCTGCGTTTGCGGACGGGGCCGGTGACGCGCGGATCCCCGTCGGGGTCTCCGCGGAGGTCGCCATCCAGACGACGAGGCACCCGCGCGCGCTCTGAACGCTGGCCTCCGGCCGGGCCGACAGCGGACGTTGAGCTGAGTGTGTCAATCGTGGAGACTGGCGAGGTGGTGCGATGCCGTCACGGATCGAGGACTACGCGCTCGTGGGCGACTGCGAGACGTGCGCCCTCGTGGCGCGGGACGGATCGGTCGATTGGCTGTGTTGGCCGCGCTTCGATAGCGGCGCGTGCTTCGCCGCGCTGCTCGGTGACGCTGGTAATGGCCGCTGGCTCATCGCGCCACGCGCCGAGCATGCGACCGTCAGCCGCCGGTACCGCGGCGACACGCTGATTCTCGAGACCACCTTCGACACGCACGACGGTTCCGTCATGCTCGTCGACTTTATGCCGCCGCGCGCCAAGGCCTCAGATTTGGTGCGGCTCGTGGTTGGTACACGCGGCACCGTCGTCATGCGGACCGAGCTCGTCATCCGGTTCGATTACGGGTCGCTCGTGCCGTGGGTGACGCGAGCGACGGACGGCACGCTGTGCGCAATCTCGGGTCCCGACCTGGCGGTGCTCCGCACGACCGTTCCGCTCCGCGGCGAGGACCTGAAGACAGTCGGCGAATTTGCCGTATCGGCCGGCGAGACCGTGCCGTTTGTGTTGACGTATGGAGCCTCACATCGGAGGATTCCCGCCGCGATCGATCCGGCGCGGGCCCTCGCCGACACGGAGGCGTTCTGGCAGAAGTGGGCCGGTCGGTTCCATCGGTTCGAAGGGACGAACGAATGGATCGACCCCGTCATGCGCTCCCTCATCACCCTGAAGGCGCTCACCTATCGGCCGACGGGCGGCATCGTGGCGGCCCCGACGACGTCGCTTCCGGAGCAATTGGGCGGGTCGCGCAACTGGGACTATCGGTTTTGCTGGCTCCGCGATGCGACCTTTGCGCTGCTGGCGTTAATGAACAGCAACTACTACGACGAGGCGAGGGCATGGCGAGCGTGGCTGCTCCGCACGGTCGCGGGCCATCCCGCGCAGGTACAAATCATGTACGGGCTTGCGGGGGAGCGCCGCCTGACCGAGTGGGCGGTGCCGTGGCTCGGTGGGTATGAAGGTGCCCGGCCGGTCCGCATCGGCAACGCGGCCGCGGCGCAGGTGCAGATCGACATCTACGGCGAGGTCATGGACGCGCTGCACCACGCGCGCACGGAGAAACTGGCGGCCACACAGGCCGGTTGGATGCTGCAACAGGAGCTGCTGACGCACCTGGAAACGATATGGGCCGAGCCGGACGAGGGGATTTGGGAGGTGCGTGGCGGCGCGCGCCACTTCACCTATTCGAAAGTCATGGCCTGGGTCGCCTTCGACCGGGCCATCAAAAGCGCCGAACGGTTTGGCCTTGACGGGCCTGTGGACCGATGGCGCGCGGTGCGTCAGCGAATCCACGACGACGTCTGCCGACACGCGTTCAATCCTCGGGTCGGCGCCTTTGTGCAGAGCTACGGCTCGGAGGCGCTCGATGCCAGTGTGCTGCTCATCCCGCTCGTCGGCTTCCTTCCGGCGACCGACGACCGCATGCGCAGCACTGTGGAGGCGATCGAACGTTGCCTCCAGGTCGACGGGTTCGTGAGGCGCTATGACCCTCGCACAGGCCGCGACGGCCTTTCGGGGCGGGAGGGAGCGTTCCTCGCGTGCAGCTTTTGGCTGGCGGACAATCTCGCGCTGCTGGGGCGTGAACAGGACGCGCGCCGGCTGTTCCAGCGTCTCCTCGCACTACGAAACGACGTTGGACTTCTCTCCGAGGAATACGATCCCGCGACCTCCCGCCTAGTGGGGAATTTTCCGCAGGCATTGTCCCACATCAGCCTGATCAACACCGCTCACAACCTGAGCCACGGCCGCAGACCCATCGAGCAGCGAGCGCGCGGCGCCGCGCCCGCCGTATCAGATGTCGTCGCGAAGGCGATACCCGACGCTCCGGATGGTTTGGATCAGGGGCCGGGACCCTAGATCGGATTCAAGCCGCTGCCGCAGCCGTGAGACGTGGACATCGAGCGTCTTTTCTTCGCCGAAGAAGTCGTCCCCCCAAACGGCCGTGAGGAGGTCCCGCCGCGTCACGACTTGCCCCGCATGCTCGGCGAGCACGCGAAGCAGGTCGAACTCCTTCCGCGGCAACTCCACGGGACGACCCCGCAGGCTCACGGCGTGACGGGCTAAATCGATCATGAGCGGGCCGACCTCGAGCCGGTCGGTCGGGCCTGCGTTGCTGCCGCGTCGGATAGCGGCGCGGACGCGGGCGACAAACTCTCGCGGCCCGAACGGCTTCGCGAGATAATCATCGGCGCCGACCTCAAGCCCGACGACTTTGTCGACCTCGTCACCCCGCGCGCTCACCATCATGATCGGAACCCGCAGCATCTGACGAATCCGACGGGTTACTTCAAGGCCGTCGACGTCGGGGAGCATGATGTCGAGCACGATCAGCGCAGGACGCTCGGCGCCGGCCGCTTCCAGTGCGGCTGTTCCCGTCTCGGCCGTGACCACGCGGTACCCTTCGCGCTCGAGGAAGTACCGCATCGACGTGAGCATCGGCACTTCGTCATCCACGATCAGAACCGTCGGATGACCCTGGACGCTGTCGTGGGCGGGGACAATTGACGTGACCATCAGAGAACTCACCACCTCTACCTGATCGTACGTGTCGTCGTGCGGCAGAGTTCTCGGCGATGTGCGTCAGCCGGGCACCTGTTAGGTTGTCGCAGGACCTCCAGCAAGCGACCTCCATCCTGAGCAGTGCGAACCTCGAGCTTCGCACGTCGCACGTCGTGCGACGTTCACTGTGGCCTGCCCAGCTCATCGCTGACTCCCGCTGCGCCGATGGAAGGCATGTACGGGCTTCCGGCACTGCAGATTTTACTGTGCGTTAAGTCGCGGTTTACATCCCGGCAACGCTCCACCCGCCGCCGGTTGCTAGGGTCAGGTTGGACGGGAAAGGAGCGAATCATGAATATCGCGCACCTTTTGCCCTTTCGCAACGGTGCAAAGAGCCTGCACCTGGTCGGGCACATCGCGGATGTGCCCCAGGTCGTCGATCAAGTGGCGTCACCGGGGAAAGTGATGGTCTTTCATCTGGTCGAGTGCCCCGACATCGAATTTCGGCTGAAGATGCTGCCCACCACGCCGGTGCGCCACCGAGGCGATCGCGTGGAGCTTACGTACACGCCGCGTGCCAACGGAATCGCGACGGTGGAGGCGCTGCACTCAGCGCCGGATAGCGGAGAGACTCGGCGGCGCAATGCGGAGTATCTCCGCAAGATCCTGGACAGTACGACCCGCAACGCTCAATGAGCGCCGTGCGCGTGCTTGCCAACCCGCCCGGCATGTCGAATGACTTCCGTCAGCGATGAACGCGGGCTTCCGGCGAGGGATGAAGGACGCGATGCCTCCGTCGCTCGCCGTACGCGGCGAGGTTCAATGAGCGATCGGGACGTCCAGCTTGGCCATCAACACGATCATGAGGGCCGCGAAGAGCAGGCCGGCGATGTTGACACGGGCGACGCGCCGAGCGTAGCCACGACGTTCAACAGGCACGCCGCTTCGATAGTGCGCGACAACCTTCGATGACAGGATGTCCGCGAGAAGCCAGGACAAAACGGCACACGCCGCGAGCAACGCGAACAGCCATGCCCAGGAACGCGGGTCGGCATACTGTGGCATTCGGGCGCTCATGCCCCCGCCGCCGCGCCTGCTAGCGCGAGGCCGTGCCGTACCGCTTGGACCCAGGATACTGTGGCAACTTCACAGGCACCAGGATACCATGTGTCGGCGCGGCCGGAGGACCACCGCGCCGGCGGGCGAACGGCGCGCCTGAGTTGCAGTACCCCACGCTGTTGCGCACCGCGGCCTGGAAGCCGACGGTGGTAAGCATCGGCCACCGCAACACGCTCGCCAAGTTTCATGATCGCGTGCTGCATCTTGCGCCGATCGGGCGTCGTGTCTCGGTTGCCGCATCATCTGCCGTCGACGGGCCACCCTGACACGCGCGAAGGACGCGTCCGGCGGCCCCCAGGCACCGCGAATCGTCGCGCGGGGCAGCCCGCCCAGTGCGCGAGGGCCAAGCGGCGAGGCCACGTGCACAGCGAGAGCGCCGGCGGCCCCCGCGATCCCGGTGAGAAACGAAAGACGGGCGAACCAGGCCGTCCGTTCCTCTGGGCTGTAATGTCCGCCAAGACTGCGCTCTGGATGGGTTGCGCCGCGCCGCCAACGCCGCCGCCGGCCAACGAGCCGGTGGCGGAATAACCGCCCACGAACGCGGCCAGAAGCGACGCCCAGTGCCCCGCCGACGCGTAGACGAGCAAGGCGCTCGCCGGCAGCAGGGTGCTCACCACGACGAGCATCGTCTTCCGGCCAACCACGTCGGCCAGAAAGCCCCCCACCAGTCAAGCGCCGCCGTGCCCAGGGCGCCGGTCGTGTAGACGAATCCCAGGATGAGCGGGGACTGCTGGGCCTGCTGCAAGACCAAGTACGGCAGCGCCACGTTGATCATGCCCGCGGCGATGCTGCGGCTCGCGTGAAAGGTGGCGAGGAACCAGATGTCGCGCTGTCTCACCATGAGCGGCCGCTGGCCGGAAGCGGGTGCACCGCGTGGGTCGCCACCTTGATCCCCGCGTCCGCCATGCCGCTCGTGGCGCGCTCGGCTACGTTTCGACTGGGCACGCGGCGCGATGCTCCCCGGCGCATCACGAGCACGGCCAGTTTACCCGAAATTTCTTCCAACGTTACGCCTAGGCAACCTCAATGGGCGCCCTCCCG
The DNA here is from genome assembly GCA_021324975.1 of Bacillota bacterium. GTDB lineage: Bacteria > Sysuimicrobiota > Sysuimicrobiia > Sysuimicrobiales > Segetimicrobiaceae > JAJPIA01. The sequence goes on from JAJPIA010000062.1 coordinate 52,540, forward strand.
GCTAAACTGGACATGGAGTGCGAGCGGAGACAGGAGTCGGTAACACCCGATCACCGCCTCCAGCGATGAGCGGGCTCGTCGAGGGTACGTACTGGCTGTATAACCACATGGCGTTGCTCGTTGGTACGCGAGGGTAATGCCCGTGGCCGCGAAGAGCGGGGCGGAAGCGGGTATCTCGACCCAGTTGGGAGGGGAAAGGAAGTGAGGCCCATGATGAAGTGGGAGAACGTAGTAACAGCGCTGATCGGCGTGTGGTTCATTATGTCGCCGTTTACACTCGGTTACACGCACCAGCCGTTCATGACGGTCACCAGTTTCGCCGGGGGCGCGATCCTTCTCGTCGCGGCGGGCGCCGCGGCGTTGAGCGAGAGCGTTCGGAGGCAGACCTGGATCTACTTGTGCAACGGTCTGGTCGGGATCTGGTTCATCATCGCGCCGTCCGCGTTGTCGTTTGCGGGCGATCTGGGCGATCACTGGACGTCCCTCGTGGGCGGCATCGTCGTGCTGCTCTTGAACGGGGCACTTCTCTACAACTTGGCGAGGGCGAGATTCGTCCAGCGGGCGCAGTAGTGATCTTGTCCAACCATCCCAGGACGGCCCTCGACGCCTAGCCCTCCCAGCACTCCATCAGGGATGATTCCGCTTGGATAGCCGGGGCGGCATGTTTGAGCGCCGCCCCAAACTACCCAACGCGGCAGGAAAATCCGCTGCCCGCACCCAACGGCGTCCAACTTGGCCGTCTTGGGAGGGCTCGACGAGTGGTTCTATCGATTGCCACGATGGGACTGCCGACAATGCTTATGCTTGCGTGGGGGCTCCCACTCGTGACGCTCACGTTGCACCTGCTCCATGTCTCCGACGAGGAGCGGCTCGTCGCGGGGTCGTTTCTTGCGTTTGCGTATGGGTTGCTCGGCACTCCGCTGCTCCACTGGCTGACCCGATAGCCTGGACATCCGAGACGTGGCGGCCGGATGTCTAGGTCGACGATACGATAGGTGCCGTGTCCGCGGAAGCGGACCGCGAAGGAAGGCGAATCACAAACCGGGTGCCGCCGGGGACATCGCTATGCACGGTGATCCCGCCGCCATGGGCTTCGACAATCGCCTTCACGATGGACAGTCCGAGCCCACTTCCGCCCGAGGCCCGATCCCGCGCCGTGCCGCCGCGATAGAAGCGATCGAACACAAACGGGAGATCCGCGTCCGGAATGCCGCGCCCCGTATCGGCAACCTCCAACGCGGCGGCGCCGCCGACGGCATGCGCATTGAGCATAACGGCGCCTCCGGCGGGGGTGCTTCGCAACGCATTGTCGATCAGATTGTCGAGCACTTCCGCCAATCGGTCCGGGTCGCCCTCGACCGGGGGTGCGGCGGGCGGCGTTTGGATATCGAGGCGGACGTTTGCCGTGCGAGCCCGCGCTGCGAACCGCGCCGCCGCGTCGGCCAAGAGGCTCGATACATCGACCCGTTGCCGCGAGAGGCGAAGATGCCCGGTCTGGAGGCTCCATAAATCCAGAAGCTGTTGGACCAGGCGCGCCAGGCGGTCGGACTCCCGCGCGATGATCTCGAGCATCCGTCCGCGCTGTTCCGGGTCGTCGGCCGCACCCGCCATGAGCGCGTGGGCCGTGAATTGCATGTTGGTGACCGGCGTGCGAAGCTCGTGAGAGACGTTCGCAAGAAAGTCTCGGCGGCGGGTTTCCCGCTCATTTAAACTGCGAGCCATCGTATTCAAGATCCGGGCGAGATCTCCGAGTTCATCCGGAGTCTCCGGAAGCCGTTGTTCGAGGTCCCCCGCGCCGACCCGTTCGGCGGCCGCCTTGAGAGCCGCCACCGGGCTGAACAGCGCGTGCGTCAGATAGAGCACGAGCCCTGCCGCTAACGCGGCGGCGATTCCGAACGCCGCCGCAAGCTCCCAGCGCACACGTGCGAACAGCGCCTCCACACTGCGGAGCGGCAGCAAGAGGTCCACCGTTCCCGCCACCGCACCATTGCGCTCCACGGGGACGGCGGCGTAAAGCCAGCGCTGCCCGGTCGCATCCACGACCTGACCTTGCGCAACGGAGCCACGCAGTGCCGTCGCCACCCCGGGTTCTTGCGTGATGCCTGCCGGTAGATCTCGTGAGACGGTGACGGTGGCTCCCTGGACCGCGACCGCGATGCGCACCCCGAGCACGTGGGCCCAGCGATCGATCTGCCCTTCGCGCGGCACTCCCTCAGGGGCCGCGGCGACTTCGGCCGCCGCGAGCCGCGCCGTCAGCGTGAGATTTGTGAGGAGATGATCGAGCGTGGCTCGTTCAATGGCGGGGACGACATACAATCCCAGGACCGCGAGCGGGATGGCGATCGCGACGAAAAACGAGGCTAACAGACGCGTGCGCAGACTGTATCTCACGTCACGTGCGCCGTGTCGAGCAAGCAGCAGTATAAGGATCACGTTCGACCGGCACGTTGCGATGACGCGCCAGACTCGAGACACGCCACTGCGTTTAGTTTAGTTCGCCATGAAAAACGCGGCCCGAACGTCAGATCGGGTATGGAGCGGGTGGTGCACTACGGGCAGGAGTGATCCTTTTCGCCCGAACCTACCGATTGGC
>JAJPIA010000041.1 GCA_021324975.1 Bacillota bacterium
GTCGCCGCGACGGCGATCCCGCTCAAGAAGATCAAGGCGTTCGACGAGCACGAAGTCGAAGAGTTCAAGCGGTTCCTCTCCACCGTCAAGCCCACGGATTTCCTCAAACCGCAGAAAGACCGCAAGCTGGAAGAGTCGTAGGCGGCCGCGTCTAGGCCAGCACGGCGCCGCCCGAGAGGACGAGCGTGTGGCCGGTCATGTACGCGGCGGTGTCCGACGCGAGGAAGACGGCGGCGCGGGCGATCTCTTCGGGGCGCGCGAACCGCCGGAGCGGGATGCGCGCGGTGATCTGTTCGCGCTCGGCGATCGTCCGGTCCGCGTGGAACGCGGTGTCGGTATAGCCGGGCGCAATGGCGTTGACGCGCACGTGCGGCGCGAGATCGCGCGCGAGGCACTTGGTGAGCATCAGTACGGCGGCCTTGCTGACATTGTAGTGCAGCGCGCCGGAGCCGGGCTCGATGGCGCGCATCGATGCGATGTTGATGATCGCGCCGCCTCCCTGCTTGAGCATGGCCTGCCCCGCGGCGCGCCCGGCGAAAAACGGGCCGGTCACGTGTACCGCCATCATCCGGGACCATCGCGCCGGGTCGATCTGCCAGAGGCCCGCGCGGTCCACGACGCCGGCGTTGTTGACGAGGACATCCACCCGGCCGAATAGCTTCAGCGCCTTGGCGATCAACGCCTCGGCCTCCGCCGGCTCGCCGACGTCGGCCTGAACCGCCACGGCTCGGCCCCCGCTCGAAATGATCGCGTCCGCCACGCCGCGCGCTTCGGCAATCGAGCGGGCCGCGTTGACCACGACCGCGGCGCCGTCGCGCGCAAACGCCTGCGCGATCGCGCGGCCGATGCCGCGGCTCGAACCGGTGACCACGATCACGCGATCGCGCGGCCGCATCACGACCGGGGAGGCGGGGGCGCGGCGCTATCTGCGAACCGGGCGCGCGACGCTGCTTCCACGCCGCGGATGACGTCCTCGTAGTCCCTGAGCACGCGGGCGCGCGCCGCGGCGATCTCGGGGAGCCGGCCGGCGGCGGCCGCCGGCACGCGGTCCTCATCGAGCACCTGCGCGCGGGCGTCCGGCGTGACCAGCACGTCGACCTCGAGATCGTCCCACTCCACGCGCTCGCGGTCGATACGAGTCGCCCCGCTCAGGTTGAAGTAGTACGCGAGCGTCCGGCCGTCGGGATCGATCCAGTGGTAGACGTTGTACGGCCGGTCGATCCAGTAGTACGCGACGGTGAGCGTGCCGCGGGGCAGCGCGACGCCGCCCACGGCGCCGGGGCGCTCCAGCGTATAGAGGAGGACCGCGTGGTCCGCCGCCACCTCCGCGGCGCGGCACGCGTACGTCTTGGTCGCGCCCCCCAGCGTGCGCTTGATTTCGAGGACCTGCATGCCACAGGATTTTCCCCGGGGATGCCGGTCCCCTCCGTCGAGCAGCCCTGCGCACGCCATCGCGCGCGCGAGTCTGAGACGCGGCGATGCGGGGCATGCTGGGTACGAACCTGCGCGGATTGTGTCCGTTGCCGGAAGGAGCGCGGCGCATCGGCACGAATACGCAGCGGGGCACTGCAAGGGGGCGGATACGGTCCCGGTTGGTGTGGACCGGCCGGATCGGGCGCGAGGGCGGGCCGATCCGCTACAGAACATGAGCGGGAGGCACGCGTTGACGACGCGGCACCTGGGTCTAGCACTGATCGCGTGCGGATGCGCGGTGCTCGTACCGCTGGCCGCACGCGCCGATGCAGCGTCGGAATATGTGGTGCAGGCCGGCGACACGCCGTGGTCGATCGCGGGCCACCTGCACATCGGGGTTCGCGACCTCCTCTCCGCAAACCACCTCGGTGGGCACTCGACGATCCGCCCGGGACAGCGGTTGATCGTGCCGGGCCCTCAGGGCGCGGCGGCGCCGTCGCATTCCGCATCCACCGCGTATGTCGTCCGGCCGGGTGACACGCTCTCCGGTATCGCGGCTCATCTCGGTCTCGGCGTGAACGCGCTGGCGTCGGCCAATCACCTCGCGCTCACGACGCCGATCCGGTCCGGCGAGGCCCTCGCGGTTCCCGCTTCCGCGGCGCCCGCGCACGCGGCAGCCGCCTCGTCGGAGGCCTCGTCGCCCGAGCATCACGCTCAGGCGGCGGCGATCATCAAGCCCGCCCCCGCGGGCCCGACGCCGCCGGCGCCGATCGTCGAGACGCGGATCCTCTCCACGCCCGTCCGTACCGCGCTGCCGTCGCGCGGTGCCGCGTTTACGTCCGCGGTGGTGCGCACGGCGCTGCGGTACCTGGGGCGGCCGTACCGCTGGGCCGGCGTCGGAAACACGGGCTTCGATTGCTCCGGTCTGGTGGAGTCTGTGTTCGCCGCGGTCGGGCTCAGGTTGCCGCACTCTTCGTACGGCCAGTTCCAAGCCGGCATCGCCGTGCCGCGTTGGGCGCTCGCGGCCGGGGATCTCGTCTTCTTTCACACCTACGGATCCGGTGCGTCCCACGTGGGGATCTACCTCGGCGCCAACCGGTTCATCCACGCCGAGAGCCGGCGCGGTGTGACCGTGTCCTCCATGCTCGAGCCGTACTACTCTGTGCGCTACCTCGGAGCCCGCCGCATCTAGCCCACTCCATTCATGAGCGCCGGCAGGGGCCGCTCGCATCCAGCGTGTGCGCGTCGTCGTGTGAGGATCGCCGATGCCGAGCACGCGGCGGCGCCCCGGGGCGCAGGGCCCCGGGGTGAAGAGCGCGTGCGCCCGCGCCTCACGGCGGCGATCGCGCTCGGGAAGGCCACCGCGACGTTGAGCCGGGCGCTGGGGTGGGGCGGCGGGACCACCGTCCCAGGCCGGGTCGCCCGCGTGGTCGAGCCCAACGTGGTCGCGCTGCTCTCCGCGCGCCTCCGCCTGGGCAGCGTGGTGGTGGCGGGGACGAACGGGAAGACCACAACCGCGCACCTGCTCGCGCATATCATGCGGGCACGGGGGCGTTCCCCGGTCCACAACCGCGCCGGCGCGAACCTGGCGGCCGGCATCGCCTCTGCGCTCGTGGCGCATGCGGACGTGCTCGGCCGTCCACGCGGTGATCTCGGCATTTTCGAGGTCGACGAAGCGACGGTGCCGCGCGTCGTGCCGGCGATCGCGCCGCGCACCGCGGTGTTCCTCAACCTGTTCCGGGATCAGCTCGACCGCTATGGGGAGATCGACGCGATCGCCGGGCTGTGGCGGTCCGGGGGCGCGGGGTGGGCGCGCGATCTCGGGGTCGTGGCCAATGCCGATGATCCGCTCGTGGCCGACGCCGTGCGCGACCTGCCGGGCCGGCTCGTGCCGTTTGGCATCGAGGACGAGCGCCACGGGCGTCCCGCGCTGGAACACACGGCCGAGGCCCGATACTGCTACCGCTGCGGGACCGCGTACGTCTACACCGTCACGTATTTCGGCCACATGGGCCGCTGGCGGTGCCCGGGGTGCGGCGCCGCCCGCCCCGAGCCCGAGTTCACGGCCTGCGACCTCGCCCCGCTCGCGCCGGACGGCAGCGAATTTGCGATCCGCGAGCGGGAGACCGGCGGCGTCGCGCGGGTCCGCACGGTTCTGCCCGGCCTCTACAACGTGTACAATGTGCTCGCCGCGGTCGCCGCGGCGCGCTCGCTGGGCGTGCCGCTTGATGCGGCGGCGGCGGCGGTCGCGTCGTTTGCGCCCGCCTTCGGCCGCGCAGAGCGCGTCCTGGTGGACGGTCGCGAGGTGCGCCTCCTGCTCGTCAAGAATCCGGCAGGGTTCAACGAGGTGCTGCGCGTCGTGCTGTCGGAGGGGCCGCTGCCGGTCGTGCTGATCGCGATCAACGACCGGACCGCGGACGGGCGTGACGTCTCGTGGCTCTGGGACGTGGACGCGGAGATGCTGGTCGGCCGCGCCACGCGCGCGGTGGTGACCGGGCTCCGCGCCGGCGACATGGCGCTCCGCCTGCACTACGCCGGCCTGCCGCGCGACGCGATCGAGGTCGAGCCGGCCTACGACCACGCCCTGAGGCGCGCGCTGGATCTCGCGGCGGGCGGCCGGCTGTACGTGCTGCCGACGTACACGGCGATGCTGGCGCTTCGCGCCGTGCTGCAACGGTGGGGCGTGGTGAGGGGGTTTTGGGAGACGTGACGCCGGTGCTGCGTATCTGCCATCTGTACCCCGATCTCCTGAACCTGTACGGGGACCGCGGCAACATCATGGTCCTCGCGCAGCGCGCGCGGTGGCGCGGGGTCGACGTGGCGATCGTGGAGGTCACGCTCGGGGGCACGGCGCCGAGCGACGCGGACCTCTATTTCCTCGGCGGCGGTGAAGACCGCCAGCAGCGCATCGCGGCGGACGACCTCGCGGCGCGGCAGGGCGGCCCGCTCACCGATGCCGCGGCCGCAGGCGCGGTCGTGCTCGGCGTCTGCGGCGGCTACCAGCTCTTGGGACGCTTCTACCGCCCCGCCGGCGGCGGCGATCTTCCGGGGGTCGGGCTGCTCGACCTGTGGACGGAGCACCCCGGCGCCGGATCGCCGAGGCTCATCGGCAACCTGGTCGTGCAGCCGGCCGGCGACGGCCCCGCGCTGATCGGCTTCGAGAACCACGGGGGCCGTACGTATCTCGGGCCCGGCGCCAGGCCGCTCGGCCGCGTCGTCTCCGGATTCGGCAACAACGGCCGGGACGGCGGCGAAGGCGCGGTGGCGGCGCGCGTGTACGGGACGTACCTTCACGGCCCGCTGCTTCCGAAGAATCCGGTGTTTGCGGACCGGCTGATCCGGGAGGCGATGGAACGTCGCTACCCGGGCTGTGAGCTCGCCCCGTTGCCGGAGGTGCTGGAGGAGCAAGCGCGGGCCTCCGTGCTCACCCGGACTGGACGGCCCGCGGGCGCGTGAGCGCGCCCGGCGGCGGCGGGGACGGCCCGCCGCACGAGGCCGCCGCGCCGGCCCCGGCGGAGGTGCGCGCCGCCGGCGCGCTGTACGGGCTTGCGGCCGTGATGGGCATCGCCGAGCTGGGCTTCGCGACGAACATCCCGCTCCTGCCGCTGTATCTCAAGGAGCAGCTCGGCGCCAGCGCCGCGCTCGTCGGGATCGTCGTGGCCACGTTTGCCGGTATCGAGACGGTCTGCAAGACGTTGTGGGGCGGTGTGGCCGACCGGATCGGGCGCCGGCCCGTCGTCGTCGGCGGGCTGCTCGTGAGCAGTCTTGCGCCGCTCCTCATGTCGGTCCTCCGCGTGCCGCTGCTGTTTGTTCCGCTGCGTCTCGTCGACGGCACGGGCAGCGCGGCGGTGTGGCCGTCGATCGCGGCATCGATTGCGGACCGCACGCGGAGGGTCCGCCGCGCCGCGGCCATGGGCACCCTCAACATGTTCTTTCTGTCGGGCCTCGCGCTCGGCCCGAGCCTGGGCCTGTACGTCGCCGGCGCGCTGCGCGATTACCGGGCGGGATTCTATGTGGCGAGCGCGCTGCTGCTCTCGGCGGCGGCGCTCGCGTCGCGGGTGCTCGGCGTGCGTGCGGCCGGGAGCGAGTCGCGGGGTGATGCGGGCTTACGCGGCGGCGCCGAGCGGTACGGCGCGCTGGTGCGCAGCGTCGCCGCCTCGCCGCGGTTCGGCGCGATGCTCGCGGTGGCGTTTCTGCAGACGTTTGGCATCGGGCTGCTGGCCCCGATCCTCCCCATCTACGCGCACGAGGTCGTGGGGTTGAGCGACCAGGCGCTCGGCCTCGTGTTCCTGGGCATCGTGCTGGCCGTGGCCGCGGCGTCGATCCCCGGCGGCCGCCTCGCGGACCGCATGGGCAAGCCGCGGATCGTGGCCTGGGGCATGGGGATGGCGAGCGCGGGCATGTGGCTGTTGCCGCTGGCCGGGCGCGGGAACTTCGTCGTGCTCGGCGCCGCCGCGGCGATGCTTGGCGCCAGCTATGCGCTCTCGGCGCCGGCATGGCTTGCGCTCGTGAGCGAGGCCGCGCCCGCCGCGGCCACGGCCACGGTCATGGGCGTGTCGGAAACCGCGCAGGGCGCGGGGTTCGTCGTCGGACCGGCCCTCGGGGGGCTCCTCTACGATCGCTTCGGCCCGCACGCGCCGTTTGTGGGCAGCGCCGTGCTCCTGACCGTGGGCGCGGCGCTGGCCGTGAGCGTCGTGCGATGGCGGCCCGGACGGCCGCAGACGGTGCGCTGAGCCCGGTGCACCGCGCAGCGCCCGCCTGGCCGACGTGATGCCGGGGGGACCGGCCGCCGCGCCGGCGAATGCGTTCGGGGAAACCGGGGGGAGGCGAGCGTGAGCGCAACCTCGCGGGTGAGACGCGGCAGTATCATGGGCGCGATCGGCTGGATGTTCCTCATTTCGGTCCTGCTGTTCTGGCTTCCGGGGGTGGGGCCGTTTATTGCCGGCGTCGTCGGCGGCCGCAAGGCCGGCGGCGTCGGCGGCGCGATTGTCGCGGTGATCTTGCCGGCGCTGTGCCTCGGCGGCGCGCTCCTCGTGCTGGGGACGATGCTGACGGGGATCCCGTTGCTCGGGATGGTCGCCGGCGCCGGCACAGCCGTGCTCCTGCTGCTCCACGCAGGCCCCCTCCTGCTCGGGGCGATCGTCGGCGGCCTGACGGCGTAGCGGGGATCCTAGGGCCAGAGCGGCAGGAGCGCCAGCGCGATGAGGAGGCCGACCCGCTGGTGCAGCAGCGCGGTGCCGCGCAGCGCCCGGCGCGTGAGGGTCCGCGGATCGGCGTCGTCACGCACCGCGCGCCAGGTGCGTACGGCCAGCGGCAGCGTGAGAAACGCGAGGAGTGAGAGCGGGGGGAGCGCGCGCGCGGCGATGCCCGCTCCCACGGCCGCGTAGGCCGCGACGACAAGCGCCGCGTACTCGATCCGGGTGGCGGCGGGGCCGATCGCGGTGGCGAGCGTCCGCTTGCCGCGGGCGCGGTCGTCCGCCAGATCCCGCAGGTTGTTCACGACCAGGATCGCGGTCACCAGCGCGGCAACGGGCACGGACGCCCAGACGCCGGCGGCCGGCACCGCCCGCGCCTGCACGTAGTACGTCGCCAGCACCATCACGGGACCCATGAAGACAAAGACCACGGCGTCCCCGAGGCCAACGTAGCCGAGCGGCAGCGGACCGCCCGTGTACGCGTACCCGGCGAGCACGCTGAGCGCGCCCACCGCGAGGATCGGCCACCCGGCGACCGCGACGAGGCCGAGGCCGAGGAGGCTCCCGGCGCCGAGCAAGGCAAGCCCGCCCGCGAGCACAGCGCGCGGCGCAAGCAGCCCGCGCTGGATCACGCCGCTCGGCCCGATCGACTCCGCGGTGTCAACGCCGCGCACGTGGTCGTAATAGTCGTTGAGCAGGTTGGTGCCGGCGTGAATGGCGACGGAGGCGATGAGCGTCACGGCAAACAGCCATGGGGAGAACCGGCCGGCGCGGAGCGCCAGGGCCGATCCGACGAGGACCGGCGTGGCCGATGCCGTGAACGAGTACGGCCGCACGGCCAGCCACCACGTGCCGAGCGCCGTTGCCGCGGCGTTGTGCGGACGGCCCGCGTCCCCGGCCGTCACGCCCGCGCGGTAGGGAACCGCGGAAGCATCGGGAAGTTGATCGCGGGCCGAACCATGAGCACGAGGATAGGGTAGGATGGGCATGATGTCAACCGAACGGCCGCTCACGCACCTGACGTTCATCACAGCGCACGGGCGGTTCGCCGGCGCGGTGCCGGCCGGTGGCGTGTTTCACGAAGCGCTGGAGCGCCTGCTGCCGGAGGAGTTGCGCGTGGGACGGCGGCTCACGATCCGCACGCCCGGCGGCGACGCTGTCTACCCGGACATGTTCGTCGGTGAAACCGTGTCGCACTTTCGCACCGCGGAGTTCGCGCTGCGCTCGGAGCCGCTGCGGCCCGGCGTGCGGCCGTGGCGCACGCTCGGGATCGATCACATCGCGCTCGCGGTCGCGGACCGCGGCGATGCGCGCCGGTTCCTCGAGGACGGCTTGGGGCTGCGGGTCGTGCGCGACGATGCCCACCAGACGGTCCTCACCACGGGGTTGACCGCGGTGTTCTTGTTCGACGCGGTTTCCGGCCCGCTGAATCCCGGGATCCCGTCGCGGACGCACCATTTGGGCTTCGTCGTGGACGATCTGGATGCCGCGTGGCAGCATGTGCGCGCGCGGGGATTTGCCTCCGACTACATGGTGCTCGAGCGCGATGAGCGCTGGTCGCTGTACTTCTTCTATCAAAACGGCGACGTGCGGTTCATGATTCAGCTCTCCGAGATCAAGCCCGATCACCGCGGCTTCGACCGGCCGGCGGCGTTCACGGACAGGATGTTCGACTACGGCCGGCACCGGTACGGCGTGCGGTTCGATTCCGATTCGTCGGCGTAGGCGGGACCGGCCGCAGGGCTCGGCCGCCACCCCGGTACGTCGCGGACGGCGGGTGGGATAGTGAGTATGTGGCCGGCCGTGCGCCGGCACGATCATGCTGCGTGAATGGCGAGGGTCGGCGATGGTGCGCGCGTTGAGAGCGGTCGCGATGATCGGATGCCTGCTTGCGGGAGGCGGGGCCGCGCACGGCGCCGCGGCCCCGCCCGTGGATCAGAATACGCTGCAGGGCGTCTTTGGCCACCTCCTGGGCAGCCCGCCGGTCGTGCGCCTCGCCGCGGTGTTCGATCCGCAGGCGGGGGACTACGAGCGCGTCAACGTCTACGCCGAGCACGCCGCGATTCAAGGGCTCCGCGTCGACCAGTTGTGGATCCGGCTGCTCGGGGCGAGCTTCGATGCGGCGCAACTCCGGCAGGGGGCGCTCAAGGTGCTCGCGGTTCGCGACAGCGCGGTGTACGGCCGCGTGGCCACATCCAGCGTGGAGGAGTTTCTCAACCACGAGAGTGCCGTGCGCGACGCCAAGGTGAGCGAGGCCGGCGACGCGACCGCGGTCGAAGGCACGGTCGTGTACCAGGGCCTCCCCACGCACGTGCAGATGCGCGGGGTGTTTCAGGTCTACGGGCAGCCGGAGGTCTTCTTTCACATTCAGTCGCTGGTGGTCGACTCGGTGCCCATGCCCGCGGCCGTGGCCAGCCAATTCGAGCGTCAGATCAATCCGATCCTGGATCTGCGCGGCTGGCCCGTGGCATTTCCGCTCCGCACGTTCCGGCAGACCGGCAACGCGTTTGTCTTGAGCAGCCAGGCGGACTTGTCACAGCCCTGTGACGCCTGCGGCGGCGCGCCGGTGCAACTCAAGCCGTAGGCGGCGCGCGCCCTCGTAGCGCGCGTCACGCGTCCGTCGGGTTCACAACACATTCACGGGACGTTCACACGCCCTCGGCGAGTTCTTCACCGGGGTGAGGTATGTCTTAGGCGAACCACATTCTTCCCGGCGGATGCCGTCGAGGAGACGAGGAGGGCCATGATGAGAAGGCTGGCGATGCGGGTAGGCCTGCTCGCGGTCACGGGTCTCATGTTGGTGGGCGTGCCGTTGAGCCTTGCGCCGGCGGCGGCCCAGGCGCAGAGTTTCTACGTGCAGGTTGGGCCGCGCTACGGTTCGGCGCCCGGATACCCCTACCGGCAGGCCCGGTCCTGCCGCGCGGCGTACTGGCACCGCGACTGGCAGGCGATGCGGTGGTGCCGGTTTCACGGGTACTCGTTTCACGGGTACTAAGGATCGAGACGCTCGCGCCCCGAGGCGCGGACGGAATGACGGCACGGGATAGAGCCGGAAACTGAGCGCGGGGGCGTCTGTGCGATCCAGATGCCCCCGGGTGCTGCCCGCGGACGATGACATGACACAGCGGTTCGACGGCCTGGCAGAGGACCGGTTCATCCTGGGCGACCCCACGGGACATTCATAGGCTCTAGGAGAGTTCTTCACCAGGGTAAGATATGCCTGAGAAGAGTCCCATTCGTCGGCGGATGCCGCCTGATAAGAGGAGGGGGGTCATAATGAGAACGGTTGCGACGCGGATGGCTCTGCTTGCCGTCGTGGGTCTCATAGTGCTGGGCGTGCCGTTGAGCCTTGCGCCGACGGCGGCTCAGGCGCAAGGGTTCTATATCCAGATCGGGCCCGGCTACGGCCCGCCCGGATATTATTATGGGCCGCCCGGGTACTACTACGGTCCGCCGCCCGGATACTACTATCGGCGCGACCGGTTCTGCCGAGCAGCGTATTGGCGCCGTGACTGGCGGGCGATGCGGTGGTGCCGATTCCACAGGTACTAAGTAGCGTTTTTTGAGAATACGGAGTGGCCAATCAGGTCCACTTCATTTCGGTTCCTCACGTCGGCGGTGGAGAAACGCAAGTGCAGCATCGAGAGTGCGGAAGTTCTTGTCCACCTCGCCCTGAACACCCACGACCATCGCGTCCGAGCGACGGACGACCTCAATGGTCAAAGCGAAGGGATCCCGAAATCCAGATCCTCCGCGCACCGGTACCAGGAACATGCGGAGCGGAATGCGATCGCATACGCTGAGGAGGCGCCGCCACTGAAGCCTGTCGGCAACCTGCCGCGCCGAGTGAAGATTCTTCGCGCTGGCGGTACGCAGCAACCGCGCTCTCTAGCGCGGTGAGTTTGACCCTGATCGCGCGCCTCCCTACACTGGTGTGGAGTAGTGCACAGGCGGGGACAGCTCACGGGAGGTGGCCGCATGGAGCTCAGCGGGAAGCGGGTCGCGGTGCTCGCGGAAGATCACTACGAAAATCTCGAGCTGTGGTATCCGGCGCTGCGCCTGCGGGAGGCCGGTGCGCAGGTGACGATCGTCGGGCCCAAGGCCGGAGAGGCGTACAAGAGCAAGGAAGGATATCCCGCGAAGGCCGACATCTCCATGGACGATGCGCGCGCATCGGAGTTCGACGCGGTCATCGTGCCCGGCGGCTACGCCCCGGATCGGATGCGGCGGCACCAGGCGATGCTGCGGCTCGTACGCGAGGCGTTTGAGCAGGGGAAGGTCGTTGCGGCGATCTGCCACGCCGGCTGGGTGCCGGTGTCGGCGGGCATCCTCAAGGGGCGCACGATGACGTGCGTCAGCGCGATCAAGGACGACGTGATCAACGCCGGCGCACAGTACGTCGACAAGGAAGTGGTGGTGGACGGAAATCTGATCTCCTCCCGGACGCCCGCGGACCTGCCGGCGTTTTGTCGGGAGATCGTCAAGGCGCTGAACGGAGCCAAGGTTGGGGCGCGGGCGTAGCGCGCCCCGCTTCAGCTCATCCCCACCGCGGAGGACGTCGCCGCGTGTCGCCCGGCGCGCCGGCGCGGCGGCGCCCGCCGTGGGATGATCCTGGAGGGTTTTCCGGTCGGACCGGTCCAGGCCAACTGCTACCTCTTCGGGGACGAGGCCGCCGGTGAGCTGTTCGTCATCGATCCCGGGGACGAACCGGACAGAATCGTGGCGGCGGTTGGCAGGTACGGCGCACGGGTCGCCGCGATTGTCAACACCCACGGACACTTCGACCACGTGATGGCCGTCGATGCGGTGCGCCGGGCGACCGGCGCACCGTTTTGGATTCACGAGGCCGAGCGTGAAGTGCTCGCGCAAGGGCCGGCGCGGGCCCGGATCTTATTTGGGATCGAGGTGCCGCCGTCGCCGCAGCCTGACCGGTGGCTCCAGGATGGCGACGACCTGCGCGTGGGCGCGCTCGGCCTGGTCGTGCGGCACACGCCCGGCCACAGCCCGGGCGGCGTCTGTCTGATCGGGGACCGTCTGGCGTTCGTCGGCGACACGCTGTTCGCCGGCAGCGTGGGGAGAACGGACCTGCCCGGCGCGAGCATGGACGCGTTGCTGGACTCGATCGCCCGCGTGCTGCTGCCCCTGCCGGACGATACGGTCTGCTATCCGGGACACGGCCCCGAGACGACGATCGGGGCGGAGCGACGCTCCAACCCGTTCGTGGCCCCGCTGGTCCGGCGACCGGGTCGCTAGCCGGCCGGCTTACTCCGGCGGCGCCGCCGCCGTACGCGCCGCGACGAGCAACGCGGCGCCGGCCAGCGCGAGCGCGGCGGCCAGCACGGCGAACAGTCTCGCGTAGCTCCCCATCCATGTACCGAGCAATGCCGCGCCGACCGGCGCCAGCGCGCGGGCGGCGTTGAATCCGGTCGCGATCGCCCCGCTCACGCTGGCGTAGTAGCGTCGGCCAAAGGCGTCGGCAACGGCGGACGCGCGCGCCAGCGTCGACATGCCGTTTGCCGCGCCGAGCAGCAGGATCGCCGGGATCAGCATGGGGAGGCGGCCGACCAGCGGCAGCATGGCCATGGCCAGGGCCTGGGCGACGAACACGGATCCCGTCACGGCACGCGGACCAAGCCAGGCGGCGACCGGAACGAACAGGAGGCGCCCCGGGATCTGCATCGCGCCGATCCAGCCCACGGCGGCCGCGGCGTACCCCTGCGGGTAGCCGCGCTGGGTCAGGAACGGGATGAGATGCACGGTGATCGTGACCGTTGCGAACGCGCCGACCGCAAACGTCACGTTGAGCGTCCAGAAGTACGCCCGGCGTACCGCATCGCGGAGCGGGATGCCGCCGGCGCCGGCGGCGGGTGCCGTGGACCCGGCCGGCCCCGTAGGCGCCTGAGTGAGGCTCGATGGTCGCAGTACCAGCGCGTGAAGGGGAATCGTGATCGCCGCGAGGACGATGCCGAGCACGTCGATCGCGGCGCGCCACCCCATCCGTGCCAGCAACCAGGCGGCGAACGGCATGAAGATCGTGCTGGCCAACCCGGCGGCGAGCGTTACGATCAACAGGGCGCGGTCGCGATGCTTTCCGAACCACTGCACGATCGCGGCAAACGCGGGGTCATACAACGTCATCGCCATGGCCACGCCCATGCCGCACCACACCGCGTACAGCATGACGAGGCTATTGGTGCGGGCCCAGGCAAACGTGAGGAGCGCGGCGAGGCAGGAGCCGGCCGTCATGAGGCCGCGCGGACCTCCGCGATCGATCCAGCGTCCCACGGGGACCGCTGCGACCGCGGTCACGGCGAGCGCCAGCGAAAACGCGCCGGCGACCGCGACGGCGGAAGCGTTGAGCGCACGCTCCATCGACTGGAGGAACACCGGG
The DNA here is from genome assembly GCA_021324975.1 of Bacillota bacterium. Lineage (GTDB taxonomy): Bacteria > Sysuimicrobiota > Sysuimicrobiia > Sysuimicrobiales > Segetimicrobiaceae > JAJPIA01. The sequence goes on from JAJPIA010000041.1 coordinate 13,000, forward strand.
AATCCGTAGTAGATGATTCCCCACGAGACGGTCTCGGTGACCGAGAGCGCGGCGACGATGATCCACCCGTAATACACGGCGGCGCGCCGGCCGCCGAGGAGTCCCGAGAGCGATATCATAGCGGCGGTGCGGACGCGCCCCGACCGGCGTGGGAGATGATCGGTGCACAGGGGAGATTACAAGCTCGGCACATATCGCTCCGTTCGAGAGCGCCCCGTGCCCCCCTCCCGCCACGGCGGCGTGGAGGACACGGGGGGGCAGTCGAGGAATATCGTGCCATGACGGTGCCGGCGCAACTCAGTGCGGTCGAACACGCGCCCCCACGCGACCTGCGTCTGTGCATTCGGAGCGGGGGGTGGGATCGCCCCACGGCCGGCCTGGCACGGGGATTTGCGCAGGCCAACTTGGTCGTGGTGCCTCGCGAGCTCGCCTATGACTTCCTCGTCTTTTGCCAGCGCAATCCGAAGCCGTGTCCGTTGATCGATGTCACGGACCCGGGTTCTCCGGAACCGGCCCGCGCCGCGCCCGGCGCCGATCTCCGGACCGATCTTCCACGGTATCGCATCTACCGCCGCGGCCGGCTCGAGGCGGAGGAGACCGAGATCACGCGATACTGGCGCGATGACCTCGTCGCGTTCCTGCTCGGATGCTCGTTTACGTTTGAGGACGCCATGGTTCGGGCCGGCCTGCCGGTGCGGCACCTCCAGGATGGAGGCAACGTCGCCATGTATGTCACGTCCGTGCCGTGCCGGCCGGCGGGAGCGCTCAGCGGTCCCATGGTCGTCAGCATGCGACCGCTGCCGCCGGCGGCGGTCCCGCGGGCCATCCTCGTGACGGGACGATATCCCGGTGCGCACGGGGCGCCGGTGCACGCGGGCGACCCGGCGGCCATCGGGATTGCGGACCTCGCCCACCCTCAGTTCGGGGATCCGCCGCGCGTCGAACCCGGCGAGATCCCGGTCTTCTGGGGGTGCGGGGTCACGCCGCAGGCGGTGGCGATGGCGGCGCAGGTGGAGCTCATGATCACGCACGCGCCGGGGCACATGTTTCTCACCGACCTGCGCGATGAGGACCTGGCCGTCGGCTGAGCGTAACGCCGCGCGGCGGGTCCGGCACGACAGCCGTCCGGATTTGAGCGGCGCGGCGTGCGAGAGGCTCGGCGTGGCGAGAAGCTAGGTGTTACGCTTCACTTCAACGCCTGCCAGATGCTCCCACACCTTCACCAGAGCCACGGTATCCTCGGCCTCGAGGCCGAGGCTCCGCGCCATCGTGTATGTCACGAGCGCGGCAGTCGTGGCCGGCACGGGAAGATTGTGCTCCTGGGCAAGCTCGTGTGCCAAGCGCAGATCCTTGTGCGCCAGCGCGACCTGGAACGATGGGGCAAATTCGCGATTGAGAATCCTCGTACTCCGCGCCTGCAGCATCGACGCGGCGGCGCTGCCGGCGCTGAGCGCGTCGACGAGCCGCGCCGGGTCGAGCCCGGCGCGGACGCCCAGCGGCAGAACCTCCGCCAGCACGGCCATCGACGAGAGTGAGATCATGTTGTTGAGGAGCTTGGTGACGTGACCGCTGCCGATGTCTCCCATGTGGAAGATGGCGCGGCCCATCGCGTCGAGGGCCGGCCGCACGCGCGCGACGTCCTCCGCCCGGCCGCCGGCGTAGATGGTCAAGGTCCCCTCCGCCGCGCCCCGGATGCCGCCCGTGATCGGCGCGTCGACCATGGCGATCTCACGCTCGCGCAGCCGCCGCGACAGCATCTGCGTCGAGGCGGGCCGGCTGGTGCCCATGTCCACAAAGATGCCGCCCGGGATGCCGGCGTCGAGCACACCACCGGCTCCGAGGACGGTCGTCTCGACCTCCACGGATGTCGGCAGGCAGGCGATCACGACCGGGCAGCTGGCCATGAGCTCCGCAAGCGAACCGGCCACGCGCGCGCCGATAGATTCGAGCGCCCGCGCCGGCTCGGGACGCCGGTGAACCAGGACCGTGACATCCATGCCCCTGCGCAACAGGTTCGCGGCCATGGGTTGTCCCATTGCGCCGATGCCGAGAAAGCCGATGCGCTCCGCCACGCTGCGTTCCCGCGCCGCCGAAGCGGACGGGGTCACCTCCTCTGACAATCAGATGAAAGGACGCTTCGGATTGCGCCCACGCGCTTCCTGTGGCTGGGCCGGATGTCCGCGACGGATCTGCTCGATCGGATCATGTCTGCCGTAGCGTCCTCCCGCGCCGTTCCAATCGAGTGGGGCGCGACCATCGCGTATATCGACCGTGAGGGCAGCGAGCTCGAGCGGGCACGCCTTCGCGGCATTCTCGGGCGCGCGCGTCCGGACGACAAGGTGACGCGCGCGCTCGAGGCGCGGCAGAACGAGGACGGCGGGTTCCCGTACCAGTTCGTGCAGGGCCGTCCCTCCACGATCGAGGCCACCGCGATCGCGCTGATGTGGCTCGACGATCTCGGCCTCTTTGCCGGGCCGAACGTGGATCGCGCGCTCGTGTTTCTCCTGGCCCAGCAGCGTCCCGACGGTTCCTGGGACGAGCCGCCCGGCCTGCTCCGGTATGGCCCGCCGCCCCGGCTGCTCCCCAGCGACCCGCGCGTCCGTGTGGCGTCCACGGCGCTCGTCGCGTACTGGCTTGCGCGCGCGGGCGCCGGGACCGACGCGGTGCAACGCGCGGCGGCCTACCTTCGGACGTGCCAAACGGGCGGCGGCCGCTTCGTGGGCTTCCTCCGAACAACGTGGTTCGCCACGGCGTTCCTCCACCTCGTGGACGGGCCCGGGTCCGACGCGGTCGCCCGGGGGCTCGACGCGCTCGCGGCCGTCGACGACAGCCGCTGGCGTGCCGGAGCGCTCGCCGAGCTGCTTCGGTGCCTCGGCACAGCCGCGGTCGACGAGGAGGTGCGGCCGATCGGCCGGTGCCTCGACCTGCTGGGCCGGTGGCGCCGGCCGGATGGATCGTGGACGTCCGAGGACGGTCCCGCGTACGCCGTCGAGGTGGCGCTGCAGGCACTGCGGGCATCGCTGTGCTATGCGACGTCCGGCGGCGGAGAGCCGGCAGGCGACGCCGCGCCGGGGTCGAACAGACTGCACGAGGATCGGCGATGAGCGAACAGGTGCTCAAAGAACTGCAGGACGTGGTGAACGCGGCGCTCGAGGAGCGGCGCGGGCTGGTCGTGTACTCAAGGCTCGAGCCCGTGGAGATCGATCGGCTCGCCCGCAAGGTTGAGCGCGAGGCGCTCGAGAAAGTGCAGGGGCTACTGCCGGAGGAAACCGTCGATCAGCGGGTGCTCGGGCTCCGCAACCGGCTGCAGCGAATGCGCGACGAACTGGAGCAACTCGGCGAGCTCGGCAACATCCGGGATCATAGCCGCAGCCTGCAGACCGACGAAATCGTCTGGCAGACCTTCGAAGACTTAGCCTGGATGCTCGGGGTGCAGTAAGGTGGGTGCCGATTAGCGCCGCCGGCCGCCGCGCTTCGCCTCAGTGTTGCGCTTCAGGTCGAGGAGGCGCTCCTCGCTCTCCTTCATGAATTTCGTCAGCTTTTCCTCGAACGTTGCCTTGGAGCGCGCGCGTGCCTGCCGCTCGGCAGGGTCCAGCGCCTGCTTCACAGAGAGATCCAGCTTGCCCTTGTCGTTGTAGCCGAGCACCTTGACCTTGACCCGTTCCTGCTCTTTGAGATAATCGCGGACGTCTTTGACGTAGGTGTCGGCGATCTCCGAGATGTGAACGAGGCCGCTCTTGCCGTCCTGCAGTTCTACGAACGCGCCGTAGTGGGTAATCTTGACGACAACGCCTTCAAGGACCGTGCCCGCCTCGAGGCTCATACCGGTGAAACCAACCCTCCCCCGAAAGAGATGCGGGAGAATTATAGCCCCGCTGCCAAGGGGTGTCAATAAAATGTCAAGTGGCGCGGCGACGCCGGCGCCTTGACAACCGCGGCCCCGGTGTGGTTGCCTATGAACCAAGCCGCGCGTCCTCGCCGACAGCGCGGCCGGGGTGCCAGGGTTGCGCCCGTCCGGCGTCCTGTCGGACGGCGTTTTTCTTTGTCCCGCCCCATCTGGCAGGCCGCGATGCCTCCGGTTCGAGCATGGTTGGCTGGCGCGCGCCAGGAGTGCGCCTTCACGGGAGGGAGGCACGGTGCCTAAGGCGGTGCTCAACGGCTCGGATCTCGCATGGATGATGACGGCGACGGCGCTCGTGTTGCTCATGACGCCCGCGCTCGGCTTCTTCTACGGCGGGATGGCGGGCCACAAGAACGTCCTGAACACGATGCTCATGAGCATGACCACGCTCGGATTCTCTCTCGTCGCGTGGGCGTTGGTCGGATATTCGCTCGCGTTCAGCGCCGGGAATGCCCTGCTCGGGGACCTGCGATGGGTGATGCTCAACGGCGTCAATCTCGCACCCGGCCAGGCGCTCAGCCCGACGATCGCCCCGGTCATCTACATGGCATTTCAGGCGACGTTCGCCGTGATCACGACGGCCCTCGTCTCCGGTGGCATCGTCGGGCGGATGTCGTTTCGCGCGTACCTCGCGTTCATCACGCTGTGGATCGTCTGCGTCTACGCGCCGATCGCGCACTGGGTGTGGGGCGGCGGCTGGCTGGGATCGCTCGGCGCGCTGGATTTCGCCGGGGGCACTGTCGTCCACGTGAACGCCGGCGTGGCCGCGCTCGTCGCGGCGCTCGTCGTCGGCAATCGCAAGGATTACGGCCGGCAGGCGTTTGTCCCGGGAAACGTGCCTTTTGTGCTGCTCGGCGCAGCGCTCCTCTGGTTCGGTTGGTTTGGCTTCAACGGCGGGAGCGCGGCGGCGTCAAACGGCCTCGCGGCGCTGGCGTTTACCAACACCTTTCTGGCGCCCGCCGGGACGATGGTGGTGTGGGCGCTGCTCGATCTGCGCCGCGTCGGCAAGGTGACCGCGATCGGCGCGGCCAGCGCGATCGTGGTCGGGCTCGTCGTGATCACGCCGGCCTCAGGATTCGTTCCGCCGATTTGGGGGCTCGTGATGGGTGGACTCGGCGCCCTCCCCAGCTACTTCGCGATGCAGTGGCGCGCTCGTCTCCCGGTGGACGAGTCCCTGGACGTCTTTGCCGGGCACGCCGTCGGCGGCGCGACAGGGGCGATCTTGACGGGCGTGTTCGCGGTGAAGGCATGGAACACGGTGCAAAACGGGTTGATCGCGGGGAACGCCGCGCAGGTGCTGACCCAGGCGCTGGCCGTGGCCGGGGCGGCCGCCTACAGTGCGCTCGGGACATTCGTGCTGCTTAAGGTGATCGGGCTCGTCCTGCCGCTCCAGGCCGGCCGCGCGGAGCAGGCTTCGGGCATGGATATCACACAACACGGCGAGGAGGCGTACGCCACCGGCGAGGGCGCGGTGCTGGTGCTTCCGGAGGTTGGCGCGGAGCCCCGGCTGGAGACCGTGAGGGCCCAGGCATGAAACTCATCATCGCGATCATCCGTCCCGAGCGGGTCAACGAGGTGCTGGAGGCGCTGTACCGGGCGGAGGTACGCGGCCTGTCCCTGAGCCGGGTTCAGGGACACGGCGGCGAGCTCGAGCACACGGAGACCTATCGCGGCACGACCGTGAAGATCGGTCTGACCGAGAAAGTGCGGTTCGAGATCGGCGTGTCGGACCATTTCGTCGAGCCGACCATTCGCGCCATCATGCTCGCCGCGCGCACCGGCGAGGTCGGCGACGGCAAGATTTTCGTGCTGCCGGTGGACAAGATCTACCGGATCCGCACGGGGGAACAGGACTCCGCGGCCGTGACGCCGGTGATGGTGTCGTGACCCCGCGTGAACGCTCGGCGCGTGCGCCGGAGGACGCCCGTGTATCGGGTTGAGCGCCTCGGCGCCGGCCAGGCCGAAGCGTATCTCGACCGCCTCGTGCGGCTCCTGCGCGACGCGGTGGCCGGCGGCGCGTCGGTGGGATTCCTGCCGCCGCCCGCCGCCGCGCCGAAGTGATGAAGCTCATGGTGCACTCCGAGGCGCGGCGCCGGGGCATCGGCGGGACGCTGATGCGGGCGATCGAGGACGTTGCCCGCGACATGGGCCGGACGCTGCTCGTGCTCGATACGAGGCGGGGGGACGCGGCAGAGCGGCTCTACGAGCGTTTAGGATATGTGCGCGCTGGCGTGATCCCTCGCTACGCGCGCAGCGCCGCGGGATCCCTCGACGACACCGTCTTCTTCTATCGCGAGTTATAGCGCGCCCTGCGGCGCTCGTTGCTTAGCGGATCAGGCGAAGCCGCGCGGCCCAGGCCGTCACGCGCGCCAGCAGGCGCTCGAACCATCCCGTCCGGGGCGCGCGGTCTGTGCCGCCGTCCGGTGCGGGCGCGGTGATGGCGCCGGGGTCGCGGGTAGCGGCCGGAGCACCGCGCCGGTCGGGTTCCCCGCCGCTCGCGACGGTGCGTTCGCTTCCCTGGGGCGGCACGATGAGAAACTCGACCTCACCGGGGCGGACCATGCCGAGTTCCTTCCGAGCCAGCCACGCGAGGTACTTGTCGTCCGTGCGGAGGCGCTGAATCTCCTCGCGCAGCGCCTCGTTCGATGCTACGAGCTCGCGGCGCCGCTCATCCAGCCGCGCCGCTTCCCGTCCCAGCGCGTACGTGCGCGAGTATTGCGCGGCCAGGGCCCAGGCGGACCACGCAAGCACGGCCGCGGCGGCGAGCACGAGCAACCGCCTCGGCACCGGAGCTCCCGGCCGGCGCACCCGCGCCGCGGGGGCGCTCTGCGCCTGGTTCGCGTCGCGATCGCGGGCCCCCATCACGGTGCCGCCGCTCGCGCCACGTCGAGCGGGCCGGCCCACACCGCGGGGAGCGCATGCGCCGCGCGACTGCCGAGCAACGCCGCGCGCGCCCGCTGCCAGGCGTCGAACGAACGGAGGACGCCGCGCCAGAAGGGCGTCAGCGTACCGTCGCGCTGCAGGTGGAACCACGCCAGGGCCACTTGGCGCAGGTAACGCGCCGTCTCGGGGTACGGGGGCACACCACGGCTCCGGGCGACCGTTTCCGCACCGGCATTGTAGGCGGCGAGCGCCAGGAGCAGGTTGCCGTTGAACCGATGGATCAGCCGCTCGAGGTACCTGACGCCGACGTCGAGGTTCGCCCCGGGATCGTCCATGCACGGCGGCGTCGTGCGCCGTGCCGTGTCGGGCGCGCACGAAGCTCTGGGACCGACGTCACGCCAGGTGGCGGGCAGCACCTGCATGAGCCCGTACGCCCCGCGGCGCGAGCGCGCCTCGGCGTTGAACCCGCTCTCCGCGGCCACGACCGCGGCTACGATTGCCGGGTTGACGTGGTGAGCGCCGGCCGTTCGATTGATGAGCTCGGCGTACGGGATGTTGTGGACGGAGCGCGGCGGCGCGTCCCCCCGGCTAAAGCGGGCGAGTGCCGACCGCACGTGTATCGTGGTCAGCGCGTAGACGACCGTGAGTACGAGTAGGAGGGCCGCCGCCGCGCATCCCGCACCGAGCCGGATCCACCTCGGCGCCCCTCCCGTGCGGCGACCGATGGCCATGGCTGTCCTCAGTTTCTGGACGCGGGCTGTCTTTCCTTCCGCCGCCCATCACACCCGGCACGAGATCTCCTGAAGGATGCGCGTCGGGCGAAGTGCGCGACGGTGCAGGGAGAGGCACACGACGGAGTGAGGCGCGGCGCGCGAAGGTGTCAGGCGAGCTGCGCGAACGCCTCGCGGCCCGGATACCGGGCCTGTGCGCCCAGGATCTCCTCGATGCGCAGCAGTTGATTGTACTTGCACACGCGTTCGGAGCGGGCCGGCGCGCCCGTCTTGATCTGCCCCGCCGCGGTCGCCACCGCCAGGTCGGAGATCGTGACGTCCTCCGTCTCGCCGGAGCGGTGCGAGATCACCGCTATCCACCCGGCGCGCCGCGCGTCGCGGATCGCCTCCAGGGTCTCCGTCAGGCTGCCGATCTGGTTGAGCTTGATGAGCACGGCGTTGCTGGCGTGGTCGGCGATGCCGCGGGCGATGCGTGCGGGGTTGGTGACGTAGAGGTCGTCGCCCACCAGTTGCAGCCGCCCGCCGAGACGCCGCGTGAGCGCGGACCACCCGTCCCAGTCGTCTTCCGCGAGTCCGTCCTCGAGCGACACGATGGGGAACCGGTCGAGCAACCCGGCATAATAGGCGATCATCTCGCCGGACGCCCGCCGTGCGCGCCCGCCCTCCAAGATGTACCGGCCGTCCTCGAAGAAGTTGCTGGCTGCCGGATCGAGCGCGATCGCGAGATCACGCCCGGGCGCATACCCGGCCTGCGTGATGGCGGCGACCAGCAGTTCCAGCGCCTCCTCGTTGCCGCCCAGGCGCGGCGCAAACCCGCCCTCGTCGCCGACGCCGGTCTCGAGGCCTCGGTCGCGAAGGATGCCGTGCAGCCGGTGGTAAGTTTCCGCGCCCATCCGGAGCGCTTCGGCGAACGACGGCGCGCCCAGGGGGACGACCATGAACTCCTGAAACTCGAGCCCGTTGTCCGCGTGCTTGCCCCCGTTGAGGATGTTCATCATCGGCACGGGCAGGGCGGCGGGCCCCTCATTGCCGGCGAGCGCCGCCAGGTGCCGAAACAGGGGGACGCCGCGGTCGGCGGCCGCAGCGCGCGCCACGGCAAGCGAGACGCCGAGAATGGCGTTCGCCCCGAGCCGGCTCTTGTTCGGCGTGCCGTCCGCCTGCAGCATGGCGCGGTCGATATCCGCCTGCGCCGCGGGATCGCGGCCCGCGAGCAGCGGTCCGAGCGTGTCCCGCACGTGCGCGACGGCGGTTCGAACTCCCTTGCCCGCGTAGCGTGCGCCTCCGTCGCGCAGTTCGAGCGCTTCGTGTACGCCCGTACTCGCACCGGATGGGATCGCCGCGCGTCCCGTGACGCCGGAATCCAGGGTGACGTCGCATTCGACGGTGGGGTTGCCGCGGGAATCCAGGATCTCCCGCGCCGTGACCGCGGCGATACTCGACACGTCGCCCCTCCTTAGCCGGTAACCGGGTTGGTGGTGTCCTCGAGAATCTCGACGAGCCGTCCCCCGCCGCGGTCCCGGTCCCCCGGCACTGCCAGCACGCGGGCCCGGATCCGCCGATCCCCGAGTTCCACCGCCACGATATCCCCCGGACGGACGACCGCCGCCGGCGGCGCCGTGCGCCCGTTCAGGGTGGCACGCCCCGCGTGACACAAGCTGTTGGCAAGGGTGCGGCGCCGAACCAGGCGGCTCACCTGCAGAAACTTATCCAACCGCACGCCAGAGCGCCCGCAGCTCGTCCGGCCCGCAGTCGGCGAACGATCGCCCGCTTGCGCGAACGGCCCGCTCGAGCCGCGCGAACCGTCCCCGAAAGCGCTCGCACGCGGCCCTGAGCGCCTGTTCCCCGTCGACCGCGAGCAGCCGCGACAGCCCGGCCATGGCGAACAGCAGGTCCCCGAGTTCGTCCGCGACGCGGTCCGCGGGCTCCTCCCTCCGCGCGCGCTCGAGCTCGTCGAGCTCTTCGCGCGCCTTGGCCGCCGCCTCGGGCCAGCCCGTCCACTCAAGCCCCGCCCGCGCCGTACGCGCCTGCATTTGCTGCGCCAGCGCCAGTGCGGGCAGGGTGCGGGGGAGCCCGCCGAGCGCGCCGTCCGCGTGGCGGTCGTTCGCGCCGTCGCCGCGCTCGTCCGGCGGCCGCTCGGATGCTTTGATCGCCTCCCAGCGCTTGAGCACCGCGTCCGCGGTCGCGGCGTCTTCGGTTCCGAAGACGTGCGGGTGGCGACGGATCAGCTTCTCCGAGAGCTCCGCCACGACGTCGTCGATCGTGAAGGCCCCGGCCTCCGCCGCCATCTGTGCGTGGAAGACGACCTGGAGGAGGAGGTCGCCGAGCTCTTCGCGGAGGCGGCGCGCGTCGCCGGTGTCGATCGCCTCGAGCGTCTCGTATGCTTCCTCCAGCAGGTAGGGCCGCAGCGATGCGTGGGTCTGGTCGCGATCCCACGGACACCCGCCGGGCCCCCGAAGGCGCGCCATGGTGGCGACGAGGTCCGCGAACCCGCGCCGGCCTTGGTCCATGCTCAGCCTCGCCCGCCGCCGCGGCCGGGGCGCGTTCCGGCCGGCGTCCCGGCGAGTGCCCTGCCGGTCTCGGGGCGCCGCGCCGCGGGCGACGCGTGGGGTCCGCGCTGATCGCGCCCTGCCGTGGCGGCGCCCCCATCACGGTCGGATCGCGCTCGGGCCAGCGTCGCGAAGAAGCCGTCGAGCACCTGCGCGGTCTCGTCGAAGCCGGCGCCGTTGACCGTGAAGCGCACGCCGTCCGGTGTCCACCTCGCCTCCGGGAAGCGGGCCAGCAGCGGTCGGACCCGCTCGCCGAACGTGTTCGGGTCCGCGGGACGGATCAAGACGCCCTCCGCGTCTCGGGAGATCGCCGCGATGCCGAGCACACGCGCCGCCGCGCGCAACCGGATGATCTCGCCGAGCGTCCGTACCGGCTCGGGCGGCGGGCCGTAACGATCGCGAAGCTCGTCCAGCGCGGCCCCCACCTCGTCCGGCGTCCTGGTCTCGGCCAGCCGGCGGTACGCGGCGATCCGCTGACTGGGCGCGGCGATGTACGCGTCCGGCAGATACGCTTCGACGCCCAGATCCACCGTCGTCTCCGGCGCCTCCTCGACGCGTTCGCCCCGCATCTGGCGGACGGCCTCCTCGAGAAGCCGCGTGTAGAGTTCAAACCCGACCGCGGCCAGGTGGCCGTGCTGCTCCGCGCCGAGCAGGTTGCCGGCGCCGCGGATCTCGAGGTCGCGCATCGCCAGCCGCAATCCGGAGCCGAGCTCGACAAACTCGCGCATGGCTACGAGGCGCTGCTCGGCCTCGCGCGTCAGGCGGGCGCGCCGGGGATAGAGCAGATAAGCGTATGCCTGGCGGTCCGCGCGGCCGACGCGGCCGCGGAGCTGGTAGAGCTGCGCGAGCCCCAGCCGGTGCGCCTGCTCGATGACGATCGTGTTGACCCGCGGGATGTCCAGCCCGATCTCGACGATCGTCGTGCACACCAGCACGTCGTAGCGGCCACCGAGGAAGTCCAGCATGACCTGCTCCAGCGCTGCCTCGTGCATCCGGCCGTGTGCGACCGCCACGCGCGCTTCCGGCACGGCGTCGCGCATGCGCCGGGCGGCGCGCTCGATCGTCTCCACGCGATTGTGCACGACGTAGACCTGGCCGCCCCGCTCCAACTCGCGGCGGATGGCCTCCTGCACGAGCACGGGGTCGTCCTCGCGGATGAAGGTCCGGATCGGCTGGCGGACGTCCGGCGGGGTCTCCATCACGGACAGATCGCGGAGGCCCGCGAGCGACATGTGCAGCGTCCGCGGAATGGGCGTCGCGGTCAGCGTGAGCACGTCGACCTGGGTCCGCAACTGCTTCAGGCGTTCCTTGTGCGCGACGCCGAACCGCTGCTCTTCGTCCACCACCACGAGCCCGAGCGCACGGAACACGATGGTCTTGTTCAACAGCTGATGCGTCCCGATGAGCACGTCCACGGTTCCATCGCGCACCGCGGCCGTGATCGCCTTCTGTTCCCTGGGCGTGCGGAAGCGGCTCAGCATCTCGACGCGCACGGGGAACGCCGCGAAGCGCTCACGGAACACGGTGTAGTGCTGTTGGGCGAGCAGCGTCGTCGGGACGAGGACCGCGACCTGGCGGCCGTCCATGACGGCCTTGAACGCGGCCCGCAGCGCCACCTCGGTCTTGCCGTAGCCGACGTCCCCGCAGACCAGGCGGTCCATCGGGCGCGGCGCCTCCATGTCCCGCTTCACGTCCTCGATGGCCTTCAGTTGGTCGGGAGTCTCCTCGTACTCGAAGGCGTCTTCCATCTCACGCTGCCACGGTGTGTCCGGGCCGAACGCGTGGCCCTTCGCGCGCTCGCGGGCGGCATAGAGGTGGAGGAGCTCGCGGGCCATCTCGCGCGTGCGCTCGCGCACGCGGCGCTTTTCGCGCTCCCAGTCCGCCCCGCCGAGACGGTGGATCTGGGGCGCCTGCCCTTCGACCCCGACGTACCGCTGCACGAGCGCGATCTGGTCGGTCGGCACATACAGCGCGTCGCCCTGCGCGTACTCCAGGTGCAGATAGTCGCGTTCGCCGTCCCCGAACCCGAGCCGTGTGAGACCCCGGTAGATCCCGATGCCGTGGTGCACGTGCACCACGAGATCGCCCGGCGACAGCTCCGTCCAGCTCCCGAGCCGGGCGCCGTCACGGAACCAGCGCAGCTTGCGCGGGCGGCGGTGCCAGCCCAGGATCTCGCTGTCGGTGACGACGAGCAGGTCGTCGAGCGCCAGACCGCTGGTCACGGAGCCCGGCACGACGAGCGCCTGACCCGGTTCGGGCAATGCGTCCACGCGGTCCGTGAGCCCGGCCAGGATCCCGTGCTCTCCGAGGAGCTCCGCGATGCGATGCGCCTGCCGGCTCGTGACGATGATCCGACGCCTGGCGGCGATCTCCTGGCGGAGATGCTGCGCGAGCGCGTCCGTCTGTCCGGCGAACGACTCGACGGCGCCGAACGCCATCTCCACGGCGTCCCCCGCCGGCGGGCGCCGCAGCGCCGAGACCGCGAGCGTGCGCCGGCCGCTGAGCGCCGACTCGATCGTCTCCCACGGCACGAGCGGCACCTCGGTGCCGGCCGGGATCCGTTCGGTCTCGATGGCGCGCTGGTAGGCTGCGGCTGTGCGCGCGTGGAGGACCCGAGCCTGGTGCTCCACGTCGTCGGGTTCGTCCACGGCGCAGACGGGGTCCCCGAGCGCCTGCGGCAGCGGCACGCCGCCGGCCGCGGTGGGGCGCGCTGCCAGCAGGAGCGCCTCGTCGATCGCGGCCACGGTCCGCTGCGTTTCCGGGTCGAAGGTCCGCACCGACTCGACCTCGTCCCCGATCCACTCGATCCGCACGGCCCGGTCGCCCGTGGACGGGAACACGTCGATCAAGCCGCCGCGCACGGCCACTTCGCCGGGTGCCTGCACCAGCTCCGTGCGTTCGTAGCCACCGGCGGCGAGCCGCGCGAGCACATCCTCGAGGCGCACCCGAAGCCCGGTGCGCAGCATCACGCGCGCCGCCGCGGCCGCCGCCGGGTCGGGCATGAGCGTGAGAAATCCCGCCGGCGGCGCGACGACCACGACCGGGACGCCGCGCGTGACGGCGTCGAGCAGGCGCTGTCGCGACCCCTCGGCCTCGATGGATGGGGGATCCTCCGGGCCCAGACCCTCCCACGCCGCGAGCAGATGGATCTCGTGCGCTCCCGGCGGCAGGAACGCCCACAGGTCATCCGCGAGCCGCTCCGCCTCGTCACGGTGTGGAGCAAGCACGAGCCACGCTGGGACGGCGGTCCCGTGGTGCGCCACCTGCGCCGCGATCAGGCAGGCTTTCGCCGCGCCGGCCGGCCCTGTGACCCAGGGCCGCCGCCGTTGCGTGAGCGCCTCGCTTACGAACAGAAACTCCCGTCTGCGCTGCAGAAGCGGGAGCACGCCGGACAGCGACATACCAAATCCTCCGCGGTTATTGTACGGGAGACCCGGAAAAAGCGTCAACACGGCCGCCCCACCGCAGGCGGGCGGCGCCCGGCCGCGCGCTCGCGGCCCGGCCTAGGACGCGCGCGGCGGGGTGGCCGGTGCGCGACGTCCTCGGTAGCGGTTCGTGATCGGGAGCCGGCGGTCTTTGCCGAACGCTTTGGGCGTGATCTTGACGCCCGGCGGCGCCTGGCGGCGCTTGTACTCGCTGCGGTCGACCATTGCGATGACGCGCGTGACGATCTCGGGATCGAACCCGTCGTGCACGATCTCGTCCGCCGAGCGGTCTTCCTGAACGTAGCGCTCCAGGATCGCGTCGAGCATGTCATACGACGGGAGCGTGTCCTGGTCGGTTTGCAGCTCGCGCAGTTCCGCGGTGGGGGCCCGCTCGATCACGCCCTGTGGGACGACGTCGCGTCCCGCCTGCGCGTTACGCCAGCGCACCAGGCGGTACACGAGCGTCTTGGGCACATCCTTCAGGACCGCGAACCCGCCGGCCATGTCGCCGTACAGCGTCGCGTAGCCCACGCTCATCTCGCTCTTGTTGCCGGTCGTGAGGACGAGCCATCCGAACTTGTTCGACAGCGCCATCAACAGGTTCCCGCGGGTCCGGGCCTGGAGGTTTTCCTCCGTGATGTCGCGCGCCAGCCCGTGGAACGGGCCGGTGAGCGCGGCCTCATAGGCGGCGACGATGGGGTCGATCGGCAGATCCAGCGTGCGGATGCCGAGGGCCCGCGCCAGGTCCAGCGAATATCGCCGGCTCTCGTCCGACGTGAACCGCGACGGCATCGTGACGCCGTGTACCGCGTCGGCACCGAGCGCGTCGACCGCGACGCATGCCACGAGCGAGGAATCCACGCCGCCGCTCAGCCCCACGAGGACCCCGCGGAATCCGTTCTTGCGCACGTAGTCCCGCGTGCCGAGGACGAGCGCGCGGTACACTTCCTCGACGACATCCGGAGGCGCGAGCAGTGGAGCGCGCGCCAGCGGGGCACGAGGCTCCGCCGGCCCCGCGGGGGTGAGCGTGTAGACCGGAGCGCGGATGCCCTCGTCGCGCAGGGCGTCCGGCGTGCGGATCGGATTGTAGCGGCGGATGCTGCGGATGTGGTCGACGTCGATGTCCGCGACGACGAGCGCTTCGTCGAACGCGGGCCCGCGGGCGACGACCGTCCCGGCCGGGTCGACGATCACGCCCAGCCCGTCGAAGACGAGCTCGTCCTGCCCGCCAACAAGGTTGTTATACGCCAGTGCGGTCGCGTAGTCGCGAGCGCGCGTCCGAAGCATCTCTTCTCGCACGCGCCACTTACCCGCGGAGTACGGCGATCCATTGATGTTGATCGCGATGAGCGCACCCGCGAGCGCCTGCGCAAGTAACGGTCCGCCGGGCGCCCAGACGTCCTCGCAGATCGTGACGCCGACCGGCACGCCGTGGATGACGAACACCGGCGCCTCGCTCCCGGGCTGGAAGTACCGCTTCTCGTCGAACACCCCGTAGTTCGGCAGGCGCATCTTACGGTACACGCCGGCGATGCGCCCCTGATACAGTACGGCCGCGGCATTGTACAGGTGATCGCCCGAGTCCGCGAAGCCCACGACGGCGGCCGTCCTGACCGCGTGCCGCGCGATCTCCTCGAGGCAGGCAAGATTGTGCTCGATGAAGTCGGTCTTGATCAGCAGGTCTTCCGGCGGATACCCGGGGACGGCGAGCTCGGGAAACGAGACCACATCGGCGCCGAGC
This sequence comes from Bacillota bacterium, assembly GCA_021324975.1. GTDB lineage: Bacteria > Sysuimicrobiota > Sysuimicrobiia > Sysuimicrobiales > Segetimicrobiaceae > JAJPIA01. The sequence goes on from JAJPIA010000041.1 coordinate 28,227, forward strand.
GCCTGGGCCTCCTCCACGCGCGCCACAATCTTGCGGGTGTTGCCGTCGAAATCCCCGACCGTGGTATTGATTTGGGCCATTGCGACCCGGAATCGCGGTGCCATGCGGCCTCCCGGAGCGCCGGCGCGCTCCGCCCCGCGTTCATTATACACCTTGCACTGTCCGGCCCACGGCGGCCGCGACAGCGCGGCGCGCCCATCGCGACGAGGAAGCGCTCCCGCCGTCATGGAATCCCCGGTTCCGTGCGCGCGCCGCTGGTCGTGAGCCCGTCCGGGGTGGCAAGGTTTCTTCTCTCACAGCAGGGGCTCGGCGCCGGCCGGGAGTGGCCGTCCGGTGCCGGGAGCGCCGCTGCCCTCGGCGCGATCCGGCGGCTCGAGTGCGTACAGCTCGACCCGGTGGCGGTCGTCGAGCGCAATCAGCACCTGGTGCTCGCCGCGCGGCTCAGGGGCTACGCTCCGCGGAGCCTCGACGCCCTCCGCCGGCAGGGCGCGGTGTTCGAGTACTGGGCCAACGCCGCGTGCGTCCTCCCGATCGAGCGATTCCCGCTGTTCGAGGGCACGCGGCGGCGTTTCCGGCGGCGGCTCGCCCCCGAGCTGCGGCCGTTGCGGCCCATTGTGCGCCGGATGTTCGCGGCGCTCGAGGCCGGCGGCCCGCTGGCGGCGCGCGAGTTCGTATCGCCCGAACGCCTGCGGGGTTACTGGGACGGCGCCGAGGCCCGCACCAAGGCGACATCGCACGCGCTCACGCTGCTGTTCCGTACGGGCGCGCTCGTGGTGGCCCGACGCGAGGGTGCCGAGCGGTACTTCGATCTCCCCGAGCGGGTCATCCCGGCGCCTCTGCTCCGCGACGCCGAAGCGATGGCGACGGAGGACGCCGACGAGGGGCTCCTCGACATGTATCTCCGAGCGTATCGCATCGTTGATGGATCGGACGCGAGGTTCGGCTGGCGCGCGCTCGGCGCCGCGGGGCGCGCCGCGGCGATCCGCCGTCGGCAGCGCGCGGGGACGATCGTGCCGCTCCACATCCCAGGCGTGTCGCGGCAGTACTTTGCGTTGGCCGAGGACGTCCCGGCGCTCCGCCGGTGGGACCGCACCACGCAGGACGATGCCGCCGGTCGTGAGGGCGCGCGCTTCCTGCCGCCGCTCGACAATCTCCTCTGGCGCCGCGAGCGGATCGCCGACCTGTTTGGCTTTCGGTACCTCTGGGAGGGCTATCTCCCGGCCGCCCGGCGGCAGTACGGGCACTACGCCATGCCGATCCTCATCGGTTCGCGCCTCGTCGGCCGGATCGACCCGCGCCTGGATCGCGCCCGCGGGCGCCTCGTCATCCGCCTGCTGCACCTCGAGCCGGGCGTGGCGGTGACCCGCGCGCTGCGTCGGGAGCTCGCGGCCGGGCTGGACGCGTTCGCCCGATTCCACCGCGTCCGCGGCGTGGAGGTGGAGCAGACGGAGCCGGCGCGGCTCCGAGTCTAGCGGCCGGGAGGGGGCGTCGCGGTGGCCGCGGGTCTACACGTCGTAGTACAGGTAGAACTCGTAGGGCACAGGCCGGATGTTGACTTCCTGCACCTCCCGCGTGCGCTTGTAGTCGATCCACGTGTCGAGGAGGTCGCGGGTAAAGACGTCGCCTTCCAGCAGGAACTCGTGGTCGGCCTCCAGCGCCGCCAGCGACGCTTCGAGCGAGCCCGGTACGCTCTTGATCTTCGCCGCCTCCTCCGCGGGCAACTCGTAGATGTTCTTGTCGAGCGGCCCGAACCCGGCCTTCGTGGGATCGATCTTGCGCCTGATGCCGTCGAGGCCGGCCATGAGCATCGCGGCGAAGGCCAGATACGGATTGCACGTGGCGTCGGGGCAGCGGAACTCGATGCGCTTGCTGGACGCGGCGGCCGGACCCGTGAAGTACATGGGAATGCGTATCGCCGCGCTCCGGTTGCGCTTGCTGAACGCGATGTTCACCGGCGCTTCGAAGTGCGGCACGAGCCGCCGGTACGAGTTCGTGGTGCACGCGCAGAGGGCGAGCAGCGCGTTGACGTGGCTCAGGAGCCCGCCGATGTAGTGCAGCGCCTCCGTGCTCAGCTCCGCGTAGCCGCCCTCGCTGTAGAACAGATTGGCGCCGCCCTTCCAGAGGCTCTGGTGCACGTGCATTCCGGTCCCGTTGTCGCCGAACAGCGGCTTCGGCATGAACGTCGCGGTCATCCCGTGACGGCGGGCGACGTTCTTCACGATGTACTTGTAGCTCATGAGGCTGTCGGCCATCCGGGCCAGGGTGTTGTACTTGATGTCGATCTCGCACTGACCCGCCGACGCCACCTCGTGGTGCTGCATCTCCACCTCGATGCCCCACGATTCCATCTGCAGCGACATCTCGCTGCGCAGGTCGAGCAGCGTGTCTGCCGGCGCGACCGGGAAGTAGCCTTCCTTGGAGCGGATCCGGTGTCCCAGCCCGGGCTGGCCGGTGTTCCAGATGCCCTCCGGCGAGTCGATCGTGTATCCCGCCCGGTGCGGCAGCACCTCGTACTGCACGTTGCTAAAGACGAAGAACTCTGCCTCGGGCCCCCAGTAGCTCGTGTCGGCGACGCCGGACTGCTTCAGGTAGTCTTCCGCCTTCTGCGCAACGTGCCGGGGGTCGCGGGTGTACGGCTTGCCGGTCGATGGATCGAAGACGTTGCAGACGATCGAGAGCGTCGGGATCTCGGTGAACGGGTCCGGGCGCGCCGTGGCGGGATCGGGCATCAGGATCATGTCGCTCTCTTCGATCGCCTGAAAGCCGCGGATGCTGCTGCCGTCGAACCCGATGCCCCGCTTGAACGTCTTGTCGTCGACCTGGCTGGCCGGAATCGTCGCGTGCTGCCACGTACCTGGGACATCCACGAACTTCAGATCGACCATCTTGATGCCGCGATCCTTGATGTAGGCGATCACGTCCTGCGCGGTCATGTCTTTGCCCGCCATCGTACACCTCCGGGTCCCGCCGGGGACGCTTCCGTGTTGCCGAGCGCCAAAGAAAAACGCCCTCCGAGCATATGCTCGAAGGGCGTCCAGGCCCTCGGTACGTCTCAGTACCTGCTTATCTTATACCACGGCAGACGATCGACGTCAACGGAGCCCGCGCTCGGGTTGTCACCGCGCCTTTCGGCGCGCGCCGGAGGACACGGCCGTACGCTTTCCGGAGGGCCGAGCCGGCGGCTTCCCGCGCCGTTTGCCCGGCGCCGATCGCTTCGGGCGCGCAGACTTCCGCGGCGCGATCCGCGAGGCCTTTGCCGGCGTGCGGCGAAGGGGGACGGGCTCGGCCGGAGGCCCGCCGACCGGTACGAGCTCGAACCGCGCCGTGGGCGCCGGCACCGTGGCGCCCTTGACGGCCCCCGGCAGGATGCGGAACACCGGGCACAAAAACACCTCGATCCTGCCGCCACCCGGCGCGAACAGGGCCGGGAGGTGCAGCGCGCGTAACCCGACGATCGTCAACGGTCCCGTTGGCGGCGTGCTGAGCCACCGCCGCACGGTATCGTACGCCGGCGTGTCGGGAATCGCGACGGCCGTGATGCGCATGCGCCGCGCGGCGTCGCCGAACGCGAACAGGAACGGCTTCCCCTCCACGAACCGGCTGCGGCCACCGTAGAACTGGCCGGTCATGTACACGTACGCGGTCTCCGTTACGGGGGCATGCCGGAACGTCATGGTTCCGCCGGTGAACGCCACGCGCGTGGACGGCTGAAAGTCCGGAAACGGCATCGCGTGGACCGTCTCCACCTGCGTCCACTCGGCGCCGCCCGGGGCGTCGAGCGGGATCGGCGGGAACGTCAGGCCGCGCTCCGTCCTCACGCTACGAACGGGGTGGAGCTCGAGCAGGCGAGGTACCGACGGGTGCGCGCCCGACGCGTGGTCCGGGAGGAGGCGCAGGAGCCCCGTCACCGTCACCCGTTGTTGGGTTCCGATCACCTCGTCGAGCAGCTGCCCGTACTGGCTGTGGGCGGTGCCGCCCGCGTCCAGCGTCCCGGGCCGGATCGCGTTTTGAATGACGCACGCCACGCTGCCCGAGCCGTTGGATTCCCTCGGCGAAGGCGTCAAGCCAAACGCCACGCCGAGGCCATACTCGCCCTCCGGGCTGCGCGCGGCCACGTACCCCTCGAGCGTGACATCCAGCCCCGGACTGAAGCGGAGATAGGCGAGCGGTTCCGCCCCGGAGACGACCAGGTCGGCATGGTCCGTCCCGCCGGGCAGCATCTGCACCGCGCTCAGCACGCGCAGCAGGTCCGCCGGGGTGCGGATGTCGATGCGGCCCGCCGGCCGGGCGGGGGTGTGTTGCCGCATCTCGTCCGAGACGAGAATCGCCCGCGCGATCTCGCGCATCGGCGTGCGCGTGTTGCGGCTCTGACGCTGGATCCGGAGAAACGCCTCCTGCTCGTCGATGCCCTCGCGCTGCATCAGGATGCCCTTCGCCCGGTCGACCAGCTTGCGTGTCTCCAGCGTCTCCTTGAGGTTGCCCACTTCTTGCTGCAGCGCGCGCAACTCGCCGAAGCGGGCCATCGCCACCTCGATCACCGGCACGAGCTCCGCTTCCCGCACGGGCTTGACGAGGTAGGCGAGCACGCCCGCCTCCTGAGCGCGCTGCACGAGGTCGCGCTCGCTCCACGCAGTAAGGAGCACGATCGGCCGCGGCTGACGCGTCATGATCGTCGACGCCGCGGAGATGCCGTCGAGGCCCGGCATCTTGATGTCCATGAAGATCAGGTCGGGCGCGAGCTTGCCGGCGAGCGTCACCGCCTCCTCGCCGTCCGCGGCCTCACCGACGACTTGGTAGTCGTGCTCCTCCAGCATCGTGCGGAGCCCCATCCGGATGACCGGCTCGTCGTCGGCGATCAGGATGCGCAGCGCCTCGGTCATCCGGCGCCCCCGGCGTGGAGCGGCATCGTGATGACGGCCCGTGTGCCGCCCGCGTTGGTAAAGGCGATCGTCCCCTTGAGGTCGTCCCGCACCAGCGTGTGCACGATCTCGAGCCCGAGATCGCCCGACCGGTCCGGGGCGAAGTCCGGCGGCAGCCCCACGCCGTCGTCCTGCACGTCGACCCGCAGCGACGCGCCGGCGGCCGCGAGCGCGATCTTCACGGTCCCGCGCCGGCGCCCGGTAAAGGCGTGCTCCATCGCGTTTTGGAGCAGCTCGTTGACGACCAGCGCGAGGGACGTCGCCTGCCGGCTGGGCAGGCTGACGTCGTCCCCGCTGACGTGGACCGCCAGCGCGAACCCCGGCGGGGCCATTGAGCTCGCGACCGTGTGGGCGACGCGGTCGAGCATCTCACGCACGGCTACGTGGCGCAGCCCCTCGGCGGCGAGGATCTCGTGCACCGCGGCGATGCTCAGGATCCGGTTGATCGTCTCCGTCAGGACCTCGCGTCCCGAGACCGCGCGGCCCTCGCGCAGCTGCAGCCGGAGCAGCATCGCGATCATCTGGAGATTGTTCTTGACGCGGTGGTGCATCTCGCGCACCATCGCCGACTTGACGACCAGGCTGGCGTTCTCGATCGCCAGCGCGGTTTGGTTGGCGAGCGTCTGCAGCATGTTGATTTCGGGCCGCGTGAACTGATGCCGCCGTGCCGTGTAGCAGTTGACCACGCCGAGCGTGCGGTCGCGGACCCGGAGGGGTACTGAGAGCAACGAGCGCACGGCCGGAGGCTGCGCGACTTCGCGCGTGCGGAACCTCGGGTCGTCGGCCAGCTCCACGCTCATCGCCGGCTGCCCGGAGGCGGCCGCTTCGCCGGGGATGCCTTCGCCGACCCGGAGCGTCGTGCGCGGGCGCGGCCCCGCCGCCTCGGGATGCTCCGCGGCGAGCACCAGCTCGTTGCCGTCCAGCAGCATGAGGGTGCACAGCGGTGCGTCGAAGACCCGGGCGGCCATCTCCACGACCAGGCGGAGGATCTGCTCGAGGTAGAGCGGGGACGTGAGCGTCTCGCTCACCTCGGCCAGGGTGCGGAGCTCCATGATCTGGCGCCGCATGCTGTCGTACAGCCGCGCCTTCTCCAGCGCGCCGCTTGCCAGGTCCGCGATGATGCTCAGGAGCTCGATCTCGTCCTCGCCCCATTCGTGCGCGCGGGTGGTTTGCACGTTGACCGCGCCGAGGACCTTGCCGGCCATCGTGAGCGGCACGGCGAGCAGGGAGTGGAACCGGCTCTCGTCGGTGCCGGGCACGTACTTGAAGCGCGGGTCGGCCTGCGCGTGCGCGGACGCGACGGGGCGGCCCGTGGCCGCGGCGTGCCCGGTCAGTCCTTCGCCGAGCCGCAGGCGCCCCCGGCCCACGGCCTGAGGCGCCAGTCCCGTCGTGGCCTTGAGGATCAAGTCCTGCGATTCCAGCAGGTAGATCGAGCAGCTGTCCACGCGCATCACGTCCGCCGTGGTGCGCGTGATCAACGTCAGCGTCGTATCGAGGTCGAGGGCGGCGCTGATGGCGCGGCTGATGGTGCGGAGCGCGGAGATCTCCGCCGTCTTCCGCGCCAGCTGCTGCGCGGCATCGCGCGAGCGCAGCTGCTCGCGGGTCATCCCGCCGCGGGTGGGCACACCGTTCTCCCCCGACCTCGACGCGGATCCACGCTCAGCGCTGTTGCGCGGACGACGCGAGCGGCTCCGGCGCGCGCGCCGCGGGCATCATGCGTGCGGCCGCTTGGATGTCCTGGGTCTTGAACGCGCTGCGCCGGTTCGCGGCGACCGCCCAGGCCATGAGGGCGAGCGCGATCGCCACCACGGCGCCGCGCACCGCCCCGCTGATTGGCATGATCGTCACCGGGGCGATCAGGATGCTCACGAGGTTCATGACCTTGATGAGCGGGTTGAGCGCCGGGCCGGCCGTGTCTTTCATGGGGTCCCCGACCGTGTCGCCGATCACGCCGGCCTTGTGGTAGTCCGTGCCCTTGCCTCCGAGGAAGCCGTCTTCGATCTTCTTCTTCGCGTTGTCCCAGGCGCCGCCCGTATTGGCCTGGAACACGGCCATCAGCTGGCCCGTCAGGATGGCCCCGGCGAGGAACGCCCCGAGCGGAGCGGCGCCCAGCGCCATGCCGACCATGATCGGGGCGGAGATGGCGACGACAGCCGGCGACGCGAGCTCCCGCTGGGCGGCCAGCGTGGCGATGTCCACGCACCGATCGTATTGCGGTTTCCCGGTCCCCTCCATGATGCCGGGAATCTCGCGAAACTGCCGGCGGACTTCCTCCACGATGTAGAAGGCGGACCGGCCGACCGCCCGGATCAGGAACGCCGACACGAGAAACGGCACGGCGCCCCCGACGAGCAGGCCGATGAAGATGAGCGGCAGGTTCACCTGGATCCCGATCCGATCCAGCGCCGCCGTGGCGGCGGCCCCGCCCTGCGCCAGCGTGGATTGCAGCGTCGCGGCGGAGGCGAGGAGGTTGGCCTGACCGACGAACGACCGGAACAACGCGGTCGCGGCCAGCACCGCGCTGGCGATGGCGAAGCCCTTGGTCAACGCCTTGGTCGTGTTGCCGGCCTGGTCCAGTTGCGCGACGATGTAGCCCGCGTCCGCGCCCGAGGCGTTCGGCTCGTGGGCGATGCCGGACATCTCGTAGATGCCGTTCGCGTTGTCGACGATCGGCCCGAATGTGTCCATCGCCAGGATGTACCCCGTCATCGTGAGCAGCCCCAGCCCGGACAGCGCGACCCCGTAGCCGGCGAGCGCGAGATCGGCCTGAAAGATTGAGAACGACGCGAGAATGGTCGCGCCGATCGCCAGGATCGCCCAGACGGACGACTCCAAGCCGTACCCGAGCCCCGACAGCAGAAACGTGGCCGGCCCCGTCTTGGTGGAGTACGCCATCTCGGTGACCGCCTTCTTGTCGGACGCGGTGAACTGATCCGTGAGCCACTTGATGAACAACGCGAGCACCAGTCCGGTCACGAGCGCAAAGAAGAACCGCCAGTCCGCGGCGCCGCTGCGGGGATCCCTGAGGTACAGACCGTTGACGAGCGCAAACCCGGCGGTCGCCGCCGCCGCGGAGATCCACAGCCCGCGGGTGATCGGAGCCATCGGGTCCTCCGCGTTCCCGCCGGCGCGCACGGCCCACGTCCCGATGATCGATGCGAACACGCCGACCGCCTGCACGAGCAGCGGAAAGATCACGAGCTTGAGCGCAAACGCGGACGCCGCCCCCGCATACCCCGCACGGAACTGCGGATCGAGGAGCGCCCCTGCGCCCAGGATAATCGCCGCGACCAGCGTCACCTCGTACGACTCGAACACGTCCGCGGCCATGCCGGCGCAGTCGCCCACGTTGTCGCCGACGTTGTCGGCGATCGTGGCGGCGTTGCGCGGGTCGTCCTCGGGGATGCCGACCTCGACCTTGCCGACGAGATCCGCGCCGACGTCGGCCACCTTGGTGTAGATGCCGCCGCCGATACGCATGAACGAGGCGACGAGCGAGCCGCCGAATCCGAACCCCACGAGTACCCGGGTCGCGTCCCCGCGGAAGAGCAGGAAGATGATCGTCGCGCCCAGCAGGCCGAGCCCGACGGTGAACATCCCGGACACGGTGCCCGCCTGAAACGCCGTTTCCAGCGCTTCCTTAAATGTGCGCGTCGCGGCGTAGGCGGTACGCACGTTGCCGCGGACGGCGAGGTTCATCCCAACGTAGCCGGCGCCGTAGCTCGCCAGGCATCCCATGAGGAAGGCCAGGGCGATGCCGACGGCGAGCGTGGGGTTGGTATAAATCGGAAGGTAGAGGAAGAACAGCGCGAGCGTGATGGCGATGACAAAGAGCGACATCGTGCGGAACTGGCGGCGGAGATAGGCACGCGCGCCCTCCTGGATCGCCGCCGCGACCTGCTGCATCGACGCCGGTCCGGCGCTGCGACCGAGGACCCGCGCGCTCAACCACCAGCCGTACACGAGCGCCACGGCCGCCGCGATCACGACGATCCACAAGAGCGCGGATTCGAGCCCGCCGAACGACGGGAGTCTGATGCTCGACTCGTTCATGATGCAGCCTCCTGGCCGTCGTCTACGCTGAGCGCGGCGTTTTTCATAATACCAGAGCCCGGGCGGGCGATTCAAGAAAAAGTGGCGCCCAAGTGGGGAAAATCGCGATTTTCGGTCGGATTTGGCACGGAGACGCCGGATTTCGGCTGCAGAATCCTGTGCCGGAGGTTGGACGGGGAGAACGTGCGCCTAGGGCGCCGGCACCTGGCCGCCTCGAGGGCTAGCGGCCCGGGTCCGTCTGCATGAAGCTTACCTGCGCCGCCGCGTCGATCCCGTGCTGCGTAAAGAAACCCTGATTTACCTCCAATGCATAGCGGTACGGCGTCTTGGGGCCGTACGTCGGCAGCTGATCGCCCGACGGATCGGGTGCCACGGGCATGTCCATCAGCGCCACGATGCGCCACGACTTGTCGATGAACGCGATCGAGAGCGGAATGAGGGTATTCTTCATCCAGAACGGGGTGTCGGTGTCGTCGCGAAACCAAAACAACATGCCGGCGTCCGGCGCGAGCGACGTCCGGCACATGAGCCCGGTCTCCTGCGAGACCTCGCTGTCCGCGATTTCGACCCGCACGCGCGCGGTCGCGCCGCGCTCGGTAAACGCCACGACCCCGTGCTTGTACGTGAATCCCCCGGGCGCAATGCAGGCCGCCTGCGCCGCGGGCACGCGGAGGCCGAGGCACACGAGCGCCAGGATGCCGATCCCCGCCGCCGCGAAGAACCTCTGCATTGCGCCGCCGTCTCCCTCCCGCGCGGCCGCCCAAGCCGCGTCGTGCCTCAGTGTAGCATGCGGTCCAGCCACGCGAGAATCCTGGGGACGGCCGGATTATCGACCGCGTTCTCGATGTCGAGGTGCGTGAACCCGGGCAGGATCTCCACGCTCTGGTCGGCCGACGGCGTGGCGATGTGCCGCAGGTAGAACGCGGCGGTCTGCGGTCGGCGGACCAGCCCCTCTCCCGCCCCCAGGACGAGGACCGGCACGTCCATGTACCGTACCTGGGTGAGGCTGGCGTAGCGCCGGGCAAATTCGTCGCTGGTGTCCAGGCCGGCCGCCAACCCGAGATCGAGCACGAGCCGCCACGGGACGTACCATTGGGTGAAGTCCGCGCCGGGCCGCAGCATGGCCGCGTTGAACGCGCGGAGATCCACCCGGCCTCTCGGCTCCGTCTGCGTGTATGGAATCCATCCAATCAGCGCGTGCCCCGGCGCGGGCTCCCCGCTCGCGAGATCCAAGAGGCCGTCGGGGCGGAGCGAGGCGGGGTCGGGGATCTCTTTGAAGACGCCGAGCGGGGCGCCGATCGATGCGCGCACGAGTAGATCGCGCTGCATGCGGTCGGAGAAGATCGCCCCGAGCAGCGCCTCGTTCGTGATGGCGAGGCCGTCGCGGGGCGGAAACGGCAGCCGGCTCGCCGCATGAGGCCGCAGGTAGGCGTACACCGCGATGACGTCGAGCAAGATGCTGTCCCGCGGGCGCGCGACGTCCTGGATGTCCGTGAACGGCGCCGCCAACCGCCGCACGAGGGCGCGCACGCCGGGGATGCGAGGAAGCAGCGGGATGTGCACGCCGTCCAGATATTGGCCGCCGGTGAGGCGCGGGATCAACGACAGCGGCACGCCGTCGAGAAGCAGCAGGCCGCTGAGACCGTGTGCGCCGGCGCCGGGGGAAGGGGTCGGCACGCCGTGGTCCATGGCCACCGGCTCCGGTCCCGGCACCCGGTCGAAGTCATAGCCCGCGTACAGCGCGGCAAGGATCCCGCCGAGGGAGTGGCCGCCGAGCACGACGTGCCCGCCGGGATCGCGCCGGTGCGCCTCCGCGACGATCGCGTGGATGTCCCGGAGATGCACGTCGAGTCCCCAGTACGCCGCGTACGCCACGGCGTTCGCGGAGAGGGGATGATACGTGTCACCGTCGATGGGGAGACCGCCGTAGTAGTAGCCGAGCGCGAAGTCGGGGTTTTGGTACGCGAGCGCGGCCTCGATGCCGCGGCGGTCCTGCAGGAGGGTTGCACGCGGTGCGACGATCCAGACCTCCAGGCGCGCGTCGCGCCGCACGAGCTGGCGCGCCAAGATGTCGAGCGTATTCGGCCCCGAATTGAGACCGGGGATGAGCACGAGCACGACCGCGGGCGCGGGCGCGCCGGGCGTGAAGTATCGGAACGCGACGGCGCGATTGTACACGTCCGGCGTGTGAGGTTCGCGGTCGCCCGGCACGTTCACGGGCGCGCGTTCGACCGCGCCGGCGGACGGCTGCGCCGCGCCGGGCCCGATGCATGCGGCGACGAGCACGGCACCGACGGTGACCGCGCACAGCGCGGCGCGTAGCCTCACGCTCATGTGAGGGAATACGTTTAGGCGCGGGAAGGAAATGCCCTGCGGCGGCGCGAACCGAGTGAGCCCCGTGGCAAACTACGATGTTGTGGTCGTGGGCGCCGGACCGGGAGGCGCGGAATCCGCGCGGACGGCCGCGGCCGCGGGGCTGCGCACCCTGGTGTTGGAAGAACATCCCGCCGTCGGCATCCCCAGCCACTGCACGGGCAAGCTATCGTTTCACGCCTTCGAGGAATTCGACGTGCCTCGGGCGCTCGCGCACACGGCGGTGAGCGCGGCCGCGTTGTACTCGCCGGGCGGCACCGTCGTGCGCGTGCGGCGGTCCACGGTGGACTCGTATGCCGTCGACCGTGTGGCGTTCGACCAGTGGGTCGCACGCCGCGCCCAAGAGGCGGGCGCGGAATTGGTGACCGGCGTTCGCGTCACGGAAGCGGCGCGGGTGAACGGGACCGTGACCGTGCGGGGCGCGCGGGCGGGCCGGACCTTCGAGGCGCGCGCGCGGGTCCTCATCGATGCCGAGGGATCGGCGCCGCGTCTGCTCGGCATGCTGGGCATCGCGATTCCCCGCCGGCACGCGCTCGGCCTCCAGTATCAGATTCGGGGCGTCCGAGGCGTGGAGCAGGATACGCCGGAGATGTTCTTCGGCGAGGACGTCGCGCCCGGGTTTTTCGCGTGGCTCATGCCGGTGGGCAACGACACCTGCCGGGTCGGATTGGCGGTGGATCCGCGGCGCACGGCGCGGGCGCCGGTCTGGTATCTGGAGCAACTGCTGACGCGGCATCCGGCGATGCGCGGTCGCATGGCCGGCGCCGTGGTCGAGCGCAAGGTCGGCGGGCGCATCCCGCTGCTCACCGGCCGGGCGCCGGCAGGCACCGACGGCGTCTTCGTCGTGGGCGATGCCGCGGGAATGGTCAAGGCGACCTCCGGCGGCGGCATCTACTACGCGTTGACGGCCGGCCGCATCGCCGGCCGCGCGGCCGGACGATACGTCGGGGGAGACACGTCGGCGACGGCCGCGTACGAGCGCGAATGGCGTGGCCGGATCGGACGCGAGGTGGCGTTTACCGCGTTCGGCCGGCGGGCCATCAACCGGATGACGGACCGCGAGCTCGATGCGATTATGCGGGCGATCGCGGAGAGCCCGCGCGTGCTCGCGGCGATCGCGGGCGCGGGCGACACGCAGTTCCAGTCCCGCTTGTTCGGGCCGCTGCTTCGCGGCTTGAGCGCGACGGCGGTCCGCCGTCCGACGCTGGCACCGCTGGTGCTCAAGGCGTTGATGTCCGGCATGTTCACGCGGATGTAGCGATCTCGGCACCGGCCGAACCCCCACGCGACGGCAGGATCCCCAGCGCGTGGCCCGAATCAGGACCCATGCGGATCATCGCCGACCTGCATCTCCACTCCAAGTTCAGCCGGGCGACCAGCCGTGATATGGACGTCGAGAGCCTCACCAAATGGTGCGGCCTCAAAGGCATCACGCTTGTCGGGACCGGCGACTTCACCCACCCCGTGTGGCTGCGTGAGCTCCGCGCGAAGCTCAAGCCGACCGGACGCGGCCTGTTCACCCATCGCACCCAGCACTTCATGCTCACGGTCGAGGTGAGCAACATCTACCCGCAGGGCGGCCGGCTGCGCAAGATCCACAACATCATCCTGGCGCCGGGCTTCGAGGTGGTCGACCGCATCAACGCCGTGCTCGCCCGCTTCGGCAGCCTCATGGCCGACGGGCGGCCCACGCTGTCGCTGCCGAGCGACAAGCTGGTGGAGTACGTCATGGAGATCTCGCCGCGGTGCATGGTCATCCCCGCCCACGTGTGGACGCCGTGGTTTTCGCTGTACGGGAGCAACTCGGGCTTCGACGCGCTGGCCGAGTGCTTCGGCGACCAGGTCAAGCACATCGCCGCGGCGGAGACCGGGTTGAGCAGCGATCCGCCCATGAATTGGCGCCTGTCGGAGCTCGACCGCGTGGCCCTGGTCAGCAACTCGGACGCGCACTCGCCGGCGAAGCTGGGGCGCGAGGCCAACGTGCTCGACTGCGAGCTGGACTACGACGAGATCCTCAGGGTCTTTCGCGAGCGGGACCGGTCCAAGTTCCTCTACACGATCGAGTTCTTTCCTGAGGAAGGCAAGTACCACTTCGACGGCCACCGCGCATGCCAGGTCCGGTTGTCGCCGCAGGAAACCCGCGCGGCCCGGGGACGGTGTCCGTCGTGCGGACGGCCGATCACGGTCGGCGTGATGTCCCGCGTGGAGGCGCTCGCCGACCGGCCGGCGGGCGAGGCGGCAGGCCGCGTCCCGTTTCGCAACCTGATCCCGCTGGAAGAGATCATCGCCGAAGCCCTCGGCGCCCAACCCGGCACGGGCGCGGTCCGCGAGGAGTACTTCCGGCTCGTGCACGAGCTCGGGAGCGAGTTCGCGGTGCTCCTCGACGCGCCGCCCGCGGACGTGGCCCGGTACGCGCATCCACGGGTGGTCGACGGGCTGCGGCGCGTTCGTGACGGACGGGTCGTGATTCGCCCAGGTTATGACGGCGTGTTCGGGGAGATCCACATCTTCCAGGGGGCCGACGAGCAGGCGCGGGCCGAGGAACCGGCGCAAACCAGCCTCTTCTGAGCGCGGTGCCGCGGCCGGCCCGCCCAAAGGCGCGCCTCGCGCGGTTGCCCGCGGGCCCGCCGTCGTGCTCCATCCCGGCCGGGATGCGCGGATCCGCGCGGGCCACCGCTGGGTGTACCGCAATGAGATCGCCCGGCTGGATGGCGCCCCCGTCGACGGCGACGCCGTCGAGGTGCATGCGGCCGGCGGTCGCGTCCTCGGCATCGGCCTGCTCAACACCCGCTCCGCCATCGCTGTCCGCCTGCTCGCATCCCCCGGGGAGGTGCCGGACGAGGAGTTTTTCCGCGAGCGCCTCGCGCGCGCGATCGCGGTGCGCCGGCGCCTCGTCGCGGACACGACGGCGTGTCGCCTCGTCTTCGGAGAGAGCGACGGCCTCCCCGGGCTCGTGGTCGACCGCTACCGCGACGTGCTCGTGCTCCAGACGCTCACGCTCGGCATGGACCGCCGTAAGGATATGGTGGCGCGGCTGCTGCACGAGCTGCTCGCGCCGCGGGGCATCTTCGCGCGCAATGATCCGGCGGTGCGACGCCTCGAGGGGCTGCCGCGGGAAACGGGATGGCTCACGGGGGCGGGAGCCACGGAGGTCATGATCGAGGAAGACGGCGTCCGCTTCGTCGTCGATGTCGCGCGCGGGCAGAAGACCGGCTTTTTTCTCGACCAACGCGAAAACCGGCGGCACGCAGCGGCGCTCGCGTCGGGCGGTACGGTGCTCGACGTGTTCTCGTACACGGGGGCGTGGGCGCTGCATGCCCTCGCGCGTGGGGCAACGGGCGCGGTGGGGATCGAGGCCTCCGCGGACGCCGTGGACATGGCGGGACGCAACGCGGCGCTCAACGACGCCGGCGACCGGTACCGCCCGCGTGTGGGAAACGCGTTCGACGAGTTGCGCCGGCTCAGCGCCGAGCCCTCGCGATGGGACCTCGTGGTGCTGGATCCGCCGGCGTTCGTCAAGACGCGGGGCGCGCTTGCCGCGGGGCTCGCAGGCTACAAAGAAATCAACCTCCGGGCGCTCAAGCTGGTGGCGCCCGGCGGCTGGCTTGTGACGTGTTCGTGCTCCTTTCACGTGGACGAAGCGGCGCTCCGTGAAACTGTTTGGGAAGCGTCGCGCGACGCCCGCCGGTACATCCGTTTGGTCGAGAGCCGCTCGCAGGCCCGCGACCATCCGGTCCACCCCGCCATGCCGGAAACGCGCTATCTCAAATGCCTGGTCTTCGCCGTGGATTGACCGGGCGCCGCCGGGGAAGTTATTGCAGGGGGACAGGGCCCCTTATATAATGTAGGCGAAAATGCGGGATGCCATAGGGGTAGCCTCGGAAAGAGGAGAGCCGCCAGGGGGGTTCTCCTCGTTGTCTTTTTTGGGCGCCGGGATGGGCCCGCGACGTGCCGGGGGCAGACCCGGAAAGGCACGGTGAGACCAGCGTTGGTGGCAGGCCACCAGATCCACATTACCGACAACCTCGACCTTCTGCTCGCGGTGTTGCCCTCGGACATCCGCCGCGCCATCGAATCGCACCCCGACGTCGACGCGCTGCTGGAGGTGGTGCTCGATCTCGGGCGCGAGCCGGAAGCCCGGTTCGCGAACCGGGCCGTGCGCCTGTCCGACACGTACGTCACCCGCGAGACGATGCACTACGTGACGAGCCGCGTGGGGACGTTTGGCAAGGACAACCGCGCCGGGATCGAGCGTACGCTCCACCGCATCTCCGCGATCCGCAATCGCGTCGGCGAGGTGATCGGGCTGACGCTGCGCGTCGGCCGCGCGGTCTTTGGCACCGTCGATATCGTGCGCGACGTGATCGAGGCGGGCCAGAGCGTGCTCTTGCTCGGCCGCCCGGGGGTGGGCAAGACGACGCTCCTGCGCGAGAGCGCGCGGGTGCTGAGCGACGAGGTGGCCAAGCGCGTCGTGATCGTCGACACAAGCAACGAAATCGCGGGAGACGGGGATATCCCGCATCCGGGCATCGGACGTGCGCGGCGCATGCAGGTCCCATATCCGGAGCTCCAGCACGCCGTGATGATCGAGGCCGTCGAGAACCACATGCCGGAGGTCATCGTCATCGACGAGATCGGGACCGAGGCGGAGGCGCTCGCGGCCCGCACGATCGCCGAGCGCGGCGTGCAGCTGATCGCGACCGCGCACGGCAACACGCTCGACAACCTGCTGCAGAACCCGACGCTGTGCGATCTCATCGGCGGGATCCAGGCCGTGACCCTCAGCGATGAGGAAGCGCGCCGGCGGGGTACGCAAAAGACCGTGCTCGAACGCAAGGCGCCGCCGACCTTCGACGTGGTCATCGAGATCCAGGAAAAGGACCGGCTCGCGGTGCACCACGACGTCGCCCACGTGGTGGACCGGTTCCTGCGCGGATCGGTGCCCCGGCCGGAGATCCGGACTCGGACACCCGAGGGCGAGGTGCGCATCACGAGCAGCGAGGCCGAGGAGGCTGCCGCACCGTCTCCGAACGGGCACCGGCCGGCCGCCGGCGGCGTCCCGTCGGGGGCCCCGCACAAGGTGGTGCGGATCTACCCCTACGCGGTCAGCCGCAACCGCCTCGAGCGGGCGATCCGCGAGTTGCGCGTGCCGGCGGCCATCGCCGATACGCTCTACGGAGCGGACGTGCTCTTGACGCTCAAGTCCCAGGAGAAGCGCCAACCGAAGCGCCTCCGCGAAGCCGGATCGCGGGGCCTGCCAACCCGTGTCATCAAGAGCAACACCCTGTCGCAGATCGAGGGCGTCCTGCGGGAGATCTTTGGCGTGGAGGACCGGCTGAGCGCGGAGGAGGTGGCGCTCCGGGAGGTCGAGGAGGCCATCTCGGAGGTCATGGCGGCGGCCCAACCCGTGGAGTTGTCGCCGCAGAACTCGTACGTGCGCCGGCTGCAGCACCAGCTCGTCGAGCGCTACGGGCTGGCGTCCGAGAGCAAGGGCACGGATCCGTTCCGGCGGGTGGTCATCTATCCGCAGTGACGCCGCGGACCGGGACCGCCGGCCGCCGGCCGGCGCGTTCCTGACGCTCGAGGGACCCGAGGGCGCCGGCAAGAGCACCCAAGCCGCGCTGCTGGCAGACGCGCTTCGCGCCACGGGGCGCCGGGTGCAACTCGTCCGAGAGCCCGGCGGGACGCGGATCGGGGAGCGTATCCGGGCGCTCCTGCTCGATCCGGGACACAGCGAACTCGCGCCGCGCACGGAGATGCTGCTGTTCGCCGCGGCCCGCGCGCAGCTCGTGGACGAAGTGATCCGCCCGGCCCTCGCCGAGGGCGCGGTTGTCGTCTGCGACCGGTACGTCGACGCGTCGCTCGCCTACCAGGGCGTCGGGCGCCGCCTTGGTATTTCCATCGTACGGTCGGTCAACGACATCGGCACGGGCGGGCTCGTGCCCGACCTCACCGTGCTCCTGGACATCGACCCGGAGGTCGGGCTGGAGCGGGCGCGCCGCGACGCCGGACCTGCGGGCGGTGAGCGCTGGGGCGGCGGGGATCGCCTGGAGCGGGAGACGGTGGCGTTTCACCGGAGGGTGCGAGAGGGGTTTCTCACCCTTGCCGGGAATGAGCCTCGGCGAATCCGGGTCGTCGATGCGAGAGCGTCGGTGCAGGACGTGCACCGGGCCATCTGGGATCTGGTGGCCGGATTCTTGCGCGGAGAGTAGGGCGGGCCGCGCCCGGAGATTGTACCGTAAGAAGGCCCGGGCCCTCGGTGGCGCGTCCAAGCACGCCGCTGGGGCGGGGCCCAGGGGGAGGAGCCGCCCATGAAACTAATCCTCGCGATCGTGCAGGAAAAGGACTCCCGGCGTCTCATGGAGGCCCTCGTCGCGGCCGAGTTCCAGGCGACGATGCTCGCCAGCACCGGGGGGTTTCTCCGCGAAGGCAACTCCACGATCCTCATCGGCACCGATGAAGCCCGCGTGGACGATGCGCTGGCGGTGATCCAAAAGACCTGCCGCGTCCGCGAGCAGCTCGTCAGCCCGCTGCCCCCCGTCGTCGAGCCTGTGGATTCTTATATCTCGTATCCGGTGAAGGTGCAGGTCGGCGGCGCCACCGTGTTTGTGCTGGACGTGGAGCGTCTCGTCAAGATCTAGTGCCGTTTCGCGATCTGATCGGTCAGCGCCACGCGCGGCTGCTGCTGCAGGGAGCGCTCCGCAGCGCACGGATCTCGCATGCGTACGTCTTCGTCGGGCCCGCCGGCACCGGCCGCCTCACCACCGCCCGGGCCTTTGCTCAGGCGCTGCTGTGCGCGGAGGGCGGCGATGACGCCTGCGACCGCTGCGCGGCGTGCCGGAAGGTCCGTGCCGGGGCGCATCCGGATCTGCGCGTGATCTCCGCCGGGCGCACGGAGAGCGGGGCGGAGCGCCGGGCCGTGGGGATCGATCAGATTCGGGAGCTCAAGCGTGAAGCGGCCTACGGGCCGTACGAGGGGCGGCGTAAGGTGTTCATCGTCGAGGACGCGGAGGCGATGCGCGCGGAAGCCGCCAACAGCCTGCTCAAGCTCGTGGAGGAACCGCCGCCCGGCATCGTCATCATCCTGATCTCGGAATCGACCGAGGCGCTGCTGCCGACCTTGGTCTCGAGATCCCAACCCGTGCGCTTCGGCTTCATCCCGGCGTCGGAGGTCGTCCGCGTGCTCCGGCAGCAGGCCGGGGTGCCGGAGGACCGGGCGGCATTTCTTGCCGCGCTTTCCGGCGGCCGCGTGGGCCGCGCGCTCGCGGCCGCGGCCGCCGGGGAGGACCCGTTCGAGCGGCGAGCCGAGGTGCTTCGCACTCTCGAAGTCGCGCTGCGCGGCGACATCATCCGGCTGCTCGACGCGGCCGAGTCCGTCGCGCGCCAGCGCGATGGCATCGAGCGGTGGCTCGATGTGGCGCTGCTCTGGGTCCGGGATGTGCTCGCGTGGCAGGAGGCCGGCGATGCGGCGGCGCTCGCCAACGCGGACGCGCGCCCCGAGGTCGTCGCATGGGCCCGCCGTGCGAATCCGGCCGCGCTCCGCACGGCCGCCATGGCGATCGAGACGGCGAAGGTGGACCTCCGGCGCAATCTCAACGCCCGGTTGGTCCTGGAGACGTTGTTTGCCACCATGGCCTCGAGCGTGCCGGCGTCGAGATCCTAGGGCCGGCGGCGCCGCGACCGGGCGACCAGGGTCCGCGGGACGGCTCACGCCTCGAGCGGCGCCCGAACCCGGATGCTAATGCAGGAACGCCCGCACGATCAGGAACAGCACCAGCGCACCGAGGGCGACCGCCCACCACGGGATGCCGCGCCGCGCTCGCGCGGGGCGGTCTCCGCCGGCCGCGCACCGCTCGCAGTAGTTGCCGGCGCTGGTCCGTACGATACAGGCCGTGCACAACGGCCGGCCGCAGATCGCGCAGTACCCGAGCGCGGTGCGGTCGGGATGATTCGCGCACCGCATTAGCGCCCGTTTCGCGACAGCGCGGCCGCGCGCAGGCGCTTCAGGATCGCGACGTTGCGTCGATCCGGCCCGGTCCGCGCGAACCCCGGCGTCTCGATCAAGGCGGGGAGCCGGCCGAGCGCAGGGTGCGCGAAGACGGCGCGAAAGCCCGCTTTTCCAATCTGGCCTTCGCCGATATTTTCGTGCCGGTCCAGGCGCGATCCGAGCCTGCCCCGCGAGTCGTTGAGGTGGAGCACCCGCAGGCGACGCAGCCCGACCGTCCGGGCGAACGCCTCGACCGCGCACGCGACGCCGTCCGCGGTTCTGAGGTCCCACCCCGCCGCGAACAGATGCGCCGTGTCGAGGCACACGCCGAGGCGCCGGTCGCCGACCTCGTCCAGGATCTCGCGCAGCTCTTCAAACCGGCCGCCGATCGTGCCGCCCGCGCTGCCCTCAAGGAGGAGCTCACTCTGGATCCCGTTCGCGAGCGCCCGGCGGATCGCGCCGGCTACGCGGCGCCTGGTGAGGGGCCAGGGGACCCCAGGCGCGCTGCCGATGTGCGTGATCACGGCGGATCCCCGGAGCGCGTCGACGCCGCGGAGCGTGTGCCGGAGTGCGGCGACCGAGCGGCGTCGCAGCACAGGATCGGGGGTGGCCAGGTTGATCAGGTACGAGGCATGTGCCACGAGCGGCTCCAGTCCTGCCGCGGCGCGCCGGCGCCGGAACTCCGCGAGGTCGTCGTCCGGGTAGGCCGCGAGCCGCCACTGGCGTGGGCTGCCCACGAAGATCTGCAGGCATTCGCAGCCGATCGCTTGCGCGCGGGGCACGGCCTCGTACAAGCGGCCGCTCGTGGATACGTGGGCGCCGATGGGCACGGTCGACTGGTTCGGGACACTCGGGGGACGTTCCCTGCGTCGGGGGCGCGCGGCCGTAGACGTCGTGGTCCCGAGCGCCCCGGCGACGGTCGCCAAGAACTGGCGGGGGCCGACGCGGCCGGGGACGCACCGCAGGACCGGTCCGGCCGGTCCACGAACCTGGCACCGATGTCCACCAAACCCGGCGCGCGCGGCTTTACGACGCAAGCCATTCACGGCGGCAGGGTGCCGGACGGGCACCGCGCGGTCGTCCCGCCGATCTATCAAACCGCCACGTTCCGCTACGAGACGGTGGAGGAAGGCGCGCGCCTCGGCGCGGAGACCGGGTCGGGGTACTTCTACACGCGCTGGGCCAACCCGACCACGGACGAGTTTCAGCAGAAGGTCGCGCTCCTCGAGCAGGCCGAGGCGGCGCTCGCGGTCTCCTCCGGCATGGCCGCGATTTCCACGGCGGTGCTGAGCCTGCTGCGCGCCGGCGACCATGCGATCGTGCCGAAGGCGGTCTACCAAGCGACGTTCGAGTTGTTCCACGGGGTGTTTCCGCGGTACGGCGTGGAGACGACGTTTCTGGACGATCCCGACCTCGACGCGTACGGCCACGCCATCCGGCCGGCGACAAAGCTGCTCTACATCGAAACGCCGAACAACCCATTGCTGGGCGTTACGGACATCGCCGGCGTCGTCGCGCTGGCGAAGCGTTGCGGCGCCTGGACCGTCGCGGACAACACGTTCGCCACGCCGTACAATCAGCGCCCGCTGATGCTCGGGGTCGACCTGGTGTGCCACAGTGCGACGAAATACCTGGGCGGCCACCACGATGTGACGGCCGGCGTCATCGTCGGTCCCCGCGATCTGATCCGGCGCTGCGTCCGCACCATGCGTATCCTGGGCGGCGTGCTCGACCCTTTTGCCGCCTATCTGCTGATCCGGGGACTCATGACGCTCGGGCTTCGGATGGAACGCCACAACGCGAACGCGTTTGCGCTGGCGCGATACCTGGCGGCGCATCCGGCCGTGGAGCGCGTGTACTATCCCGGCCTGGCGGAGCATCCGCGGCACGAGGTCGCCGCGCGGCAGATGACGGATGGGTACGGCGGGATGATGAGCATCGAGGTGCGCGGCGACGTCGCCGCGGGCGCGCGCTGCGTCGAAGCGCTGGGCGTGGCGAAGCTCGCCGTGAGCCTGGGGGGCGTGAGCACGCTGGTAACGCACCCGGCGTCCACGACGAGCGTCAACATGCCCCGGGAGGCCCGCCTCGCCGCGGGCATCGCCGACGGGCTCATCCGCATCTCCGTGGGGATCGAGGACATCGACGACCTGATCGCCGACTTCGATCAGGCCCTGGCGGCCGTCTAGGCTACGCGTTCGTCCAGCGCTCGATGATCGGGGCGATCTCGCGCAGCGACGTCACCCGCACGGTCGGACGCACGCGGTCGGCGTAGCGCGGGTTGTCGGGGTTGGGCTCGACGTCGACCAGGATCGATCGCATGCCGACGCGATCGGCGCCGAGGATGTCTGCGCCGAGCGTGTCACCGACCATGACCGCCTGTCCCGCTGGAAGGCCCCAGGCCTCGAGCACGTGCGTAAAGATGCCCTCGTGAGGCTTGGGGTGCCCGAATCCGGCCGAGCTCACGAGCGGGTCGAAGTAGCGCGCGATGTCGTGCGTCTGCGCGATCTCGACGACGAGTTGGTGGCTCGTAGCGTTGCTGATCATCCCGAGGCGGAGATCCATGGCCACCAGCGCGTCCAGCGACTCGTGCACCCAGGGGTATAACCGGCTGATGCGGACCTCGGGCCGGAAGAACGCGGCGTCCGCCCGTGCCAGCGTGGCCGCGTCGGTGGGCAGGCCTGCCTCCGTGAAGGCCCGCGCAATGGCCCACGTCGCGTGATACTCCACCAGCTCGGCCTCGGCGCGGCGCCAACCCTCCAAGCGGATCTCGAGCAGGCGCACGCCGAGCGCCGCGCCGTCGGGGTAGCCGAGCGCTGACACCGCCCACGTCGCCAGCGCCGCGCACTTGGCATTTTCCAGCTCGAGGCCCGTGCGGCGAATGAGGGTGCTGCCGAGATCGAAGATGACGCCGCGCACGACTGCCATGCTGCGTCGCTACCACGCCGGAAGGGATTGCTCCTTCGTTCCCGAACAAGGCCGCGAGTCATGTCCGCCCGCTCCGACGCCCCCCCTGGCGAGTCCAGCCCCCGCGGGCCCCGGCGTGTGCGCGTCGCCGTGCTGCTCGGCGGCCCGTCGCCTGAGCGCGAGGTGTCGTGGTGGAGCGGGACGCGCGTGATCGCCGCGCTGGATCCCCGCGAGTTCGATGTCCTGCCCATCGAGATCACGACAGAGGGGCACTGGCTTCCGCGTCCGGACCTGCTCCGGCTGCCAGCCGCAAGCGGCGCATCCCCGGCGGCTCAGCCGGCCCCGGCGTCTGGGACGTCGCTCGTTCACGAGGCCCGGCAGATCGGCGACGTCGTCGGCGGCGGCGCGATCGACGTCGCCTTTATCGCGATGCACGGGCCGTACGGCGAGGACGGCACGATTCAAGGCATGCTGGAGCTCCTCGGCATTCCGTACACGGGGTCGGGCGTGCTCGCAAGCGCGCTCGCGATGGATAAGCTACGGAGCCGCCAGGTGCTCCAGGCGAACGGGATTCCCGTGCCGGCCTACCTGCCGGTGGAGCGGGACCGCTGGGCCGCCGACCGCGCCGCGATCGCCGCGCGTGTGGGGCGCGACCTCGGCTATCCGTGCGTCGTGAAGCCGAACGCGGTCGGGTCCAGCATCGGCGTGGCCATCGCCCGCGACGAGGCTGCGCTGGCCGCCGCCGTCGGCGACGCCCTCGGCTACGGCGAGCTCGTGTTGATCGAGGAGTACCTCCGCGGCACCGAGCTGACCTGCGCGATCATCGACGACCCGGCGACCGGCGAGGCGCACGCGCTCCCGCTCATCGAGATCGTTCCGCACCGCGAGTTCTTCACGTATGAGGCCAAGTACGTGCCCGGGGCCTCCGACGAGCTCGTGCCGGCCCGCATTCCGGCGGCGGCCGCGGAGCGGGCTCAGGCGATCGCGCTCCGCGTGCATCGCGTGATCGGCTGCGAGGGATTTTCCCGCGTGGACATGTTTTTCGCCGCCGGCAACATCATTGTCCTGGAAGCGAATACGATCCCGGGGTTGAGCGAGGGAAGCCTGATCCCGCGCGCCGCCCGGGCCGCCGGCATCGAATTTCCCGATCTCCTCAGGCGCGTCATCGCGAGCGCCCGCCGCCGGGCATACACCCGCCGCACCCCCGGCAGGTAACGATGCCTCCCCTCCGGCGGAACGAGTACGTCAAGGGACACGGCCTCGGCAACGACTACCTGGTCGTGGATCCTCGCACGCTCGGCATCCGGCTAACCCCGCGTGCGATCCGGCTGATCTGCCACCGCCATCTCGGGGTGGGGTCGGACGGCATCCTGGCGCTCGAGCGGAGCCGCCGCGCGGAATTCGGTCTGCGGATCTTCAATCCCGACGGCAGCGAGGCGGAGAAGAGCGGCAACGGCATCCGCATCTTCGCGAAGTGCCTGTGGGATCACGGGTACACGCGCCGGCAGGCGTTTCGCGTGGAGACCAAAGGGGGCGTGGTGCCCGTCGCGCTCGACGTGCGGCGCGGCCGTGTCGCGGCGATCACCGCCGGGATAGGCCGCGCGACGTTTCGCAGCCGCGAGGTGCCGGCCACCGGGCCCGATCGCGAGATCCTCGGCGAGCGGGTCACCGTCGATGGAGAGGCGGTGGAAGTCACCGCCGTTTCGGTCGGCAATCCACACTGCGTCGTGTTCGTGGACGACCCGGGGTCGGTCGATCTGGCCCGCCTCGGGCCTGCGCTCGAGCACCATCGGATGTTCCCCCAACGCACGAACGTGCAGTTTGTCCGCGTGGACTCGCCGAGCCGGGTCACCATCCGCATCTGGGAGCGCGGGGCCGGCGAGACCATGGCATCCGGCACCAGTTCCAGTGCCGTAGCGGCGGCGTGCGTCCGCCACAACTTCACCGGCCGACGTGTCGTCGTCCGGAGCCCCGGCGGTCTGCTCCGTGTCGAGGTCGCGTCCGACTATTCCATCCGCTTGACCGGCCCGGTGGAGGAGGTCTGCCGCGGCGCCCTCAGCCGCGACCTCCTCGCACGGCTTCGAGGAGGCGCTTCATGACCCACGTGCTCTACGTCGTGCTGGATGGGCTCGCGGACCAGCCGGTCCCGGCGCTCGGCAACCGCACCCCGCTCGAAGCCGCGGCCGTGCCGTTCCTCGGGGCCCTGACGCTCGAGGGACGCACGGGAGTCGTGCAGACCGTCGGTCCGGGCATTGCGCCCGAATCCGACGTCGCGGTCACCGCGATCCTGGGCTACGATCCGTTCACGTACCATGCCGGCCGCGGGGTCTTCGAGGCCGTGGGATCCGGCATGGCGTTCCAGGACGGCGACCTCGCGCTGCGCGCCAACTTCGCGACCGGCGGTGAGGGCCGGGCCATCGTCGATCGTCGCGCGGGCCGGGACCTGGCGTCCGACGACGCGCGGGAGCTGGCGGAGGCAGTGACGCGGGACGTGCACCTCCGTTCGGCCCCGGCTGATCTCGAGGTGCGGGCCAGCGTGGCCCACCGCGCCGCGGTCGTCATCCGGCGCAGGGGTGGGCGCTTGTCCGCCAAGATCAGCAATACGGATCCCGCCTACGGGCGCGTCGGCGACGGCCTCGGCGTGGCCAACGTGACGGTCGGCACCGAAGTCGAGCAGTGCCGCCCGCTCGACGAGAGCGAGGAGGCCCGGACCGCCGCGCTCCTGGTCAACGAGTTCTCGGACCGCGCCCGCGAGGTGCTGGCGCACCATCCCGTCAACGCACGCCGCCGGCAGCGCGGCCGGCCTCCCGCGAACCTGCTGCTCGTGCGCGACGCCGGCGACCACCTGCCCAAGATGCCGCTCATCGCCGAGCGGTTCGGCATCGGCTTCGGATGCTTCGTCGAGATGCCGGTCGAGCGTGGCATCGCCCAGCTCACCGGAATGACGGTGATCGCCGTGCCGCCGAGCGGTGCGGACAAGGAGCGTGTCTACGCGGAGTGGGCCCGCACCGCCGCGCGGGAATATCCGTCGCACGGGGGGCTGTACATGCACCTCAAGGGTCCCGACGAGCCTGGGCACGACAAGGATTGCCGGACGAAGACGCAGGTGATCGAGACCATCGATCGCGCCTTCTTCGGGACGCTGCTCGGAGAAGTGCCGCTGGACGATGTGATGATCGTGGTCACCGCCGACCACGCGACGCCGTGCATTCTCGGACGCCACTCGGACGATCCGGTGCCGCTGCTCGTCGCCGGGCACGGCGTCGCCTCCGACGGAAGCCGGGTGTTCAATGAAGCCGCCTGCGCGCGGGGAAGCCTGGGGACACTCCGGGGCACGGATGTCATGCCGCTCGTGGCACGATTGGCCCGCGGGTGACCGGGCGCGCCGGCACACCGGCCCCTGCCGAAGTAATGCGATGATGGCTAGAGGCCGCGCTCCAGGAGCGCGACGCACTCCACGTGGTAGGTGTGAGGAAACAGGTCGATGGGCTGCACCGTCCGAACCGTGTAGCCGCCTGCGAGTAGCTCCTTGAGGTCGGGGGCCAGCGTCGTGGGATTGCACGAGACGTAGATGACCCGCGGAGCCTCGGTCTCGATCACCCGCCGCATCACGCGCCCGCCCGCGCCGCCGCGCGGTGGATCGAGCAGCACGAGGTCGGGCCGCCCCGTGCGCACGGCAAGCGCGGCGAGGACCTTGCGCACGTCGCCGCTCGTAAACTCGACATTGGCGAGGCCGTTGAGCGCCGCATTCTCCGCGGCCGCCTCGACGGCCGGCGCCGCGATCTCGACTCCGTAAACGCGAGCCGCCTGACGGGCGAGCGCCAGGGAAAACGTCCCCACCCCGCAGTACAGGTCATAGACTGTCTCGCCACCGCCGAGCCGGGCAAATTCCCCGACGATGCGAACGAGCCGCTCCGCCTGCGCGGTGTTCGTCTGGAAGAACGTCTCCAGACCGATGCGAAAACGAAGTCCGTCGATCACGTCGACGATGTATGGCCGCCCGGCGATGACGGTGATGCTCGCAAACGATACACCGTCGGAGACCCCGGGGTTGACGGCGTGGAGCACGCCCGCAATCCGCGGCTCGCTGGCGATGAGGCGCTCCGCGAGCGCGCGCAACGCCGGCACCTCCGGCGCCGTCGTCACGATCGCGGCCATGATCTCCCCCGTGGCTGCCGCTTCCCTGATCACGAGTTGGCGCAGCAGCCCGGTCCGCTCGCGCGGGGCATACCGCGAGAGCTCCGACTCCGCGGCGAACGCGCGCACGGCGGACAAGATGCCGTTCGCCGCGTGGGACTGCAGGAGACATGACTCGATGGGCGTGATGCGGTCGAAGGCGCCGCGGCGGTGGAGTCCGAGCACGCCGCTGGGGTGGAACGTAAACTCCATCTTGTTGCGGTAGCGCCACGGGTCCGCCATGGTGATGATCGGTCGCACGGGCACGTCCGTGGCGCCTGCGAGGTGCGTCAGGCTCTCCCGCACGATCGACTCCTTGGCCGCGACCTGTGCTTCGTAGACAACGTGCTGCCAGACACAGCCGCCGCATGGGCCGAAGTGCGGGCAGGGCGGCGGCGTGCGGTGCGGGGAGGGCGCCTCGACGGCAACGAGGTCGGCTTCCGCGTACCCGCGTTTGACCCGCCATGGGCGCGCGCGCACGCGGTCGCCGGGCGTGGTGCCGGGCACAAAGACGACGAACCCGTCGGCCCGTCCGACGCCCCGCCCGCCGTACGCGAGGCGGTCGATGTCGAGGGTCACGTCTTGGCCTTTCTGCACCGGCGGCTGTCGCTTCCGGTCGGTCGCGGTCGTCATCACGAGGCTATGATAGCACGGGACGCTGCGGGCGCCGGTTCGCGGGTGCGCGGCAGGACCGCGGCCCGCCCGCTCACGAAGCCGTACCCCGGCCGCACGCATCGCCGGCCGGGTGGGCATGAGCCGCAGGTTGACGCCGCAATCGATCGCCGAAGCGGCCCGCGACGCGATGTGGGCGCGGGATCGCGCCAGCCAGGCGCTGGGCATGGAAGTGCTCGAGGTCGGGCCGGGCCGCGCCGTGCTCCGTATGCCGGTGCGACCCGACATGTGCAACGGGCACCTCGTCTGCCACGGCGGGTTGATCTTCTCCCTCGCCGATTCCGCGTTCGCGTTTGCCTGCAACTCGCACAACCGCGTCACGGTCGCGAACAATTGCCTCATCACGTTTATCGCCCCGGCCCGTGAGGGCGACGTCCTGACCGCCTCGGCCGCAGAGCGGCATCGTGGCGCGCGGTCCGGCACGTGCGACGTCACGGTCACGGACCAAGCGGGCAGGGTGATCGCGCTGTTCCGCGGGCACTCCACGCAGGTCAGAGGCGAGCTGGTGCCGGGGCTCGCAGGCGATGCCCCCGCGTCGCCGGACCACGGCGGCTCTCCTTAGCTCCACACGCTCTCCTCCTCACCATGAGCCCTGTGCCCTCTTGGGCGATCTGCGCCCGCGACGTCGTCACACCCGCTTGCGCCTACTGTTCCCGCTCCTCGAGGAAGCACTGGTAGCGCGCGGACGCTGCGCGTACGGACCGGACGTGGTCACTGTGCCACTGCAGCGTGAGTCCATGATGGCCCCCAGAGCGGACCAGGCAACACGTGTCCATTCGGAGCACGGTGAGACCAAAGAGCGAGGTGGTGCATGATGCCGTATGGACCATCCGCGTTCCGATCCAGGGCAGCTCCCTACCCCGGCTCTGCCGCCGACACAGGGTAGTCTTCGCTGCGAAGGATGTCTTTCATCTGCTCGACACCGATGCGAGATTCATCATATGTCACCCGCACCCGCTTGGCCGGGATATCAACCTTGACGGCTTGAACCCCTGGCACGGACCCGAGAGCATTCTTGATAGTGCGTTCACAGTGCTCACAGGAAATATCGGGAACCGTCATGATCGTCGTTGCCATTGCACCGCAGCCTCCTTTGGCTGCCATCGTCTCCTCGCCTCAGGGCCGGCCGTGCACCGCGAACGCCAGTGCCACGCCGCCCACGCCGAGCGCCAGGAGGGCGATGACCAGAAGATAGGCGTACTCGCTCACGCGCGATGTCAGCGACGGGTGGAGAAGCTCGTCCACGCTCGAGGGCGGCCGGAAACCCCGCAACCGGAGGGCGTTGGTCACCACGCTCACGCTACTCATTGCCATCGCCGCCGCCGCGAGCACGGGGCTCAGCAACACCCGGAAGAACGGGTAGAGCGCCCCCATCGCGACCGGGATGAGCAGCACATTGTAGGCGAACGCCCAGAAGAGCCCCTGCCTGATCACGCCCACCGTCTTGCGGGAGAGGCCGATCGCGGTGACGATCGAGCGCAGGTCGCCGCCGATGAGGGTGATGTCCGAGGCGGCCATCGCCACGTCCGTCCCCGTGCCGATGGCGATCCCGAGGTCGGCCTGGGCGAGGGCGGGAGCGTCGTTGATCCCGTCGCCCACCATTGCCACGACGTGGCCGGCCTGCTGCAGGGATCGTATCGTCTCCGCCTTCCGGTCGGGCAGCACCTCGGCCAGCACACGGTCCGGAGCGATCCCAGTCTCGCGTGCGATCGCCTCCGCGGTGGCGCGGTGGTCACCGGTCAGCATCCACACTTCGAGCCCGAGGGCCTGCAGTTCGGCGACGGCCTCGCGCGACTCCGGCTTGAGCGTATCGGCGACGCCGATCACCCCGGCCCCTCGGCCATCCACCGCGACGTACAGCGGCGTCACCCCATCGCGCGCCACCTCGTCGCCCCGCTCCGCGAGCCCATCCAGGCGGACGTCTCGCTCCTCCATGAGGGACCGGTTGCCGAGGAGGAGCAGGCGTTTCCCCAGCACGGCCTGGATGCCTTTGCCGGTCAGGGCGGTGAACTGCTCCACTTTGGGCACCTCGAGCCCGCGGTCCCGCGCGTACGCCACGATCGCCTCGCCGACCGGGTGCTCGGAACCGACTTCCGCGGCCGCTGCGAGCCGGAGCACCTCGGTATCCGGAAGGCCGTCTGCGCTGACGATCCTGGCGACCCGGGGCTTCCCGCGCGTGAGCGTTCCGGTCTTGTCGAGGATGATCGCGGTGATCCGGCGGGTCTGCTCGAGCGCCGCACCGCCCCGACTGAGGATGCCGTACCGGGCGGCCTTCCCGGTCCCCACCATGATCGCCGTCGGGGTCGCGAGGCCGAGCGCGCACGGGCAGGCGATGATCAGGATGTCGATCGCCGTCGTCAATGCCAGCACGACGCGCGGCTCCGGCCCGAAGAGCAGCCACCCGGCAAACGTGAGCGCCGCTACCACGAGCACGGCGGGGACGAAGTAGCCCGCAATCGTATCGGCGAGCCGCTGCACGGGGGCCTTCGACCCCTGGGCTTCCTCCACGAGGTGTACGATCTGCGCCAGGGTGGTGTCGCGGCCGACCTTCGTGGCGCGAAAGACAAACGTCCCGCTCCGATTCAGGGTCGCGCCGATCACCGTATCCCCCGGCCCTTTGTCCACCGGCAAGCTCTCGCCGGTGAGCATGCTCTCGTCGACCGACGAGGCGCCTTCTGCGAGCGCGCCATCCACCGGGACTTTCTCGCCCGGGCGTACCCGCACCAGGTCGCCGACCTGGACCGCGTCGACCGGGATGTCTTGTTCAACGCCATTCCGGACCACGCGCGCCGTCTTGGCCTGGAGCCCCATCAGGGCCTTGATCGCCGCGCGCGTCTGCGTCATCGCGCGCGCCTCCAACCAGCGGCCGAGCAGGATGAGGGCGATGATGATCACCGCGGACTCGTAGTACAGGTGGTAGGGAAGCCCCCACGTGCGGGCGAGCGTGGGCCACAGGGTCACGAACGCGCTGTAGCCGTACGCCACGGTAGTCCCCATGGCGACGAGCGTGTCCATCGTGGCACTGCCGTGTCGGCCCGCGGCCCAGGCGCCCGCGTAGAAGCGGTCGCCCGCCCAGAACTGGACGACAGTGGCCGCGATGAGCAACACGGGCGACCAGAGCTGCATGTCGAGATGCAGCGGTAAATACATGAGGGCCATGAGGCCCACGCCGACGGCGAGGCTCGTGATCCACTTTCGCCGAAGGTTGTCGATGTCGCGCCGTTGCGCGCGTTCCTGCTCGTCGGGAGGCGCGGAAGCCTCAGCGTCTGCGCCGGCGGTCGCCGCCGCCGGTAGCTCGTGCACCCTGTAGCCGGCCTTCTCGATGGCGGCGCCGAGTTGTTCCGGCGTGGCGATCGCGAGATCTACGGTGACACGGGCCTTTTCGGTCGCCAGGCTCGCGGTGGCCTCGTTGACGCCCGGCACGCGAGCCAGCGCTCTCTCGATGCGCCGGACGCACGAGGCGCACGTCATACCCTCGATCGGGAGTTCCAGTGTCGTTTGTGCCATCTAGCGCTACCTCACCGTGCTCACGTACTCGTGACCGTTTTCGAACACGTGCAGCAGCTCGGCGATGACCCGCTCCCGTTCCCGCGGGTCCTCCGACCGGATCCCGGCGCTCACGCAGTGGTTCAGGTGCCGTTCTAGCACGAGCGCGTTCACCTTGTCGATCGCGCGCTGCACCGCCCTAGTCTGCTTGAGCACGTCCACGCAATACCGGTCCTCTTCCACCATCCGGAGGATGCCCCGCAAGTGTCCTTCGGCGCTGCGCAGGCGGACCAGGATCTGTTGCTTCGCTCTCGGGTTCAGCCCCGGCACGGTCCTCGGCACAGATAGAGTCGGCATTGTCGGCCCCTCGCCTAATCGGATAGCCCCTCCCCCAGGGGGATGGGTCCCCACATAGGTGCTAACCGGGACCCTCGGGTAATTCATTCCCGGCGCTCTCGGCCACGCGCAGGTATCTCATCGCCGACGGCACGATGAACAGCCATGCGCCGGCAACCGCGTTGATCCAGTCCTCCCAGCGTACCCAGGGTTTCATAGAGGCACCTCCGTTCGCCCCAATTTTCCTCCCCGCCAAAGGGGAGGCATGTCCTAGGCTCGCACGGGACCCCGGAGCGCGGTCAATGGTCCGTCACAGGTAGCTGATACCACTCTCGGCGCCAAAAAGACGATCACGTCGTGGCCCCTGGCGAATGAACTGGCGGGACTCGAGAAAGCGCGACCGTTCTCGATGTTACGCGACGGTATCTGCCCCGAGCTAAAGGTGAACCCCAAGGGGGGACCCTCTCGAGCAGCCCGCAACCTAATGGGATGCACGGGGAGAAAGGCTGATGCACGCACATGGGCGAAGCCCGTGCCGGGGTTTTGAATTAGTTGACGATTGTCAACTAATTATGCGACAATGGCAACAATCGCGCGCCCACGGGCGCCGGGGCGGGTGGGATGCTCATGACGGAGCTCTTGTACCTCCACGATGCGTACCTGCGTGAGGCCGCGGCGACGGTCACGGCCGCCGACGGGGCGGCCGTGGTCCTCGACCGCACCGTGTGTTTCCCCGGCGGCGGCGGCCAGCCGCCGGACCTCGGGCGGGTGCGATGGCCGGGCGGCGAACGCCAGGTCGTGGAGGTGCGGCGCGCCGGGCCGGATGTGTGGCACGTCCTCGACGGTGACGGCCCGCCGCCGGGCGCCGCGGTTACCGCGGTCCTGGACTGGGAGCGGCGGTACGCGATCATGCGCCATCACTCCGCGCTCCACATTCTCGTGGGCGCGGTTTACCGGTTGTTCGGCGCGCTGGTGACCGGCGGCGCGATCTATCCCGACCGCGCCCGCATGGACTTTACCCTCGAGGATCTCAGCAAGGATCGCGTGGCCGCCGTGGAGCAGGAGGCGAACCGTGTGATCGCCGCGGACCCCCGCATCACGGTACGATTCGTGACCCGCGACGAGTTCGAACGCTCCGATCTCGTCCGGCTGGCACGGGATACCGTGCCCCGCGATCTCGACCGGATCCGGGTGGTGGAGATCGAGGGATACGACGCGCAGGCCGACGGCGGCACGCATGTCGCCAGCGCGCGCGAGATCGGGGCCCTCAAGATCGTGAAGACGGAAAACAAGGGCAAGGCGAACCGCCGGTTAGAGATCCGGCTCGCGCCCGGGGAGGTCATGGCACCATGAACTTCTTCGTGCTGACCTACGAGGTCGTCGACAACTTTGTTGGGCGGCGTGCGCCCTACCGGGGCGAGCACCTCCGTCTTGTCCGGGACGCGTACGGGCGCGGCGAGCTGCTGCTGGCCGGGGCGGTGGGTGACCCCGCGGACGAGGCGCTGCTCGTGTTCCGGTGCGCGGACCGCGGCGTGGCGGAGCGCTTTGCCGAGGCCGATCCGTACGTGACCAGTGGGCTCGTCGCGTAATGGACAGTGCGGCCGTGGGCGGTCGTGGTGGGCAACGACCTGGAGCCTCCGCGGCCGGGGCGCGACCGGTGATCGCCCGCGCCTGGCGCGCACAGGCGGCGGCCGACCGGGCGCCCGCCTACGCGGAACATGTGCGCTCGCACGTGTTGCCCGCGTTGCGGCGGCAGCCCGGATACATGCGCATGCTGCTCCTCCAGCGCCCCGCGTCGGGCATGGTGGAGATCACCGTGGTGACCCTGTGGCAATCGCTCGATGCCATCCGGGGGTTTGCCGGGCCCGACGTCGAGCGGGCCGTCGTGGCCGAGGAAGCCGCCGCCTTGCTGGCGCAGTACGACAGCCGGGCGCAGCACTACGAGGTGGTGCTGAGCGATGAGACCGGCGGTTGAGACGGACCTGGAGCAGCGTGTCGCCGCGATCCGCCGGTTCAACCGGTTCTACACCCACAAGATCGGCGTGCTCCGCGAAGGGTTTCTCGGCAGTCAGTTCTCGCTGGCGCAGGTGCGCGTGCTGTACGAGCTGGCGCATCACGATGCGCTCACGGCCGCGGCGCTCAGCAAGGACCTGTCGCTCGATCCCGGGTACCTGAGCCGTATCCTCCGAGACTTCGAAGCCAGGCGTCTCATCGAGCGCACGCCGTCGAACGCGGACGGACGCGAAATGTTGCTGTCGCTGACGCCGCGGGGCCGGGACGTCTTTGCCCCGCTCAACAGGCGCCAGCGCGACGAGATCGTCTCGATGCTGCGGGGTCTCACGCCGGGACGTCAAGACCGCCTGCTGGAGGCCATGAAGACCATCGAGGAGTTGCTGCAGGCGCCGCCCGCAGAGCCGCCGGCGCTGCGGCGACGCCGAGGCCGCCAAAGAGTTCCATAATCCAGAGAGCCCGGCGCGTTGACGGGCGCAGCCGACCGTGTCTATACTGTCAAGTGGTTGGACCACTGAGCCAGCCTTGGGAGGTCTAAACGACGCCGTGCACAGCGTACCGCCTCCTCTTTTGCCGCTCCAGGCGGTTCGAGACGCGCTCGAGCCCGTCCGCAAGACCAAGGTGTACGCGGACATCGCCGCGCAGATTCACCGGCTCATCGCGGATGGTCGTCTCAGGCCCGGCGACCGGCTCCCGTCGGAGCGCGAACTGGCCGAGGTCTTCGGCGTGAGCCGCACCTCCGTCCGGGACGCGATCCGGGTGCTCGAAGTACGCGGGCTCCTGGAGCCGCGCCACGGGGAGGGGACGGTCGTCAAGGCCGTCTCCATCGACGCCATTGTCGCCCCGCTCGCCGAAGCCGTGGCCGCGTTCAAGGACGCCGCGGCGGATCTTTTCGACATGCGTAAGATGCTCGAGCCGCCACTGGCGCGCGCGGCCGCGTTTCGCGCGACCGCGGCCGATGTCAGGCGGTTGGAGGAGATCGTGGCGGCGCAGTCGGCGCGGGTCCGCGCCGGCGAAATCGCGATCGACGAGGACAACGCGTTTCACTACCAGATCGCGCGGGCCGCGAAGAACCAGGTCGTCCTCCGCACGATCGATATCTTGATGGACCTGCTGCGCGAGAGCCGCGTGCGCTCCCTCCAGGGGGCGGGGCGCGCGGAGAAGTCACTCGAGGGGCATCGGCGGATTCTCGCCGCGATTCGTGACCGGGATCCCGACACCGCGGCCGAGCGTATGCGGGCACACATCGAGGAGATCGAGGCGGTGTTGTTTGCCGACCAGCCGTCGGGAGCGCGAGAGCGGTCGGACGGCGCAACGGCCGCGGGGGAGTCGCTGAGGGTCTGAGGCGTCCGCGGGCGCGCGAGCGGTCCGGTGAGTGAGCACACGGAGGTGCAATCCATGGGACGCACGGTGTCCGTGGAGATCGTCTATCGCGGTATCTTTCAGAAGACGCTCGCCAAGAACATCAGCCGGGGCGTGGTGCTCGCCGCACGCCGCGGCGGCAAGATCGGGATCGCGTTCGGGCGGTACGGCGATTCACCGGAACGCAACGGCGTGCCGGCGAAGAACTTTGCGATCGTCGCGCCCGATCAGGATGAGCTCGAGCTCAGCATGGCGCAGTACGAGCCGGCCGAGACCGATGTGACGATCGCGGTCGACGACACGCTGTGCAAGGGCGTGGAGTCGTGGGCATGGTACGGGCTCCAGCCCATCAACCAGAAGGTCCGGCCGGGCGGCGTCTTGGTCGTCACGTCGACGCTGCCCGCGGACGCGATCGTCGAGTTTTGCCATCGCAAACCGTTCCCGTACCGGCTCGCCGTCATCCCGGCCATCCCGAGCTTCTCCGGCTTGTGGGTCTACAAAAACGACCATACGGACGTCCGGATTCTCGGCACGCTGGCCAAGGTGTGCCCGGAACTGGTGAGCTTGGAGGCGATGCTCAAGGCGATCAAGGAGGAATGGAAGGACGATCTCAAGGTGACCTCGGCCCGCCGCGCGTACGAGCAGACCGAGGTCCGGCTCGTGCGTCCGGACGAAGGCAATCCCGAGGTCCCCTACACGTTCACGCTCCCCGGGTGGACGGCGATGCGCGAGGGCGTCACCGTCGAGGGCATGCCGCTCGGTGAGCCGATGCGGGTGGGCGAGGACGTGGGCGGCTACCGGCCCGCGCGCAATCCCTACTTCAAGAAGTTTTCCACCCGGACGATGCGGCCGGTCGTCGACTTCGAGAAGTGCGTGAAGTGCACGTTGTGCTGGCTGCAGTGTCCGGACGGGTGCTTCGACGTCACGCCCGAGCAGACGTACGATCTCAACGCGGACGCCTGCTGCGGCTGCGGCGTCTGCGCGGCGGTATGCCCTGTGGATGACTGCGTCACCATGGTCAACGAGGCGGCGTTCAAAGATAACCGGAGCCAGTGGGAGCGCTACAAGGCGGACCCGGCCGCATACGCCGCGTGGGTACGCGGGATGCTGGCCGGCCAATCCGAGCGGTCGCACGGGTTTCGATACCGCGGGCAGTACCAGGAGCAGATTGCGAAGCTCCGGGCCGGGGCCGGCGGCGAAGGGGGTGGCGAATAGTGGACGCGGACGCGGCCGCCGTGCGACCGGCGGAGGTCGAGCAGGAAGCCCTGATCAGCGGCAGCGAGGCGGTGGCGGTCGCGACCAAGCTCGTGGATGTCGACGTGCTCACGGCCTACCCGATCCGCCCCTACGATACGCTGATGCAGTACGTGGCGAAGCAGATCGCA
>JAJPIA010000143.1 GCA_021324975.1 Bacillota bacterium
CCTCGACCACCTTCACGATATCACCAATTTCCCAAAGGCGGGACTCGACGCCAGCAGCCATCGCAGGGGGCATACGATGCGCGCCGCTGATTTTCACGAAGTTGGGCGGCGCGGCATAAGGCTGGTCCCAAGTATTGATCATCAATAGGTGGGACGAGCGTATCGCGGACGTCAAGAGCGAGAGTTTTCAAACTGACCCACTACCCGGGTGGGCAGTATCTTTGTAGATCAAACTCGACGAAGCGGAGGCAACGTTCATGAGACTGACTGCAGTGCTCACCGTTAGCCTCGCGGTGGTCATCGGTCTCGTTCGCGGGGCTGGCGCTCAAGGAGTGCCTGTAGGCGCCCCCGCCCTCGCGGTACCAGTGAACGGGCAAATCGCCGTTGTCGGCGGCAGTGCCTCGCAAACAAACATCTTTGCCCCACCCTTTTTCTCGACCGTCTACGTTGGTAGCAAGACCACGCAGCGTGTGGATGTCCACATCTCGCTACCAGTGCTTGGCATACCGATGGAGGGACAGGCATCCACCGAGATGGTGTTTGAATCCAAGAGGCAATTTATCGTGTTCTCTTCAACCAGCGGGATGGCAAAGGGCGAAGCCACGCTGCACGGTTCCGCTGGCGATGCGACGGTTGCTATCCTCGTTGACAACCTTATCCACGGGACGTCTTACGATCCGAACAATGCCTTGATCCACGTGCGGGGGGTCCGCGGGACGGGGATGTTTGAGGGGGTCGCAATGGCCGGAACGCTCAAGAATATGTTCCAGCCCACAGGGACGATCTACCTTACCTACCCCTCGACAGACGCAGCG
Source organism: Bacillota bacterium (assembly GCA_021324975.1). Lineage (GTDB taxonomy): Bacteria > Sysuimicrobiota > Sysuimicrobiia > Sysuimicrobiales > Segetimicrobiaceae > JAJPIA01. Next base: position 816 of record JAJPIA010000143.1, read on the forward strand.
CTTGCAGCGATCGAACGCGGCCTTGCCGGGAACCCTTCGTTGACCGACGCGCTGCGTCAACAGTATCTGGCCGACGCGCGCCAGGCCTTGGCGCAGGCGAGCCTGAGCGCCTTTCCTCCAGCCACAGCGACCCCCGGCCCCAGTGGCACCGAGGGCGCAGCTCCTGCCCGGGCAGAGGTAGCGAGCGCGGTGACCTACCCTAGCGCCGGGCAGGCGCAGATCGCGCTGCGAATCGTGGTCCCCGCCGGTCCGTCGCCTCAGGTAGTGAAGATTGTGGCCGTCGGCCCCGACGGTAGCGTGAGGACAATTCTCAATGAAACGCATGCGCCCGGAGATGTGATTACAACCACTGCGGCCGCTCGGTCCCGCTCATCGTGCAGGTATACGTGGAAAGTGCGATGGTGAAGCAGATCGAGGCGACCGGTCCATAACGGTTTGTGACGCCGCTGACCATACGAGCACGTCACCGCGATTGATTCCCTCCGAAAACCCCGCGGCCAGCTCAAGCGCGTAGTAGGCTCGCCAGGCCGGCGGGGCGATGCGCCACGGGCGAAGACCGCGGACAACTCGCACCACTCGGAACCCGCGGTCCAGGTAGAGAACGTCGATCGCACCGCGCATGCCCATGCTGTGCACCCAGCGCGCATGGGGAATGAGAATCGCCTCATTCGTACCGGGTCGTGTTGGAATCGCCCCGCGCAGCCGGGCCCACAGTGATCTGGCAACACGCACGCCCCGCGCGAGGCAGCGTCCCGACCGCTCGTGGTAGACGGAGCCGCTGCAGGTCACCGGGGCGCCACCACCGGTAGGAGTGCCGCAGTGAGGGTGACCCCAGCGGCTGGCCCCCACGGGCTGCGCCAGGCGAGGCGCACGATCCCGGGGTCCGCGAGCAACGAGCCGCTGCAGAACGATTGGGTTATACGATCTTGGACAAGCATATTTTTGCCGATGAGGAAGTAAGCGGGGCGAACAGCCATCGGCCAGGGTACCAACGGCTATTAACCGCCGCCCGTGTGCACGAGTTCGACTGTATTTTTGTCGAGGCACAAGATCGGCTGTGGCGATCTCAGGCTGAAATGTACCATGCGCTGGACCGGCTCCGGTTCTGGGGGATTCGCGTGATCGTGGGCAATACGGGCGCGGACCTGACGGACAGAACCGGCAGGCTCGTTGCCTCGGTGATGGGGTGGAAGGATGAGGCATTTCTGGAGGACCTCCGCGACAAGACACGGCGCGGCATGTCGGGTCAGATCGCACGAGGGTTCGGGGTCGGTGGCCGCCCCTACGGCTACCGAAGCGAGCCGGTGAAAGAGAACGATGGCCGCATCATAGGCTATCGGCGGACCATCGATCCCGCCGAAGCCGAGATAGTGCGCCATATCTATCGGCTCTACGCCGACGGTCTCACGCCAAGAGCAATCGCTCATCGGCTCAATAAAGAGCGCGTTGCACCGCCCCGCGGGCCCAATGGGCGCATGACGGGATCCTGGACGCCAGCCACCATCATTGGGTCTGCGCAGCGGGCGCTCGGCATTCTACGGAATCCTATGTATGAAGGGCGAGTCGTCTGGAACCGCAGCCGGAAAGTCCGCGACCCTGACATCGGGAAACGGACCATGCGAGTTCGGCCGCGCTCGGAATGGATTTGGGTGAACGCCCCTGAGCTACGCATTGTGCCCGAGCACCTGTATCGACGCGTACAAGCAAGACTCCAGCAACGCGCATGGGTACCGGGAAGCCGCGAGGGCGCTCGTCCGAAGTATCTGCTCAGCGGTTTGCTTGTCTGCGGAGAGTGTGGCGCACGTTACGTGATCCAGACGCACCGACGTGGCGACGGCGGCCACTACGGCTGCGCAGCGCATGCCGACCGCGGCCCAACCGTCTGTTCGAATGGAAGACTCGTCCGACGGGAAGTCGCCGAGCAGAAGATATTGGATTACGTATTCGCCGGGCTGTTTACGCCAGCGCGCCTGGACTATCTCGAGCGCGCCGTAGACGCCGCCCTCGAACGGGCACTCACGCAGTCGACAGATATCGCCGCCGGTCGTGAGGCCGCGCTACGTGAGGCCCGCCGGGAGCTGGAAAATATCGCAAACGCTATCCGGGCCGGCATCATTACGCCCACCACAAAATCCATGCTCGAAGATGCCGAGCGCCGCGTCGCAGCGCTGGAACAAGCCGTACGAGATGCTCACCGGCAGCCGGCGCCTGTCGTCTCCGTAAGGTCTGTGGTCGAACGCTACCTGCACAATCTACGCGCGACCCTGGAGACGAACGTGGAGCAGGCGCGGCGGCTGCTTGCGCTCGCGCTGGATAAGGTAGTGCTTGTTCGGGAAGGACGGCTCCTGGTGGCCGAAATCACCGGCAATTTCGCAGGCGTCCTGACGTTGGAGTACAGTCCGTTCGGTAGCGTTGGTGCCGGGAGGGGGATTCTGGCGTTATCACTACGGCCTCGAGCCGCGCGACTGGTCGCATAGACGTGCAATCCCACCCGCGTTCGCCCCAGAATACGTTCCTGGTCGTGCATATTTTGGGGCTGCTAATGCGCGCTCGGGCGCTCTCAAGGCGACCCGGGAGAATGCCGGCCGGCACCGCTTCCCGGCTTGGCAGCGCCGACCGACAGTCCCCGATCAGCGGCTACTTTTTGACTTCAATCTTGACCTGCGTGGAGCGGACACGCTCAGACTTCGGTATCGTGACCTCAAGAACGCCGTCCTTGTAGGTGACCTTCGCGTCCCCGGCCTTCACTTCGGTTGCGAGCGGCAGCGTCCGAGTGAAGGTATCGTACCGTAACTCGCGCCGGTATACGCTCGGGCCCTATGCTCGGTGTCGCGCTTTGCCTCGCCTTTGAGCGTGATGGCGTCGCCGCTGACCGTCAGTTCTACTTGCTGTGGGTCGGTGTTGGTCAGCTCCACCCGCATCACCGCGTCGTCTTAGTCTCGAACATCTCCACGGGTGGTTGCCACCATGCCGCCTCTGACCCACCCGTCCGGGTTCGACGGGGCGTCAAGAAGTCGTCGAACATGCGCTCCATGGAACGGCGGAGCGTCGTGACTTCGTCGAACGGATCCCACCGCGTGATGCTCATTGAGCGCACCTCCTTGGAGACCTGCACAATAGATAACAGCGTGCTCAGGGTAGCACTTTACTTGAGCGACTCAAGATAATCCAAGAGGGCGCTCAACGCGTCCGGGGATATGTGCGGAAACGCGGGCATCCTGCCGCGGCCCTGGACGATGAATGTCCGCAGTTGGTCTCGCGTCATGGCCGCCCCGATGTGGGATAGGTTCGGTCCCGCCGTTCCCCCCACTCCGGCGATCGTGTGGCAGCCAGCGCACGCCTGCGCCTGGAACTCGCGGGCCCCGGGAGCGGTCGCGGCTCCGGACGCGGGTGGCGCCTGGGTCGCGGCCGGCTTGCGCCCTCCGAGGTACGTGAGCCCCATCACGGCGACAACGCCCACAGCAGCGCAGACCATGGCAACCGGCCTCCGTCCGGGGTGCCGCTCAGGGCCACGATCGTAGAACGGCAGGAGCAGCAGCATCAGCACCACGCCGAGCACGATGAGAAAGATCCAGAGCGGCTCCCACTGGCCCTGCAGGTACCAGAGAAGCTGAAAGAAATCGAGGAAGTACCACTCCGGCCGCGGCACGTAGCTCGTTGCGTTGGGATCCGCCGGCGGCTCGAGCGGCGTTCCGATGGTGACAGCGAGGACGGCGATGGCCAGGAACAGCAGCAGCGCAAAGACGGCATCCTTGAGGATCGATACGTAGAATGGGTGCCCAACTTGCTTCTCCATCGCGTACTGTCGCTCGTAGCGCTCACGCCGCGGCAGGCGGGCCGCAGCAGAGCCGAGATCGAGCGGCCACCGCCGGGGCGGCGCCGCGATCCCTTGCCGGATGACCATGAACAGATGTGCGGCCACGAACAGGACGAGCGCCGCCGGCAGCACCCAAATGTGAAACGCGTAGAACCGCTGCAGCGTGAGCGCGCCGACCGCGGTGCCTCCCCGGAGGATGCGGAGCGCCCAGTCGCCGACGAGCGGAGCGGCACCGGCGATATTCGTGCCGACGACGGTCGCCCAATACGCCTTTTGATCGTATGGTAGCAGGTACCCGGTAAACGCGAACGCCAGCACGAGCAAGAGGAGCACCGCCCCGGTGATCCAGGTGGCCTCCCGCGGATACTTGTATGCGCCGTACACGAACGTCCGGAGCATGTGCACTCCGATGACGACCACGAGGATGCTCGCCGACCACAGGTGCACACCCGCCACGAACCTGCCGAACGGCACCTGCCCGGTGATGAACTCGATGCTCCGGTACGCGTGCTCGGTCGACGGCGCGTAGTAGACCGTTAAGAAAATACCAGTGACAAACTGCAGCACCAGCAGGAACAGCGTGGCGCTCCCGAACACGTGGAACCAGCCGATGCCCTTTGGGACCTTGCGGTCGAGGAAACCATGCCACAGGGGCATGATGTTGAGCCGCTCGTCCACCCACGATACGACACGACGCCACACGGCTACGTTCCCGGTAGCTGGAGGGCGCCCATATACACGGCGCCGCCGTCCACCCTGACCGCGTAGCGATCGAGCGGACGCGGCGGCGGTCCTGAGAGGACTCGCCCGTCGCTATTGAACACGCCGCCGTGACATGGGCACAAGAACCGTCCGGCCGCGTGATTCCAGGTCACCGGGCAGCCCATGTGGGTACAGTGCACGTCGAAGATCGTCACGCTATCGGCGCCGGTGCGCAGCACGTAAACTGCGACGGGCACGGTCGATTGGATCCACCCTTCCTGGACGGGCATCTGCACCGTGGTGATGGTTGGCTCCCCCTGTTGCAACCCGCCAAGGTCGCCGACGCGGGTCCAGGGCTCGCGCGGCCGTGGCGTCGGCGGGATAGACCGGCCGAGGAGGCCGCCAATGGTCGTACCGCGGACGGCGGGCCCAAAGAGGAACACCAGAAGCGGAGCGGCAAGCGCGGCACCGATGAACCCGACAATGGCGCCGAGGGCGCTCATCACCGCTTCGCGCCTGGTCGGCTTGATCTCGCTCTCCGGTGCTGTCGAGCTCACCCGATCGCCTCCTTCGCGTCGGCGAGGCCCGATGCTTCGCGGTGCCGTCGCCGGACATCGCCCCTTGTGCGTCGCCTCTACTGTTTCGCCGCGTGAGCCTGGAGCCACTTGAGGATCAAATCCGCCTGCCCTTGCGTCAATGACGTCCGCGGCACCATCGCGCGGAACTGGCTGACCCACTGGCGCCCGGTGAACTCGCTGGGATCATGCGGCGTGTGACACGTACCGCAACTCTGCGCGTAGAGCGACGATGCCTGGGACCATAAGGCGCTTAGATCTGGCGCCGTCGCGGAGCGCGTGACCCAACCGGCAAGATGAACGCGTTGCCACGGAGATCCGGCGACCGTGACCGAACCTGCTGGTTGGGCCGCACTTGGTGACGCCAACACACCTGCCCGTACCAAGGTTGCGGGGTCCTGATACACGATGGTCGGCGAGTCCAGCGAGCGATAGAGGTCCAATCCTGCCTGCAAGGACGCCCCTTGGGCACCGAGCACCTGGAGCGCCGTCGCCGGCGTGAGCGTGGCCAGCGTGCTTCCGCCGGGTGAAGCCGCAAGTGGCGTAGCCTGCACAGTGTACACGGTAGTCTGTGTGGCCGCCGGCATTGTGGACGTCGGCGACGGCGATGGCCCACCGAGGCTCAAGGGCGTGAGCTTCCAGACCACAAGCGCGAACACAATACCGAGGATCATGCCGCCAATGAGAGCAGCACCCGGGCGAATCGGCGAGCGCATACGCGTCCTCGCTAGCATTGAATTAGTGGATCGTCGTGTCCAATTCAACGTACTTCAACATCAATGCCGGATCGTCCCCACCCGAGGGGCATCGCCGGCGCGGTCCCGAAGCTGCGTCCGTGGCGGATATCGGCCGCCCTCAAACAGCCCGGTCCACAGCGCAACCCGAGGAGGTCGCCCCGGTGGGCGCGTGAGTGATGCGCGACAAAGTGACGGCCATGCTACGCGGTTCGGGCCAGCCCGACCGACTTCTTCGCTCCGTCACTCCCGCGAGACGTGCCGTCACCCTGAACTTCGCCCCAATAGCAGTCGTCGCAGAAGCGCACGATCACGCCGTTTCGCTCCAGCTCATATCGAACCGCACGAAGGCCGCACCGCTCACATGGTGTTTGAGACTTCATCCCTTCTCCCCCTTCTATGTCATAGTGTGTGTCGAATGATAGCCGTCGAGGATGCCCTCCCGGGGAGAAGATCAACTCCCCCCTCGCGGCGTGACCGCTTGGGAAAGACTATCTCTCCCTGGGAGCGGCGCGGCATCTGACCACCGATAGGGAGACGCCGTCTCGAACGCCGTTCTTATAGAAGGCTGTGGCGACGCCGCGCGTGGTGCTCTCAAGATGTTGTCGGGAGGTGGGAGCCAGTGCTGTTGGTCGGGATTGATTGGGCCGATACCGAGCATGTCTATTGTCTGATGGACGACGCTGGGACCACGCTGGCCACGGGGACGATCGACCACACCGCGGAGGGGCTGGAGCGTTTTATGGCCCTGGTCCGGGCCCGCGTTCAGAATCCGCAGGATGTCCTTGTCGCGCTCGAGACGTCCCATGGCCCGCTCGTGGGCGCGCTGCTCGACCAGCAGTTCACGGTCTACGCGATCAACCCTAAGGCGGTCGACCGGCATCGGGAGCGGTTTCGTGTCGCGAGCGCCAAGTCGGATCTGCGGGATGCCTGGGTCCTGGCGACCCTCCTGCGCACGGATCGGGCGCAATATCGCCCTCTGCGGCCGGACTCGGAGATCGCCCAGGAGTTGCGTGCCCTCACCCGGGACCGTGCCGAGTTGGTGCGCACCCGCACCATACTCAGCAATCAGCTGACCGCGTGTCTGAAGGCCTATTTCCCCGAGTTCTTGGCCCTGTTCGCGGATCCCGACCGGCCCGTCGCGCTGGCGCTGCTTCGGGCATTTCCGACCCGCGAGGCGCTGCAGACGGTATCGGCGGAGAAGATCGAGACATTCCTCCGTCGCCATCACTGCCCCCGTAGCCGGGAGTGGGCGGCCGAGATTCATACGCGGATGCAGGCCCGCGGCTTCATATCGCCCCGCCCATCGTCCGCGCGAAGGCGCGTCTGGCTGCGACGCTGGCGTCCCAGCTGCAAACGCTTGCCGAGCACCTGGCCGCGTACGATCGGGAGATTCAGCGGGTGTTGAAACTCCATCCTGACGGCGAGCTCTACGACAGCCTGCCAGGCGCTGCAGCTCTTCTCGCCGCCAGGATGGTCGGAGAACTGGGCGACAATCGCGACCGGTATCGCGATGCCAGCACCGCCCAGTGCGAAGCCGGTACCGCCCCCCGTCACCCGGAAAAGCGGGGCCAGTCGCACAGTCCATGTTCGTCGGGCCTGTATTCATCCTTTGCGCGAGACCCTGTGGCAGTTTGCCTTTGTCAGCATGCGCCACTGTGAGTGGGCCAAAACCTACTACGATCGCGCCCGGCTGCGCGGCAAGAAGCACGCCGAAGCGGTGCGGATGCTCGGCAACGTGTGGCTGCGCCTTATCATCGCTATGCGCCGCGACCACCGGCCGTACGACGAAGCTCTTTTCCTTAAAGCGCGCTCTGCTCATCCATCCTTGGCCCTATGCTCTTGACATAGGGAGTCTTCCCTTGCCGATCGGCGGAGCACTGGGCCTCGCACGCAACTTTGAACGATGGCGCGGCGGGCCTCGGCGGCTGCCCGACCGTCCCTTCGGCCGGGCCAAAACGCGAGACCGCGGACAGGCGGATTACTGCGAGGGAGCCCGCACGGACGTGGCGATCGCTGCATGCCGCCCGAACAACCTACCAGCTCGCCCCGGAACCCCGACCTCGGGGAGGACCCACCGGTCTAGGCCATAGTACCCCGCGATACGCCACGCCAAGACGAGCCACGTCGCGAGGATGAAGAAGATAGGGTTGACGCTCACCGTACCGGCGAACAGATAGCTCGCATTCATGAATCCGCCGAAGAACGCCGCAATCCCCGTAAACAGCCCCACGATCAGCCCCAGGCCGACGAGGAGTTCACCCGCGGCCACGCCGTAGCTCCACGCCGCTGCGTGTGGCAGCACGACCTCGTGGAGGAAGCTGGCGTACCACCCTGAGACGTCGGGATGCGCGCCGCCCGTCTTTTTCAGCGCTCCGGTAACGAACCCCGCAAGCGCCACGCCGGCTCTGGGCCCGGTCCAGACGGCGCTGTGAAGCTTGTCCCACCCCTCCGTGAGCCACATGTACCCGGCATAGAGACGCACGATCAACCACAGCCATGCCATACGGGTGTCGGCAAACAAGAGCCTCGCGATCGGCGGCTCACCGACCTGCACGGTGTGCTCGCTGTGTCGACACATTGATGCACCCTCCCGTGTGCCCGCTTCGCGCGATATCGCGCCCTCTCAGGCTACACGCCCGTGTGCGTGCGGACTATCAGTGGACGGCCTGATTTCGAGATCGTGTAACAGGCTGATATGGCCGTCCGGGAAAGGCCGACTCGGCCCGCCCGCGCACTGACGCGGGGGAGGGCCCTTCGGTAGAGCCCTCCCTCCCGTCCAGTCCAGGCGATTGCGCGCGCCCGCGCTATCCGGCTTTCACGGTCGGTGGCGCGTACGCGGTCACCGGCGGGGGCGCGGCCGTGTACTTCTCGACCTGTACCAGCGCGGTGTGCGCCACGTTCCCCTGGGCGAGCTTCGAGGTGCCGATGTCGAGCGTCAGCACGTTGACGCTGCCCTCCTTATCCAGCGTGGCCTGGCGCCCGGGAGCGGTGGGATCGTACCAACCGCCCTCCGGAAGGCGCACCACCTCCGGCCGCACGCGGCCCGTCACCTGGGCCGCTGCCAGGACGGCGCCGCGATCGTTGTAGATGCGCACGACGTCCCCGCTGCGGATGCCGCGAGCCGCGGCATCCGTGGGGTTGATCCACACGACCTGCCGGCTCTTCACCTTCCGTTGCGTCAGCTGCGTCGGCGTCTGGTCGAGCTGCGAGTGCAGCCGGTATGAGGGGTGCGGTGACACAAGGTGGAGCGGGTATCGAGCCGCTTTCGCGCCGCCGAGCCATTCCGACGGCTCAAGCCAGGTCGGGTGCGCCGGGCAATCCGCATAGCCGAACCTCTCGATCGTCTCCGAGTACAACTCGACCTTGCCCGACGGCGTCCCAAGCGGGTTCCCCGCGGGATCCTTAATAAACGCGGCATACCGCACGTATTGATTGGACGACGCCGGCGGCTGGAACACGAGGATGCCCTTCTTCCAGAAGTCCGCAAAGGGCGGGAGACTGACACCCGCTTTGCCATTGTTCTCCCCGCCCGTGAACCAGGGCACGCCTCCGGCCGGTTTAGCGTTCGCATACGCTGTCTGGACCCACTGCAGATCGGTTCGGCCCTGCGTATACTGCGCGCGGAAGCCCAGCCGATCGGCGAGGTCGCTAAAGATGTCGTAGTCGCCACGCGATTGCCCGACCGGCTCGATGGCCTTTACCATGGCCACCAGGTACCGGCTCGCGTAGAATCCACCCGCATCGATGTCGTTGCGCTCGACGGTTGTCGCCGCCGGGAGCACGATGTCGGCGAACTTCGCGGTGGGCGTCCACCACGGCTCGTTGACGATGATGGTCTCGGGCCGCTGCCACGCCTTGATCAGCCGGTTCGTGTCCTGATGATGGACGAACGGGTTCCCGCCGGCCCAGTAGACGAGCTTGATGTCCGGGAACGTAATCTGCTTGCCGTTGAAGTCGATTGTCTGTCCGGGCCCGAGCAGCATGTCGACGAACCGGGCGACAGGAACGCTCACGTTCACCGGGTTCTTGCCAATCCCCAACCCCGACGGCAGGGGCGCCCCCGCCGATGGCACGCCGCCGCTGCTGTAGTGATAGCTGAACCCCACCCCGCCGCCCGGCGAGCCAAACTGGCCCGTCATCGTGGCGAGGGCCACGAGCATCCACGGCGCTTGTTCCCCGTGGTGCTGACGCTGCGGCCCCCAGCCGCTCATCAGCATGGTCCGCTGACTGCTGATGGCGCGCGCCAGGTCGACGATCGTCCCGGCCGGGACGCCGGTGATCTTGGCGGCCCACTCGGGCGTCTTGGGCTGGTGGTCGGCGGTGCCGAGCACGTAGGCCTTGAGTCGGTCATACCCAACGGCGTACTTGGCGATAAAGTCCTCGCGGACTCGATGCTCGGTCATGAGGACATACGCCATGCTCAGCATCAAGGCTGTGTCCGTGTTCGGCCGCGGGGCGATCCACTGACCGCCGAGCGTCTCCGCGCTGTCCGTTTGGACCGGATTGACGTGGATGAACTTGATGCCGCGCTGCTTGGCCTGTGCAAAGTACGGATACGAGAGATGATCCGGAACGACCCAGTCAATGGCGTTGGTCGTCACCGGGTCGGCGCCCCACAGCACGATGAGCTTGGTGTTGGCCAAGATCTCCGGCCACACCGTCTGCTGCTCGTACACCTCAAGGGTGCCGAGCACGTGCGGGAGGATCACCTGGGCCGCCCCCGTGCTGTAGTCGCCGATGTCGTCGACGAAGCCACCGTTGAGCGCGAGGAACCGCTTGAGCGCGGTCGTCGGCTTGTGAATGACGCCCGCGCTGCTCCAACCGTACGAGCCGCCGTAGATCGCCTTCGCGCCATACTGGGCCTTCACACGCCGGAGTTCGTCCGCAACCAACTTGAGGGCCTGATCCCACGAAACTCGAACAAAGGGTTCCGCCCCGCGCTTGGTTCGGTCACTGGCGCTGCGCTTGACGAGGAAGCTCTCACGCACCATCGGATATTGAACGCGGCTCGGCGCATACACCCACCCGGGCAACTGGTCGAGATAGCCTTTCGGCACAGGATCGAACCCGTACGGCACGGCCTCGACGAACTTGCCGTCACGGACGCGGGCGTAAAACCCACCCCAGTGCGTTGCCTGGGGAACCAAGACCTCGCCGGCGGCGAATGCCGGCTTCACCCCGCCCGGTAGCTGCCAGGGCGCCACCGCCGCCGCGGCTGCGCCGGTTCCGGCCAAGCGAATGAACTCCCGTCGGCTGATGCGCACACTCGATCCCTCCCTATGCTCACGTACAGCACGATCGTATCCTCCCTGAGCATACTGAGCACCGGATCCGTCCAACAATCGGGCCGCGGCCGTATTCTGAGCTCATGCGCGCAGGTGCGGTGCACCGATCAACGAAATACGCGGTGAGTCAGCAAGAGAGCACCGGGGAACGGTGTGGATCGGCGACGAGGCTCATCGGGTCCTGACAGGCGTCCGATCACAGCACAAGCGCATCGTGGCTCGAGAGGAGGACCTTTATGACGGGTTTGCCTGCCGCATACGAGGAGTTCAAGCGAGCGTATCCCGCGATGTGGGAGGCCTACGATCGCCTCGGCGCCACCGCCCACAGCGCCGGCCCGTTGGACGAGAAGGCACGGGCCCTCGTCAAGCTCGGCATGGCCATCGGCCGGCAGATGGAGGGCGCCACGCACGCACATGTCAGGCTCGCCCTGCGGTCAGGTGCCAGTCCCGACGAAATCCGCCACGTAGTCGTGCTGGCCGTCACGACGCTCGGATTCCCAGCGATGATGACGGTGCGCACCTGGGTGGAAGAGGCCCTGTCGGCGCCGCAGACGACCAGGTAGCCTCGGCCCACTTCGCCGTGTGGCCGGCCGGCGGCTGGGTCTTTGGCTGTCGGCCGTCGCGCTGCGGTCATGCCTTCGCTCTACTTCACGACAAGCACAGGGATGTGGGCCGCGTGCAGCACGCGCTCGCTGACGCTCCCGAGGATCAGGCCGCCGATTCGACCGCGGCCGCGGCTCCCGACGATGATCATGTCCGCCCGGCCTCCTGGGCCGTCTTGACGATCTCAGTGGCCGGGTCTCCTTTCCGATACGCGGTGGCGACGGCGACGCCCGTGCCGTCGAACTCCCGCCTCGTTTGATCGAGTATCGCCCGCGCGGCCTCTGCCAGCCCCTGCTCAATGATCTTGAGATCGACGATCATGTCACCGGCCACCCCTCCCATCGCCAACGTGGACACGTGCCCGACCGTAATCAAAAGCACCTCGCTCTTGGACAACTCGCGAGTCAAGCGCGCAGTCAGCGACGCCGCGCGAATGGCGTGCGCTGACCCGTCGGTTGCCACAACGAGTTTCATGACGACTCCTCCCTTTGCCTAACCTCACCGAATTCGTTCGAGGCCGGGATTGTGGTGCGTTTCGATCCGTCAGGCACGGCAAACCGCTTACGCAGCCCGAGGCGCCTTGAGGCGCTGCTTGATCATAGCCGGAGTAGATTGGACCGAACGATAACCCAACAAGCGAAGCCCGTTCAAGATGACAATGACCGTGCTCCCTTCGTGCCCGACCACGCCTAGCGCCAGCCGCAAGCCGACCCCGAGGACGAGCGTCACGAGCAGGGCGACCACCGTGAGTGCAAACGTGAGATTTTGAACGATCACGCGGCGCGCTCGACGGCTGAGACCGATTGCATACGCGAGTCGGGTCAGATCGTCGCTCATGAGCACAACGTCCGCGGTCTCCATCGCGGCGTCGGTGCCGGCGGCGCCCATCGCGATGCCGACGGACGCCGCCGCCAGTGCGGGCGCGTCGTTCACGCCGTCGCCGACCATGGCCACGGGACCGAGCTGCTCCAGCCCTTCGACGGCGCGAACTTTGTGTTCGGGCAGCAGGTCCCCACGGGCCTCATCGAGCTGCAGTTGCGCGGCAACCGCGCGCACCGCCTGCGCGTGATCTCCGGACAGCGCGACGAGGCGCCTGATCCCGAGGTCTCTCAAGGCCTGGATGGCAGCGCCAGCCCGCGGGCGCACGGCGTCAGCGAGTGCGATGATGCCGCGGAGGCGGGTATCGCCGACGAGGATCGGCGTCTTACCAGCCTCACGGAGCGCGGCCAGCGATGCATGTGCACTGTCGGATACCGGCACTCCTTCTTCAGCGAAAAACACCTCATTGCCAACGCGCACGGTACGGCCACCAACCATACCGCGCACGCCACGCCCGGTGACGGCCTCGAACGTGTCTGGCACCCGCGGCGCGATGCCGCGTACACGGCACACGGCGACCACGGCATCCGCCAACGCGTGCTCCGACCGTTGCTCCAGGGCCGCGGCCGCCGCTAGCACGGCGTTGGCATTGCCTTCCACCGGGATGACGTCCGTCACGACCGGACGGCCCACGGTGAGCGTACCGGTCTTGTCGAACACCACCGCCGCAACCGAGCCGAGCCGTTCGAGATGCGCCCCACCTTTGAACAGGACGCCGTGGCGGGCCGCGTTGGCGATGGCCGACAGCACCGTAGCCGGCGTCGAGATCACAACCGCGCACGGGGACGCGACCACGAGGAGCGTAATGGCGCGATACAAGGCGGAGCCGGTCGCAGCGCCGCTCCCGGCCAACGTCACGTACGTGATCGCCGCAGCGACGATCACGCCGAGTGCGTATACTTGACCGAACCGATCGATGAGGCGCTGCGCGGGAGCCTTGACGGCTTGGGTTTCCTCGACCATGGCGATGATACGGGCGAGCGTCGTGTCCTGGGGGCCGCGCGTCACTTGTACCTCGATACTTCCACGTTCGTTGATGGTGCCGGCGAACACCCTGGAGCCGGGCGCGACGTCGACGGGGATCGCTTCGCCGGTGATCGTAGATTGGTCCACGCTTGAAGTGCCATGGACGACGATCCCATCCGCGGCCAGCCGCTCTCCCGGCCGAACGATCACGATGTCCCCGATCTCGAGTGTACCGGCGGCGACGAGCACCTGCCCGTCTCCGCGGCGGACAAGCGCTTCGGCGGGGCGCAGCGTCATGAGCGCGCGGATCGCGCCGCGCGTACGTCCCATGACATAAAACTCCAGGGCGTTACTGGTCGAAAACAGCACGAGGAGCACCGCGCCTTCGGTCCAGGAGCCGAGGTACGCGGCTCCGGTCGCGGCGACCAACATCAGCACATTGACGTCGACCCGGCGCTGCCGAAGGGCTCGCCACGCGACGAGCGCGCTCCCCGTACCGCCCGCCAGATAGGAGGCGACGTAGAGCATGAGGGCACCGTGTGGGACCGCCGTGTCGATTGCGCGCCCGGCGCCCAGAAAGAGCGCACACAACACAGGCTGCGCACCGGGGAGAAGCCGCGCGGCGCGATGGAACAGCCCCGTCGACCAGCCAAGTTCGCCGGACAACGGTTTCCCGCGCGGTGTTCTCCCGACAGATGGGCGTCCGCCGCCGGGGCCGTCCTGCCGGGCCGAAGCTTCTCGACTTGCGGACAATGCGGGTTGCATCCGCGCCCCCCAAGAAGGACTTGTACAGCGCCTCGACTGCCCCGTCGATCACTCCCAAACGACGTGGGTCCGGGCGCCTTGCCTTACCTCCCCTCCCTCACGGAGCCGGCCGGCTGACGGCTACACCCAGGTAGTATGGCCACACCACGATCGCAAGCACGGCCTTCCAAAATGCGAGGTGGAGGAATCCGATCGTAAACAGCCATCCCGCGATCCACAATAGCCCCAGCGACCCCGGTGCCGGGTCGACCGTCGCCTTCCCCATGACATCTGCCTCCCGTTGAGAACAGGACCATGCCTCCCTGAGAATCTCCCCACAGCGCCACTGCTACCCTGTCCACGAACGTTTACCGCCAATATCCGGTGCTCGCCCGATACAATGACGGTTCAATGCGCTTTATGGTCTCGTTGGATCGCCTTGCGGTATTCTTATCGGGAGGCGAGAAAGCTGATGGGCGACGAGAGCAAGCCCAAGACATTCCTAGTCGCCACGGCGAAAGATGGCCGCCTCCGGTTCCCAGGACTATCGTCGTCGGGACCATGGGACCCGAGGCGCTTAACCTACGTGACCCTTCAAGCTGAACACAACCTTCGAACTCGTGACATCCTGGAACGAAGGTGGACCGTGCTGAACGCTGAGGAACTCGATCACGTTCTTGTCGTGTCGCACGGCATTTCGGCCTGCATCAGCCTGTTGATCGGTGAGGCTCTGCTCGACCATGCCCACAAGAAATGGGAGAGACGAACGTCATGAGGACGCACTGGTAGGCTCGGCGCGGCGCTACGAGATGCGCCGGCCCCACTGGAACGGAAGCCGCCCTGATAGCACGGACGGAATCCATCGGTACGCCAGCATGTAAGCGAGTGCGAGCGCCGACAACGTCATCACGACCGCCCCTACCTGGACCATTGATGTGGCACGCTCCCAAATGCCAATGGTGACGAGCAGCACGCCGGCATTGCTCGACCAGAATACCCCGTCGCCGACGCGTGGTCTGTACAGATTGGGGTTGTGAGGGATCGTCGGCATGTCTTGAAGGGTTGCGCGATAATACCACATGAGGAACGGCGTGATCTTGTACAACTGCCCGATCATTGCTTGGGTTACCCATCCGAGCAGAAATAGCACGACAACACACTCGCCGAGCCGGTCGGGCGGGTCGCTGCGCATCGGCCAGATCCCCCAGCCCGCGGCAACACCTCCCAAGGCGGCTGAGTAGGCGGCCACGGCGTACCAGTGGCTGACGTTCAGGTCCCCGGCGCGCCTTCGGCGACGGCGGAGGACATGCACGATCTCCGAACCGAACAACAGCAACGCAGCCGATGCCAGGAATGCTGCGACGCGGAACGCCCAGTCGACTTTTGCAGCCACGCCAGCGAAGATCGCGAAGATGGCGCACATCACCAACAACAGAATGGCCAGGCCTCGGTGCCCGCTTGCGACCCGCGCCCCGTGTATCAGCGGGACCACTCGATAGAACGTGCCCACGACCATGAGGCCGAACCAGCCTCCCAGGCCGAGGGTAAGGTGCACCACGACGCCGCGATGCTCCGCCAGGAGCCCCGGCCAAAATTCCCGCCACAGGTTCAACGCGAGCACGGTGCCCCACAGCACCACGAGCCCGAAGCACGCAAACGCGACCGGCAGGTGCGCCGGCATGGCCGCCGTCGGTCGCGCAGTCCGCCCAGTCCACAGGATCAATACCACAAACCACAAAGAGGCGAGAGCGACGCCCGCTCCCCCGGCTGCGGCCGCAGTGAGTTGACCTCGCGTAAAGCCGATGACGATCAGCAGCGCTCCGAGGGTGAACACCCCGTACTGGTACGGAAGCGTTGCTTCGCCTCGAATCCGAGCGCCGAGAAGAGCAGGAGCCATCTGGGCGGCCGCGCCCATGATCATCATGGTGACCCACCCGAGCGTCGCCACGTGCGTGCTCGCGAGGACCGGGAGGGTTTCCCACGCGCCTCTGGCCAGAGAGCCGGCCACGGAAATGAGGAACAACCCGAGCGCCGGCAACGCCACCCCGATCGCCGTCCACGTAAACCAACTCCCGAGGGTGAACACGAGCGGCCCGCCTGCGCCGCTCGCGATCGCGGGCTTAGAACGCGGCTCCGCTGCCATCGGTTTCGCCATATGCGATCATCCCGATCCCGGTACTGGTCGGTTTGGCGCTTGGACAGCGTTGGGGCAATCCCCTTGGCCTGGGCGCACTGCGCTGCTCCTTGTTCGGGCCGTTGGCAATGATCGATACGCCGGCCGGAAGAGGCAGAAATGCGTCGGAAGTGAAAACGGCGACAGAGGCCACGGGAGGCACGGTGAACGCTGGCAGATCGGGCCGTCGTCCGATACCGTGCGGACTTGAGACGAGGTATCTTCTTAGTGAAGGATTAGTCCAAATCTGCCAACGAGCAAAACGTGGCAGTGTTGGGCACGAAAGGACGGGGGAGCGCTCATGGGGTACGTCAGCCAATGGAAAGGTCGCGTGGTTGACAAAAGGGACGCATGCCCCAGCTGCACAGGGCTCGGAGCCATCGCCGGGCGAGCCGGCGGCCTGATCTTGTGCCCAGTTTGCCACGGTACCGGCGTGGACCCGGCCATACATGCGAATCACCAAGACACGGTCAGACGGTGCAAGCCACCCCACACCCGCTCGTCCAATCGCGACAGGGCAGCGGCCGCGTCGAGAGGATCACGAGACCTCTAGGAGCCTGGCGAGCATCCGACCGTATTTGTTCGCCCAGTCGCTCCTACTTCGCATGATGGATACGAACGGCTGAAGTCGGACCTCGATCCGAGGTTGGCCGCCCGGGCGAAACGTAACAAGACGTATGAACAAACTACCCAGCGTGTACCCCGCCGACGCCGTGCTGCGCGACGGCACGGCGATCCGGATCCGGCCGATCCGTCGAGATGACGAACCGGGCCTCCGGGCATTCTTCCTTGGCCTCTCGCCCGAATCACGGGCCCTGCGATTCTTCGGCCCCACGTCGGACGACGCGGTTATCGCGTACACTGGCCGCGCGGTCGAGGTGGATTACGATCGCGACTTCGGCCTGGTGGCCGTGCTGGGCGCAGACGAGCGTATCGTCGGCCACTCAGCCTATAACGCGGCAACGCACGATACGGCGGAGGCGTCGTTCGCCATCGCCGACGGCTTCCAAGGACGCGGGCTCGGGACGATCCTCCTCGGGCACCTTTGCGAAATCGCCGCCGCGCACCGGATCGGCCTCTTCGAGGCGCTGGTGCTGCCCCATAACGATCAGATGCTGTCCGTCTTCCGGGAAGCCGGCTTTCCGATCAACGTCCGCTTCACCGGATCGGAACTGTCCGTCACGTTTCCGACCGCGCTCACACACGACGCCCTGGACCGCTTCTACCGCCGGGACCAGATCGCCGCGGAGCACGCGCTGCAGGCCTTCTTTGCCCCGCGCGGGGTGGCGGTCATCGGCGCATCGCGCCGGCGCGGGACGATCGGTGGCGAAATCTTCCACAACGTCTGCGACTACGGGCTCCGCGTGCCCGTCTACCCGGTCAACGTGGGGGCCGACACGGTCCAAGGCGTCACCGCCTACCGCACGATCGAGGACGTCCCACGGCCGGTGGATTTGGCGATCCTCGCCGTGCCCGCCTCCAAGGTCGTCGACGTCGCCGCGGCCTGCGGCCGCAAGGGGGTCCGCGCGCTCGTCGTTGTCTCCGCCGGATTTGGCGAGATTGGCGCTGACGGCCGGGCGCGGCAGGCCGAGTTGCTCCGCGTCTGCCGCGAGACTGGCATGCGGCTCATCGGCCCCAACTGTATGGGCATCATCAATACCGATTCTACCGTCCGGCTCAACGCGACCTTCGTGCCCCGCACGCCTCCGGCCGGCCGGGTGGCGTTCTCCTCCCAAGGCGGCGGCTTGGGGCTCGCCATCATCGAGTACGCGAGCCGGATGGGGCTCGGACTGTCGACCTTTGTGTCGATCGGCAACAAGGCGGACATCTCGGGCAACGACCTGCTCAACTACTGGGAGTCCGATCCCAACACCGATGTGATCCTTCTCTATCTGGAGTCGTTCGGGAATCCGAGGCGCTTTTCGCAGATTGCCCGCCGTGTCGCGCGGACGAAGCCGATCGTGGCGGTCAAGAGCGGCCGATCGCTCGCGGGCATCCGTGCGACATCCTCCCACACCGGCGCGCTCGTGGCGGCCTCCGACGTCACCGTGGACGCGCTCTTCCGCCAGGCAGGAGTCATCCGGACCGACACGCTGGAAGAGCTCTTTGACGTCGCCACGCTCCTGGCCAGCCAGCCGGCGCCCGCGGGACGCCGTGTCGCGGTCGTGACGAACGGGGGCGGACCGGGTATTCTATGCGCCGACGCCTGCGAGGCGCACAACCTCACCGTGCCGGAGTTATCGCCCGCCACGCAGGCGCGGCTTCGCACGTTCCTGCCGCCGGAGGCGAGCGTTCGGAACCCCGTGGACACGATCGCGTCTGCGCCGGCCGACGCCTACCGGGACGCCATCGAGGCTGTCGCGGCTGACCCCGACATCGATGCCGTGGTCGCGATCTGGGTGCCTCCGCTCGTCACCCAGGCCGCCGATGTGGCCCGTGCGATCCTCGTCGCGGCGCGCCGACTCACGGCGCCGAAGCCGATCGTGACGGTGTTCATGTCGGCCCACGGGGTGCCGGAGGAGCTCCGCACGACCACGTTGCGGATCCCGTCGTTCTCCTTTCCGGAATCGGCAGCGATCGCGCTCGCGCGGGCCGCGCGCTACGGGGAATGGCGGGCACGGCCGCCCGCGCCCGTCGTGCCGTTGCCGGACGTCCGTCGCGCGCCAGCGGCCGCCGTGGTCGCGACCGCGCTGCAGCGGGGCGCTGGATGGCTGACTCCCGAGGAGACCGCCGACATTCTCGACGCCTACGGCCTCCCCCTGGCTCCGCAGCGAGTGGTGCTGACGCCCGAGGATGCGGGCCGGGCGGCCGATGAGATCGGCGGCGAAGTGGCGCTCAAGGCGGTGAGTGCGGATCTCCTGCACAAGACGGATCTTGGTGGGGTGCGGCTCCACCTCAAGGGGGCCTGGGCCGTCCGGGAGGCTGCACGCACGATGCGGGAGTCCCTTGCGGCCGCTGGCCACCCCGTCTCGAGGTACCTTGTACAAGCCATGGCCGAGCCCGGTCCCGAGATGATCCTCGGCGTTGTCCAGGATCCCCACTTCGGAGCATTGGTCGCGTGTGGCGCGGGCGGCACGGCGGTGGAGCTGATCCGCGACGTCGCCGTACGGCTCACACCCATCTCCCGACCCGATGCCGAGGAGATGATCCGCAGCCTCAAAACATTCCCGCTCCTGACCGGCTATCGCGGCCGCCCGCCGGCCGACCTTGCGGCGCTCGTCGACACGCTGGTCCGCGTCGGTGCGCTCGCGGACAACTTACCGCAGATCGTGGAGCTGGACTGCAACCCGATCATTGCTGCCCCGCGCGGCGCCTCGATCGTGGACGCGCGCATGCGCGTGGCGCCGGTCGAGCCGCCCTCCCATCTCAAGCGCCGCGCCTGAACCAGGGCGATGCACACATGGGTAGCCGGTTCAGTTCCGCGTGCTGGTGTGACGCGAAGCGCCCGCCGGCAGGCCCGGCGCCGCTTCTTTGATGTGCACCACCCTCATGACCGTACAGGGGCTGCGAAACTTCGCTTGCGATGCGCCGTGTGTGCGGAGGGAGCAACGTTCAGTCGTGCAGACGGGCCTCGCGGTCTTGAGCGCTCTTCAGCAACAGTCCCTTGATCCCTCTGAGATCCTTCGGGTCCTTTCCGCCGGTGGCCGTCCGCGCTCCCCGAAACGGAGACCGTCCTCGCGCGATCGCCCATACGAGCTTCGCCTTCTCGACCTTCTTCGCGACAATGATCCGCCCTTGCATACGCCCTCCTGGGACACTGCCGTCGCAGCCCCGCGCGTCACGCCGGCACGCAAGCCTCGAGTCCGCCGACAGCCGATGGCACCCCGATGACTACCGCACGATAAGCACGGGCATGTGCGCTCCGTGCAGTACCCGCTCGCTCACGCTCCCGAGGATGAGGCCGCCGAACTGGCCGAGACCACGGCATCCCATCACGATGAGGTCCACGTCCTTGGCCTTCGCCGCCTCCAGGATCTGGCCGCCGGGATCCCCGCGGCGATATTCCTTGGCGATGTCCGCATCGATCCCCGCGAGCTCGCGCAGGGTGTTGTTCAAAATCTCCTGACCGGCGCGCTCCAGTCCCTCCTCCAGCACCCCAAAGTCCACCATGGCGCCGGCTCCCGGACCGCCAAGGGCCACGGCGGGCACGTGGCCGACGTTTACGAGGATCAGCTCAACCCCTCGCGTTTCCCGCACGAGCCGCGCCACAAACGCAGCCGCGCGGAGCGCGTGTGGAGATCCGTCCGTTGCCAGCAGGATGCGCATCATCGCCGTCCCTCCCTCCGCCGCCTCCCCGCGACCGCTGGGCGCGGCATCCGATGGAGCAGGTCGCCCGCGCGCTGCGCCGCGGGCGCCGCGACCGCGCCGGGGCGCTGCGGAGCCCACTCGTGCAGGTTCAAGAACACCTGAATGATATCGCTCGCACTGATCACGCCGACGACCCGGCCGCCTTCCACAACGGGAACGCGGCGCACCATCTGGTCCAGCATCAGGGCCGCGACATCCTCGACCGGCGTGTCCTCGCCGACGGTGATCGGATCCGGGGTCATCACGTCGCGCACCGACCGGCCGGGGCGTGCGGAGAGGTCCGTGAAGCTGACCATGCCGACCAACTGCCCCGCACCACCGACCACGGGCGCCCCGTGGATCCGATAGTGCAAGAGCGCATCCTGCGCCTCCGGGATGGACATCTCCGGGCCAAACGTCACCACGTCCCTGGTCATAATCTCGCGCGCTTCCATCGCCCCACTATCCCTTCGGCTGTGGGCGCTGCCATCCCACACGCAGCCTAACATCGTGCCCAAACCTTGGGGATCGGGCGCGGCACCGATTTGGCGGTCCCCGTTGCGACACCGCAGCGGGCGCGATAATCAGCCGCCCGCCCGATAGCCCCACGACGCGACAGTGCGTATCCTACACAATGATCGAGAGGAGTCAGGCGCTGCCCGCCAGGCAGTGTGCCAGTACCCCGAGAGGGAGACAACGATGCGTGCACGGGAAATCATGAGCACCCCGGTGATAACGGTCTACCGGGACACCGCGCTCAAAGAGGTCGCCGAGACGATGGCGACCCGTCACATCAGCGGCGTCCCGGTGGTGGAACGGGACGGCCGCCTTTGCGGGATCATCTCCGAATCGGACGTTCTGATCAAGCTCGAGTACGCCGCGCTCCGCGACGAGAACCGCCTCGGCCTCCTGGACCGGCTCGCGGACAAGCTTGGGGCTGTCCCCAAGCCTCACGCACGAACAGCGGGCGAGCTGATGACCGTCGACGTCATCACCGCGGGTCCCGACGCGACGCTGCGTGAGGTCGTGCACCTCATGACGAGCCGCGCGGTGAACCGCCTCCCCATCGTCGAGGGGACGCGAGTGATCGGCATCATCACACGCGCAGATGTCCTCAGAATCCTCGCGCGCCCGGACGACGCGATCACCCAAGAGGTGCGCTGGCGTCTCCAGCACGACCTGTGGATCGATCCGAAGACCGTGACGGTCGTGACGCAGAATGGTGTCGTCACACTGGGCGGCATGGTCGAGACGCGCGTGGACGCAGAGCTCGCAGCGCGGTGGGCGGCCACCGTCGCCGGCGTCGTGGATGTGGACGCCGTCGGTCTCCGCTACCATATCGATGACCACAGCGTGCGAGCGTTTACCGACCGCCTCCGGTAGGGGCGGGGTGACCGGGCATGGGAGTCACATCGACGCGAGAACCGAGAGTCCGTGGAATCGTCTGCTGGTACAATCGCGTGAGCGGTTTTGGCTTCATTCGAGTGGAGGGACATCGTGACATCTTCGTCACGGAGTCGGCGATTCGGATCCCGGGACCGCGCGTCCTCAACGAAGGGCAGCCGGTAGAGCTCACGATCGTCGAGCGGGACGGCGGCTACGACGCTGATGATGTCGCCCCCCTGAAGACCGCTTGACCGTAGGGCAGGAGAAGCCCGACCGCAACCTACCATGAACGGCCGGCCTCTGCGCCGCCGCTCCGGCACCCGACTTCTTCCGTCCGCAACACTCGCGGGAGCGTGCCGGTGCGAGGACAAACCTGCGGGCCACAATACTCCGGCGGCCGGATAGCCAACAAGCCGCACCAGCCTATGCTAGGTATGGAGCGCACGCGGCGACGTGTCGAATCGATCGTGCGACGCGGGAAGTCCGAGAGCCGGCTCATGCTTCGGGCGGTGAGTCCCGGAGCGCACTGCCGACGGTAGGCCCCGGGTCACACGAAGGACGGCACAGGGTGCACCCGAAGTGCGCTCCGCATCGTTATCCTCGGCAGGCGCCACGCAGATGCTAGGCACCGAAACAGAGCACCGCTTCCGGCCCATCCGCACTTCCGGGAGGATCGCGTGGTTAATACATTCATCGCCGGATGGCTGGGGCATTGCCACGCGCATAGAATACGCGTGGGATGCGCTCGAGGTTGCCGAGACCATCCCGGATGGGTCGCAGCAAGGTGAAGCCTGGCGACGCGTGCGGCGTCGCGCGAGCCTACCTCAGGGCGACGACGCAACAACTCCAAGGAGGAAGCACATGGACGCCGCAATCATGGATGTGCAAGCATCAGGACTAACGACACGTGAGGCAGAGGATCGCACCAGCCTGCTGCGGAGCGACTGGCTCGCAGACCTCGATCCTATCGATCTTGAATTTCTGGTGAGGTTTGCGGAACGGCACACGTATGAGCCGGGGAGCTGGTTGTTCCACGAAGGCGCGGCCCGGGAATGGTTTGGCTTCGTGATCGGCGGCGAGGTCGAGCTCGTGCACCCTCGTGACCGCTCGGTTCCTGTGTCCACGCTCGGCGTCGGATCTCCGCTGGGCGAGGGCATCCTGCTCGAGACACGTCTGCATACGGTCAGCGCGTTAACACGAACCGGTGCGATCGTCCTGCGGTGGCCGCTGGTGGCACTGGACGAGATTCGGTGTGCGCGGCCAACGGTGTTCCGCCGACTGAAAGTCCGGGCCGCGCAGCTGACGACGCACGGACGGTCTCACGCAGGGTAACCCGGTGACACGGACACCCTGACACGGCTCGACGAGGAAAGTAGCGACCGAATCCCTCGTCGAGCGATAGTGACGAGGCGCCCACCTGAAAGGATGGGCAGCGGGCTGGCCCGTGCGCGAGCCCTCCTCTCCGCGCACTTTCGAGGAGCGCGGTCAGTCCGCGACCCCGCACGTGATCCGATCGTCCACTTGAATGACGCCGTCGATCGCCTCGATGGCGCGCCGCGCCAGCACACGTTCGCACCGAGATGCCGTCGTACCCTCCAAGCACACGACGCCGTTGCGCACCCAGAAGCGCAAGTGACTGAGGTCGATCCGCACGCCGTCACAGAGCACCTGCCGCACGGCCGCGGCCACCGCGTCATCGGGCCGGACGAGGCCACGCAGCGCGTCCGCGCGGGAGATGCCGACGAGCCGACCGTCGTGGACGACGAGGACTCGGTTAACCTGTTTGCGGAGCATGAGTTCGGCAATCGTGCTGAGAGCGGCATCGTCTCGCACGGTGATCACCGGCGCGCTAATGAGTTCGCGCGCAGTCGTCGCGCCGCGGGTTTCCTCACGGGGCCAGGCCCCGCGTCGGCGCCTAGGGCTGACGGCGTTCCTGCACCCCGTGCTTCTCGACGCAGCAGGTCGCCCTCAGTGATAACGCCGAGAATCTCGCCCTGATCAGACACAACCGGAATCCCACTATATAACCTGGTGGGCCAGCATGAGAGCCGCCACCTCGCGGATATCCGCCGCCGGCCCCACGGTCACGACGGCAGTCGCCATCACGTCACCGGCGGGTCAAATTCCGCTGCGCACCCGTGATCGCCATCGTTGGTTGCCCTCCCCGTCGCGTCACTCGCCGAGCCGCGAGACTCGCCGGTGTCCCCGCGCATACGGTACCATAGGACCCCGGCCTAACGCATCTGGCCGCTACTTCGCCGGCAGCACCTTGATGAGGCCGATCGCACCCTTGCCCGTGTACGCGAACGCGTGCGTCACGAACGGATACGTGCCCGGCTGTGTAATGGTCAGCTCAAGTGTCGCCCCGCCCCCCGGCGGAATCTGATACGTCTGAATGCCGTGGAGCGTGTTCGCCGGGTTTCCGTCGACGTAAACTTTGTCGAAGATCCACCCGATGACGTGGAACGCGGAGAAGAGCGATGGGCCAGCGTTCAGCACATACAGCCGGATCCGGTCGCCAGCGCGCACGACCAGCGGGTGCGCCTGGTACTGATCGGCGGCGCCGTTGAACACGACGTAGTCGGGCCGCACGTCGAGCACCTTCTGGGCGTCCGGCTGGTAGGTGTTATTGGGGCCGGCGTGGACGTAGAACTCGCTCTCGACTAGGACGAACTCCTTGGCGGGCGGCAGCGGTGTCGCCGGGTCCACGATGATAGCGCCGTACATCCCGCTCGAGATGTGCATGAACGCCGGCGGCGTGCCGCAGTGATACATGAAGACCCCGGGATACCTCGGCACGAAGGAGAAGCTGATGGACTTGCCCGGGTTCACAGGCTGATACCACACGTTCCACGGCGTCGTGGCGGCGTGAAAATCGACCGAGTGCTGCATCGGCGTCTTGTTGACAAACGTCACCCGCACCTCGTCCCCTTGGCGGACGTGGAAAATCGGACCCGGCACCGACCCGTTAAAGGTCCAAAGGGGCACCTTGACCCCAGGCGCGACCTCGACGATTTGATCCTTGGCAATGAGGGTGAGCCGCTGGACGTGCTGCGGACTCGCGGGCACGAGGGCGGGATCGTAGCCTCCCTCGCCGTTCTGCGCAGCCACCGGGAGTGCCAGCAGGCCGCCCGAGATGATCACCCCGAGCACGTACAGGATCCACCGTCCTCGGCCTAACCGCGTTGCCATACGGATCACCGCCTCCTGTTCGTACCGGCGTGCGGCACCCGGCTCGCCGGGATTCTGCCGTCCACGATACGGAGGGAGGCGCGTCTCTCGCAATCGGGTCGACAGTGTATGATCGACCGGGTCAAGACCTCGTGCCGAACGTTGGTTCCGGGACCGTGGAGGAGCCGATCTTCGTCTATCCGGGGCGCCCGGACACGAGCGCAACGAGGGAAGAGGCTACAATCCTACAACCTCAGCGTTCCGGCCCGGCATACACCGACTTCAGCCGAGAGCGGTATTCCTCACGCGCTGCCCGCTTCGACGCCCTCACGAAGGATCTCGGCGTAGATCCACGAGTCCCTGTACAGGAGGTCCTGGGACGGCGGAATCTTCACGGAGATCAGGTGGACCCTGCGCGAAACGTCCGGCTTATCCAGACTCGCCCGAACGTCCGCACTCATCGGGGATTGCGCGTGGCGAACCAGGAGCACCTCTACGTGCTCCGCGCGCCCGAGCGCCACAAGCTTCGCCAGAACGTCGCGTGTCACCGCAGGGTACTCGCACAGCGCGACCACCACGCGCTCGCCCCGTCGGGCCGCGACATCCACGCGGATCGTGCGGTCCCCCACGCGCACGACCGGCCGAACGAGCAGCGGGCGGTAGCCGGATCTCGCAAGCGTACGCACCACATAGAACCGAAGCAGGTGCCGTTGATGATCGCACTCCAAGAGAGGCTTCGGGCAGCACGCGCGAAACGCCAGGTAGTTAGCGGTCGCCGCCGCTTCCACTTCCGTGCCCAGGTTTTCCGGAAGGTCGAGATCGAGGTCCACAGCGCCCTCCCTTCCCGGGCCGGACTCGGCTCACGCCAGTGCCGGGGCGATCATCGCGGGCATCGTGCCGAGCCCGGCCAGCCCAACCGGTGGGTCCGCAACTCATCGTGCCGCTATTAGGATAGGCGCCTCGGCGGGGACCGCGCATCCGGCCGCCGCCCGATTCTACTGGTCCGGGTACGGCGAGCCAGGTTTAACGCAGCCCCCAGCCTTCCCGTCGTGGTGTGCGCGGAGGTCTGAGGCTGACGCTACAACGCGGTGCTGCCACCGATCGGCAACGTCGGGTTCGACTTCTACATGATCCGGAAGGAGTAGCGGGCCCCGATTACTGGAATGGCGCGGGCGCCGGCCCGATCTCCCCGGTTCAGGATCCGGTCCGATGCCGTCGCCCCCCAGTACCCGCCTCGCCACCGGCGCCTCGACCGCCGCTATCGGGTCTTGACCCGATAGCGTGCCGCCTCAGGCCGGCCTATCGTACATCCGTATGCGGCGTCGAACCGGGGATTAGAGTGCCCCGGCATCTGACAAGACTAGTCAGTGCCGATAGCGAACTCAAACACTTGATGACGGAGACACGGCAGCCTGCAACCCGCAAGATCCGCGTGCTGCTCGCGGACGACCACGCGATCGTCCGCGAGGGCGTCAAGATGATCCTCACCGCCGAGCCGGACATTGAGGTCGTGGGGGAAGCCGAGGACGGCGTCGCCGCCGTCGACCTGGCCCGCCGGCTGAAACCCGACGTGGCCGTAATCGACATCAGCATGCCGCGCCTCAACGGTGTCGAGGCGACTCGCCAGATCAAGGCCGCCCTGCCCGACACCCACACCCTCGCGCTCACCATGCACGCTGACGATACGTACGTCTTCCAACTCCTCAAGGCTGGCGCCTCGGGCTACGTGCTCAAGCGGGCGGCCGCGACCGACCTTGTGCAGGCCATCCGGGCGGCGCGCCGCGGGGAAGCGTTTCTCTACCCATCTGTCGCCAAGGCGGTCGTGGCGGACTACCTGAAGCGCCTGGAGGCCGGGGAAGGACGGGAAGCGTACGACGGGCTGACCGAGCGCGAGAAACAAATTCTAACGCTCGTCGCCGAGGGCGCCTCCAACCAGGACATCGCGGAGCGCCTGTTCATCAGCGTCAAGACTGTCCAAACCCATCGCGCCCACATCATGGAGAAACTCGAGCTGCACGACCGAACGCAGCTCGTGCGGTATGCGATCCGCAAAGGCCTGATCGAGCCCTGACGTCCATGGGTCTCCCGGCGCCCGGGAGGCTGGACCGACACCGCAGGGTCAGTGTGCCTTGGAGAGCGGCAGTCGGGCGAGGATCGTCGTCCCCGCTTCGGGGACCGACAACACCTGCAGGTGGCCACCCACGAGCTGCGCGCGCTCGCGCATGCCCTGCAGCCCGAGGCTCTTTTTCGGCTCCGTGTCCTCCGGGACGAACCCCTTGCCGTCGTCGCGCACCATCACGATCAGCCAGTCGTCGCGGCGATCCACACGGATCTCGAGCTGTTCCGCGGCGGCGTAGCGCAGGGTATTCGTCGCCGCTTCCTGGATGATCCGGTAGGCCGTGGTCTCGATGTCTCGCGGCAGCCGCTCTTCTGGCCCGATGATCTTGAGGCTGACGTGCAGACCCGTGGGCTTCAGGTGCGTGTCGACATAGGAGCGGACCGCGGCCGTCAGCCCATGGTCATCTAAGATCAGCGGACGGAGATCATACACCAGCTTGTGCAGCTCATCCAGGCTTCGCTCGGCGACCGTACGGAACCGCTCGAGCTCCGAGCCGATCGCCTGCTTGTCCATCCCGTCGACATGGCCCGCCAAGTGCGCGAGCTGAATGATAAGCGCGGTCATCGTCTGACCCGCGTGGTCGTGGAGGTCCTGCGCGATGCGCCGGCGTTCTTCCTCCTGGACGGTCAGCAGCCGCTGCATCAGCTCGCGCGTCGTGGCTTCTTTGTCCCGCACGGCTTCAAACAGCCGGCCGCGCTGGATGGTCACCGCCACGTCATGGCCCAACGCTTCGAGCAAATCAAGATCGGGCTGCTGGAGCACGCGCCCGGACGGCAGCATCAGGTTGAGGATGCCGACGGGGACCTCCGTCTGCGAGCGTAGGGGGATCGTGGCGTGTTGATGCCCTTCCGGCGTGTGCGGCAGCGCCTGCTCGAGTCTGAGACAGTCGATCACGTTGACCGCATGTGTCAGACGCCCTTCGCGCAGCATCTGCATGCACCGGCACTCCCCCGTCATCCGGCGCTTGCCCGACACGGCGAGCGCGGGCGGGAGATTGACGTCGGCGGCGAGCAAAAACGTGTCGGATTCCGCGTCGTGCAAGAAAATCCACCCGGCGTCCGCTTCCGCGAGCTCGACAATCCTGGGCAGCGCACCATCGAGGGCCTCCCGAAGCGTAAAGGACCGGTTCAGCGCCTGCGAGCATGCTCGAAGGAGTCCGGTTCGACTTTCCAACGACATGCCGGCACCCAGGCCTGCCTTCACCCAGACTCGTCTACGGGGTCTCAGCAGCCCCACAAAGAGTTGGCCGAAGAGCCGCACGTCCCCTCCCCCCTCCGGGTAGGCGGCTCGGCCATCTGCGAACTATGGGGTGTTGAGCCCGGAATTAGACGTCACTGCGTCTTCGCGTGCGTTTGGAGGTACTTAAGCACCAACACTAGATCATCTCCGCTTAGACCTGCACGATCGGCCATGGGTTGCAGGGTACCCGGCCATTGGTTCGCCGTGTACTGGTCAGGCGCGTAAAGGGAGTGGCAGGTACTGCAGTGGGATTCGTAGACTTCCCGGCCATGCGCCCACACGGTCTGCACGTCCGCCGTCAGTGCGCCCGCGGCGACCCAGCCGGTGACCGTCACCTGCGTCCACACCGTCCCGTACGTGTCCTTCGTTTGCGCGCCCGTCTGACGCTGGGCTTGGTCTGGTGCCGTGAGACTCACGAGCACCACGCGCTGCCCAACCGCGGCCACGATCGCGTTGCTCCCCGCGGATGACCATCCCTGGACGGACACGTGCGCGTCCGAACCCCTCGTCTCCGTTACCGAAAGCGGTGTGCCGGGCGTGACGGTCCCCACCACGGCCCCGCCCGGATTGTTTCTCAACGGCGTCGAGCTGGCCGCATAGGCGCCTTTTCCTACCGCTGCTGGTGCGGCTGCGGCAAGGCGCGGCACGATGGTGATCCCGGCCTGGACGGCCGTTGCCGAGGCCACGGCGCCAGCACCGCCGGACCACGTCAATCCCGCTCCGGCGAAACTGGCCGCCACCACCACGGCGACAAACACCATCAGTCGCATCACACGCGGCATCTCGTCGACTCCTTTCAGCGCACGATATACGTCGCGTTGGAATCCGGCAACGCTCCGGACGGACGCTCACTCGGCCGTGCCTGCGCGGACGACCGCACGATCTAGCCACGCGCGGTCCCGCCGGAGAAACGCCACGAGCAATGCCGCCGCTTCGCGGTAGAAACTGGCCACGGCCTCGCGAGCCACGTCCTCGGCCCACCGCGGCACCCAGCGCAGTAGGTGATTGTCGAGGAACGCGAGTTGTTTCTGATAATTCCCGGACGCAATCGGATGGCCGGCGTCACCGGCGGGTGCGGCGCTCTCGGCAAGGTGCCGCATGATCACGAGTTCGACGGCGACGTGGTCGGCGGGGGCGCCGAACTCCGACCCGACCCCCAGCCCCTCCTGGCGTAGCACCGCGGTGATCTCCGAGAACGCCTCTCCATAGAATCGCCGGGTCGAACTTGTGTAGACGGACTCGTACGGCGGCGCCAGCCCCGGCCCCGGCCCGATGAACACCCTCGCGTAGTCGACGGCGAGATCCTCGACCACGTCCACGCGGGGTTGGGCCGCCAAGGCCGCGGCGACCCCGAGGAGGCGTGCGGCCTCGCGCTCCACGCCGCACTCGGCTGCGACGTGCAGTAGCGACGCCTGCGCCTCCTCGGCGGACAGACGCACCCAGGCATCCTCCGTGAGTTCACGCGCAAAGATCGCCGAGAGCACACCGTAGAGTTCGACGCGGGCGAGCCGAGCATCCGTGCCGTCGCCAGCGCCGCCGGTATTGCTCTGCGCACGGACGTCTGTCACAGGATTACGCTCCCGGCGGCGGCTGAAACGCGGTCACGGCAGGCGGTGTGCCCACATACTTCTCCACCTGCACGAGCGCCGTGTGCGACGGGTTGCCGTCGGCCAGGCGCGAACTCGGAGCGTCCGAGGTGAGCATGTTCACGTTCCCGTGGCGGTCCAGGGTGCCGGGGCGGCCGGGCTCGAGCGGATCGTACCAGCCGCCCTCGTGCATCGCCACCACGCCGCGCCGGGTGCGCGAGGTGACCAGGGCGCCGGCGAGCGTTTGCCCGCGGTCGTTGTACACGCGCACGATGTCGCCGTTGGCGATCCCCCGCGCCGCGGCGTCCTGGGGGTGGATCCAGATCGGTTCTCGGTCCCCGACCTCGTAGGTGCGGCGCAACCCCGTCTCGTCGAGCTGGGAGTGCAGCCGCTCCCGGGGATGCGGCGAGACGAGGTGGAGGGGGAACCGGCGCGCCAGCGGGCTCCCCAGCCACTCGGGCGGCGGCACCCACGCGGGATGCGGCGGCACGTCGTCGTACCTGAACGAGGCGATCGTCTCCGAGTAGATCTCGATCTTGCCCGACGGGGTCGACAACGGATGGTTGGCCGGGTCGGCCCGGAAGCCCGCGTACGCCACCACCTGGTTCGCCGCGTCGGGCACGGGAAACTCGAGATACCCACGCCGCCAAAACGTGTCGAAATCGGGGAGCTCGGCACCGCCCGAGCCACCTTGCTGCTGCGCGGGCGCCTCGGCATTGCGCGCTTTCCACTGCTGCTGCGCCGTCCCGTAGAATTGGCGCAGCCACGCCATCTCGTCCATCCCCTCCGTGTACTGTGCGCCGAACCCGAGCCGCTCGGCCAGGGCGGCGCAGATATCGAAGTCGTGCCGGGCCTCGAACAGCGGGGGCACGACCTGCTGCATCGCGATCAGGAACTTGTCGGTGCCCACGAGATCGTTACGCTCGAGCGTGGTTGTCGCCGGCAAGACGATGTCCGCGTGCTTCGCGGTCGCCGTCCAGACATAGTCGTGTACGATCGTCACCTCGGGATGCTGCCATGCCCGAACGGTGCGGTTCGTGTCCTGTGCGTGATGCAGAGGGTTGCCACCGGCCCAGTAGACCAGCTTGATGTCGGGATAGGTGAGCTTGCGCCCGTCGTAATCGATCGTCTTGCCGGGGTTGAGTAGCATGTCGACCCACATGTTGATCGGGACGAAATCTTTGACGGGGTTGCTGCCGGCCGGGAGCCCCGGGAGCGGGGGTGCGCTGCCGAGCGGCGACCCGAGCCCGCTCGGGAAGTTGATCTGCGCGCCGCCGCCAGCCAGGCCAAACTGGCCGAGCATCGTCGCGAGCGTGATCATCATCCACACGGGTTGCTC
Source organism: Bacillota bacterium (assembly GCA_021324975.1). GTDB lineage: Bacteria > Sysuimicrobiota > Sysuimicrobiia > Sysuimicrobiales > Segetimicrobiaceae > JAJPIA01. The sequence goes on from JAJPIA010000143.1 coordinate 32,424, forward strand.
CCCGTGCGCGGCTCGCTGGAGCGAAAACCCGCCGACGAGCGCCGTCCGCGATCGGGCCATGCGGCGGGCCAGCGACCGGATCGTGTCGGCCGGCACGTCTGTGATCGACGCCGCCCACTCCGGCGATTTTGACTGGCCGTCGGCTTTGCCGCTCAGGTAGTCCGCGAACCGCTCGAACCCGACCGTGTACTTCGCCAAAAAATCCTTGTCGTAGAGGTTCTCGGTGACCAGCGCATGCGCGATACCGAGCAGGAGCGCGGTGTCGGTGTTCGGGCGAATCGCGAGGCGCTCAGCCCGGACGTACTGATCCGTATCGGTCTCGAGCGGATTCACGGCCACGATCGGCGTCTTCTTGTCTCGAAGCTGCGTGAGCCACCCTTTATCAAGGTGGGCGCCGTCCCCGCCGGAGAGGATCTCGGCCGTCGTGAGCGGGTCCGTGCCGATGAGCACGACGAGCGTGCTGTGCTGCACGATCGTGGGCCACGCCGATGCCGCGGGCCGGGCATCGCCGAGCACGTGCGGCGTGATCACGGGCAGCACCGGCGCGCTGTACGTGTTGACGTACGAGACATAGCCGCCGAACATCCCCAGCAGGCGCTGCAGCGCCTGCGTGGCCCCATGCAACTTGCCCGCGCTCTGCCAGCCGTAGCTGCCGCCGTAAATCGCCCTGTTGTCGTACTGGCTCTTGACCCGCCGCAGCTCGGCGGCCACGAGGTCGAGTGCCTGGTCCCATGAGACCCGGACAAACGGCTCGGCGCCGCGGCCCGTTGTGTCACTGCGCTCGCGGTTGCGGTAGAAGCCTTGCCGAATCATCGGGTACTTGATCCGGTTGGGCGCGTACAGGACGTCCGGCATCGCGGTGATCATACGGTTGGGGTTCGGGTCACGGGCGAAGGGCCGCGTGCGGACCAGGCGCCCTCCGACGATCTCCGCGGTGAATGCGCCCCAGTGCGCGACGCTGAGCCGGGTCACCGGGGCCGTGGCCGCTGGTGCGGCGCTCGCCGGGATGGCGCGCACCAGTGGTGCCGCAACGAGTCCGCCGATTGCCGTTGTGGTGTGGCGAAGCAACGCGCGCCGTGTAAGCGTATGCATCACGCCTGCCTCCGTGCTTAGGATTGGAATCGATCGGACGCTTCCCGTGTCCGCGCCCGCTACGGGGCCCTCGCGACGATCGTCTTCGGAACGTGCACCCGCCCCGCCGCGTCGGCCGCTACGCACCGGGCGGTGGCGCGAACGCCGTGATCGCCCGTGGGCGTCCGACGTCTTCTCGACCTGCGCCAGCGCCACGAGGGACGGGTTCCCCGTGAGCCGCCACCGTTCAAAATAACATACGGTGGCGGGCTCTTGGCTTGTCCACCGACAAGTTGGATGGTGCGCGCGGTATGCGATTCCAGGCAGCAGCCGCGCCGCTGTGCGCCGCAGCGGTTCAGGTCCTATCGGCGGATGCAGTGTCGCAATGCCGAGTTGACGAACACACCGGGTCACGTAGCCGGCGGTTCACACCCCCGACCAGCGCTTCGCGAAATACACGAGCCACCGCGGCATCGCCGCCCGCGGGTAGGCACCCACCCAGAGGAGCGCACCTGCCTGGGGGGGGTGGACGTCGCTGCGCCACGCCGAAGGAGGCGACCAGTCGCTCGATGGCGCTACGGATCGTCTGCGATCGCACGCACCTTGTCGGGCGCCCGAAGCTGCACGCTGGCGCGACTCGCGCTCACGATCCCCTGGCGCCGCCAGCCCCGCAGAACGCGCGACAACGTCGGCGGGGTGGTGCCCACGAATTCGGCGAGATCTCGGTGCAATAGCAAGAGGGGCCGACTGGTACCCCGTGTGAGCCGGAGCAGCGTGCGCGCGACGCGCTGTTCCACGGGCTCCGTGGCGAGATCCTCGACACGCATCCAGTACGATTGCACCCGGCGGGCCATCCAGCGCAGCGCGTTCGCCACGACGACGGGATGCTGATCCACGATCCGCTGCATGCTCTCCCGAGACCAGCTGAGGACCTGGCTGTCCTGCGCCATCTGCGCGGTGTACGTTTGGTCGCCGCGTCCGTAGAGGTCGATGAGTCCGAAGACATCGCCGGGGCGGAGAAACGCGAGCACCACGCGGTGGCCCTTCGGCGCCGTACGGACCAAGGTGCCGGCGCCATCGAGCAGCAGGTACACACGCGTGGGCCGCTCGCCCTGCCGAAACAGGATGTTGCCTTTGCGCACCCGCTGGATGCTTGCGGAACGCAGCAACGCGGCCAACTGGTCCTGCCCGACCGCGTGAAAAAGCGGGCAGTGGGCGAGGAATGCTGGCAGGGTGGGACTCGAAAGCTTTAGCGGCTGCACGCGGCGCGTCATGTCGAATATCCCCCGCTCTCCGTCACCGATTGCCGCATTCAGCATACGCGCGGGGCGCTGTCTCGCCTATCGGGTTCTCAGCGTATTCGCGCATCGGTCTACCGTATCACGAGGAACGTGACGCCGCGGGACGAAGTCGTTGTGGCAGCGGATCTGTAGGAACCCTTCGGCTGGGTCCTCGACGGAGGCCACGATGAATTCGAAGCGGCCGCTCATGATCTCCCGAGCGTGGGTGCAGGCGGTCCTCTTGGTTTTTGTGTTCGGCTTCCTCGTGCTCGGCATGCTCGCGTGGGGCACGTATGTGGCTGCGCCGCCCATCCCCAGAACGGTCACCGACCCGACCGGTCGGGTGCTCTACACGCGCAACGACGTGATCGCAGGTCAGGAGGTGTTTCTGCGCAACGGGCTCATGGAGTACGGCTCCATCTTCGGTCACGGGGCGTATCTCGGCCCCGACTACACCGCCGATTACCTCCACCGAGCCGCCCTCTTCGTCCTCGCCGCCTACGGCGGCCCTGGGTCCAATCAAGGGCAGGCGCGGACGATCGCAGATTTCAAGACAAACCGATACGATGCGAAGACGGACTCGCTGACGTACACGAGCGCGCAGGCCCGCGCGTTGGACGAGTTAGCCGGGCACTATCGGGATGTGTTTCGAAATCCCACGACGCGATACGGGCTCCGGCCGGGCGCGATCTCAAGCCCGCAGGCGGTGCAACAGCTGACCGCCTTCTTCAGCTGGTCCGCCTGGGCGGCGGCGGCCCTGCGGCCCGGACGCTCGTATTCCTACACGAACAACTGGCCGCCTGAGCCGCTCGTCGATAACCATCCGACGGCGGAGACGTTAGTGTGGAGCGTCCTCTCGCTCGTCGCGCTGCTGGGCGGCATCGGCCTCCTCCTCGCCGCGTTCGGCCGTTGGAACCTCCTCGGCTGGCACGGCCGCGAGCGGCAGGCCCTCGCGTTTCGGCCTCCCGGCGAGGTCGCCCTCACGCCGGCGCAACGAGCATGCGCGTGGTTCTTCCTCGTCATGGCGGCGTTGTTCGTGCTGCAGGCGCTGCTCGGCGGGGCGACCCAGCACTACCGCGCTGACCTCTCCACCTTCTTCGGCGTCGATCTCGCTCGGGTGCTGCCCTTCAATGTGGCACGCACCTGGCACGTTCAGCTCGCCATCTTCTGGGTGTCCACGTCGTATCTCGCGGCCGGCATCTTTCTTGCGCCGATGATCGCGGGCCGCGAGCCCCGGGGGCAACAGTGGCTTGCGTACGCCCTGCTCGCGGCGCTGGCGCTCGTGGTCTTTGGCAGCCTGGCGGGCGAGTATGCCGGGATCTTCGGCTGGATCACGCGGGGCTGGAGCTGGATCGGCGATCAGGGATTCGAGTATCTCGATCTCGGGCGCCTGTGGCAGGTGCTGCTGACGCTCGGTCTGTTCTTCTGGGTCGCGCTCCTGTTTCGCGGCCTCCGGGGCCGGCTCGCGCAGGAACACGCCGGCAACATGCCGTGGCTGTTCTTCTTCTCCGCGCTCTCGATCCCGGCATTCTACGCGGTCGGGCTCCTGGCACAGCCCTCGGCCCAATTCACGAGCACCGACTTCTGGCGCTTCTGGGTCGTGCACCTCTGGGTCGAGGATTTCCTGGAACTGTTCACGACGATCATGGTGGCGTATCTGTTCGTGCTGCTGGGGGTGGTCGACGAGCGGGTCGCGCTCACGATGTGCTACCTCGACATCCTGCTATATTCGGTGGGCGGCATGATCGGGACGATGCACCACCTGTACTTCTCGGGGGAGCCGGCGGTGCACATGGCGCTCGGCGCCTTCTTCTCGGCGGCGGAGGTCATCCCGCTCACGTTCCTGACGGTCGATGCGTGGAGCTTCCTGCAGTTGGGCGCGTTCCAGGGCGCCCGCGCTCGCACGCCGTTCCCGCACTACTGGGCGGTCATGTTCCTGGCCGCGGTCGGATTCTGGAACTTCCTCGGCGCCGGCATCTTCGGGTTCCTCATCAACCTCCCGATCGTCTCGTACTACGAGATCGGGACGGCCCTTACCGCCAATCACGCCCACGCGGCGATGATGGGCGTCTACGGCATGCTCGCCGTGGGGCTCGCGCTGTTCTGCCTGCGCTATATGATACCGACGGAACGCTGGTCCGACCGGGCGGCCCGGCTCAGCTTCTGGTCCCTTAATATCGGACTTGCCTGGATGGTGTTCGCCACGTTGTTCCCGCTCGGCATGCTGCAACTGTATCACTCGGTGAGCCAAGGGTATTACGACGCGCGCAGCCTGGACTACATTACCGGAGGGCTCAACCCCATCATCGAGTGGCTCCGCTTCCCGGGCGACGTCCTCTTCATCGTGGGCGGCACGCTCCCAGTCCTCTACCTCGCCTGGCTTGGCGTCCGACACCTGGTACCGCGGGTGACGCTCGAGGAGCCCGCGGACATCCTGGTCAGCGAGTTGACCGAACCGGTGCACGGATCATGAGCACGACCGCGGTGCATGCCGAGGTTCTCTTCGCCGCCGGCTATGCGCTCGGGCTCGTGCTGCTCGCCGGCGGTCTCGAGTGCGTGGCGCGTTATACGCTGTGGCAGGCGCACCGCTACCATGCGGCGGGCTTCCGCTACCGCCGCGGGCTGGACGCATGGATTTGCCCCGAGGGTGAGCATCTGCGGCGCATCGCCGTGGACCCGGCGGAACGCGTCGCCCGATACCGTGCACCCGCACGCACGTGCAACGCGTGCCCCGCGAAGCCCCGCTGCACCGATTCTGACGGCGGGCGCGAGATCCAGCACGACCTCCGCCCGTGGCTCGGCACCGCGATCGGGCAATTTCAGCGGGGCATGTCGCTCGCGATCCTCGGGTTCGCCGCGCTCATCTCTTCGATCGAGCTCGTCCGCTATCCTGATGTGGCGGACGCCGCGGCGCTTGGCACGCTGTTGCTCGCGGTGGCGGTCCTCGCGCAGCGAGGTTACGGTTCGATGCGCCGGGACGGACGGCGACGTGCTGCGGCTGAGTCTCAGTTCAGGGGCTTCAGGGGCTTCAGCGGCTCCAACGACAGCTGAGTAACCCTGATCCGACGGTTCATGAGGGTGCTCGCTCCCACCAACTCCCTCTTCGACTACGCGATCTTTGCGATCGTGCTCCTCGTCTTCCACGCGAATCCCACGTTGCGTCACTCCGTGTACTTCGTCAGGACGCTGGTCACCCAAACGCTGATCACTTTTTGCGATCCGCACACACCGGGTGCCCGTTCCTTCGGAGCTGCCCGAGTCGGCCACGCACGGCTACGATTGTCGGCGGCGCCTATGTCGTCGCGGCGATGCCGTTCTCGCCGATCAGCGCAGCCTTGAGGTTTGCACCCCCTGCCTCCGGCATTCTTCGGCGTGCGGGCCGCGCTAGTGCTGAGTTAGATCGTGCTCGTGGACCCTGGCAAGACGTGGCTCTTTCGCACCGTTGTGGCGCGTCCGACATCCCAGCCGGATCCTGGTGCACTTTCTAACCGCAGGACCGCGTCCCCACCGACACCGTCGGCGCGCCCCGGTAGGCTATCCCCGCAAATACACTACCCGCCCGATGGCGCCGCGCGCCTCCCACCCTATCCTGGATGTCAGGAGACAATCCGGCCAACAATTCGACTACCGAGGCAAAGGACGCTACCGGGATGGCAATCGGTTGGGCAAGCTCGCACGGACGCACAAGGGACGGGAGCACCTACCGCTTGCACCTCACGGCGGCGGGCACTGCGGTGCTGGTCGTCACAACCTTGACGGTACTACTAATGTCCGCCGTCCCCCCTCGGCTGACGTCCAATAGCGTACGGACCGTCGCGGCTGCGGGCATGCCGACCCTGTATACGGTCGACCTTTCATCGAATCGCACCCTCCAACTCTACCTCGACCCGGGCAGTCCCGGCTTCAACGGGATCCACGCGACGTTCTTCGATGGACAAGGGCGCGAAGTGCCGTGCTCCAGCGCCACGAGCATCATGGTCCGTAGGGGGGCAGATGCAGTCGCGAGGCTCCCCGTTCTGCAAGAAGGCCCCGGCCACTTCTACTCGGACTTCAACTTCCGGCCCGGCGACTGGCGACTGGAGATCTCCGCGACCGAACAAGCAGGCCGAGTCTTCCGTACGCATGTTGTAGTACACCTCTAACCTCACCTTTCGCCCTCGCCCCCGCGTACGCATGAGGGCGTCGGGCCTCTATAATCAACACTGGCCGCTGCTGCTAAGGATTCTGAGCCAACTCGGCCGACCCGACAAACCAATCAAAACACCTTCGGCGCGGCGGATCCTGAATCCACGGCGACGGGAGCGAGCATGGCAGTATACGGGGAAATGAAGCTTACGGCCCGCTTGGCCCTGGTCTTTGTGAGCACCGGCGCTTACCTCGGCCTGGCGGCACTGCGCCGCGGCGGTGTCGTGTCCCTGTTTTTCGATCCAGCGTCGAATGCGTTAGTGGTCGCGGTAGTCGCCAGGCCGGCGTAGCGTTCCTGGCCGGAGGGAATCTGAGCCCGGGCGTGCGCGAGGACCGGTCCAACCGGAGGGTTGTTGCCGCGTTGGGATTGGTCGGCCTGCTGGGCGGCTATTGCCGGCGTGGTCGGACCGTATAGGGTTGTGGACCCTGGACGGCGATGCGGTTCGGTGGCCTGGCGTGGGCGTCTTCGTCGTGGGAGGCGCGTTACGGCTCTGGCTAGTGTTCGTGCTCGGCCACCGCTTCAGCGGGCTCGTGGCAATCCAACACGAGCACACCCCTCGTCACGGGCGGCATCTATGGTCCCCCTGATCGAAATCCCGGGCGGGGCGACTGAATCCGTGGCAGGGGATCAGGTACCGTTACAAACACGTAAGTCCCCGCCGATGCGCCGAGATGCAGCGTCGATTTCTATGATATCGCCGGCAACGGGGAACGTCCTTTCGGGCTGGCGCAAGACGCCCGCAAACTCGTCAGCGACGTTCCTGAACATAAGCAAGGTCGGGTTGTCCCGCCCCTGTTCGAAACCTGTTCTCGCCTACCAACGCCCCCACCGGTCTCGGCGATAGTCGCGCGCAAATTGCCGGTGGTCCCAACAAAGCTCGGTCATAACGACGATCACGACCCCAGTAGTGGCCGTAACGGTCACTTCGGCACTATCCACCCCACATGTCCGGCCCCCAATGGATGCCAAAGTAAATGCTCGGCCCCCACTGATGAGATCCTTGGGCGTGCGCTGGAGCGGGCGCAAGGCTTAGAGGTACTCCCGCCAACATCAAACAAGCAACCACTAGTACCAACGGCTTTGCAACTCATGTTAGCATTGCGCGTTCCCTCCTTTGGTGCCCTCACTCAGACATTTCCCTAGCGCGAATACTCTCCAAAACCCTAGGCTCGGTGCACGTTCCTGCCGAACGAGACCCCCGAGTGGCGAAGGTGGTGTAAGGCGACGTAGAGGGGCACTTAGTCGTCCTTCGCAAGGCAGTGAAGCATAACGTCATGCGCGCGGGGGGCGCGGCGATGTGCATCTTCGTAGTTTCTCGCCACCCCATGACTAACCGCGATTGCTACGATCGGTGAATCTTTGAAGCCGCGTAGCACTTGCCAATCGTATCTGTCGCCCGAAGCCCGCCGTGTAATGCGCATGCGGTATTCATAGCGTCCCCGTTCTAAGGGCGGTGGTTGTGAGCGCCTTTCGGTATTTGCGGCAGACTCCTGATTATCGGCGCTCCAATAGCTGTGCCCAAATCGTTGCTGACCCGAGGCCCATAGGAATGTCTCAGCTAACACGCAAGGAAGCGCGAGTCAACCTCCCTAACTCTCACGGCAATGGCAGGAGTGAAGACATCCGGGTCGAGCACCGGTGTGGAGGTGACGGACG
>JAJPIA010000051.1 GCA_021324975.1 Bacillota bacterium
GCGCGGGTCTGACTCTCGAGCGCAAACGCGTCCTGCGCCTCGCGGGCGATCCCGTAGCGCTCGGCGACGTTCTCGGCGGTTTCGCCCATGCTGTACAGCGGAAACCGTGCCTCCAGCCGGGGGTTCGGAAACCGCCACCCCAACGTGGTGTCCTGCAGCAGCATCGGCCCGCGCGGGTACGCGGCCGGGGGCTTGCCCATCACGAACGGCGCGCGCGTCATGCTCTCCACGCCGCCGGCGATGTAGACGTCGCCGTACCCGCACGCGATCGCGTGCGCGGCGGCGTGCACCGCCTGCATGCCGGAGCCGCAGAGGCGGTTGACCGTCTGCCCCGGCACGCGATCCGGCAGGCCGGCGATCAGCACGGCCATGCGCGCCACGTTGCGATTGTCCTCGCCCGCCTGGTTGGTGCACCCCAGGACGACGTCCTCCAGCTCGTCGGGATCGAGTCCGTTGCGCTGCATCACGGCTTGGATGATGTGCGCCGCGAGGTCGTCGGGGCGAACGTCACGCAGCGCGCCGCCGTACCGGCCGATCGGCGTCCGCACCGCGTCCACGATCACGACGTCTCGCATCGCGTCACTCCCTGCCTCCTGCGGCCGCGACAGTATGCGCTCCGATACGCTCCGATTGCCCCGGGAGACGCCCGCCTACCGACCACGGTAGGCGGGCGGCCGCTTCTCGCGAAACGCCGCGATCCCCTCGCGGTGGTCGTCGGTGCGGCCCGCGATCTCCTGCAGGCACGCTTCGTACTCCAGCGCGCCCCGCAGGTCGGCGGAGAGGTTGCGCATCACCCCTCGCTTGATCAGCCCGTACGCCCGCGTCGGCCCCTGCGCCAGGCGGACGGCCCATTCCATGGTGCGCGGCATCAACTCATCGTGCGGCACCACGCGATTGACGAGCCCGATCCGCTCGGCCGTCGCCGCATCCACGGGGTCCGCCAGCATCATCATCTCGAGCGCGCGTCCAATGCCGACCAGGCGGGGCAAGAACCACGTGCCGCCCGAGTCGGGGACCAAGCCGATCCGCGCGAACACTTCGATGAACGTGGCGCGGTCGGACGCCACGCGGAGATCCGCGGCCAGCGCGAGGTTGCAGCCGGCGCCCGCGGCCACGCCGTTGACGGCGGCCACCACGGGCTTCTCCATCGCATGCATGCGATGGATAATGCGATTGTAGCGGGTGCGCAGCAGCTCGCGAAACACGCCCGCGGCCGCAGCAGGCTCGCGGAGGTCCTGTCCCGAGCAGAACCCGCGTCCCGCGCCCGTCAGCACGACACAGCGCACGTCGGTCGAGCGCTCGGCCTCGCGCAGCGCCTCGTCGAGCTCCTTGCCCATCGTCTCGGTCATCGCGTTGAGCACGTCCGGGCGATCCAGCGTAATGGTCCGGACGCCGCTCTGCGTCTCCACTCGAAGCGCCTCAGGCATGAGCCCGTCCCCCCTGCGCGGCCAGGTCGCCGGCCGTGGCGATCCGGGCCCCGTGCCGCGCGGCCGCTCGTCGATCCTCGGCGGGCCGCCGCCGGTCCACCAGGCCGCGCGCGGCCGCGAAAACGTCGTCGAGCATGGCCTCCGTGAGCTTTCCCGTGTTCGTGTTCTGCCGGCTCGGGTGATAGCTCGCGATCAGCGCCGGCAACGCCGGCCCTAGCTCATAAACCGCGCCGTGGGCGAAGCGAAGCCCCCGCACGTCCGCCCCGTGCGCGCCGAGGAGCTCGCGACACGCGTCGAACGCGACCCGGCCGAGCGCCAGGTAGACGCGCACCCGCCCGAGCAGCGCGATCTCGCGCCGCAGAAACGGCCGGCACCGCGCGAACTCGGCGCGGGTCGGCTTGTTGTCGGGCGGCGCGCACCGCACCGGCGCGGTCATGTACGCTCCGAGCAGACGCAACCCGTCGTCTCGCCGCTCAGAGGTCGGCTGATTGGCAAAGCCGGCGCGGTACATCGCGCGGATGAGCCACGCGGCGGAGCCGTCCCCGGTGAACATTCGCCCGGTGCGATTGCCCCCGTGCGCGGCCGGAGCGAGCCCGACGACGAGCAGCGCCGCCTCGGGATCGCCGAACCCCGGGACGGGCCTGCCCCAGTACGTCCACCCGCGGAACTCCGGCTTGCCCCGGGCCGCGACCGCTTCGCAGTGACGGCGCAGCCTGGCGCAGGCACGACACGCAACGATGTCCCGGGCAAGCGCCGTGAGAGAGTCGACCCGCGCGGCACCCGGTGCGGTCATCGGCCGCTCCACTCCGGGCGCCGTTTTTCCAGGAACGCCCGGATGCCCTCGCGGGCATCCTCAGTGCCGAACAACAGGTGGAAACAGCGGCGCTCGAACAACACCCCGTCCGCGAGCGGCGTCTCGAACGCCTGCAGCACCGCTTCCTTGGCCATGCGGACGGCGATGGGCGGCTGCGCCGCGATGTCGCGCGCGAGCGTCTTGGCCTCGTCCAGGCAAAGCTCCGCCGGGACCACCCTCGACACCAAGCCGGCGCGGTGCGCCTCATCGGCGGTAATGGGCTGCCCCGTCAGGATCATCTCCATCGCGCGGGACTTCCCGACCGCCCGCGTGAGCCGTTGCGTGCCGCCGGCCCCCGGCATCACGCCAAGGCGGATCTCGGGCTGGCCGAACTGCGCGGTTTCCGATGCGATGATGATATCGCAGAGCATCGCCAGCTCGCAGCCGCCGCCCAGCGCGTACCCGCTGACGGCCGCGACTAGCGGGGTCGCCACCCGTCGGATTCGCTCCCACTGCTGGAAGCGATATCCGCGTACCATGTCACCGGTGCCCGCGTCCGCCATCTCGCGGACGTCGGCGCCGGCCGCGAACACGCGCGGGCCGCCCCACAGCACGACGCACCGCACCCGGGGATCGTGGTCGAAGCCCTCGAGCGCGCCGGCGAGCTCCTCCATCAGCGCCTGGTTCAAGGAGTTCAGGACCTGCGGCCGATTGAGGGTGACCACCGCTATGGGCTCTTCGATCGTGACCGTCAAATGCTCGTACGCCATCCTTCGCTCCCCTCGTCGCTCGACTTCGGTGCCTACCCTACCGCGGCGTCAAGATGGCGGGAAACCCAGCCTTGTCCAGATTGTCTGCGAGCGCCTGCGCGGTCGTGCCGTCCACGTACCCACCGACCCACACGCGGTACGGCGGGCCCTCGACCAAGGTCACCGCGTAACCCAGCGATCGGAGCCGCAGGGCGAGGGCTGCCGCGTTCTGTCTCGTGTCGAACGCGCCGACCTGGACGTGAAATCTAGTGACCTCACCCGCGGCACCCACCGCCGCCGGCCCACCGGCGGGCGCCGCCGCGGCATTGCCGCCGGGGGCCGAGGAGGCGGGGCCGGATGTCGCGGATCCGGGCGCCTGCTGCTGTGCCGGAGGCGCGCCCGCGGTACCCTTTGCAGCGCTTCCTGCATCCGGGGACGTCTGGGGGACCGGTACGGTCGTGGTCGCCGGCGGAGCCGTCGCGGCCGGCGGATTATTGCCTGCGGCGCCGGCCGGTGGCGCCGCCTGCGTGCCGGGCGAATTCGCGGCATTTGGCGCCGGCGGCCCGCCCGGCGTCGGCGTCCCACCCGTGCTGCTGCCGGAGGTCCCGCCGGGGGCGCCGCCCGGCGACGCAGGCGCCGGCTCAGAGGGAACGGGCGCCGGTGGAGCCACGGCAGAGTTCGCCGGCGGGGGAGCCGAGCGGAACGCGCTCTGCCCGAGGAAGTAACCCGCCCCCAAGGATGCCGCGAACAGGACGGCGACAACCAGCGCTACGATCGCAAGACGGCCCGATCTCACCAATACCTTCACCGTTCCGTGGATGCAAGCGGGACCCACGGCCCGCCACAGTGTTCGCGGGCTCGGCGCCACCGCTCCTTCCTGCGACAGATGCGAGGGTCTCTCGCGATGAGGCACTCAGTGAAACGCGCGGCGATAGCGATGGTAGGCCATGAGAAGCGCGGCCCCGACCAGGGTCGGGACGTAATACGACAGCGTCCGGTCCAAAAGCACCCCGCTTCGGGCGAGGACCGGCGGGACAGCGTGCGGCGCAAGCAGCGCGATCATCCCCACTTGGGAAACTTCCGTCACCCCGACGCCGCCGGGCACGAGCAGCGCCATGCCAAGCATGGCCGCCGCGACGTACGTGAACGCGACGAACGTGGGCGAGAGCCCGGTGCCCATCGCCCAAAAGACCGTGCAGACGCGGGCGAGATCGAGCCCCGCGACCAGCGCCGTAACGAGGCCGAGCGTGCCGAGCGTGCGCGCCTCGCGCCAGACGAGAATGCTGTCGCACAACGTGTCGGTCAGGCGCAGCATGCGCGCGCGGGCGTGCGCGGGAAGCGGCAGTCGACCGATCCCGCCGCGGATCCAGCCGCGCACCCGGAGCGGGACTGCGGCGAGCAGCCCGGCGCCCACCGCGAGCGCGGCGATGAGCACCACCAGAAACCCGGTCGCCGCGATCACGCGATGCGGCAACAACAACCCGGCGACGAAGAACGCCGCCATCATCAGCACGATGTCCAACAGCCGCTCGACGAGCATCGCCGATGTGGACTGGCCGAGGCCGGTGCCGTAGGATCCCTTGAGCATCATGATCTTCGCCACCTCGAAGCTTCGCGCGGGGGTGACGCTGCCCGCGGCGACACCGGCGAGAATCGAGATCACGGCGAACCGCAGCGAGATCACGGTCCCCGTGAGCCGCGCCACCATGTACCGCCACCGCAGCGCCTTCGCGGCGATCTGCAGCGCCGTCCACAGGACCGCGAGACCCAAGAGGTCGGCGTGAACGCCTCGGAGCGCGATCCCGAGCTGATACGGGTTGATCGTCGCCGCGAACACCGCCAGGATGGCCACGCCGCACGCGGCCAGGGCGTACCCCACCCAACGAACCGGGGCGGCCGCCGGCGCCGGCACCACGGCGGGGCCGCTCACGAGGGCGTCACGCGCATCCACGGCCGTCCCGCCGGGCGGGTCCGAACCCTAGACACCGAGGCCCGCAAGGTACCGCGCCAGCCGGTCGCGCCTGCCCGCGAGATCGCGGGCGCGCTCGCGGTCCGCCGCCACGATCTCCGCCGGCGCCCTCTCCAAGAACGACGGGCTCCGGAGCCGTTCCTCCAGCCGTGCGAGATCCCGGCCCACCTCGCCCATCTGCTTCGCGAGACGCCGGCCGGCGGCCGCGCGGGCGGCGTCGGATCCCACCGGCACCGCGATCTCGATCTCACCCCATATCATGGAGACGGCGCCGGCCGGGCGCGCCGCGTCCTGGCCGGCTGCGGCCACGGTCAGCGTCGATGCCCGGATGAGCGGCGCCACGTACCGGCTCGCGCCCTCGAGCGCGGCGCGGCGCGCCGCCGGCGCGAACACCACCACCGGCAGCGTCTCGTGCGGCGCGATGCCGAGATCTGCCCGCATGCCGCGCACGGCGTGCACCAGACCGACGACCTCGGCCATCGCGGCGTCGGCCTCCTGATCCACCTGGCGCGCCAGCCACGCCGCGCGGGCCGCCGGATCCTCGGGCACAGGCCATGCGGCGGCCATGATCGTCTCGCCCTGGTGCGGCAGCGCCTGCCAGATCTCCTCCGTCAGCGAGGGCATGATCGGATGCAGCAGGACCATGGTGTCGGCGAGCACGCGCGCCAGCACGCGTCGCGTACCCTCCGCCGCCCGGCCGCCCGCGCGCAGGTTCGCTTTCGCCATCTCCACGTACCAGTCGCAATACTCACTCCAGATGAACGCATACAGCGCCGCGCAGGCGTCGCGGAACTCGTACGCCTCGAGTGCCGCGGTCGCGTCCGCGGCCGTGCGCGCGAAGCGGCCCGTGATCCACCGGTCGGGGAGGGTGCCTCCGCGCTCGGACGCGCCATCCGCTTCCCGGGACGTGTCCGCCGCCGCGCCCTCCGGCGCCCCCGCGCCGTTTCCCGCGGGCGCCGCGTCGCCGAGCGCGAGCCGCACGAACCGCGCGGCGTTCCAGATCTTGTTCGCGAAGTTGCGCGTGTCCTCGACCATCTTCTCGGAGAACCTGAGATCCTGCTCGCCGGTGCAGCGGTTGATCAGCGCGAACCGCAGAGAGTCCGCGCCGTACCGCTCCACGAGCTCCAGCGGGTCCGTCCCCGTGCCGAGGCTCTTGCTCATGCGGCGGCCCTCGATGTTAAGCACCGTCGGGTTGATGTACACGTCGCGGAACGGGACCTCACCCATGAACTCGAGCCCGAACATGATCATCCGTGCCACCCACAGGAAGATGATGTCCCGCGCCGTCACGAGCGCGCTCGTGGGATAGAAGTAGCGCAGGTCGGGCGTCTCACGCGGCCAGCCGAGCGTCGCAAACGGCCACAGCGCCGAGCTGAACCAGGTGTCGAGGATGTCCGGATCCTGCGTGAACGCGCCGCCGCCGCAGGCCGGACACCGCGCCGGCGCGGTCACGCTCGCGACGATCTCGCCGCACCCGCAATACCAGATCGGGATGCGGTGCCCCCACCACAGCTGCCGGCTGATGTTCCAGTCGCGGATCCCCTCCATCCAGTCCATGTAGACCTTGGTCCAGCGCTCCGGATAGAAGCGCACGCGGCCGTCGCGCACCGCCTGAATCGCCGGCGCCGCGAGCGATTTCATCCGGCAGAACCATTGGTCCGAGATGTAGGGCTCGATGATCGTCTGGCACCGATCGCACCGGCCGATGTTCGTCGTGTACGGCTCCTCCCGTTCCACGACGCCGGCCGCACGCAGGTCGTCTGCGATCTCCACCCGGGCGGCGGCCCGATCCTTGCCCTGGTACTTGGCGCCGCCGAGCTCCGTGACACGGCCGTGCTGGTCGAGGCACGTCAACACCGGAAGCCCGTGCTCGGTACCGATCTCGTAGTCCAACGGGTCGTGGCCCGGTGTGATCTTCACCGCGCCGGTGCCGAAGCTGCGCTCCACCCGCCGGTCGGCGATTACCGGCACCGCCCGCTCCACGACCGGCACGATCACCCGCGTGCCGACCAGCGCGCGGTACCGCTCATCGTCGGGGTGGACCGCCACGGCCACGTCGGCCAGGATCGTCTCCGGGCGCTGCGTGGCGATGACGAGGCCCGGCCCACCGTGCTCGCCCCGGTACCGCAGGTAATAGAGCGTGCGCTCCTCCTGCACGTATTCCACTTCGAGGTCCGAGATGCTGGTCTGGTCCTTGACGCACCAGTTGATCATCCGCTTGCCCTTGTAGATGAGGCCTTTGCGGTACAGGCGGATGAAGCACTCTTCCACCGCGGCGTAGTAGGCGGGGTCCATCGTGAAGGTGGCCCGGTCCCAGTCGCAGGAAAACCCCAGCCGCTGCATCTGGCCCAGGATGGCGGTGCCGATCTGCTCCTTCCACTTCCAGGTCTCCTCCAGGAAACGCTCCCGCCCGAGGTCGAAGCGCGTCTTGCCCTCCTTGGCCAGGCGCCGCTCCATTACGACGTGCACCGCGATGCTCGCATGGTCCATGCCGGGTTGCCACAGCGTGTCGTATCCGCGCATCCGGCTCCAGCGGGCAAGGCAGTCCTGCAGGCCGTTGTTGAGCGCGTGTCCCATGTGCAGCTCACCGGTGACGTTCGGGAGCGGCATCATGATCGCGTAGGGCCGCCGCCGAGGGTCGGGAACGGCATGGAAGTCGCCTCGCGCCAGCCAGGTGGCGTACCAGCGCTTCTCCGTCTCCGCCGGGTCGTAGGTCGTGGGCAGTTCCTGCATATCGGTTCCCTCCTCGGCTGGACACACAGGCCGCACATCCCGGCACCCATGACAAAGGCCGCTCCGCCCAAAGGGCGAAGCGGCGCTCCGCGGTACCACCTTCGTTCCGGTGCGACGCCGTTCCGCCCATCCCGGCGGGAACGTCCGGCGCACCGGCTCTATCGCGCGATCACGGGCGCAATCCGGGAAGCCGGGGCACGTCGTGCGCCCGGCCCACCGCTCTGGGGTGACGTTCGGTCCGGCGTCCCGGGGAGCTCACACCCTGCCCTCCCCTCGCTCGTGGCCCCGCCCCGACCTACTCCTCCCCGTCATCGCGCGGTGCTGCGATTGGGTGCTATTGTACCGTGGCCCGGCGGGAGCGTCAACGAGACGGCGGCGTGCTACACTCGAAGGCGTGAGCCTCGGCCGCTTCCATCCCCTCGTCGCCGGTTGGTTTGCCGGGCACTTTCGCGCCCCGACCCCCGCGCAGGCGGCCGGGTGGGAGGCGATCGCGCAGGGGCAGGACACGTTGATCGCGGCCCCCACGGGCTCCGGCAAGACGCTCGCCGCGTTCCTCTGGTCGCTGGATACGCTCATCCGCGAGGGCGAGGCCGGCGGGCGCCGGGACGAGACGTACACGGTGTACGTGTCGCCGCTCAAGGCGCTCGGCAACGATATCCAGCGCAACTTGGTGACGCCGCTCGGCGAGCTCCGGGATCGTGCGGCGGCGCACGGCGGATCCCTTCCCGCCATTCGCGTTGCCGTGCGCTCCGGCGACACGCCGCCGGCGGACCGCGCACGGATGGTGCGTCGCCCGCCGCACATTTTGATCACGACGCCGGAGTCGCTGTATATCCTGCTGACGGCGCAGGGCAGCCGGAACTTCCTGCGGTCCGCCCGCACGGTCATCGTGGACGAGATCCACGCCATCGCCGGCGACAAGCGCGGCGCGCATCTGGCGCTGTCGCTCGAACGCCTGGACGCGCTCACCGGCCGGCGCTGCCAGCGCATCGGCCTGTCCGCCACCCAGCGCCCAATCGAGGAGATCGGGCGGTTGCTCGTCGGCATCGATCCCGCCGGCCACCCTCGGCCTTGCACGATCGTCGACGCGGGCCACCGGCGCCCGTGGAACCTCTCGGTGGAGGTGCCCGGACCGCCGCGCGGGCCCATCGCCACGCACGAGATGTGGGAGGCGATCTACGATCGGGTCGCCGCCGCGGCCTGCGCACACCGCACGACGCTCATCTTCGTGAACACCCGCCGCCTCGTGGAGCGGGTGGCGCATCATCTGACGTTGCGGCTCGGCGAGGGGCAGGTTGCGGCGCATCACGGCAGCCTCTCCCGCAAGACGAGGCTCGACGCGGAGGAGCGGCTGCGCAGCGGCCGGGTCGCCGCCGTCGTGGCCACGGCGTCCCTGGAGCTCGGCATCGACATCGGGCACGTGGACCTCGTGTGTCACCTCGGCGCGCCGCGGGCCATCGCGACCTTGCTGCAGCGCGTCGGCCGCTCGGGGCACCGCGTCGCGGAGACCTCCAAGGGGATCCTCTTTCCGCTCACGAGAGACGACCTGCTCCAGGCCGCGGCCGCGATCCGCGCCGCGCGCGCGGGCGAGCTTGACGGTGTCGTCGTGCCGCAACGGCCGCTCGACATTCTGGCCCAGCAGATCGTCGCCGCCGTCGCCGCCGAGGAGACAGGCGAGGAAACGCTGTGGAACCTCGTGCGGCGCGCCTACCCGTTTCGCGCGCTCGAACAGCGGGAGTTTGATCAGGTCATCGAGGCGCTCAGCGAGGGCGTCGCGCGCCGGTTGGGGCGCACGACGGCGCTCGTCCACCGCGACGGCGTGCACCGGGTGCTGCGCCCTCGGCGGGGCGCCCGGCTGGCGGCGATCACCTGCGGCGGCGCCATTCCCGACACGGCCGACTACGACGTGATCCTCGAGCCGGACGAAACCGTCGTCGGCACCGTGAACGAGGACTTTGCCATCGAGAGCATGGCCGGCGACACGTTCCTGCTCGGCAACACGTCGTGGCGCATCCGGCGCGTCGAGGCCGGGCGGGTGCGCGTCGTGGACGCGCGGGGCGCCCCGCCGTCCGTGCCGTTCTGGCTCGGCGAAGCGCCCGCCAGGTCGCCCGAGTTGTCGGCCGGGGTGGCACGGCTGCGGACGGACCTCGCCACGCGGCTCGCCGACCCCGCGGGCGCGCAGGCGTGGCTCGAGGCCGAGACCGGCGTGGACTCCGAGGGCGCGGTCCAGGCGGTGCAGTACGTGGCCGAGACGATCACCGCGCTGGGGTGCGTTCCGTCGCAGGAGACGATCGTTGCCGAGCGGTTCTTCGACGAGGCGGGCGGCATGCAGATCATCCTGCACACGCCGTTCGGCGCGCGCATCAACCGGGCCTGGGGGCTCGCGCTGCGCAAGCGGTTTTGCCTCACGTTCGACTTCGAGCTGCAGGCGGCGGCGACGGACGACGGGATCGTGTTGTCGCTGGGCCAGCAGCACAGCTTTCCGCTCGACGCCCTTTTTGCGTTTGTCCGCACCCAGACCGCCGAGGCCGATCTCGTGCAGGCCATGCTCGCGACCCCGCTGTTTACCACGCGCTGGCGGTGGAACGCCACGCGGGCCCTGGCCCTCCTCCGGCATACGGGCGGGCGGCGCGTTCCGATGCCGATCCAGCGGATGCGTGCCGAGGATTTGCTGGCCGCGGTGTTTCCGGAGCAGGTCGGGTGCCAGGACAATCACATGGGGCCGATCACGCCGCCCGACCATCCGTTGGTCACCGAAACGGTGCGGAACTGCCTCTACGAGGCGATGGACCTCGACGGACTCCGCGGGGTGCTGGCCGACGTGGAGGCGGGCCGAATCCGGACCGTGGCCATCGACACACCAACCCCGTCGCCGATCGCGCAGGAGATCCTGCATGCCAACCCCTATGCGTTTCTCGACGACGCGCCGTTAGAAGAGCGCCGTGCGCGGGCCGTGTCCATGCGCCGCGCCGATCCCGACCTCGCCCGAGGTGTCGGCGCGCTCGACCCCGCGGCGATCGCCGAGGTGCGCGCGCAGGCATGGCCGGACGTCCGTGACGCGGACGACATGCACGATCACCTGCTCACCGTCGGCATCCTGCCGGTGGAGGAGGCGTCCTGGGCCTCGCGGTCCGACGGTCCCGCCCTGGCCGCGGGCTTGATCGCGGGCGGCCGCGCCACGCTCGCTCGGTGGCGCGATCAGTCCGGCGCGGCGCGCAGCGCGTACGTGGCGGCGGAACGGACCGCGCTCGTCGCCGCGGCGCTGCCCGGCGTGCAGTTCGAGCCACCGGCCTCACGCGCGGCCACGCAGCCAAACGCCGGTGACGAGACCGGACAGAGTGATGCGATCCGGGACATCGTGCACGGGTGGGTGCAGTGCACGGGGCCGATGACGGCCGCGGCGCTGAGCGCCCGCACCGGCCTGCCGGAGCCGCGGGTCGACGCCGCGCTCGCCGTTTTGGAAGGCGCCGGGACGGTGCTCCGCGGGCGGTTCGCCGGGGATGGTGGGACCACAGAGTGGTGTGAACGCCGCCTGCTCGCGCGTATCCACCGGCTCACGTTGGGCCGCCTGCGCCGCGAGATCGAGCCGGTATCGCCCGCGACGTTTGTCCGGTTTTTGCTGCGCTGGCAGCACGTGTATCCCGGGACGCAGTTGCACGGCCGCGACGGCGTCGCGGAGGTAGTGGCCCTCTTGCAGGGCATGGAAGCCCCGGCACGCGCCTGGGAAGACCAGATCCTGCCCGCGCGCATCCGCGAGTACAACCCGGCCGACCTGGACGCGTTGTGCCTCGGCGGGACGGTGACCTGGGGCCGGATCTTCCCCTCGCACCCGGCGGGGGACACGCAGCCGACCGTGGCCGCCGTGGGGCGCCGGCACCGCGCCGGGCTGTCCGCCGTGGTGCCGATCACGCTCCTGCTGCGGGACAACCTGCCGGTGTTTCTGGAGCGGCGTCCGGACGACGCGGTGGGCCACCTCAGCCACGCGGCGGCCGATGTTGCCCGACATCTCCGCGCGCGCGGCGCGTCGTTCCTCGCGGACCTCGCGCGGGCGGTGCGACGGATGCCGGCCGACGTGGAGACCGCGCTGTGGGAACTCGTCGCCGCGGGTCTCGTTACCGGCGACGGGCTCGCCGGCCTGCGCCGCCGCGTCAATTCCACGCCGCGGGCGCGACGCGCCCGCCGGCCCCTCGCGCTCGTGAGCGCGCGGGACACGACCCGCAGCCTCCCCGCGGGGCGGTGGGCGCTCTGGGATGTCGGCGCGGAGCCGCTCGACGTCGACGCCAGGTCGGATGCGCTCGCCGAACAGCTGCTGCGCCGCTACGGCGTCGTGTTCAGGGAGCTCGCGCTCCGCGAACGCTGCGCCCCGCCGTGGCGCAGCCTGCTCGATCGCTACCGGCGGTGGGAAGCGCAGGGGCGGATCCGGGGCGGGCGCTTCGTTGCCGGGTTCACGGGTGAACAGTTCGCCTTACCCGAGGCCGTCGAAGCGCTGCGGGCGGTGCGCCGCGGCCCCGAGGATGGTGAAACGGTCGTGATCGGCGCCGCGGACCCGCTCAACGTAACCGGCTCGGTGCTGCCGGGAGCGCGGGTCGCGCCGGCCGGCGGCTTGGCGATCGCGCTGCGCGACGGCGTTGTGCTCGATGTCGCGCCCCGGGGCGCGCTACTGGCGCGCCTGGGACACGCACGGGCACGGGTGGCGACGCCGACGCCGGCGGGGTAGGTCTCGGCGCCGCCTCCCCGATCGCCGCCGCCGAGCCCGAAAAATACGGCGAGGGAGTCACCCGGCGGCCGCATGGCCGCGCGCAACTCCCTCGCCGTTCGCTTGTTTCGGAGCCTGCGGCTACGCCTGGATCGACGGCTGCGTCCGCGGAACGGTGCTCGTCGCCGGCGGCGTCAGCATCGGCAGGCCCATGACCTCGCCGAGCGCCTCGCTGAGCACCTCGTCCATGTGCTCCACGAACACGAACCGCAGCTTCTTCCGGACGTTGGCGGGGATCTCGAAGAGATCCTTTTCGTTTTCCTTCGGCAGGATCACCGTCTTGATCCCGGCTCGATGCGCCGCGATGACCTTTTCCTTGACGCCGCC
>JAJPIA010000004.1 GCA_021324975.1 Bacillota bacterium
GCCCCTACCGCAACATCGACTGGAAGCCGCCCCGGGGCGGCTTCGGCATCGAGTGGCAGAACGGATAGCGGCGCGCTACTCCGCCCGCGCGCCGCGCCGCTCGGCCGCAACCACGGCAAGATCCTGAATCTGGCCCGCCCGCAGGATGCGGACGGCGACCGCGGCACCGATCCGGCCCTCGCCCAGCAGGCCCCACAGCTCGTCGACGCGCCGCACCGGCTGCCCGTCCAGGGCCACGATGGTGTCCCCGAGCACCATGCCGGCGCGGCCCGCCGGGCCGTCCGGCTCCACCGAGAACACGAGGAGCCCGGTGCGCTGCCCGAGCTGGTCCCGCAGCGCGGCCGGGAGTGGTGCTGCGTGCGTCGCGACCCCGAGGTAGGCCCGGCGGATGCGGCCGTGTGCTTTGAGCGCGTCGACGATCCGGCGCAGCGTCACGAACGGCACGGCGAGCGCGACGCCGCGTACGAGCCCGGCGGTGTAGAGACCAAGGACCCGGCCGGCGGTATCCACGAGCGGGCCGCCTGAGAACCCGGCCAGTGCCCGTGCGTCCGTCTCCACGTAGTGTTCCACGCTGGCGCCGCCCGGCGTGCGCCAGGTCCCGCCGATGGCGCTCAGGATTCCCAGCGCCGCGCGGACCGTGCGTCCCGGACGGCCGAGGGCGAGGACGACATGGCCCACCCTGGCGCCGTCCAGATCCCGCCAGATCGGCACGCCAAGGCCCGCCGCCTCGACGCGCAGCACCGCAACATCCGTACTGGAATCTCGACCGACGAGCACGGCCGGCACGGTGTCGCCGCCGGGCAGGCCTACGGTGATGCCGTCCTCGCGGTGGATGATGTGGTCCGCCGTTACGATCAGGCCGTCGGCCGACCAGACGATCCCGCTTCCAGACCGCCGGCGCGCGTCCATGCGCACGACGTGCCGGCCCGCCGTCTCCACCGCGGCGGCGGCCAGATCGGAAAGTGTGCCCTGCGCTTGCGTCATACGTTCGCCTCCTCGCTGCGCCGCGCGCGCCCCGCATTCGGTGTGGCAGCATCGCGGCTGTGAATCACATGCCTCAGCGTAGCGAATCCGAGCACGCGGCGCACCGCCCGCACGGCCGGCTGCGACCCATCAATTCGGGTGGGGTTTCTCCCCGGACCCCCGGCTTGTGCACCCCCTCGGCGCGGTCTCCCCCGGGCTGGTGGGTCTTCCGTGGTCTGCTCCTGGCCATGGTTGCGATCTGCTACGGGGGAGCTACAGTAGATTGTACGGAGGCGCCGATGAGGCATGCGCTTCTGGCTCCCGCGCTAGTGCCCGACGCCGCCGGGCATGCGCTTGGGCTCGTGGCGCCCGAGGTCGCGCGGGAGGTCATTCGGGCAGCGGTCCGGAATGCGCTGCCCGGGCTGGTTCGTGCGCTCGATGCGCTTTCGGTCGCCCCGGCCCGCATGGTCAAGCCGTGCTCCGGGCGGTCGGCATCCACCAGCTCACGCCGCCGGGCGAGCGTTGTGGAAAACAAAAATCAGAAATCCAGGAAAATCAGGGGCTCTGAGCCCCTTTCCTGCAAACATGGGCTAGAGCGTGATCAGGCCCAAGCGAAGCGCCCGCACCACCGCCTCTGTGCGGTTCTGCGTCCCGAGCTTGGCGAGCAGGGCCCGGACGTGGAAGCGCACGGTGTGCTCACTGATGCCGAGGCGGGCGGCGATCTCCTTGTTTGCCAGGCCTTCCGCCACGAGCGACAACACCTCGGTCTCGCGCTCGCTGAGCGGCTCGGCCATGGATGGAGACTCCTCGGGTTTCGCCGGGATAAAGGCGCCGCACGACGGATGGATCGCGATCAGGCCGTCTGCGACCGCGCGCGCGGCGGCGACCACAACCGTCGGGGCCGCGCCGCGCGGCACCACGCCGTGCGCCCCCGCGGCCAGCGCGTCCGCGGCCACCTCGACGTCTGCGAGCAGCGCAAGGACGGGCTCCGCACGGTCGAGCAGCGCAAGGCGGGCGAGCGCGTCCGCCGGGTCTCGGCCGAGGTCCCAGATGACGACGTCGGCGGCGGTAGCGTCGAGCAGGGCCTCGAGGGCGTCGTCGCCGGGCGCCTGCCCGACGATGCTGCACCCCGGCTCGGCGGCCAGGAGAGCCGCGAGGCCCGCACGCGCCAGCAGATCATCGGCGACGACCACGGTTCGAAGCGTACTGGTTGCGGTCACGAGAGCACCTCGCAGCCCACAACGGTCGGGGCGCCGAGCGCGATTCCCCGGGCCGACCGCCGCCGCCGATCCGCGTGCTGTGAATGACGCGGGCCGTGGCAGCGGCACGTGACAGAAGCGTGACAGAATCAGGTGAATTTACCTTATAGGAAACGCCAGGTCTCATGCGCGCGCTCACGATCAGGTCCGGGCTCACGCGCGGACACGATCAAGTCCGGGCTGACGCGCGCGATCAACTCCGGGCTCATGCGCGCTCACGCTCAACTCCGGACTCGCGAGGTGATTCGTCCATGAGCAGCCCTGCCGGCGCCGTCCCTGCGGTTGCGCATCCCGCGGCAACCGCCGCCGCCCCTTCCCCGCCGGCCACGATCCGACTCACCGTCAACGGCGTCGTCCATACGGTGCAGGCGCCGCCCGACACGCCGCTACTCTACGTGCTGCGCGATGATCTGGCGTTGCAGGGGCCCAGATTTGGCTGCGGCCTCGGGCAGTGCGGCGCGTGCACCGTGCACCTCGGCGGCGCGGCCGTCCGATCGTGCACGATCCCGGTCGCCGCGGCGGCGAGTCAGCCGATAACCACCCTCGAAGGGCTGGGGACGACGGGCCGGCTGCATCCCGTGCAGCAGGCGTTTATCGACGAACAGGCCATGCAGTGCGGCTACTGCGTCAACGGGTGGATCATGACCACGGCGGCGCTGCTCGCCCGCACGCCGAATCCGAGCAATGCCGAAGTGCGGTCGGCGCTAGCCGGGCTGATCTGCCGGTGCGGCGCGCACATGCGCATGCTGCGCGCGGTCCGTCGTGCCGCGCAATCCCGCGGATGAGGGGGGGAGCGCACATGATCAATCCCACCCTGTCCCGCCGCCGCCTGTTCGCGACCGGCGGCGCCGTCGTCGTCAGCTTCGCGATCCCCGGGCTCGCCGGCCGGCGGGGTGACGCAGCCGCTTCCTCCGGCCCGGGCGTGCCCGCGCCCGACGCGCTGGATTCGTGGCTTGAGATCGGACCCGACGGCCGGGTCAGCGTGTTCACGGATAAGGTCGACCTCGGCATGGGGGTGTCCACGGCATTTGCGCAGATCGCGGCCGAGGAGCTCGATGTGCCGGTGCGGTTCGTGTCGATCGTCATGGGCGACACGGCCCGCACGCCGGACCAGGGCGGCGTGGGCGGCAGCACCTCCATCGCCGTGGGCGCGGTGCCGGTCCGCCAGGCCGCGGCCGAGGCCCGCCGCGTGCTCGTGGGGCTCGCCGCGGAGCGTCTGGGCGTTGCCGCGGACAAGCTCGGCGTCCGCGACGGCGTGGTGTACGCGCTGGACGATCCCGCTCAGAGCGCGTCGTACGGCGATCTGATCGGGGGACGGCGGTTCAACGTCGCGCTGACGGTGCAGAGCACCAGCCAGAACGGCGGGGTGACCGGGAGCGCCTCGCCGAAGGCGCCGAACGAGTACAAGATCGTCGGCACGTCCGTCCCGCGGATCGACATCCCGGCCAAGGCGGCCGGGGCGTTTACCTACATCGTCGACGTCCGCGTGCCCGGCATGCTGCACGGGCGCGTCATCCGGCCGCCGGTGCCGGCGGCGCGCTTGGTGAGCGTCGGCAGCGCCGACGGGTTGCCCGGGGTGCACAAGATCGTGGCCAAGGGCAGCTTCGTGGGGGTCGTGGCCGACACCGAGTGGCACGCGATCCAGGCGGCGCGCAACCTCAAGGTCACGTGGTCGACGCAGCGGGCGACGTGGCCGGCGATGGCGGATCTCTACACGGCGATGTGGGCCATGACGCCCACCACGCGGAGGGTCATGGCGCAGATCGGCGACGTCGACGGGGCCATGCGCGGCGCCGCCCGCACGATCGACGCATGGTACGCGTGGCCGTTCCAGTCGCACGCCATGATGGGGCCGTCGTGCGCGATCGCGGACGTCCGCGACCGCGGCGCCACAATCTGGTCGAGCACGCAGCACCCGCACCAACTTCAGCGCGGCATCGCGGATCTGCTCGGCCTCGCGCCCGGCGCGGTGCACGTCATCTGGGTGGAGGGATCCGGTTCATACGGCCGCGCCGGCATGGACGATGCCGCCGGCGACGCAGCGATCCTGTCGCAGGCGGTGGGACGCCCGGTGCGCGTGCAGTGGATGCGCGCGGACGAGACCGGATGGGATCCCAAGGGCCCTCCCGTGGTGGTCTCCGTACGCGCGGGCGTGGACGCGCAGGGGAATGTGCTGGCGTGGGACTACGTTGCGCGCGGTTTCTCAGGCAGCGGGATCCCGGCCGGCGCCACGATCGGCGGCAACATGCTCGCGGGCCAGTTCCTCGGGCTGCCGGCGCGGGGCTTCGACGTGCCCACCGTCGTGCAAGAGAACTACACGTTCCCGGCCAAGCGCAAGACCGGCGAGATCGTGCCCTGGCCGCAGGACGGTTCGCCGCTCAGGACCGCGAACCTGCGGGCGCCCAGCCAGCCGGCGACGACGTTCGGTGGGGAATCGTTCGTGGATGAGATGGCCGCCGCGCTCCGGATCGACCCCGTCGATCTCAGGCTCCGCTACCTCCGCAATCCACGCGACGTCGCGGTCGTGCGCGCGGCGGCGCAACATGCGGGATGGGCGTCGCGCCCGTCGCCGCGGTCGGACGTCTCGCGGCTCGGCGTAACGACGGGACGCGGATTTGCGTATGCGCCGCGCGGCAACACGCTCATCGCCACCGTGGCCGAGGTGGAGGTCAACCAGGCCACGGGGCAGGTGCACGTGACGCGGCTCGTGCTCGCGCACGACTGCGGGCTCATCATCAACCCGGACGGGCTGCGGGGCACCATCGAGGCGAACCTGATCCAGTCGACGAGCCGGGCGCTCAAGGAGGAAGTGCGCTTCGGGCCGGCGGGGGTGACCAGCGTGGACTGGGCCACGTACCCGATCCTGCGCGCGCCGGAGGCGCCCGATCGGATCGAGATCGTGCTGCTGAACCGTCCCGATCTTCCGCCGTACGGCGCGGGCGAGCCCGCCACGGTCGCGACCGCTCCCGCGATCGCGAACGCGATCTTCGACGCGACGGGCGCGCGGCTCCGCACGGTGCCGTTTACGCCGGAGCGCGTCAAGGCGGCGCTCGCGGATCGGACGTGGCCCGCCGCGTGAACCGACGCGCCGCGTGACCTCGCGGCGGCGCCGGCGGATCGGGCCCGGCCTGCCGTCCGCACCCGGCGCGGGCCCCGTGACCTCGCCGCGGCGCCGGGCGGCGAGTGTGCGGGCGGGCGCTACCTCGCGCGGAGCCGGGGATCGAGCACGTCGCGGATGCCGTCCCCGACCAGGTTGAAGCCGAGCACGAGCAGGAGGATCGCCACCGCGGGGAACGTCGCGATCCACCACTGCTCCATGAGGAACGA
>JAJPIA010000074.1 GCA_021324975.1 Bacillota bacterium
CCAATCGGTAGGTTCGGGCGAAAAGGATCACTCCTGCCCGTAGTGCACCACCCGCTCCATACCCGATCTGACGTTCGGGCCGCGTTTTTCATGGCGAACTAGACTAATGGAGCGATCGCCGCAGCCGGCATTCTGGAAGGATCGCTGTGTATTCGTGACCGGGGCGACCGGCGTGGTGGGCGCGTGGCTGGTCAAGAACCTGGTCGCCGGGGGTGCGCGCGTGGTGGCGCTCGTGCGCGACGCCGACCCCCAGTCGGAACTGTATCGCAGTGGGGCCGTGGCACGCGTGTCCGTCGTGAACGGCGCCCTCGAACACTTCGGGACCGTGGAACGGGCGCTCAACGAGCACGAGGTGGACACCGTGTTCCATCTCGGGGCGCAGACGCTCGTCCCGACGGCCTATCGGTATCCGCTGCCCACCTTAGAGGCCAATATTCGAGGGACGTATCACGTCCTCGAGGCATGCCGGCTCCATGGCCAGCTCGTGCGGCGCGTGGTCGTGGCGTCGAGCGACAAGGCCTACGGCGAGCACGCCGACCTCCCTTACACGGAGGACATGGAGCTTCGCGGCCGCCACCCGTACGAGGTCTCGAAGACCTGCGCGGATCTCATCGCCCAGGCCTACCATCACACGTACCGGCTGCCGGTCGCCATCGTGCGGTGCGGCAACGTATACGGCGGCGGCGACTTGAACTGGAGCCGCCTCGTCCCCGGGGTCATCCGAGCGTTCCTCAGAGGGGAACGGCCGGTGATCCGAAGCGACGGGACGTATGTGCGGGACTACACCTACGTCAAGGACGCCGTCCGCGCGTACCTGCGGGTGGCGGAGTGCCTGGAAGACGAAGGTGTGCGCGGGCAGGCGTTTAACTTCAGTGGCGAGGCGCCCGTGACCGTTCTGCGCCTCACCGAGACACTGCAGGAGTTGATGGGATGCCGGCATCTCGCGCCCGACATCCGCGCCACCGCCGCCGCCGAGATTCGCCACCAGCAGCTCTCCACGGCCAAGGCCCGCAAGGTGCTGGGGTGGCGGGCGGTGCACACGCTGGAGGCCGGCCTCCGTGAGACCATCGAGTGGTACCGAACGTTCCTCGGGGACCACGCAGCATGATCGACGGCGTGCGGATTCACCCGCTGCGGCAGATCCCGGACGAACGCGGCCGGGTGATGCACATGCTGCGGCGGGACGATCCGCATTTCATACAGTTCGGCGAGATCTACTTCTCCGTCGTCTATCCGAACGTCGTCAAGGGATGGCACCGGCACGACCGCATGGTGCTAAACTACGCCGTGGTCTCCGGCATGATCAAGCTCGTGTTGTACGATGACCGGGAAACATCGCGGACGCGCGGGGACCTCATGGAGCTCTTTGTCGGCGACGCGAACTACGTCCTGGTCACGATACCGCCGGGCATCTGGAATGGTTTCAAGGGAATCGGCGTCGCGCCGGCGATCGTCGCCAACTGCGCGACGGAGCCGTACGACCCCGACGAGATTTCGCGCCTCGATCCCTTGGGCGGCAAGATTCCCTACGACTGGGCGCTCAAGCACGCATAGCCCGCGCAATGACGGCGCTCATCGTGGGCGGCTCGGGGCTGGTGGGGGGCGCACTGCGGCACGCCCTTGAGCGAGCGCGGATCGCCGCGGCAATCACCAGGTTTCGGGGCGAGCGGGACGGCGCGATCGAGCTGGACGTGCGGGATGAGGGGAGCGTGCGGGCGTGTGTCCGGCGCGTTCATCCGGACCTCGTCTTTCTCGCGGTCAACAACCCCGGCGGCGTGGACCGGTGCGAGGACCGCCCGGACGAGGCGGATGCCCTGCACGTTCAAGGGACCCGCCACGTGACGGAGGCCGCCGCGGACTGCGGCGCCACGCTCGTCTTCTACTCGACGGACTACGTCTTTGACGGCACCGCGGCGCCGTACGCGGAAGAGGACCGCCCCCGCCCGCTCAACCACTACGGCCGCGCAAAGCTGGCCGCCGAGCGGATCATCCACGATCTCACGCCGGCGCACTTGATCATCCGGACCACGGCGGTGTTCGGCTGGGACCGTAGCTCACGCAACCTCGCCATGCAGGTGTGGGAGCGCCTTCAATCGGGCGGCACGATGCGCGTGCCGAACGATCAGCAGTGCACGCCGACGCTCGCCGACGATCTCGCCGAGGTAAGCGTGCGCCTCGTCGAGCGCAACGTCCGCGGTGTGGTGCACGTCGTGGGCCGGGACCGGATGGTTCGCGCCCAGATGGCGAAGGCGCTGGCGCAGGCGATGGGGTTGGATCCCGACCGCATCATACCCGTGCCCACGGCCGAATCGGGACAGCGGGCGCCCCGGCCGCTTGAGGCTGTGCTCCGCACGGACAAGATGGCGCGGCTCCTCGGCGAGGAGCCCCTGGACTTCGACGAAGCCCTGCGGCGATTCCGCCGGCAGTGGCTGGCTGACGCGCGCGCCTAACGAGAACGCGCGGCCGCCGCGCGACTACACCCGGGAGGGCGCGCCCCGGCGAAGCCCGGCCACGACCTCTCCGAGCATCGCCGCCGCGAAGTCCGCCTCGGCCTCCGTCGTCCGGCGGCCGAGCGTGAGGCGGACGGCCGCCGCGGCGAGCTCGGGCACCAAACCCAACGCCAGCAACACGTGCGAGGGTTCGACGCTGCCGGAGCTGCACGCGGACCCCGAGCTCACCGCGACGCCCCGCAGATCCAACCCGATGACGAGCGATTGGCCGTCGGTGCCCTCGAACGACAGGTTAACGTTGTTCGGGAGGCGGCGCCCACGGTCGCCGTTGAGGTGCGCTCCCGGGATCTCGAGCGCCTTTGCAACGAGACGGTCTCGGAGCGCCTCCACGCGGTGCCGCTCGTCGTCCATCAGCTCACCGGCCACGTGCAGCGCGGCGCCGAGGCCGACGATCCCGGGAACGTTCTCCGTTCCGCCGCGCCTGCCGCGCTCGTGCTCGCCTCCATGCTGAAGACGCCGGCAGGGAGTCCCGCGGCGCACGTACAGCGCCCCGACGCCTTTCGGTCCATACCGCTTGTGCCCGGAGATCGACAGGAGATCCACGTCGAGCTCGTCCACCCGCACGGGCAGCGACCCGACCATCTGCGTGGCGTCGGTATGGAACGGGACCCTGCGCTCGCGTGTGAGCCGTCCGATTTCGGCCACGGGCTGCACGGTGCCGACCTCGTTGTTGGCGGCCATGATCGTCACGAGCACGGTGTCCGGCCGCAACGCGCGGCGGACATCGTCCGGATCGACCAAGCCGCGGCCATCAACCGGGATGTACGTGACGGTGTATCCACGCGCTTCGAGAAACCGGCACGGCTCCAAGACCGCGGAGTGCTCGATCGCGGAGGTGACGATGTGCCGGCCACGTTCCTCCTGGGCCAGCGCCGTCCCGAGCACCGCCAGGTTATCGGCTTCGGTCGCTCCGCTCGTGAACACGATCTCGGCAGGACGAGCCCCGATGACGCCGGCAACCTGCACGCGCGCCGTGTCGACGCCGGCGCGCGCTTCCTGTCCAAAGCTGTGGAGACTACTGGCATTGCCGGGCCGGTCCGAAAAATACGGCAGCATCGCTTCGAGCACCCGGGCATCTACGGGCGTCGTGGCCGCATGGTCGAGATAAACACGCATCGATCCAGTCCCTCGCTCGTCTCGTGTACCGCCGCGGCTCCCGCGGCAGATAGCCGCTGTCGTTGGACGGCGCCGCGACTCCCTCCATTATATCCGGATCCATCCGGGCGCGGAGCGAGGAAGGCGCGAGAGGGTGCGGGCTCCGCTCAACGATCCGCCCGGCGTGCTCCGGCCGAGGCCGCGGGCGTCGCGTCCCCGGCCGGACGAGCCCCGGGATCCGCGCCGCCGCGGGCCGGCGCCGCGGCGTGCGCCCGCGCCACACCGTCTGTCCCCTCTCCCTGGCTGCGGCGCCGTGCCATCGCGTATTGCTCCTCCAAAAACGGTCCCCGCGCGTCCCTCCGAAGAAGCCGCACCTTGTCACCGCAGGCAAGCACGAGCCGCGCCAGCAGCTGCGTGGGATCGTTGCGGAAGGCGAGCGCAGCGGCGTGGAGGCTCGCCGATCCCCGGCCGGCGAGGCATAGACCGATGGCGATCTCCACCCACGCCCGGGCGACGAGCCGCCGCGTTTCCCGGGACGGGCCGCACGAACGGACGATACCGGCGCACAAAGCCGTCGCCGCATCGAACGGGGATGCCGCGCGAAGCACGACGGTTCGCGCAAACCAGGAGATCGCACGCCGCGCCTGCGGCAGGCGCGCCAGGCGCCGATACTCGGCGAGATGCGCGAGCACCTGTGACACGCACTCGGGATCTGGAAGATCACGGAGCGGCCTGGCGATTGCGAGCAGATCGCGCAGATTGCCAAGTTCCATCACATCGACGACGCGCCGCTGGAACGCCGGCGACGCATCCGGGACGAGGGCCAAAGCGTCGTTGATGATCTCCCGATACAGCGTCCGGCTTCTGCCGGTCACGATGAGCGTGAGAAACATGCCGTCACGCGACCATCGGCGGATCGCGACCGGACCCGGGATGCAAACAAAGGGGACATGCCGTGCGAGCCGGAGCCACATCTCGTAGTCCTCGATGCCGAGGGCGCGAAACTCGCCGGCGCGCTCGAACGCCGATCGGCGAACCAGCACCCCGAGCACGCTGCCGCTGAGGAAGTTTCCGCGAAGCAGCAGCGCCCGGAACACATCGCCGGAGGGCCCCTCAAAGGCGCCGGCCGGGCCGTCCGGCAGCGGCACGCCGTCGACCGTGCTCAGGCAGGGGCTGTACGCGACCCCAAGCTCAGGGTGCGCCTCCAACGCCGCCACCTGCGCGCGAAACCGGTGCGGCAGCCACACGTCGTCGTCATCGAGAAATGCCACGTACTTGCCGCGGCTCGCCGCGATCCCGATGTTGCGCGACGCGCTCAATCCCCGATTCACGGGGTTGCGGATGTACCGGGCGGGGTACCGCGCGACCACGGCTTTGGTGCCATCCGTGGAGGCATCGTCAACGACAATCGTCTCTAAGTCGAACGCGTCGCCTTTGCCCACGACACCCATCACGGAATCCAACGCCTCGCGCAGCAGGGCGGACCTATTGTAGGTCGTCACAATGGCGCTCACGAGCGGGCGCTCGCGCCCCGCGTGTGCGACCTCGGCGCGCCCGTGTCCCCGGCTCACGCCGACCCGCGGTTGCGCCACAACCGCCGCACGTAGCGGCCCGCCGCCCGGACGGGGAGGGGTAGCGCGCTTCGCAGGATGCGCCGCGCCACGCCGTCCCGCGGCGCAGCGCCGGCGGCGCCCGGCACCCATCGCAGCGTGTCGATGAAACTCTGCCGCTCCGCGTTCGCGATCAGCAGGCGCGGCAACCAGTACGGGACGTCCGCATCGCACCGTGCCCAGCGCACGGTCACGGCAGCCCGGTATCCTGCTGCCTCGACAGCGGCCGCCACCCGATCGTCGACGTGCCCGAACGGGTACGCAAACGTGGCCGGCGCGGCGCCGACCTGCGCCGTGATCACCTCCCGGCACCGTCCGACCTCGTCCCGCAGCGCCGTATCGGAGAGGGCAACCAGCGATGGGTGGGACACGGAATGCCCGCCCAGGCTGATCCCCGCGGCGACCATCCGGCGCGCCTCCGCCCACGTGAGCGGCCGCGGGGCGTCGCCTGCGCCATCGCCCAGGGCATCCAGCGCGGCGTCGCGCGCGGAGGCGTCGAGCACCCGCAGGCGACTGTGCACTGTGCCGTACAGACGGCTCAGTTCCTCGGAGGTCTCGGGGACCACATCCGGTTCACCCCCGGCCAGCGCCGCGGGGAGGCGACGGCCGGCGTACCGGGGGAGATGCCACGCCAGCCGATCCCACCAAAAGGCCGCACCGCTGTCGATGTTGCCGGTTGCCAGGAATACCGTCGCGGGGATGCCAACACGCCGAAGGACGGGAAGCGCGTGCTCGTAGTTGTCGGCGTACCCATCATCGAACGTGATGGCGACCATGGGGCGGGTTGCATGGCGACCGGGGAGCGCGGCAACGAGCTCGTCCAGCGGCACGACGTGGTAGCGGCGCGCCACGTATTCCATGTGCTGCCGAAAACGTCTGACATCGACGCAGAGATCGTACGGGGCCAGCAGCTGATACGGATCAGGCGGCAGCGTCTCGACGACGCGATGATAGCAGAGGATAAACCCATCCCCCACGCAGGCTCCCCCCGTTGCCTCAATTTCCAAATACGACGTCAGGCATGCGGTGCGCCGAGCGCGCGCCGCATGCGCCGCCACGGCGTCTCGACCAGGTGCTTCATGCGCCAGCATGACCGCTCCGCGTACGGCAGCCGCTTCCAGCACCACACCAACCCGGGTACCGGGTCGTCGCGCGAAAACCACTGGGTCTCCTCGACGCCGCGCAACGAGGCAAGCCATTGCCACGGGGTCAGCTTGCCTTCCCGTGCGTACGTCACCGCGGTCAGGATATCTTCCTCGAGCATCCACTTGCGTCCCGGGCGCAGGGAGAACTGCGGGACTGCCTGACCCGTCAGATCGAGGTAGCATACGCGAACGACGTCCATGCCGTTCGGCGCGGTGAACAGCCGGAACACGCCGCTGACGCGCGCGTTGATGTCGAGGAGTTTGTAGAGTCCATCGCGCGCGTCATAGCGGTACCCGATACCCACAGGGCCCTGGTAGCCCACGGCTTTCATGAATCGCCTGGTCGTTTCGGCCACCGTCTCGTTCGGAACGCAGATCGCGAGCGAGGCGACGCCGGTGTGCGCGGGCCACTGGCGGAGCTTGCGCCCCGTGAACACGGCGCGGCATTCGGACTGCCGGTCGAAGTAGGCGTTGCACATCCACACCGCGTCGTCGCCGCCGGGAATGTACTCCTGGATCATCACGTCGGGAACACCGGGGGTGCCCGCCCGCTCGTACAACTCCAGCAGATCGCGCGCCGCGTGGACGATCTTCATCGTCCATCGGCCGGGCCCCATCGGATCCGCGCCCTTCAACAGCAGCGGAAAGCGCGCGCCGCCCTCGTCGAGAAACCGCACAACATCCTCGCGCGAGCGCGGCAGAATCGTCTCCGGGGTCGGAACGCCGCTCTGCTTTGCCGCGAGGAACATCTGCCACTTGTTGGCCAGGCCGCGGATCAGCGTGGGGGATACTCGCGGAAACTCGAACCCCTGATCGAGGACGCCGGCATGATCCGCGACGAAGATCGCGGCCGGGTCTGTTGTCTGCAGCAGCAGCGGGCGCCCGCCGGCGCGGCGGCCGATCTTGGCGAGGAACCGCAGCGACTCGTCCGCCGGAACGGAAGGATCCCAGGCAAACGTCCCTTTCCAGTACCGGGAGAACGAGACCGGGAGCACGCCGCGATCGTGCACCAGGTATGCGGGGATCCCAAGCCGGCCGAGCGTCCGCGCGACGCCCAACGCGCCGGACCCGGAGCTGGCGTCCTGGCTGCCATGGGCCCACGCGAGCACGATCACCGGGACGGAGGTATCCACGCGACCTGCGTAATCTGCCGGTCCGGTGTCCGCGCTGGACGTCGACGCCGAATGTTTGTCGGTCGAAATTACGACCACCCGAGATACCAGTCGACCAGGGCGCTCATCGTGCGCACGCCGTGGTTCTGCGGGATCCGCAGCTCATCAACATCGGCCCCTTGGAGGATTCGACCGTCCAGGTATCGTTTCCCCAGCTTCTCCTGCGTCCAGCCGATGACCGCGTCGACGCTCGGGGTATCGATGTTCGCCATGCCCGCGATCGCCTTGACAACCGCGAGGCCGTACGGGACGTCCTCCCGGAGGTAACGATATTGAAAATCTGGCACGAACTCGCCCGGCGCCCGTTCCCGGACGGGAACCTTGCGGGCCTGAATGGGCCCGGTGCGGAAGCACGTGGCAACGGTCGTGACGTCTGCGGTGCGGGCCGCGTAGGACAAGCGCAGCCAATCAAGGATCGGCAACACGCCCGAAAGATCCAGCCGATGGTCGCTTCGCGACTCCACCGCACGCGCGGTCGCGACCACCTCGTCTGACAGCCGTTCGACGAATTCCCCGGTCCGATCGCTGGCGCCGCCGTACAGGCGCGGGATGGTCTCGTCCCGAAACGATTCGCCTGACCACTCGGCGAACCATCCGTACATGAGGCCGGGGTGGATGATTTGGCCTGGGTTCCCGAGCGTCACATTCAGAAAGTTCGGCGTCGGCACGATCCGCGTACCGAGCAGCGTCGAGAGCTGCATGGCAATGCCGGGAGCGTCGGCGTGCGGGAGCGACCCCATTGACACGGTTTCTTTGGCCGCGCCGACATGCACCGTCTGTTTTGTTTGATCGACCCGTGTCGACCAGGGCAGCGTTTGGAGGCCGAAGACCCGGCGGCCTCCCCGCGGGCGGATGCCGGACACCTTTCGCGTCACGTCGAACTCGAACCCGCTGCGGGCCGGGAGCGTGCCGACGATGGCACGGTCGTTCAGGTGAGGCGCGATTCGATCGAGAATCGCGGCATGCGCGAATGCCGGAACGGAGATCAGCACGAGGTCGGCCTGCGGAATGACTTCTGCCGGGTTCGACGAAACGACGCGCACCCGATCTGCCCGGCCGGCGACCACGCCCGTGGAACGGAGGCCTTCATCCGAGAACACGACCCGGCGCAGGTGTTCCGCCTTCTCGGGAGACCCCCGCAGCCAAAGAACGTCGCCGTCAAAGTTTCTGGAAGCAACGACGGCGAGCGTGTAGGCGCCGTTTCCGCCGCCGCAGATCGCGAGTACCTTGGACCGAGATGCGGGCTCGGCCGCCGCGTGGATCGTCATTGCAAAGGCTCCAAGTCCTGGCACTGTATCAATGTAGTTAGGCACCACTGTACGATCGACGGGGGAATGTCACCACCGGCCGATCGAAGGATATCTATCCATCTCTCGACGATAGCGTCTCAAGGGAACACACCGCGTGACCGCCAGCTCGTGGGAGGAAGGATTGCTTACGAGCAACCCGAAACACCGCGCACGTGAGATCGCAGATCAACAATCGAACGTATGGTCGGGCGATAGTTGAGGTTATCGGCCGTGACGACATCGCAGTCGCGAAGTTCCCGGTTGACGAGGCTGATTCGAGATCACTGGAACGAGCGCGCGTCCACATTCGACGAGGAACCCGGCCATGGCCTCCGTGGCCGGGAGCAACACGGCGCTTGGGTCACGCTGCTGGCCACCCTGACCGGCGGCGGCCCCGCGCGTGTGCTGGACGTTGGCTGTGGCACCGGGTTCCTTACGCTTCTCCTGGCAGAGATGGGACATTTGGTCACGGGCATCGATCTGGCCGAACGAATGCTCACGGCTGCGGAGGAAAAAGCGCGCCGCGCAAGCCTCTCCGTGGAATTTCGCCTTGAGAATGCAACGTCGCTTCGCGACCCTGATGCCACGTATGACGTGGTGATCGCCCGGCATGTCATTTGGGCGCTCCCGGATCCGTCGGTCGGTGTAAAGGAATGGTTGCGTGTCCTCAAGCCCGGCGGCAGGCTCGCCCTGATCGAAGGGCAGTGGTCCTCCGACGATGCCGCGGGCATGGGCTCGAGAACGACCCAGATCACGTTAGCCGCGCGCGCACGGGCGGTGCTGAGGATCCTATACTACGGCGCCAAGGAGCACCAGCTCGGGCGCGTACCGGCGAAACTGCGTACGCTGCGGTACCATGCGGCGCAGAGGACGCTGCCGTTTTCAGGAGGTGCGCCCGCAGACCGCCTCGTCACTCTATTAGAGGCCCACGGTGTCTCCGATGTGGCCGTCACACCGCTCATGGATCCCGCGCTTTGGGGCGAACGCTCCCAGTATCCTCGCTATTTGGCGGTCGGCGTTTGGCGCTAGGCCAAGTTCTGCTGCCGCGTTTCCTCGTGACACAAACTGGCTGAAGCAGTTTACAATGTCTCAACACTAAAATGCGGCAAAGTACGGCCGCGTTCACCGATCGATCTCCCCCGATCGAAGGAATGCGGCTCCCCCCGTAGAGGGATGGCCCTCGTCGCTTTCGGCAGGCTATGCTGGCTGCGCGTCGGGGTGGACGCTTGAATACTCGACTTTGGCTGCCCCGCAGGGAGTTCCGTCGATGGCGTCAGGCTCCCCGCAACCACGCCTCACGAAACTCATTCGCTTGCATTGGAACGACCGTGCCACCACGTTCGACGCCG
This sequence comes from Bacillota bacterium, assembly GCA_021324975.1. Classification (GTDB taxonomy): domain Bacteria; phylum Sysuimicrobiota; class Sysuimicrobiia; order Sysuimicrobiales; family Segetimicrobiaceae; genus JAJPIA01. The sequence goes on from JAJPIA010000074.1 coordinate 10,171, forward strand.
AAGCCGATCACGGTGTGCACAGCCGGGATCAGCGTGATGCATGGGCCAATCTGCTGTCGGGCATCGCGGGAACCGAGCCGAGGTGCGTGCTCGACGTCGGCTGCGGCACCGGCGTCCTCACCCTGATGCTGGCCGAAATAGGGCATGCGGTAACCGGGGTAGACTTTGCTCCGCGAATGCTTAAGATCGCGGAGCAGAAATCGCGCCAGGCCGGCCTGGCGGTGCGCTTTCGCCTCGAGAATGTCACCGCGTTGAGCGATCCTGACGCCACATACGATATTGTCATCGCCCGCCACGTGATCTGGGCGCTGCCGGATCCCGTTCTCGGTGTCAGGGAGTGGCTTCGCGTCCTTCGACCCGGAGGCCGGCTCGCGTTGATCGAAGGGCACCGCTACTCGAAACCGGAAACGCCTGCGCTTCCCACGGCCAAGAAGACGCCGGCGGAGTCGATACGATCGGTGTTGAGGATCTTCTACTACGGGGTGAAAGAAAGAAAAACGGCTCTGATCCCGGCGAAGTTGCGTTATCTCACGTATCGACGTGCCCAAACTGAACTACCGTTCCCCGGTGGGCTGCCGGCCGAGCGTCTCGTCGCGCTCCTGCAGGCGGAAGGGATTCGTGATCTCAGGCTTACGCCGATCATGGACCCCGCTTTATGGGGCGGTGACCCGCAGTACCCGCGCTACCTGGCTGTGGGTACCCGCGCCTAGCCTCGGAGCAGCGCACTCGCGTTTAAACCGCCCGGCGCGACCTTCCTCGCCGGTTCAGCCGCTGGCGCAGCGATCGCAGCGCCCATGCACGATCAGTGAGGCTCCCCGCAATGTAAATCTGCGGCCCGCACGCCGGACAAGCGGCATCAACACCGTGGGATCGACGGAAAGATCCACGACACGGCGGCAGTTGTCGCACACCAGGTGGCCGTGGGGATCGGTGTTGGGCTCCCACCGGGTCGCGCCGAGCGAAACGGGGATCGGCTCGATGAGCTCGAGATCGGCGAGCTCGCGCAGGATGGCATATACGGTCTTAAGGGCGAATCCGGGGACGGCGTCCCGCAGGCCTGAGTGCAGCTCCTCCGCGGTAGGATGGCCCTCCGCGCGCTCCAGCGCCCGGAACACCGCCGTCCGCTGGGCGGTGATGCTGCGGCCCCGTGACCGGAACTTAGCGATCGCCTCGGTTGTCGAAAATCGCCCCACGCGAAATCGTCACTCTCTTACGGATGCCAGTTATCCACAAGCGCGCGCGCAGCCTTGTCCCACAAGGCGTCCATGGGCGCCGGCAGCTCGCACGCTTGACGGCCATTCTTGACGATATCACTATAGAATCGCTTAGGCAATCGTGGCGCCAATTTCGTCCGGAGCGTGATGATACGGCATGGTCCGTCGCGGGTTCGGCTGGAGCACGGTCCTCCTCGTGCTGGCCGCTCTGTCGGTCATCGGTGTGATCGTCTGGCAGGCGGTGACCGCGGGCGGCTCCCCGGACCCGACTGCGAAGCACCTGAGCCGCGCCGCCGCCATTACCGACACCGGCGTGCTCGTGTTCCGCGAAGGTCTGGAATCGATCCTCGTGCTGTCCGCGATCACGGCAAGCCTCTCCCGGACGCAATCCCGCTGGGCGCGCCCGGTCGCCGCCGGTGCGGGCGCCGCCTTCCTCGCGACCCTCGCCATGTGGTTCATCGTGGTGGCGATCCTCTCCGACGTCAACGCCTCGGAGCTCGACCTCCAGGCAGCGACCGGCCTCCTGGCCGTGCTCGTCCTGCTCGTGATCATGAACTGGTTCTTCCATCGAGTTTACTGGACCGGCTGGATCAGCCATCATACGGAGCGGGAACGCGCGCTGCTCCGCGACCGGGCGGCGTCTTCCGCGGCGGTGTTCCGCGGCCTTGCGCTCCTGGGATTCACCTCCGTGTACCGCGAGGGCTTCGAGGTGGTGCTGTTCCTGCAGAGCCTCCGGCTCCAGGTGGGCGCCCACGTCGTGCTGCTCGGCAGCCTCCTCGGCCTGGGCCTCACGCTGATCGTGGCCGCGCTCAATTTTCTCTCGCATCGCCGTCTGCCGTACCGGAAGATGCTGGTCCTCACCGGGATGCTGCTCGGCGTGGTGCTGGTCGTGATGGTGGGTGAGACGGTCCAGGAAATGCAGCAGGCGCACTGGATCGCCACGACGAGGCTGTTGTCCTTCGAGCTACCGGCGTGGATGAACGTCTGGTTCTCGCTGTACAACAGCCTGGAGAGCCTCACGGCCCAGGTCATCACCGTGGTCGCCGTGATAGGCTCCTACCTCGTTGCCGAGCGCGTGCGTGGGCTGCGGCCGCGCCGCCGTGTGGAGATGCCGGTGCAGGAGGCCCGCTAGGCCGGCGTCATCCGTGGCCCGGCCGGCTGCCTGCCGCTCGCACGCCGGATCTTCACCGTCAGTCGACGGGGAGCAGGTCGCAAAACATCCACGCCTCGCGCTGCACCACCTCGCCGCGCCGCACGCGCACCGGATGCCGGAATGCCGGTCCGGCCCAGACGAACGTGTGGAACTCGCCGTTCTCGCCGCACGGATCGACCCGCGCCGGCAGGTCCGCAAGCAACGCACGGTCAAACCCGCGTCCCGCGAACGCGGCAGGCAGCACACGCGTGTCCACGCACGTCAGGATCGCCTCGAACCCGCGATCGATAAACTCGCGCGCGAGATCGCGGGTGTTGCGGTGCCACACCGGGAAGAGCGGGCGCAGCCCCGTGCCCGTGAGGCGCTCCTCACGGTACCGCCGGATATCCTCGAGGAACAAGTCGCCGAACGCGACCGCGGCGACACCGTTCGTGCGATGCCGGGTCAGGGCGCGCGTCATAGCGGCTTCATACGCCGCGTTGGATGCCTCCTGTGGGATGGTCACGATGTCGAGGGCCAGATTCAGCGCCTCGGCCTGCCGCCGGACGAGATCGACCCGCACGCCGTGCATGCTCACCCGCTCGAACCCCTCCGTTACCGTCGTGAGCAGCGCGGCGACGGTCCACCCGCCGTCCGCCAGCAACTCCGTTAGGGCAAGACAGCTGTCCTTGCCGCCGCTCCACGACAGGAGCACGCGTTCGACCACGGCTCAGTGAAAGAGGTTCAAGAGGTTGGACGGCAACCCGGGCACTTGAGGAAGTTGAGGGAGCTGCGGAAGTTGCAGCGGCCCGGACGGCCGGGCGGCCGGCGTCGATCCGGCCTGACCCCGCAGCAGCTGCGGTGTGCCGGCCAGGGCGAACTGAGGATTGTCGAATCGACCGCGCGCGCTAAACGGCACGCGGGCGCCCGTGATGCCCGCGGCCGCGGGCAGTGCGTGACCCAGCGCCTGGCCGGCCAGTGACATGGCGGTGCCGACCGGCGATCCGCCCGTTGCCTGCGTGTCGACCACCGCGATCCCCGCGTAGTCGATGGTTCGATCGAATCCAAAGCTCCCGTGCGCGGTACCGCTCAACGTATCGGCGTCCAGTTTGAGGTTTTTGCTGATGCCGCGCTCGCCGGCCAGCCGGAGGTCGCCGCCGAAATACCGAAAGCGCGTACTGCCGGATGGCGCGGCGAGGTGCAGGGCCTGCGCCAGCTGTGTGAGGCTCCCCAAGCGGTTGTTGAGATCGAGCCCAGGGAACGAGCCGTTCCGCACCGCAAACACCCCGTCGCCCGTGAGCGCCGCGATCGGGTCCCGCCCCAAGGCGGTGGCCAGGGCAAACGCTCCATCCAGCGCGCCCGTGATCCTCGGGGTCCCGGGTGCGAGCGTACGGGCCAAAGCGCCGACATCGATGCCGGTCGCGCGTACGGTACCGCTCAGCGGGAGCCCTGGGGCGCCGTAGTCGAGCAACGCCGCCCCCTGGGCGACGCCCCCGTAGGCCGCGAACCGGTACCGATCGATGCGGATTCGCGTGCCGTTCAGGCTGAACCGGCCGCTGACCTGGCTGAGCGCAAGCGGCGACAGCGTCACCGCGGGCGCCGAAAAGGTTCCGCCGCCCGTTACCAGCGGCCCCTGCGGCCGCCCGAGCGAAGCCGTGATGGTAGCCCCGGCGTCGAGCCGACCCGCAACCGGTGCGCCGGGGGCGAGCGCCGCGGCGACGCGCGCAAGGTTCAACGCGCGGGCCCGTGCGGTCATCGTGGCCGGGACGGCCGCGGCCGCATAGTCCACGGCCGCCGTCCCCTCGACCGTCCCGCCGTACGCCGCCAGCCGGTACCCGTCGACGCGGAGGCGATCCGAGTATACGCTCACCCGCCCGTCGACCTGTTCGGCCTCGAACGGGGCAAGCCCGAGCCGGCCAACCGTGACGACGCCGCGGGCCAACAGCCGTCGGGGCCCCTGCGGGGCCGCAACGGCGCTCCCAGCCTCGTGAGTCATGAGCCCGGCGACCCGGTCGACGTCCAGCGCCGGCACCCGCAGCGTGAACGTCGCGAACGGCGGATCGAGCGCGGTGAGCTTCACGGTACCGCTCGCGCGCAGCGTGTCAAGCGCTGCAGTAAACGTGCTTGCGGCTGCGCCGTTCTCAACAGTGAGCTGCCCACTCTCGAAGACAATCGGCTTCGTGAGTCCGGCCACCTGGAGCCGGACGTGTCTGAGCGCCGCGGCGAGCCGGAGCCCGCGCAGCCATCCGGCGGTGGTGGGATCGACGCCGGTGATATCCGCGTCGAGCCCGCTGAGCGCGAACCCCGGGACGATGTGTCCGGTGTGCGCGTCGACCGAGGCCGAGACCAGCCCTAGATCCCGGATGGTGATCCGGCCGACCGTCCCGACCCGAATGAACGGTGCCCCGGGCGCCGCACCTCCCCTGCCGGCTGCCGCGCGACCGGCTGTGGCTAGATCAAAATTAGTCCGCCCGCCCGCGGCGGTGAGCACCGTCAGCCGGACCCCGGTCAGCGCGACGCGAGTCACCTCGATCTGCCGCGACCAAAGTCCCCGTAACGTCACCCCCAAATCCAGCGCGCTGACGGCGAGCGCGTCTCCCGCGGGGAACCCGCCAGGATTTGCTACGCGGACGTTTTGGGCGTGGATGTGAAGCGACGGGAACACGTAGAGGCGGAGCGCGTCCATGCGCACATCGCGGCCCGTGGCGCCCTTGAGGAGTTGTACCACGAGCGGCCGAAACCGGTCCATCGGCATCAGCCACGGCACCGCGACGGCGGCGGCGAGCCCCGCGGCCAGCACCGCCGCGCCGGCGCGCACCCACCACCGCTGATACCAGCGCCCCTGGGCTTCCACGGTCAGCGCACCCTCCCGTCGCTCACCCTCGCGACTCACTCGGCCCCCCGCCCCCGCGCTCTTCCGCTTCCGGCGCCCGTGCTCCTCCGTGCGGTCTATGCGCGCGGCCGGATCGGTGATCCCGCCCTGAGACCATGCGTGTCGCCCGCCGATCGAGTTGCTCGGCGTGTTGCCTCAAAAGTCCTGGTCACCGAAGTAAGGGGTGATGCCTCAAAATGGTGGTCACCCAGAGTCCGCCCTTGACGCCCTTGTCGTTGTCTTGCTCGCGGC
>JAJPIA010000121.1 GCA_021324975.1 Bacillota bacterium
GCCGCGAGCAAGACAACGACAAGGGCGTCAAGGGCGGACTCTGGGTGACCACCATTTTGAGGCATCACCCCTTACTTCGGTGACCAGGACTTTTGAGGCAACACGCCCCCCGCCGCCGCTCGGGCGCCCCGGGGGCCCGCCGGGGGCTGTCCAGCCGCGCGCCCGAACGGTATGATCGGGGCATGTCCCGCGGCGGCACCGGCGCGGGACGGGGACTTGGCACGTGACGGGAGCGCGTGTAGTGAACGATCGGCGGGAGCATTTTTGGTCCGACCTGTGGCGGATCGTCAAGCCGTATTGGTCGTCCGATGAACGATGGTGGGCGTGGGGCCTCCTCGTCGTCGTAACAACGCTGAATATCGCGTCGGTCTACATCAGCGTCCGGTTCAACATCTGGAACCGGGACTTCTTCAATGCGATTCAAGGACTGGATTGGCCGGCGTTCCGGCGGCAGTTCATCATCTTCGGGGCGCTGGCCGCGGCGTCCATTGCCGGCACCGTGTATCAGATCTACCTGCAGCAGATGCTGCAGATCCGGTGGCGGCGCTGGCTCACCGGCCGTTATCTGGACCGTTGGCTCGCGGGGCGCGCCTACTATCACCTCCAGGTGCACAGTGACGGGGCGGACAACCCGGACCAGCGTATCGCCGACGATATCGATCTGTTCACGCGGCAGTCACTCGACCTCGTGGTCGGCCCCAACGGCTTTTTCAACGCGGGGTTGACGCTCGTGTCGTTCCTCGGGATCCTGTGGGCCCTGTCGGGTGCCGTCCACATCCCGCTCGGCCGCGCCGGCGGCGTAGAGGTGCCCGGGTACATGGTGTGGTTTGCGCTCGCGTACGCGGTCGGCGGCACGTGGCTCGCTTTTCGGATCGGCCGGCCGCTGGTGAGGCTGAACTTCGATCAGCAGCGCTATCAGGCGGACTTTCGGTTCAGCATGATGCGCCTGCGCGAGAACGCGGAGTGCGTCGCGCTCTACGGCGGCGAAGGACGCGAGCGACGCACCTTCCTCGGCCGCTTCGACTACGTCGTCGCCAACTTCTGGAAGATCATGAAGCGCACGATGCAGCTGAATTGGTACACGAGCGGCTACAACCAGGTTGCCATCGTGTTCCCGTATCTCGTGGCGGCGCCGCGCTTCTTCGCGAGACAGATCACGTTTGGGGTGCTGCAGCAGACGGCCAACGCGTTCGGGCAGGTGCAGCAGTCGCTCTCGTTCGTCGTCAACGCCTACACGTATGTCGCGGAGTGGCAAGCTGTCGTGCAACGGCTCGCGCGCTTCGAGCGGCGGGCCAACGAGGTGACGGCCGCCGCCGGCGCGCCGGCGGCCATTCGCGTCGCCCGCGAAGGTGACGGCGTCGCGGCCCTTGATCTCGACCTCGGCCTGCCGGACGGCACCGCGCTCCTCCGCGGGGTCGATCTTCGCGTCGCCCCCGGCGAATGGCTGCTGATCTCGGCGCCGTCCGGCGCCGGAAAGAGCACGCTCCTCCGCGCGGTCGGTGGAATTTGGCCGTTTGGCCGTGGCGTGGTCCGGGTGGGAGGCGGCCGCACGCTGTTTCTCCCGCAGCGGCCCTACGTGCCGCTCGGCAGCCTCCGCACGGCGATTCTCTATCCGAATGAGGACGACCGGGCACCGAGGGAGCGCCTCGTCGGCGTGCTCACCGCCGTCGGCCTCGGTGCGCTGGCGGACGACCTCGACACGGTGGACCGGTGGGCGGATCGGCTGTCGCTCGGGGAGCAGCAACGCTTGGCGTTTGCCCGTATCCTGCTGAGCGAGCCGGCGATCGTCTTCCTCGACGAGGCGACCTCCGCCTTGGACGAGGCGGCGGAGGCCGCGCTCTATGCAGTGCTGCGGAAGGCGTCGTGGAAGCCGACGGTCGTCAGCGTCGGCCACCGGAATACGCTGGCCAAATTCCACGACCGCGTCATGTACCTGGCGGTGCCCGGCGAGGGGGACGCCACCGAAACGGTGGTGGGATAGGGCGGGGCGAGGGCCGCGCGAGGTTACGAGGCTTGGCCGGCAGTCGCGCGCGACGGGCGCGGGGGTGCCGCCGGTCGCCCTACGCGCTTGTCCCGGCCGGTGCCGTGGTACCGCCGGGCACAGTCGGTCGAGCAGAATTCGTCCCCGTGCTGGACGGCGAGCCGCGGCCGTTTGCCGCCGCACGCCTTGCAACGCGCTCGCTTCACGCTAGACGCTCCGGCGGGCGCCGTACGTCCCGAGCCGGCGCCCGCGATCCGTCGTTGTTCATGCCCGTTCCGGCGTCCCGCTAGACGCGCCCGATCCCGGCCGGCTGCCGCGCGGCGGTCGCGCCCGCTCCTCGCCCACGCTGAACACCGGCGCGCCCAAGGCGCCGGCATCGACCTCGATGCCGAGGCCCGGCGCGTCCGGCGTCACGCCAACGCCCGCCAGCGATCGGGGCGTGTGGCCGGCGACGTGCTCGCGCACCCAATCGTTCATGAACGACGTTGTGAACAACGACCCCGGACGCGTGCTCGCGGCGAGGTGGCTGATCGCCGCGGTCACAATGTCGCCGCCCCACATGTCCTCCACGGTCACCGCGATGCCGAGCGCCTGCGCCAGATCCCGGATGAGCTTGGCCCGCGCGAGACCGCCCACTTTCGCGATCTTGAGGTTGATGGCCTCCATCGCGCCGGCTTGAGCGGCGCGAAGCAACGACGGAACGTCCGTGATCACCTCATCGAGCACCATGGGGAGCGCGGTGAAGCGGCGCACCCGCAGGCACTCCTCGAGGGTGGCGCACGGCTGCTCGAGGTAGAGGCGCGGACGCGGCTGTAGGGCACGCACCGCCACGGCCGCATCCCCGAGCGTCCATCCGCCGTTGGCGTCGGCGATGATGATGTCCGCATCGTCCGTGACGGCGAGGACGCGCTCCACGCGGTCTCGATCGGCGAGTGGATCGCCGCCGATCTTGAGCTGAAACCGGTGGAGGCCCTCCGCCCGCCGCGCGCCGACGTAGTCCGCCATGTCCTCCGGCGACCCCATCGGCACAGCGATGTATAGCGGATAGCGGCTCTGATGCCGTCCGCCGAGCAGGGTTGCGATCGGGCAGCCCGTCGCCCTGCCCAGGAGGTCCCAGCAGGCCACGTCGAGGGGACTCTTCGCATACGCGTGGCCGCTCAACGCGGCGTCCATGGCGCGGTGTACGAGCGCGAGGTTCGTGGGATCCACGCCGAGCACCGCCGGAGCGAGCTCGCGAAGCGCCGTGCGGGCGCCCTCGGCAAAGGCCGGAAGGTACGCGGGGCCGAGCGGGCAGACCTCGCCCCACCCCGTCAAGCCGTCGTCGGCCGTCACCCGGACAACCGTGCTGGACAGGCCGGCGACCGTCCGATCGCCGGACATCGCGTAGGTGCCATGGAGATAGTGCAGGTCGTAGGCAAACACGTCCACGCGCGCGATCTTCATACGACGCGTGTATACGCGGGGAGAAACAACCCTCCTGCAGCGCAGCGGGCGCGGTCCGGCGTGCGCTAGTGGTGCTCGGCTTCCCAGGTCGTGTGGAGCGTCACCCCGGCCAGGGTCTCAGCTTCCTCGCGGGACGCGGCCTTCCCCATACCCAGGACTTCGTAGTCGGAGCCGCCCACCAACAGTCGGAGTACCCTCCAGTCCCACGTGCCGTCGCCGTCCGCGTCCAGCTCCGCGGTAATGCCGTACACCCAACCGCCGTGCGTGAAGACTTCCTGAAACGGCCGCATCGCATCCGCCTCCGCGTGTGTCCTGCGGGCGCCGTGAAAGTCCTCGATCAGCCTGCCACTCGGTGTGTTGGGATATTACCCTGGCTCGCGGGCGGGTAAACGCGTTCGATACTACGGGCGAACGAATGGGACGGTGTAGCTGTAGGGACCGAACGCCGCCGGCTCGCCGGGCCTGAGCCCCGAGTGTGCGAGGCGCTCCTGGACCGACGTTGCCGGGACGCGGACATGGAGGGGCGGGCCGATCGGGCTCTCCCGAGGGGCCCAATCGACGACGAGGCCCCGGCCTCCTGGACGCAGCACCCGCGCAACCTCGGCGAAAAACACGTCGGGCGCTTCGAGCTCGTGCGCGAGAAACGCCAAGAGCACGCGGTCGCACGCGCCCCCGGGGAGCGGAAGCCGCGATTCCTCGGATTGGGCCGGAAGCACGTTCGAGAGGCCGGCGGCGGCGATGCGGCGTCGCAGGCGTTGCAGCATCTCCATGGCGATATCAAGCGCCGCCACACGACCCGTCGGGAGGAGGCGCCGTGCCATCGGCACGGTGAAGAACCCCGGGCCGCAGCCGATGTCCGCCACGAGCTGGCCGCGGTCCAAGTCCAGCAGCGCGAGCGCCTCATCCGGCGGGTGGATGCCCGATCGTTCGTCGGCGAGCAGACGAGCCGCGTTGGCCGGATCGAACTTCCAGAAGCGATGCATCATCACCCTACCGCGGGGTGTGCAGCCGCGGCGCTCACCACAACCGCCCCACGTGATCGACGAAGTAGCCGGCGAGCACCCGCGTGAGATGGAGGATCAGCTTCATGAGGAGGTAACTCGCGGCCGCGGCCACGGGCGGACCGCCGATTTAGGCACTGCCCGTCGACGAACGCCGGGCCTCGCTCTCGACCACCTGCAGCATGTACTCGTGCGGGAGAAGCCCGGTGTCCCGCGCGCGTTGTTTGTAGTAGGCGAGGGCAGGCGGGGACAGCCGCAGCACCCGCAGGAGTTCGCAGGAGTCTTCGAAGGCGACCCGCCGGGCGAGGCCCTCCGCCGTGGTGACGTTGCGTCGTTCAGGTCCCGACCAGTGCGCGTTGTCGGGCATCTCCCCGCCTCTCAAGCCCCTCGTGAGGTCGCGTACCGCCATGCTGCTGCGCTTACCGGCGGTGGGCCGGCGTGGGGTTCCCGTGACGGGCCGCGAGGAGGCCGCGTATCTCCTACGACTTGCGCGCCTTCTTGGCCTTGCCCCAGCGCGCCCGCGCGCCCTTTTTGCCGATTTCCGTCAATCGCTGTGGGGACAAACGGGCGGCTCTTGCCTTGCCGCCTCGCCGACCCAGGGCGACAGCTGCAGGATATCTCCGCTTGGTCGTCACGCGCCCATTCTAGCCTAGCGCCAGGAATACGTCAACGAGCCGAAGTGCCTCAAAATTATCGACACCGAAGAGCGAACCGTTGCCTCAAAATGCCGGTCACCGGCGTCCAGGAGGCAACGTGGGCCCTGTCAGTGTCCGCGAATAC
>JAJPIA010000026.1 GCA_021324975.1 Bacillota bacterium
CTATGACCTCTGCTGCAACGTGTGCTGCGATGAATTTGGAACCGAGAATACGTGCCCATGAGCGAAACTCCTGCTTCTGCCTCAGAACTTGGGCAATGGTGCACTAGAGTGGCGCAAGGTGAAGAGCGGCTTCGGATCTGGACCGCGCAGAAGCAGCGCTACCCGAACTTCGCTGAATACGAGCGGAAGACAAAGCGGGAGATTCCCGTCGTAGTGTTGGAGCGCACCGGCTAACCGCGATTCGAGTGCAACCCGCCCAGCTGCAGAAGGACAGCCAAGGGCGCCGGCATCCAAGTCATCCAGAATGGCTAATCGGATGTGCCGGACGATCAGCGCGCTCATCGCACCGCCGGTTCATCCGGGAACAGCGCGCGGATGAGGGGGCGGCTATCGTTAAGCGTTTGTCGAACCTCATTCTCGTCAAGGACGGGGGCTCGGGTGGGGAGACGGAGGAGATAGTACCAGGATATCCGCTCGCATAACGATCGAAACCGTAGGAGACTGTGGATCTGGCGTTCAGCAAGGGCGAGCAGTGCGGGGAGCTCGTGGGTCGTCGGGACCGGCTGGCCGTGCTCGCTGAGGAAGGCCTTCAGGAATTTCTCAAGCGCTTGGTGGAGGTGAAAGCCGGCATCCTTGAGCTCGCCAATAGCGAGCAGCCGCCGCACGAGCCGCCAGTCCCTTCGCGCGAGGTGACGCCACATCTGGGCCTTCGGGGCTCGCGGGGACCGGTTCACGCGAAAGAATCGCGGGCAGTGCAGTCGGACCCCACTCAACTCGAATCATCTCGGCACCTCGCCCGCTCCAGCTTCCGCTTAGCGCGCTGCAGGGCGTTGTCCACCGCTTTGACGCTGCAGCCCATACACCGTGCGATTTCATGGTACGACCTGCCCTCAAGATACCCGCTCGCGGCTGCCCGCTCCAGCGGCGTCAGCCTCTGGCATAGCCTTCGCTCGAATGCGGCATGCTCGAGATCGCGCAACACTGTTGCTTCTGGCCCTTCTCCCACGAGGGGTACGAGGGCCAGCAGCGTATCGCCAGCCGGGGCACCGAGGCCAACGGGGCCGTCCAGTGACCGTGCCGTATTGAGGGGGCGATGCTTGGCCCGCGTCGCCATTTTCACTGCCGTTACGATCTGTCGGCGAATGCACAATCGCGCGAAGACCGCGAACGGCGTCTGTCGGTCAGCGCGGTAGTCCCGCACGGCCTTGCATAGACCGACCATGCCCTCTTGAACCACGTCGTCGAGGTCAGCCCCGGGGAGGAAGAACGCAGCTGCTCGGGCCCGCACCATCCCGGCGTAACGCCGGATGAGGATATTCCACGCGAGCGCATCACCCCGGCGCGCGGATTCCACAAGGGCTTCGTCGGCGATCCCGGCGCCCGCGGGAGCCAGTTTGAGACCCATGCTACGATGCATGCGACGATACTGCCTCGATGTTTCACACTAAGTGTATGATCGGCCGACCGGAAGCTTCAACGGTGATCGCGAGTGCCTTACCATGCTAGGGGACCGCGAAGACGTCGCGACCGTTATCGCCGGCACACTTGCGTACTGTAGCGTTGCCTGCCGCAATCAACCGAATGGTTCGCACGAACAAAACCCGGGAAACGCTGGCAGGTGCATCGCGGGAGACGTGGCTCGGTGCGCTTGATCGGCCTCGGTGGATCGAGCGAGGAGGATCCGAGATGCAGCCGCGGCCCTGCAAGCGTTACTCACCACTCGCCGCACCCCGGCGCCGGCCGCAACCGCTTGTCAGACAAGGCCTGGCGGCGGCACCCGGCGCTCGAGCAGCTGGCCCCCGGCGCCGGCGGCGCGGCTTGGGACGGCAGGGACGAAGGGATTACTTTGGTTGGGGCGGGGGGCGCGGCGAAAGCGGTGCTGCCATGGGGAAGGGCGACCTACGGCAGCTGCGAGAAGTCTCGATGAACTAAGAGATGAGTGCGTCGAACGTCGTCCGGCCGGATGGCGGCCCGTCGGGGCGGGCTTCGAGCGGGGGGTGCCGCGATGCTAAGGTTGTCGTACACGCACGGTGCGAGCGCAACGCCGCTCCTCGCGGAGACGATCGGCGCAAACCTGCGACGCACCGCCGAGCGTGTCCCCGACCGTGATGCCCTCATCGTCCGCCATCAAGGATACCGCGCGACGTACCGAGAGTTCTGGGAGCAGACCACCAGCGCCGCCCGGGGCCTCCTCGCCCATGGCGTCAAGCGGGGCGACCGGGTCGGCATCTGGGCACCAAACCGATTCGAATGGGTTGTCCTCCAGTACGCGACCGCGCGAATTGGCGCCATCCTCGTGACGATCAATCCCGGCTATAAGACGACGGAGCTGGAGTATGCGCTCACGCAATCGGGCGTCGGGGTGCTCGCGCTGTCGCGGGGGTTCCGCCAGTCCGACTATGTGGCCATGCTCGGAGAGGTGCGGGGACGCTGCCGAGACTTGCGGGAGGTCCTGGTGCTCGACGAGGGATGGGATGCGTTCCTCCGCGACGGCGGCACGACGGCGCCCGAGCACTTGCAAGAGGTCGAGGCGGCGCTCCAGTTCGACGATCCCATCAACATCCAGTACACCTCCGGCACCACCGGCTCTCCAAAAGGCGCCACCCTCTCTCATCACAACATCCTCAACAACGGATTCTTCATCGGAGAAGCCCTGGGCTACACGGAGCGCGACCGCGTCTGCATTCCCGTACCGTTCTACCACTGCTTCGGGATGGTGCTGGGAAACCTCGCGTCGACGACCCACGGCGCGTGCATGATCGTGCCAGCCGAGGCCTTCGATCCTCTCGCCGTGCTCGAGACCGTGCAGGCGGAGCGCTGTACGTCGCTGTACGGCGTGCCGACGATGTTCATCGCGGAGCTCGAACACCCGCGGTTCTCGGAATTCGATACCTCTACGCTGCGCACGGGTATCATGGCGGGCTCGCCGTGCCCCGTGGAGGTCATGAAGAAGGTGCAGGCGCAGCTCGGCATGCGAGAGGTGACGATCTGTTACGGCATGACCGAGACCTCACCGGTGTCGACCCAGAGCGCGATCGACGATCCGCTCGACAAGCGCGTCTCAACGGTCGGGCGGGTCCACCCGCACGTCGAGATCAAGATCGTCGATCCCGCAATCGGCGCCGTGGTGCCGCGGGGCGCACCGGGAGAATTGTGCGCCCGTGGGTACCTGGTGATGCTCGGCTACTGGAACAACGACACGGCCACGCGCGCGGCGATCGACGCGGCGCGCTGGATGCACACCGGTGATCTGGCGACGATGGACAACGATGGCTACGTCAACATCGTCGGCCGCATCAAGGACATGATCATCCGCGGTGGCGAAAACATCTCGCCGCGCGAGATCGAAGAGTTTCTCTACACCCACCCAGCCGTCGCCGACGTCCAGGTGATCGGCGTGCCGAGCGAGCGCTACGGCGAAGAGGTCATGGCCTGGGTCAAGCTCAGGCCGGGCGCAACCGCGAGCGAGGACGAGCTCGGCGCGTTCTGCCGCGGCAAGATCGCAACGTTCAAGATCCCCCGCTACTGGAAATTCGTGGACGGGTTCCCGATGACGGTCACCGGCAAGATCCAGAAGTTTCGGATGCGCGAGATCGCGATAGCCGAACTGGGATTGACCGCGGCGGCCCGCGTGCAGACGGCGTAGCCGCTGCGGTAGTGAACGAGTTCCTCGAGCTGACCCAATGTGCCGAAGGCGAGGTGCGCGCGATGAGCGAGATCGTGGTGGCCACCGCGTACGGCGGTCCAGAGGTGCTCGCTGTAGAGGATCTGCCCACCCCTGACCCCGGCCCCGGCGAGGTGCGGATCGCTGTTCGTGCCGCGGGCGTCAACCCCGTCGACTACAAGCTGTACAGCGGCGCGTTCGGCGCTGATCCGGCAAACCTGCCAATGCGGCTTGGCTTCGAAGCGGCCGGCGTGGTGACCGCCGTTGGCGCGGATGCCGCCGGTCCTGCCGGTCGGATCTCGCTGGGCGACGAGGTGATCGCTTTCCGGGCGGCCGGAGCGTACGCTGCCGAATTGGTAGTCTCAGGATCGTCGGTGGTGGCGAAACCGTCGACGATGTCATGGGAGCAGGCCGGCGGGCTGATGCTCACCGGCGCAACGGCTGTGCACGCTCTGGAGGCGGTCGGTCTCCGCGGCAGCGAGACCGTGTTGATTCATGGCGCTGCAGGCGGGGTTGGGCTCACGGCTGTCCAGCTTGCCGTCGGGCGGGGAGCTACCGTGCTCGGCACCGCGAGCTCCGGCAAGCACGACCTGCTCCGCGAACTAGGTGCGATCCCGGTTGCGTACGGTCCCGGACTCGCCGACCGCGTCCGCGCGGCGGCTCCGCAGGGCGTCGACGCCGCCATCGACTGCGTAGGCACGGACGAGGCGGTGGACGTCTCGCTCGAGCTGGTTCGGGATCGCTCCCGGATCGCCACGATAGCCGCGTTCGGGCGTGGAGCGAAGGCCGGGATCAAGTTGCTCGGGGCCGGCCCCGGCGGGGATCCCGGGGTCCAAATTCGCAACGCCGCCCGGTTGCAGCTCACGGAGGCGGTAGCCGCCGGCCGGCTGCGCGTCTTCGTCGCAAACACCTACCCCCTGCGCGAGGCCGCGACTGCCCACCGCGAGGTCATGGCTGGCCATACCACCGGCAAGATCATCCTGCTTCCGTCGCGCGTCTGAGGGTTGAGGGTCCGGCTTATCCGAGCATTCCGGTCCGCAACCTCGGTTTCCAACCGCTCATGCCCTTCGGAGTCTCTCGGGTGGATATGAAATCCCCGCACACCCACGCGCACGCAGGCCACCGCGTCCCGGACCAATTCCTCCACGGACAACGGCACCGCGGGGTGCGCTGCCTTCATGAGATCGCCGTTGAGGGCCGCCTGCAACATGGAAATACCTCCTGCTGTCGGTTGGAAGCCCGGATAGTGACTCTTAGAAGCTTCGGGTTTCCTCGGATCGCGATCGCGGCCGGAACGCAATAAGCGGCAGTTGCGCCACAAGTCGGCGGCGATCAGGCTCCGATCCATGATATCGCCAGCCAAGAAGGCGGCTCACGACCGAGCGGACGATCGGTCCCATAAACCGATTGCGCCCCTCGTATCGCCTCACCACGCTGATCGCCTCCTCCTCGCGGAGGGTACGATCGACGGCAATGACTTCCAACACGGTCTGGTGCCGCCGGCTCGGGTCGGGAGATACTTGATCAGTGGGGGGTGTTATAGGAGGAGTTCAGGACCGAAAGTGGCGTCCCCGGCAACTTTTTGTTGGACGGGGGTGTCGATTCCTGACGCGGCCGTTCGACGAGAAGACGAGAACAACACACGGAGGTGGATTGTGGCGACACGCACCAAGTACGACCACGGCGCTTCTCTTGGAGCCAACTGGGGACCACTGATCCGCCCGCGGCGAAGCGGTTCAACGGCGGGCTGTTCGGGTGGCAGTACGAGGATATGCTCACCGGCCCGACGACCTACACGATGAAATTCCGGCTAGGGATGCGAAACGCAAAAACTGGAGAGAGATGATGAGACAGATCATTGCAATCACGCAAGTCAGTGTGGACGGCGTCATGCAGGGGCCCGGCGGCCCCGAGGAGGATCCGCGGAACGGGTTCACCCACGGAGGCTGGGCCATGCCCTTCGGGGACGACACCCTGCACCAGGCCATTGACGAGACTATCTCCGGTGAGTTCGACATGCTTTTGGGACGCCGGACCTACGAGATCTTCGCCCGCTACTGGCCGAACCAGCGCAACCGGATTGCGAAGGCGTTCAACAAGGCGACGAAATACGTCGTCACGCGCAGCGTCGACCAACTCGACTGGGAGACCTCGCACCGCGTAGGCGGTGATGTCGTGGACGAGATCCGTCGGCTGAAGGCATCGAACGGCCCGGAGTTGCACATTTGGGGCAGCAGCGAACTGCTGCAGACGCTCATCGGCGCCGACCTCGTCGACGAATATCGCATGTGGGTCGCTCCGGTAGTGCTCGGCAAAGGGAAGCGGCTGTTCGAAGACGGCGTCCCGCCACGTGGTCTCTCTCTGGTTGCAACGCGGAGCACGCCAAAGGGCGTCCTCCTCAACACCTACCGGCCTGCCGGCCCGCTTCCAAAGGTGTGACTTAGCGTCCAATGTTGACCCCGGATCGGCGCGCAACCAAACTGGTCACGCGGCGGAGGCTTCCATCGATGAACGCGGCGTTGTGGACGGCTCAGATTCTGCTCACGCTGATCTTCTTGTTTACGGGCACGACGAAACTCGTCATGCCGATCGCCGAACTTACGAGACAAATGCCGGGCACGGGATGGTTTGTCCGGCCGCTTGGTGTAGCCGAGGTCGTCGGGGCGATCGGGGTCACGCTGCCGTGGCTGGTCGGCCTCTGGCCGGCGCTCACGCCGCTCGCCGCGGCCGGTTTGATCATCATCATGGTCGGCGCCACGGTCTATTCGGTGAAGTTCGGGGCGGCCGTTCTCGCGCTGATCCCGGTGGTCGTGGGGCTCCTTGCGGTGTTCGTTGCATACGGCCGTTGGCGGCTTACCGCGCGCCGGCGGCCGGCCTAACCCGCCAAACGCCGGATCGCGCCGGCGATCCCGCCGACCGTCGGCTGCGACAGTCGTGGCCTGTCCGGGCTGATCGAACTCGCGTTGGCCGAGTCCACCGGGTCAGAAGCCGGGCGGGAGGGGCGCTCGGGAGCCTTTGCGGGTCGTGTTGCGGCGACCGCTTCTGGCGTTCCCTCGGAGGCTCGAGGAGCGCTCAAATCGAAATTCGAGGAAGCGGAACCTATCCGGAATAGACGCCGATAACGCGACGAGGAGGAGAGCGATGCCCCCTACGACCCTACTGATCCCCGGTCCCACGCCGCTGCCGCCCGCAGTGCTGCGCGCGATGAACCGCCAGATGGTCAACCACCGCGGACCGGCGTTCGGCGAGATGGTGCGGGAGCTCCTCGACGGCCTCAAGACGATTTTTGACACGACGAACGACATCATCCCCCTGAACGCGACCGGCACCGGGGGACTCGAGGCCGCGATCGTGAACTTCCTGTCCGCGGGCGATCGCGTGCTGTCGGTCAACAACGGCAGCTTTGCGGAGCGGTGGGCCGCGATCGCCGAGCAGTACGGAGTCCGGGTCGATCGGGTGACTGCCGAGTGGGGACAGCCGACGCCGCTGGCCGGGGTCGGCGAGCGCCTCCGCGCCGATACGGGACACGAGTACCGCGCGGTCCTCGTCACCCAGAGCGAGACGAGCACCGGCGTCCTGAACGACGTCCGCGGCGTCCGCCAGGCGCTCGGCGGCCACCCGGCGCTTCTGATGGTGGACGGGGTCAGCTCGATCGGCGCGATCCCCATCGAGACCGACGGCTGGGGCGTAGACGTCGCCGTGACGGCCTCCCAGAAGGCGTTGATGAGCCCGCCCGGACTGGCTTTCGTGAGCGTCAGCGAGCGAGCATGGCAGGCGGCCGAGCGGTCGAGTCTTCCAAAGTACTACTTCGACCTCCGCAAAGCGCGGGCGCAAATCCACGGCACCCTGCCGGGCACGCCGTTCACCACTGCGGTAAGCATTGTGTTCGGGGCCCATGCCGCGGTTGGGCTCATCCTTCGCGAGGGGCTGCCCAAGGTGTTCGAGCGGCACCGGCGCCTCGGGCGGATGGCTCGGGCCGCCGCGCGGGGCATGGGCCTTCGGACGCTTCCCAATGACGCCTACGCCGTCGACACAGTGACGCCCATCCTGATGCCGGACGGCGCAAACGCGCAGGCGGTCTCGGCGCGGGCCCGAGAGGCATACGACGTGGTGATCGGCAGCGGCGTGACCCGTTACCTGAAGTTCGAGCTGATCCGGATCGGCCACCTCGGTTACACGAAGCCCGAGTGGCTGCTCGCCGGTCTGGAGGCGCTCGGCCGGTCCCTCGGCGACTTGGGGCACCCGGTCGATACCGAGGCGGGACTCGTGGCGGCCAGGCAGCAGTTGAGGTTACGTCCCCCGCGGGCGCGCGGTGCCGCGAGCAACGCGCCGAATCAAACCGGACGCGCGAACAATGACGCCCACGCTTCCGCGGCGGGCGCGCGGCCTGCCAGCGCCGCCGGGGATTAGGGGACCTGCCCGAACGCAAGCTATGGCGTGCGCGTATTGTCGGCGCTATCTATATTAATGGTGACATGCGAGGGATGGAGGAGCGCCAGGGATGGTGGAGACTCGGTTAACGACGCAGACGCAGGCACTGAAGATAGTTGATTGTGATGTCCACGTCACGCCGACGGAAGGCGTCAAGTCTCTCTTGCCATATATGACAAGGGCCTGGCAAGCTCAATTTGAGGCTTTTGCGCGCCTGAAGCGTAACACGAAGCGCCGAGCGAATACGTCTTCGAGCATATCCGGTACACGACGCAGCCGGTGGACGGCCCCGAGTCGCAGGAGGAGTTTCTGCCCTTCCTACGCGCGATGCGTGCAGAGAAGACGCTGTTGTTCAGCACCGATTATCCGCATTGGGACAACGATGATCCGTTCAAGGTCTTTACAGGACTTGCGCCGGATCTGAAGCGGCGGATCTACTCGGAGAACGCGATTGAGACGTTCGGCCAACGATTCTAAGCGGCAAGGCGCCGTGCGGGTTGCCGGCGAGCCGGTGAGCGTCGGCCTGCTCGACGCGTTTCCGCTGAACGAGGTACGCATCCTCGACGTCCGAGGCTGGTCGATCGGCATCTCTTCCTGCCCCTGAAAGACCTGCCGGCCGCGCTTAAGAGTCGGTAGGCTCCCGCCGGCGAGGGTCTTGGCACGACGCGCAGTACTTCGAGCTGCGCGACCCAGGCGCCAACGCAAGTGGCGTCGCGGCCCGCGGGTTTCGTGGTCTGGCCCCGCCCGTCACCCGTGAAGTTTATTGCTCGGAGATCTTGACCTTAAACCCGGCTTTAGGGTTTAGTGTAGAGACATCAAGATCCAGGAGGACCGAGGGCATATAGAACAGGCAACGGTCGGTGGCGGACGCCTTCGCCCTCGGCCAGCTGACGAACGCGCGAAACTTCGGTGACGCGCTCACCATGCCCGCGTGAAACGAGGGGCGGACGGGAGGGCACCATGCTGACCATCGGACGGCTCGGAACACTCGCCGACATCGAGCCGAAGACGCTGCGCTACTACGACCGTGTCGGTCTCGTCCGTCCTCGCACACGTACCGCGGCCGGCTATCGAGTGTACGGCGAGGAGGTTGTGGAGCGCCTCCGCTTCATCCGCCGGGCGAAGGCACTCGCAATGTCTCTCGCCGATATCCGCCGTATCCTGGCCGTCCGAGACGAGGGGGCGGCTCCGTGCCGGCACGTGGTCACACTCGTGGGGCAGAACTTGGCGAAGGTCGAAGCGCAGATCTCCCAGCTCCAGCGTCTACGCGACGACTTGCGGCGTCTTCATCGCCTGCTCAAAGACGAGATCCCTCCCGAGCCGCGGTCAGCCCTGGACTGCCCGTGCTTCGCCCTCATCAAGGATTTCCAGAAGCCGCCGCCGGCACGCGCTCGCCGCCGCCGTCATCGCTAAGGGAGGCACGACACCTACCTCGCCGCGTTCGCCTTGCCGGACGCCATCGGCGTCGATTGGCGGATGCGCTGACGGGGCGCGGGCTGTGCCGAGTGCGCTGATCCCGATAAGCCGACGGAGAAGAAGGGGGTTCTCACGTGACCGAGTACGATCTGGTGATCATCGGAGGTGGCGCGGGCGCCTTCGCGGCCGCCATCCGCGCGAATGAGCTCCAGGCCACCACCGCGCTCATCAACACGGGTTTGCCCCTCGGCGGCACCTGCGTCAATGTCGGCTGTGTGCCATCGAAGACGATGCTCTGGGCGGGGGAAGTCCTGCATCTCGCGACGCATCACGGCATTCCGGGTATCGACGCGGCCGTCACGCGCGTCGATTTTCAGCGTGTGATTCTGGATGAACTTGCCTTGGTGGCCCAGCTGAGGGACGAGAAGTACGAGCGCGTGCTCCGCAACCTGCGCAATATGACTTTCGTTGAGGGTCGGGCAACGTTTGTCTCGCCCCGGGCGGTGGTGGTCAAGGATAAAGAGCTCCGCGCCAAGCGGTTCGTCATCGCTGCGGGGTCGACGGCGATGATCCCCCCGATCGAGGGCCTGCGAGATACCGGCTACCTCACGCACGTCGAGGCCCTGCGGCTGCCGAAGCCGCCCAAAGAACTCCTCATCATCGGCGCCGGCCCTCTGGGCCTGGAGTTTGCGCAGCTCTATGCACGCTTCGGCAGCAAGGTGACCGTCCTCCAGCGGGGCCGCACCATTCTCCCCTATGCGGAGCCGGCGCTGACCAGCCGGCTCGCCGAGATTCTCACCAACGAGGGGATTGCGATCAAGACCGATGTGACGCTCCACCGCGCCTGGGTGGAGGAGGGGAAGAAGAGGCTCTCCTACTCAGCGGGCGGCGGGGAGGAGACGGTCGCCGGGGATGAGATTCTCGTGGCGGCCGGGAAGACACCCAACACGGCGGCGCTTGGTCTCGACCGTGCCGCGGTCAGGATTGACGGGCGCCAGGCCATCGCCGTGGACCCGTTCTTTCGCACGACCCAACCGCACATCTACGCGGTCGGCGATGTCACCAACCTCCCGCGCCGGCTTGAGACCACGGCGGGGCGCGAAGGGACGTTGGCGGCCGGCAACGCGCTGAACGGGGCGCAGCACAGCATCGATTATGACACCGTCCCATACGCCGTCTTCACCGACCCGCAACTCGCGAGCGTCGGCTGGACCGAAGGGGAAGAGATGAGGCGGCTCGGGGCGTGTCTCTGCCGCACGGTCTCATTCGAGCACATCCCGAAGGCCCGGATCCTGCGACGCACCGAGGGCCTTATCAAGATGGGCATCCATCCCCAAACACGGCAGATCGTCGGGGTTCACATCCTCGCACCGCAGGCCGGAGAGCTCATTGCGCAGGCGATGATGCTCGTGAAGCACAAAACGATGATTGACGAAGTGGCCGAGTCGCTCCCGATGTTTCCGACGCTCGCCGAGGCGATCAAGCTCGTCGCGCTGTCTTTCACGAAGGATATCTCAACCCTCTCGTGCTGCATTTGAATCTCCCGGCACCAGCGCCGGCGGCCAGCTCCGCGTCGTGAAGATCGAGTATCCGGGCCAGGCGTGGTCGCCGAGGGCTGCGGCGCTACCTCTAATCGTCGTCCAGATCCGGCGGCGCCCTCAGCTGATGCCGTCCGAGGCGCCGCGGCGCCCCAGGTTGCCACCGCGCCGGCAGCGATTTGCTTCTGTCGGCTCGACACGTGTTTCTACGAATCGACTCGCCATGAACTGGTGCACCTGTTTCCACGGCTGGTGTCCGGTGGCGTACTTCACATTGACGACTACGGCATTTGGAAAGGGTCACGTCTGGCAACCGATGAGTATGTTGCGCAGAATCACCTGAAACTCTTACTGGCTCGGATCGACCGTCATGGGGCGCGGATGGCAGTGAAACCGTGACATGCGATGGCGGCAAAGTGGCTCTTCCGCTTCCGGCGTCGCCCGCGGTCTCGGGATTCGGGTTCGTTGGTGGGCAGCACTCTCTATTGAGAGAGCGCCTCCAGTCGACGCAGGTTGGTCTCCGGCCCCATCTGGCCGATTACGATGACCACGACCAGCATCGCGGCAGCGATCAGTGTGAACACGCCGACGGTTCCAGACGTCTTGAGCAGCGCCGCGATCCAGAAGCCTACGAAGATCGTGCTAAAGCGGCTCCACGAATATACGAAGCCCACCGCCTGCGCCCGGATTCGCGTCGGATAGAGCTCCGCCTGATATGCGTGAAACGCGGGTGAGAGCCAGTTGTTGGACAGTGTGATCAGGATGCCGGTGGCGATGATGCCTGCCGGCGCACGCATCACGGCAAAGAGCAGGCCAAAAACGCCGATGCCGACGGCCGCCCAGACGATCTGCCACTTGCGCTCGATCCGGTCCGCGAAACGCATCGCGATGAGCGGACCGAACGGGTTGGCGATCGCGATGAGAAACGTGTATTCAAGCGACCTGACGAACGTGACGCCCTCGCTGTACAGTAGTACGGGCACCCACGCCGCGAACCCGTAATACCCGATCGTCTGCACGAAGTTGAAAATCACCAACATGATGGTGCGGGAGAGGTACGGCGGTTTCCAGATCTCGGTCCATGAGCCGCGCTCCCGGTCCCCCTCCCCCACCAGCAGGGTTGGCGCCGGCAGCGGCACGCCCACCTCCGCCTCCACGCGTTGCTCGATCGCGCTCATCACGCGGTCCGCCTCATCGGTACGGCCGTGCTGCTCGAGCCAGCGGGGCGACTCCGGCAGGGAGATGCGGATCCACCAAATCACAATCGCGCCGAGCGAGCCGATAATGATGACCCAGCGCCAGCCGGCGAGGCCCCCGACGGTGTGGGGGACCAGCAGCGTGGCGATGAACGCGACGATCGGGACCGCAATGAATGTGATGAACTGGCTGAATGCGATGGCCGTCCCGCGAGTTTCCTTCGGCATCAGCTCCGAGATGTAGGTGTCGATGTTGACGAGCTCAACGCCGATGCCGATGCTGGCGATAAACCGCCAGAGATCCAGCGCAACCGCTGTCTGCTGAAACGCCATGACAAACGTCGCGACAGAGTACCACATGAGCGAGTAGACGAAGATTGAGCGCCGTCCAAAGCGATCGGAGACCCAGCCGAAGAAGATGGTCCCGATGAAGAGGCCCGCGAATGTGGCGGCAACAAAGCTGGCGAAGCCATGCAAGTCGAACAATCCCGCGGTGGTCTGCGCGAAGATGCGCCCGCGGATGAGCCCCAGCGCGATGTACGCGGTCATGAACAGGTCGTAGAATTCGAACATGCCGCCGAGCGAGATCAGGACGACAAGCCGGCGAATGTACCCCGAAACGGGCAGGCGGTCGAGACGAGCAGCAACGGTCATCGGTCGTGACGCGGGAACGGATCCGGTCGCCATTTTCGTCCCCCCGTGTGCGGCTTCAGACCCGCAGGCCCGTGCGGCCGGTGAGGCTATCCCCATATTTGCCGCCGAGCTCTACTTTCACCGCTCCCCGCGGCTCGCGCACCGGCTGGCCTGTCCGAATGGTCGCTCCATGGAGATCGTCGTTCACGGCAGACCGCGGGCCGCGAGGAACATGCCGACCCGTCCTCTGTACCCGCAGCGGTCCCGACG
Organism: Bacillota bacterium; assembly: GCA_021324975.1. Lineage (GTDB taxonomy): Bacteria > Sysuimicrobiota > Sysuimicrobiia > Sysuimicrobiales > Segetimicrobiaceae > JAJPIA01. Next base: position 13,149 of record JAJPIA010000026.1, read on the forward strand.
ACTCAGGACCAGAGATTTCCACTGCGGCCCCGTACTCCCTCTATCAGGAAGAACGTGGTTCGGACTGGACCTGTGCAGCCATCAAGCGGTCCCCACGAAAGCCTGTTTGTGCCCTTCCAAGGTCCGTCATCCCGCGTTCACGCCGTTTGGATCGCCTCGCCCTGTGGCCTGCCCCAGGAACACCCGCAGCGCATGACTCGGAAGATCGACCGTGACCTCGTCGTGGAGGATGCCGCCGCAAGCCAACAGCCCGTCCTGGTTGATCCCGGTGGCGATCCCCATCCCGGTCAGCATGTTGTTCAGATCGTCGGTGGCCACGTTGCCCGTGGCGCCCGGTGCAAACGGGCACCCGCCCAGTCCACCGACCGCACCATCGAATGTCGTCACGCCGACATGCAGGGCTGCCAGCGCATTTGCCAGACCCATGCCGCGCGTATCGTGGAGATGCAGGCTCAACGGCAGATTCGGGCACGCCGCACGTACCCCCGTGAGCCCCGCAACCACGTCGAGCGGCGTGGCGACACCGATCGTATCCGCCAGGCTCACCGACCCCACGCCGAGCTCGACCGAGCGATCGATGATTCGCCGGACCGCAGCAAGGGGAACCCGGCCGGTGTACGGACATCCAAACGCGACCGCGATGCCGACTTCGACGGCCACGCCCGGCTCGGCCCCAACTGCCTCCATGATCCCGGCGAGTTGCGCCAGTGACTGGTCCACCGTCATCCGAACGTTTGCCATATTGAAACGGTCGGTCGCGCCTATCACGACCGTCACCTCGCGCACACCCACACCGCGCGCCCGCTCCCACCCGCGGAGATTGGGGATGAGCGCCGAGACTCGTAATCCCGGCAGCGCAAGCGCGGCACGCGCCACTTCCTCCGCATCCGTGAATTGTGATACGGCCTTGGGCGACACGAACGACGTTACCTCCATCGCTCGCACGCCGGCTGCGTAGAGCGCCTGGAGCAATCGCACCTTCGTCGCCGTGGGCACCATGTGGCCGACCGACTGCAGGCCGTCGCGGAGCCCAACTTCGACCAGGGTCACAGCTTTTGGCAGCCGAAGGTCCAAGGCGCTCACCTCTACGCTCAGATCACCCGGCGCGCCCGCAGCGACGCGATCTCATCCAAAGAAAGCCCGAGGAGGCCGGCGTACACGTCCTCGTTGTGCTGTCCCGTCCGCGGCCCGGCCCATGCAATGTGTCCCGGCGTGCGGCTGAACTTCGGCACCACGCCGGGGAGGGCCAGCGGGCCGACGTCGGCGTCTTCCACCGTGGCAATCATGCCGCGGTCCCGGAACTGCGGATCGTTCACGACCCCCGCAATGTCGTAGGCGGGGCCGGCCGGCACGCCGGCCTGAGCCAGCGCCTCGGTCACATCCTGCAGCGTGAGCCGCGAGGTCCACGCGCTCACGCCGGCGTCGAGCTCGGCTTGCCGCCGTCCGCGTCCCTGATCGTGCGCGAGGTCCGGGTCCGCGAGCCAGTCCTCCCGACCCATCAGCGTGGCGAGCCGGCGGAACACGTTGTCGTTATTGGCTCCGATCACGACGTACTGCCCGTCGCGGGTTGGGTAGATGTTGCTCGGAGCGACACCGGGCAAGCCCGTGCCGTGGCGGGCGCCCACCACCCCGAGCTTTTGGTACGCCGGCAGCAGATCGTCGAGCAGGCTGAATACCGACTCGGTCAGCGCGACGTCGACCTCCTGCCCCCGGCCGCTTCGGCTCCGCTCTGCCGCGGCCGCCGTTGCGGCGAACGCGCCGTAGAGACCAGCGACGGTGTCGGCGAGCGCGAACCCGACACGCGTGGGAGGCCGATCCGGGTACCCCGACAGGAACCGCGCGCCCGCCATCGCTTCCGCAACTCCTCCAAAGCCTGCGCGATCCCGATACGGTCCGCTCTGGCCGTAACCGCTGATACGCACCATGATGAGGCGCGGATACTGCGTCTCGACTTGAGCGTACCCGAGACCCCAGCGCTCGAGCACCCCGGGTCGAAAATTCTCGACGACGATATCCACCACGCCGTACAAGCGCCGCACCAGGGCTTGGCCTGCCTCCGCATGCAGGTCGAGCGTGATGGCGCGCTTGTTGCGGTTCACAAGCTTCCACAGCAACGAGTGCCCCGCATACTGACCGCGCCAGCCCCGGATCGGATCGCCACGCCCCGGTTGTTCCACCTTGATGACGTCGGCCCCGAGGTCGCCGAGCAAGCGTGCGCAAAACGGCCCCGCAATCATGTTCCCGAGGTCCAGCACACGCAGACCGGTGAGCGGTCCGGCGGGAAGGCCGGGGACCGCGTCTGTCGCGGACCGCCGCCCGCCACCAGGATCGATCACAGCCATGTCGCGTACTACGCCTTCGGCGGACGGAGTCCTGGCCGCTTCCGCGCGCGGTCCTGGAGTGGCCACCGCGCTACGACATGACAGGTCTGGCCGCTACCTCATGGGCCGTCCGCTTCATCGCCCAGCAATCCGGCGCGAATACCTAGAATGGCGGCCTGCGTCCGATCGGCGACCCCGAGCTTGCTCAGTATCGTGCTCACGTAGTTCCGCACCGTGCCTTCCGACAGGTGCACGGTCGCCGCGATGTCCGCGTTGGACAAGCCTCTCGCCAGGAGCGCGAGCACGTCGCGCTCACGCGGACTTAGTTCCGCCAGGGGCGCTGCATCGACGGGGGCCGTCCGCGCTATCTGCGCGAAGAGCCGCCCCGCCACCTTCGGGTCCACGGGCGTCTTCCCCGCGGCGACCGCCCGGATCGCGGCGATCAGGTCCTCCGCCGGCGTATCCTTGAGAACGTAGCCGGCGGCGCCGCTGCGGATGGCGTCGAAGACCCACTCATCGGCGTCGTACGTCGTGAGTACGAGGACGCGCGCCCCCGGGCGTCGCTGACGGATCTCACGCGTCGCCTGGATCCCGTTTACGCCGGGCATTCTCAGGTCCATCAGCACCACATCAGGCCGGGTAGCGTCCAGACGGGCGACCGCCGCGGCGCCATCCGCCGCCGTGCCGACGACCTTGATCTCGGACGCCCCGCGCAGCATGACCTGCAGGCCCTCGCGCACCACCTCCTGATCGTCGCAGATCAGGACGCGGATCACGGCGAACTCGGGAGGACGAGATGCAACGTGGTCGGCCCGCCGGGCCGGCTCGTGATCTCGACGGAGCCCCCAAGCATCTCGGCGCGCTCACGCATGCCTTTTACGCCCAAGCCGCCATCGGCGCCGGCGGCCGCCGGGTCGAACCCACGGCCGTCATCCGACACGGTCAGCCGGAGATGCGTCCCGTTCTGCTCGAGCGCGACACTGATCCGCCGGGCATCCGCGTGGCGCGCGACATTCTCCAGGGCCTCCTGTGCGACCCGGTAGACGGACTGTTCGATCTCGGGCTGGAACCGGACTCCCGGATTCGGCGTGCGAACGGTGAGCGCGGCTCCCGTTCGAGCCGCCGCGGATTCAGCGATCTGGCGCAGGGCGAGGGGCAGCCCAAGGTCGTCCAGAGGAGACGCCCGCAGCGCGTGAAGGGCGCGCCGGGCCTCGGTGAGTCCGGTTCTCGCCATCGCCAGCGACCGGTCCAGCAACACGCGCGCGTCGCCCGGATCCGTGTCCCAGACCGACCGCGCCGCCTCCAACTGGACGGCGAGTCCGCTCAGCGCGTGGGCGAGGGTGTCGTGCAGTTCCCGGGCCAGGCGATTTCGCTCGGAGGCGGTGGCCAACTGCTCGACGGTCGCCGCGTGCCGCGCCAGCTGCGCGTTTTGACGCAGCAGCGCCTTGCGCCGTTCTCGTCCCACTGCGTGGAGGTATACGCCGATGTAGCCGCCCATCGCAAATATCGCGGTCCGCAAGAAGATCGGGGCGAGAACCGTTCCCATCCCGCCTCCGTCCAACCGGCCGTGCAAACGCGCAAGAGATAACAGGCTATCCGCGACGGCCGTGCCCAGGACCATCGCATTCACGCCCCGGGCGCCGTACTGCATGGCGGCGACCAACGTGGGGACGAGTAAGGCCACCGCGACGAGGTCCGGACCCAGAGGCCGTTCGGTCAGCGCGGTCTGACGGGCCACGATCGCCAACCCTGCGGCGAGCGTCAGAACGGCGGGCAGGTAACTGCGCCCGAGCCGCTCGTGCGCCCCGGGCCAAAACAAGACGGCCAGCACGAGCGCACCTTCCGCTACGTAGAAGAGCGCGGTCGGTAGAACCGCAGCCAGAACGGCCGATAGCCCTAGTTGAAGCGCGACCCCGGTCCGGAAGGCCCGGAGCACGCCGGGATCCAGTGGTCCACCCACCGAGTCGGCTCGCACGGTCCAATTATATAAGCCCGACCCGGCCCGCGGCACGTGCCGGCGCTCAGGATCGGCCATGACAGTTGTCATGTGCGGACCTGACCGGCGCCGCCCCACATTGTGACCTCGTCCACTACGCTCAGACCCGCTGGCCCGCTACCATGCGATCGAGCAATGCAAAAAGCGAAAGGGAGGCGATGCACATGGAGCGGTTCCGGCAAGTCGCGGTGAGCGGGTTGATGTTGATTGCGTTGGGTGTCGCGTCGGTGTTGGCGCCGATCGCGGCGCGGGCGGATGAGCAGGTCCCCGGCAGCGTCGCCGGGGGTGCAACGCAGACTCCCGGCTACCAGGTCGGCAACGCCCAGGGTGACGGAAACGGCCAGTAGGGCGCTCGGCGCGGGCTTGCCCGCGCGGAAATCGCGGGATTGGTCGCCTGGTACAGCCAGCGGGGGATGCGCTCCGTTGGCTGTACCGCCGACCCGCGGTTGCAACAGAGGTCCGAAATTGAAGATCGCGCTCGGCAGCACATGACATGGTTCGGAGGATCGGACAATGACGCTTGTTCTCGCCCAAGTCATCCTGCAATCGATCGGGTCGACACTCCACTGGGTGGGTTTCTATGTCGGTATCCGCGCCCTCCCCCGAGACGAGTCGCGGCAGCGACTCTGGATCATCGCTTCCGCAATCGTGTTCGGGGCGTGGCTGTATGCGGTCGTGCTGCTGGCCTCGCAGAACGTCTTCCGCAACGATGTCCTGCCCCCGCGCATCCCCTTGGCCATCATCGCGACGCTTGCCCTCGGATACCTCTTCCTTATCTCGCAAACATTCCGGGGCATCATTGCCGGTATCCCCCAGCATTGGCTAATCGGCATACAAACGTTCAGAATCCTCGGCGGGGTGTTCCTGATTCGGTATATTCAGGGCCAACTGCCGGGCGTGTTCGCGATTCCTGCGGGTGTCGGAGACTCGCTCACCGGCATCTTGGCGCCGCTCGTCGCTTACTGGTGGTACACAGGCAAGCCCTACGCCCGCGGTGCCGCGATAGCCTGGAACCTCTTCGGCATGGCCGATCTCGTCAACGCCGTTGTGCTCGGCGCACTCACGGGCGCCGGTGGCGGCATCGTGTTCCCCACCGTCCTCATCCCAGTCTACGGAGTGCCGCGGGCGATCCTCATCCACTCGTACTCACTGATCGGTCTGCTTCGCGACGCTTCGCGGCGGCCCAAGCGCACCGAGTCGCTGCACTACGGACTCCAGGCTCCCATTGCGTCATCGTGACGACGCGCGCAACTGCCGGCGCTCGAGGCCGCCGACGGCGAGTTCGCGTTCCGAACCACCCGTTCGGCTTCTCTGGAAGACGTGGCTACAGCCCTTCCATGGCTTGTTGACCAAGGAATTACTTCGCGGCCTGCACGTTCCACGGGATGATCCACGCCGTCGGGCGGAACCCAGGGAGTCCCTTCCGGTTCAGTAGCAGGCTGCTGAATCCGCCCGGCCGGATTATCGGCACCTCTTCGTACATCATCGCCTGCAGTTTCGCCCACAGCTGCACGCGCTTGCCTTGGTTCACTTCCGCGTTGAACTGCGCGAAGAGCGCGTTCTTTTCCGGCGTGTCCCACCATCCGGGATACGCCGAGCTGAAAACCGTGATCAGCGACGGGTCCGGCACGAAGGCGTGAGACGTGACGAACATGTCCCACTCCGCCGCCTTCGCACGCCGGTCGAGCAGCGTCGCCCACTCGACGACCTGCATGTCCACCTTGAAGCCCGCCTGCTGCAGCTGCGCAGCCGCGACGACTGTGCTCTTGAACATGTAGTCGTATTCCTGCGTCGTCAGCCATCGGATCGTCTGCCCTGAATATCCGGCTTCCTTGGCCAGCCGCTTCGCCTGTTCGGTGTTGTGCACGTTGTACCAGTTACCGCCGGCGGTCGTGTACCACGGCGTGCCCTTCGGGTAGACGCTTGCGTCGACCGTGTAGAGTTCGGGGGCGCCGAACGTCGCCTGCATGATCGGTTGCATGTCCATGGCCACCGCGACGGCCTGGCGCAGCTTCCCGTTCGTCATCACTCCCTGCCGTTTGTTGAAGAAGAACGTCATGAACGCCCCGCCGACGACGCCTGGCTGAACGCGCGGATCCTGTTTGAGTTGCGCGTAGGCGTCGGTGTTGATCTGATCAGAAATGTCGTACTCTCCGCTTTGAACGCCGGCAATCCGGGTCGCAACCTGGGAGACGGGGTAGTAGAAGATGTCGTCCGCAAGGGCTTCCTTCCGGCCCGCCATGTTGCTCGCGGGCTCCGAACGCGCCGCGTACTGGTCGAAGCGCGTGAGATGGACGTATCGGTCCGGCGCCCACTCCACGAACTTGTATGGTCCCGTGCCGATGTATTGCTTGATCGGCCCGGTGCCTGCTGCGTCGATCACTTCCTTCGGCATGATCGCAGCGCCGCCGACCGGAAACGCCAGAAACGCCAGCAGCGGCGCGGACGGCGCCTTGAGCTTCATCACCACGGCGTCGCCGGCCGCGGTGACCGAGTCCACCGACTTGTACGGCACGGCGCCGTACGGACTGACCTTGCCCCAGCGGTTGAGCGACGCGACCACGTCGTCGGCGGTCATCGTCTTCCCGTTGTGGAACGAGACGCCTCTGCGGAGGGTGAACGTGTAGGTCAGGCCGTCGTTGCTGAGGGTGTACCCGGACACCAAGCTCGGCTGGACCCGCCAGCCGGCGTCGAACGCGAACAGGTCCTCGAACAACGGCAGGGTGATGTTGGCGGTGAGGCCGGCCGTGGTGGCCGGGGTGTCGAGCGTCAGTGGTTCTCCGACTTCAGCGATCTTGAGCGTGCCGCCGCGCCGCAGGGCCGGGGCGGCGAGCGCCGAGGAACCGCTGGGCGTGGCGTCTGCGTACCATCGGGATGCCGCGGCGCCGATGCCGGCCGCCGTGAGCTCCTTGAGGAACGTCCGCCGGGTCGTCTGCGGTGCGCGCGTGGAGCCGGGAGCGGCCATCGGTTCGACCCCCTTTTCCTCACGTCCCGCCGATGCGATCGCGGGACGGGCTCCTGCCGGCATGGCGCCGGCGAACACCCATGGATGATCGGGAGCGTTCGCTGGACGCCGGAAAGAATCCCTCCTCGCGGGACCACTCACCGCGACGGGCGTGGGAACTCGGGCATCCTGGTGATTACGGCATCGTTGACGAGAAACATTTGGCATTTCGCAGAAAGTCGTGGATAAGATGTCGAGGTACGAACACATGCGGGCTATTGACTGCCTTCCGGTCTTTGCGGATAATCCGCATACAAACTCACGCTGCAATTGCACGCTGGGTTGGTACTCCCAACAGGGCAAACCCGGAGCAATTCGGGGACGCAAAGCCACGGGACCCTCGAGGTCGGCCGGGTTGCGGGAGGAAAAGCAGAGCAAGAGTTGGCGCGGGCAAGCTATGCCAAAATGCTCGCGTTTTTATTTTTCCTCTCCGCTTGTCATTGTAGTAGCAGCTGCGCGAATAACCCCTACATCGTGTACGCGGGAGCGACGGAGGGGATGAGAGGGGCGAAAGCGACGAGTCATGCCCAGACCTAAGGAGCCGGATGACAGGCGCGGGGAGCGCGAACGGCGCGAGAGAGACGAGCACGCCCACCGCGGGCATGAGCCGCGCGAGCGCGACCGCGAGTGGGATGAGGGGCGTCCCCGGCCGGACGCCGGCGGCCGCGAGCACGCGGTGTTTCAGCAAATTATCGACCGGCGCCTGAGCGGCGGCGCTCCGGCCACATCCGAGGCGTATGCGCGCGCCCTTGAGCAGTGGCACCAACTGCCGGGATCGATTGTCCGGCCGCCCACGGACGAGAAACCGGCGCTGAAGGCGCGGGAGGATGGTGGGGAGGCGCCCACGCCATGAGCCTTAAGGGCACGGTTTGGGCGCCGCTGGGCCCAAGCCCAATCGCCGAGGGCAGCACCAATGCAAACGGCCTGGTCTCGTCTATCGCCGTTCATCCTACCAACCTGAACATCATCTACATTGGGACGGTCGGCGGCGGCGTCTGGCGCACGCAGAATGGCGGCGTAAGTTGGACGCCTATCTTCGATCGCCAACTGGCCCTGGGCGCGGGCGAGCCTGCTGCCATCGCAATCGATCCGAACAGTCCCGATACGGTTTACGTTGGGACGAGCGGACGGTTTGCCCCGCAGCCGCCAGCAGGCCTGTTCAAGTCAACGGACGGCGGGGCGAGCTGGGTGCAGCTAGGTTCTGGCTATCCCGCCGGCAATACCGGCAACGCGACGCAATTTTTCAACCAGTCGATTGACGCCATCATCGTTGATCCGGCCGCGAGCAACGTCATCTATCTGGCGTGTTCGAGAGGGTTGTTCCGTTCAACGGACAGCGGTCAGAATTGGACTCCGGGCAGCAACGGCTTTGGGGACGCGCGCACCATGGTGCTCGACACCTCCACGCCCGCAAACGCCCGCATCCTCTACGCCGGGATTGCCGGCCGCGGTGCGTTCCGCTCGAACGACGGCGGACAGAACTGGACGCAGGTGCTGAGCGGAAGCACGCCGGTGGTAGCGGCGGCGATCGGCGCGTCACCGCGTGGCTTCAACAAAGTCGTGGTCGCACTGGCCCCGCCCACCCAACCCGTACCGAATCCCGCCGGCGTGCAGGTGCTCTATGTGAGCCTCGAGGGCACCGGCGGCGCCCCCGACCCGGTGGGGCTTTTCATGAGCACGAACCAAGGTGGCGCCTGGGTGCAGCAGACGGCGACCGGAATGCCAACGAGGTCGCAGGGTGGCTACAGCTTCCACATGGCCGTCGATCCCGGTTCGCCCGGTGACGGGATCAACGACATCATCTATTTCGGCTGTGTGGGCCAGGCAAAGTCCACCAATTCAGGCAACAGTTTTGCCGGCATGAGCGGGTTGCACGCCGACACACATTCCTGGGCATTCATCCCCCAGCCGAATCCGATCCCCTCGGTCGTGTTCTGCGGCAACGACGGCGGGATCGACAAATCCACGGACGGCGGCGCCACCTGGGTAACCCTGAACTCCGGCGGGCTCCAGACGGGCCTCTTCTACAACATCGACATCAAGCCCGATGCAACCGGCAGCGTGACGGTGGGGGCGCTCCAGGACAACGAAATTGAGACGACGGCGGGGGCAGCGGGGCTGGGCTGGGTCGCTACCGAGGGCGGTGACGGCTGGGACGTGGCCTACGATGCGGCCGTGCCGGGCCAGGTCTACGGCAGTAGCGGTTTTTGGTCGCCGGCCCCGTGCACCCGGGTACACCGTTCCACCAATGATGGGAAGAATTTTTCAACCGAGATCACGCCCTGGGGCACCACCACGGACGGCGGCTGCTACCTGGCGGGTGTGACGACTGACCCGAGCACAGGCAACATTGTTTACGTGAGTGGCAGCCAGAACCTCTGGCAAAGCCGCGATGGCGGCAATACCTGGCGCCTGCTGTCTCCGTTCAATGCCGCGGGTAACGTCGATGTGGCACGGGCGAACGGCAACTATGTGGTCATCGCGGTCGGCAACCAGGTGTTCGTGTCGACGAATGCACTGGCGGCCACTGTCGGGCCGCCCTCGGGCGTGACGTTCGCGAACATCACGCGCAACCTTCCTAGCCGCAACGTAGCACGCGCAGTTTTTGATCCGACCGATCCGACGACGATTTATGCCGTCTTGGGTGGCTTCAACGGCGGCGGCGCAGGGCAGCAAGGGCACGTTTTCCGCACCACGGTCAGCGCGAGCGGGTGGACCGACATTTCGCCGGCGCTCGATGTCCCCTTCAACGCGATCGCGTTGGATGGCTCGGAGACGCCCTCGACCATCTATGCAGGCACTGATTTTGGCGTGCTTCGCTCGGTCGATGCCGGCCAGTCGTGGTCCGTCCTGGACGATATTCACTTCCCGCGGGTTCCGGTTCTCGACCTGATTTACCTCGACGGCAACTTGCGGGCCGCCACGTATGGACGAGGTGCATTCGGCTTGGTGAAGCCGACCGGGCCCAGCATTGCCGTTCATCTGGATCAAGGACTCGCCTTCGGAACTGTTTGTCGGGGCCCACAGTACCTGAACCTCGAGGTCTATAACGTCGGGCGCAGAACCTGGTTATCAACAGCGTCCAGCGGCTGATGGGATCGTCCGGTTTTTCGGTGCTGCCGACACCCGCGACGCCGCTGGTGGTGGCCCCGGGTGAAGATATCGAGTTCACGGTCGCGTACACGCCCACGGTCGTGGGGACGCCCGAGATCGCCACCATCCGCATCAGCAGCAATGATCCCACAGCCCCATTCGTGGACCTCGCGGCGACGGGTATCCAAGGGACGCCGACGCTCGGAACCGCCGTCGCGAACAACGGAAGCATGGGCCAGACCTGCCTGGGCTCGTTTGCGGAAGAAGAACTGACCATCAACAACTCCGGAGTCTGCCCGCTACGTGTCAGCAGCATTACGTCGTCTTCCGCTGAGTTCCTGGCGCCGCACCTTTCAGCGCCGCTCCTTGTGGACCCCGGTGAATCGACCGAGGTCACAATCCGTTTTCAGCCGGCGAGCTTCGGCGCGAAGATGGCGACCCTCACGCTCATCAGCAACGATCCGGCGGGGCCGCGCACGGTGACCGTGTCTGGGCTAGCGCCCGCGCCGCGGTTGGCGCTCATCTTCGCCAACAACGGCAACATGGGTAACTGCTGCGTCGGTTCCTTCACGGACGAGCCGCTCGTCCTGACGAACGCCGGCCCCTGCACTCTGACGGTTGCCAACATCACGTCTTCTTCCGGCGAGTTTTTGGTCCCGGAGGTATTGTCCTATCCGGTGACGATCGAACCCGGAGCCGCACTGGAGATCCCGATCCGATTCCAGCCGACCAGTTTCGGGGCAAAGTCGGCGACCATTACCGTCAACAGCGACGATCCCGCGGGACCACGCACCGTCGAGGTGTCTGGCAACGCTCCTTCCGGAAGGATCGCCGTGACGGGGTCCGCCTATTTCGGCGGGGTGAAGTGCGGCCGGCGGGCGTTCCGGACATTGGCCGTCTGCAACGTGGGCGACTGCGACCTGCACGTCACCAAGGTAGCCTTCGAGCACGCGAGTCACCACTGGAGGCTCGTCCATAATCCGTTCCCGGCCACCCTCCATCCCGGGTCGTGCCTGAATGTCGTGATCGAGTACAAGGCAACCCAGAGAGAGCCGCGGCCCTGTGAGTTGGTGATCACGAGCGACGATCCGGTGACGCCCATCCGAGAGGTGGAGGTGATCGCCTGGACGCGTTGCTGCTGCAAGCTGTGTTGCGAGCGGTGCCGCGAGGGGCGCTGGTGCTCGTGTCGCCATAAGGCGTGCTGCGAGGAGCACGACCGCGAGTGCTGCGGAGAACGGTGGGAACGCCGGAGACGGTGGCATAGGGAATGCCATGAAGAGCATCCTCCGGAGCGCGCCGAGTCGCACGATGACACATCGAGTGAACGATGGGCGGACAAAGAGCCCCACGACGAAGAGAGCGAGGAAGATGAGTGCGGCGAAACGTGAAATTCGGCGGCCGTACGTGCGGCATCGGCGCGATCAAGCCTTCAGGACACAGTTCATCGACACTGTGCTCAGCATGGGGCGCCGGCCGGTTGTATCCGAAGCGGGGATGGACTGAACAGCAGATGCCAGTTGACGGCTAGATCAGTTCAGTCGCCCCCGAACACCCCGAGCAGGGGAGGAACCCGGTACACGATGCCGAGCGCGCATAGGATCAGCGCGAGGCCTATCGGTGCCGCGAGGTGCCGGCCCCAGCGCGCCGTCCGTTCGAGCAACATCACCGCTCCCAGTCCCAGCATCCACGCGAGATTCACCCCGCCCACCGCGAACATCAAGAGCATCAGCGCCCAGCAACACCCCAGGCAAAACAAGCCGTGCCGCACGCTGGCGATCCTGTCGAAACTCCGCGTCCGTACGCGTGGAGAGGCCGTGAGGGAGGGGATCAGGTTAGGCCTCGTCCGGTTCACGTCGGAGCGCTAGCCTCGGTCGATAGCCGACGACCCCGTAGCGTACTCGGATATCTCCGTCACGCAAGACGCCGAGGAGGCACACGGTGGCGTGCTCCGTGCGCAGGGCTGGCCGCATACGTCAAGGAAATCTACCACACTAGTTTTTCGATCAGGCGGGTGCGGCAGGCAACGTGATGGCTGATTCTACACCGGACGCCGCGGCGCGCTACACGACCGGTTCGCGCGTGGCGCCGACCAATGGCACGGATGCTCACCCAAGGCTCCTGCTCGCGCTCAACAACCTGCTGCAGCTTCTAACGAACTGTGCCTGGTACGTGGGCACGCCGTTCATCCCACTCTACCTCGCGTCGCACGGTGCGTCCGCCGGCGCCGTTGGGGCGGTTGCCGGCCTATCCGGGATTGTGCCGCTTGCCATGGCGCTTCATGTGGGCGGCCTCGTCGACGAGCGCGGACCCACGGTCGTTTTTATCGGGTCGGTGGCGCTCTTCGGGCTCGGCGCGGCAATGCTCACGGGATTTCACAGGATCCTTGAAGTCACCACTGCATATACGCTGTTGACCATCGCCAACATTGGGCTTGCCGTAGCGTCGCAGGCCATCGTCGCCAATGCGAGCACTCCCGTAACCCGCATGAGAAATTACGGCCTCTACGCGGTGTCTTACTCTGCCGGCGCCGTCATTGGGCCCGTAATCGGAGGTTTTCTTGCCGCTCGGCTGGGCTATACGGCGGCTTTCTTTGCGATGGCGCTGTTGATGTTGCCGTCGCTCGTTGTCGCGTCGATGGTGCGAGTCGCTCGGGTTTCAGATCATCGGAGCGTCGGTTTTAGGGGCGTCCATACTGTGGTAGGCACAATCTTGGGTGAACGTGGGGTTGGAGCGATCTTGTTCGTATCTGGCATTATGAATTGCGCCCAGGCGCTGCAAAGTATCTTCTATCCACTCTACCTCTTGAAAGTGGGTTTGTCGCCGACGTTGATCGGGTTTGCGATTGCCGCCATCAGCGTGGCCTCGATGGCCGTCCGCGTGCTCCTGGCAAGCACGGTAGCACAGTTCGGTCAAACAGGCGCCCTGGTCGGTGCGATGGTCCTCAGTGGCGTGGCGTTCGCCTTGACGCCGGTCGCGCGGCAGTTCGGGCCCATCCTTGGGGTGTCGGCTCTCATGGGTGCCAGCCTGGGGCTTACGCAGCCGCTGTCGATGAGCTTGCTCGCAGAGTTGGTGGCTCAGCAGTTTTGGGGCGCCGCGTTTGGGATACGGCAGAGCGTGCAACGGGTGGCCAGCATCGTCAGCCCGTTAGTATTCGGTGTCGCGAGCACGGCGCGGGGCGTTGAAGCGGCATTCTATCTCGGCGCGCTGGTACTCTTCGGTGCCGCCGCCATCATGACAAGGGTATCCGGTGCGGTAGGCCGCCGTCCCGCGGGATAGTAGCGACTCCCCGGGCTATTTCATATGAACGCGCAGCGGGCCGCTCGGATAAAACACGACCTTGTACGACTCGGACTGGGTGGATCCCGTGCCGATGCCTGCGACAAGCAGCAGCGCGAGTATATATTACATACCATGGGGAGGCCTGTCGTGAAGGCAAACTACCGGGAGCGGTTGCAGATGTATTGCGGCGTCTTTCGTTGAAGGCTCTCCGGACAAATGAGGAGCCGCGACGTGCGACTTTCGGGGAGGCCCATACATGAGCCGCATTCGACGCACCAGGAAACGGAGAACCTCAGGTAAGACGCGCCGGAACAAGCTTGCCAAGGAGCGCCGTCGTAGGGCGATTCAGGCGGTGATTCTGGCGCGCCCTGAGGAGCCGTCGCCCAAGCCCACTCAATAGCAGGTGGACATGATCTGTGGTTCGCACAGCTTGTAGGTTGCGGCGGCCGTATCATGCAGGAGCTGGCGCTTCTCAGAAGCGCTGAAGTCTTCGATCACTTTGATATATGTTACACGGCGATCGCCAACGCGACGGCGCCGCACGTGATGAGGCCGGCCGCGGCCGGCCCCATCAGGCGAGCGCCCCAGGGCAGGGCGCCGTTCAGCCGCGGGATGCGCCGGTGTGTTGCTCCGCGCGTTCCCGAACCTTGCCCAGAATGTACGTCCAACCCCGACCGACGCCCTCGCGATGCGGCGTGGCGATTTGTCCAATCGCCCGATGCACCAGTTCGAGGCGCGTGCGCGCGCCATCGGCCGTCAACCGGTACTGCACATGCGAGACCGCGGGATACGACATGAACAATGGGCCGCTGATTTCGAGCAGGGTGGGCGGCTTAATGACCTGGACGTGTCCCCACAGGTGTCCGCCGTTCTGCCCGAGATCCCGGTACCACCGGCCGCCGGGCCATGCTTCGAGCTTCATGGGCATCGGCGAGTCCGGCCCGGTCTCGCTGAGCGGTCCCAGTTGCTCCAGCAGCGTCTCAAAGACGATCTCGATCGGCGCCGCAATCGTCTCGGTCTTCGTCACCTCGAGAGAATCGATCATGTTTGCCGACGTGCTCGTCGTCATCGTCCCGCCTCCTTGTTCGTGTCTGGTTTCCGTACCAATTCTTCCAAGATCCTGCGCTCAGCACGCTCCTTGATGCGCTCCACTTGATGTGTCCAAAAGTGGGCGTACGCGCTTGCCCAGTCATGTACCGGTTTGATCGCGTGCGCGTTGAGCCGATAGAGGCGGTGCCGGCCGTGCCGGCTCGCGGATACGATCCCGACGGTGCGCAACACGCCGAGGTGCTTGGACACGACGGGTTGCGGCAGCCGCAGCCGCCGCACCACCTCCCCCACCGCGTGCGTGCGGCCGTCGGCCAGCAGATCAATGATGGCGCGCCGCCGCGGCTCCGCGATCGCGTTGAAGGCGTCGGCCGTCGTTGCCGCCCGGGCCATCGGGTCAGGCGTCTTGGGCGGGTCCGGCCGCGCGCGCGGGCGCGGCTTCGTGCGTCTGCCCGATCGCGTGTGCAAATTCGGCGAGCATGTCCACGGCCTTGTTCGATCGCATCGATCGCCCTCGGGTTCTTCAAACGTTGGTCTCGTGCTTATTATATTCCAGCATAAGAATATGTCAAGCAAACAAAACCCGCGATCGAAGCGTCCGCGGACATGACTCTTGCACAAGCCGACCCGCCCGCTGCAGCGAAACGAAATCGGTATGGCCCCGCACGCTACGCCGGAATGGTGCTCATCCTTGCCGGCCTCGTGCTGGCCGTCAGATCGGGTTGAGCGCAGGGTCGTGGCGAGCGCCGCAGGTGATGGCTAGGCCGCCGCTGGAATCATCCGCGGGCAGGAGAGGCAACAGTGCTCCAGACGCTCGACCGTCCTGCCGGAGCGGCGGAGGATGGCCATGAAGACATTCGTCTGCAAGCTCTGATGGAACCGCCACATCTCCTCGCACAACTCGGGATGCTCCTCGTCGCGGCCATCGGGGGAGCGGGTCTAGCATACGCCCTGCGCCTACCGCTCGTCATTGGTTACGTACTTGGCGGGGTTATCGTGAGCCCCTTCACGCCTGGGCCCCGGGTCGCCGATCCGGGCGCGTTCCAGGTCTTTGCCGACTTCGGCGTCGTCTTATTGATGTTCCTGATCGGTGTCGAGTTCTCGGTGCACGAGCTCCTGGCGGTGCGGCGCGTGGCTATGGTCGGCACGCCGATTGGGATGAGCCTCATCATCCTGCTCGTCTTCGCCGTCGGGTGGGCGCTCGCATGGCCGGTGCCGCAACGGTTCGTCATCGGAGCATCGTTGAGCGTATGTAGCACGATGGTGTTACTGAAGTTCCTGCAGAATCGAGGCGAGGCCGCGTCCGCGCACGGGCGGGTCGTCCTCGGTGTCGCCCTCATGGAAGACCTTGCCGTGGTCGCGATGATTGTGCTGCTGCCGGCCGCGGCGACTGCCGGCGGTGTTCACATTCGTGCGCTGGCATGGGCGTTCGCCACAGCCGTCCTGGTGCTCGGGCCGTTGTTCTGGCTCGCACGGCGCGCCGTTCCGGCATTTCTCAACCGGGTCGCTCGAACGGGGAATACGGAGCTGCTCGTCTTGACGACCATCGCGCTGGCTGTCGGGACGGCCGAGCTCACAGCGGCCGCCGGGTTGTCCATCGCGCTCGGAGCGTTTCTCGCCGGGTTGCTGGTTAACGAGTCGGAGTTCAGCCATGATATCCTGGCGCGGTTGACGCCGCTCCGCGACATCTTCGTGGCGATCTTTTTTGCGTCGATTGGCCTCCTGGTGCAGCCGGCGCGGCTGATGTTCGAAGCAGCGACCATTTTGGTGCTTGTTGCGCTGGTCATCGTGGGAAATTGCGGGATCTGGTTTTGCGTCATCCGCGCAGTCGGGTATGCGGGCCGCACGGCTGCCCTAGGGGCGCTCAGCCTGGCACAGATCGGCGAGTTTTCATACGTGTTGGCGGGGATCGGCTTCGCCGAGGGCCTGATCACGGCGTCCGTGCAGCAAGCGATCCTCGCCACCTCGCTCGCCACCATCATCATCAACGCGGTGCTCTTCGGCCGCATGCGGGGCTGGCTGTCGCGTCTTGTGCCGCCGTAACCATCCGCGCTCACCGGACGGTGACGGGCTGCATCGCCACACTGGCAGCGTTCATCCTCCAGGACGGGTTCGCCATCCGCGCGCGCAGGCGAAAGCAGAGGTCCCGCGAGGAATCCTCGAGCGGACCGATAATACAGCATCGAAAGTGGAGGCCACTGTGAGAGAGCTCAGTCCCGAGCGACCGCCAGCTTGGGAGGACGTATCATGAACCTGATGCGGTGCGGGCGCGATCAGGCCGTGGCCCTTGTGGCGGCGGTGACCGTCGCGCTCGGGACGGGGCTGCCGATCCGGGCTTCGGACGCCGCGGATGCCCGGAGTGTGCCGCGCTCGTGCCCCAGCCCTGCCCTCGCCCGGTTGGTTCCGCCGGGCTCGCATCTCGAATTGTTCGTCGCGGCGGGCGACACGATTCCGTCGGGATTCTGGCCATACTACCGCGCGTTGGCCCTCGATACAGTGGCATGCGCGGCGCCCGGGGATATCTTGACCGTCCGACCGGTGACGGCTGCGACGCTGGCCAGCCCACCGCTCCTGACCATCGCGGTGCCGACCGAGGACCCGCGGTGCCGGGTCAACCCCGACATCTGCTACGCGGCCGGTCGGGCCTTCGCCGCAACGGTGGATGCGGCGGTGGAGACGTTGCCGCGCTATCGGTCGAGCCATCCGGGTCGCACAGACCCTCTCGGCGCGCTCATGGCCGCCGGCGACGACTTCGGCCTCGATCCTGACGGCACGCGGCATGTGATCGTCATCATCGCGAACGGCTGGGTGCAGAGCGAGCTCGTGAACATCTATCAGTACCAGCACGACCCGAGCGTCGCGGCGCCGCAGGTCATCGAGGCGCTCAGGACACACGGCGTGCTACCCGATCTCATCGGTGCGGACGTGATCCTCGCGGGCGTCACGTCGGTGGTCCCGAGCATGGACGTGAGTGATCTTCAGTTGCATGAGCTCTGCGCGGGGTTCTGGAGGCCGGTAGTGCAGGCTGCACGGGGGCACCTGCGCTCGTGCGGGGTCGCGCTCCCGGGCGTCGGTCTGACGCCCAGTGGCGCCAGCCGGTGAGAGCGGGGGGCGGATGATGGAGAGCGGCGATCGAGTGGACTGGAAGCGACTGGCCACGCTGCGCGAGCAGTTTCAGCATGCTCACGGCGAGCTCTTGTTTGCCCGCAAACACTGGCAGCAACGCGTCGAACATCAGGCGCAGCGGATGCGGCGACTCTCAGACGCGCTGGATCCTGTACGCGTCAAGCTGCGATCGGTGCCCGATCACGAGCGCGGGTGGCCCGTTGAGGCCGTGGGGCTCCTGTCGCTGCTCGCCGTGGTGCTCGAGTGGTTCCCGGCGCTCCTCACCGCCCGCGTCTACTTGGAGGGCGATCCTGCGGTGCTCCTGATGCTCACCGCTTCGTTTGCCGTGATGGGCGCGGCCCTCGGTGATTTCTTGGGACATGCGCTGCGGGCGTTTCGACAAGGGAGTCACCCGAGTGTGACGCACGGAGTCTTCGCGGTGGTCATTGGCGTCCTCGCGCTTCTCTACCTTCGCGCGGTCTACCTGATCCGCGTGGGGATCCCGCCGAGCGCGGACGCGCTGGTCCCGTCGCCCACGCTCGCCGCCGGCCTGGTGATACTGTCCGCGGCGGGCATGGCGGTGGCGTGCTTCGCCGCCTACCATGCCGAAGGGTTTGGGTGCTTTCTGCTTCGCCTGGATGAACGCATGACGAAGTGGCGATTGGCACACACCCGGGAGGCCTATGCCTATGGCCAGGTGCAGGCTGCCCGGTACCACCACGAGTGCACCGAGATGGCCCGCCGCTTCGTCGCGACGCTCCCTCAGGCGGATGATACCGATACGGCCCCGTACCTCGTGGATTATTTGTTGGGGGACCTGGCGCACGCCGGCGGGTGATGCGGGAACGGGGCGCGACCGTGGGTGTGCTGCTCGTTCCCGCGGAAGCATCGCACGCTTTGGCGAAGGGAGTGCGCTGGTCAAAATGGAATCCTGCATGGAGATCAGTCCAACCGGAAGCCAGAGGGCGCCGCAGTTCCCGCGCGTTGTTCTCGAAAGATAGCCTATCGTTGTAGCGCGGGTGTCTGCGCAAACGTCTGGCAAGCCGGGTGCCGGAAGCGGCAACCGCCGTCGGCGTGGCGGGGGACGGGCGACAGGGGAACCTTCCATGGCACAGCGTTCCGACGTGGCAGCGAAGCTCAATGCGCTCAAATGGCGCTGCATCGGCCC
The DNA here is from genome assembly GCA_021324975.1 of Bacillota bacterium. Lineage (GTDB taxonomy): Bacteria > Sysuimicrobiota > Sysuimicrobiia > Sysuimicrobiales > Segetimicrobiaceae > JAJPIA01. Next base: position 32,162 of record JAJPIA010000026.1, read on the forward strand.
GCCTCGCGGCGGCCGGGTGGTCGCCGTCGCGGGCGACCCCACGGACCGCAGCGTGTTCTATTTCGGCGCCTGCGCCGGCGGTGTGTGGAAGACCACCGATGGCGGCACGTATTGGCGTTGCGTGAGCGATGGATATCTCGGCTCGGCCGCGATTGGTGCGCTCGCCGTCGCCCCATCGGATCCCAATGTGCTTTACGCCGGGACCGGGGAAACCTCGATCCGGCTCGATGTCTCCTACGGCGACGGCGTTTACAAATCGACCGATGCCGGCCGCACCTGGAGCCACTTGGGTCTCCGCGAGACCCGGTTCATCGGTCGCATCCGCATCCATCCACAAAACCCCGACCTCGTCTATGTCGCCGCACTCGGTGACGCCTTCGGCGCGAACGAGGAACGCGGGGTGTTCCGATCGGAAGACGGTGGTCGGACCTGGAGCAAGGTACTCTATCGAAACGCGGATGCGGGCGCCGTCGATCTGTCGATAGACCCGCACAACCCCCGCATCTTCTTCGCGGCTTTCTGGCAGACCCGCCGGAGCTTCTGGAATCTGTCGAGCGGGGGCCCTGGAAGCGGCCTGTTTCGCTCGACGGATGGCGGCACAAGCTGGACCGAGATCTCGCGATATCCGGGTCTACCGACCGGTCCACTCGGCAAGATCGGCGTGGCGGTGTCGCCCGCCCGGGCCGGCCGCGTGTGGGCGCTGGTGGAGACGGAAGCGGAGAAGACGGGGCTGTACCGATCGGAGGATTACGGCGAGAATTGGACGCTCGTGTCATCCAATCGCGACCTCATGCACCGGCCCTGGTACTATACACATGTCTTCGCCGACCCGCGTCACGCCGAGACGGTGTACATCGGCAATTTTCAGTTGTGGAAATCAACCGACGGCGGCACGGGGTTCACCGAGATCCAGACGCCGCATGGCGACAATCATGATCTCTGGATCGATCCTGCCGATTCGGACCGGATGATCGAGGGAAACGACGGCGGCGCCTGCGTCAGCTTCAACGGCGGTGAGACCTGGTCGACGATCTACAACCAACCCACCGCGCAGTTTTATCGCATCGACATCGATAATCAGCACCCCTATCGCGTGTACGGCACCCAGCAAGACAACACTTCGATCTCGGTGCCGAGCGCCACCGCCTGGGGCGCGATCACGCTCGGCGACTGCTCATATCCCGGTACCGGGGAGAGCGGTTTTATTGCCGTCAACCCCGACGACCCGAACGTGGTCTATTGCGGCGCCATCGGCTCGAGCCCCGGCGGCGCCGGCGCGTTGCAGCGTTACGATCACCGCACCCGGCAGATCCAGCTGGTGAATGTGTGGCCCGAGGAATCGACCGGCGTCGCGCCCAAGGACATGCGCTACCGGTTCGCCTGGACGTTCCCGATCGTCTTCTCGCCGCACGACAGCGGCACCCTGTACGCGGGCGGGAACCACGTGTTCCGGAGCCGCGACGAGGGCATGAGCTGGGAGGAAATTTCGCCGGATCTGAGCCTCAACGATAAGAGCCGCCAGGGGCATTCCGGCGGCGACATCACGCATGAGAGCGCCGGGGCGGAGGTGCACGCCACGTGCGCGTCGATCGCCCCATCGCCGCACCGGCCCGACGAGATATGGGCCTCGACCGATGACGGGCTCGTTCACGTGACACGGGACGGCGGCAAGAACTGGCGGAACGTCACCCCGCCCGCCATGCCGGAACTCGCCTACGTCGGGTGCGTCGAGATCTCGCCGCACGACCCCGATACGATCTACCTCGCGGCGACTTGCTACAAGCTCGCCGATTACCGTCCGTACCTGTTCCGCAGCACCGACGGCGGGCGACGCTTCGAATCGATCAACGGCGATTTCCCGGAGAACGAGATTACCCGCGTCGTGCGCGCGGACCCGGTCCGCAAGGGGTTGTTGTTCGTCGGCACCGAGACCGGCGCCTATTTTACGCTGAACGACGGCCGCAACTGGGTACGCATGGGCGGCGGGCTGCCGGTCGTGCCGGTCTACGATCTGAAGATCAAGGGGGCGGACCTTGTGGCCGGAACCCACGGCCGTTCCTTCTGGATCTTGGACGATATCACGCCGCTGAGGCGCGTCGAGGAGAGCCAACAGCGTTCTCGCCTCTTTGAGCCGCGCGAGACGGTTCGCTATAAGCCGCATTTCGGGGCCCTGCGAAATCTCCGGCCAAGCGGCGTCGCATTCGCGGTCGCCCCCGGATTGGGCGGCGGCATCCGGACCTACCGCAAGCCGGACGGGACGAGCGGGCGCGAGTATCTCGACGTCGGCGAAAATCCTCCAAGCGGCGCCATCGTCTATTACTGGCTGCCCGACGGTGTGTCCGGCCCGCTCGCGCTCACCTTCCGCGATGCCGCGGGAGCCGAGATCGTGTGCTTCCGCAGCGACGACGGCACGCTGGCGCCCGCGAAGCGACCGCCAATGCACCCCGGACTCAACCGGTTCGTGTGGGATCTCAAATACCCGGGGCCTGAGACGCTCGACACGAGTCTGGCCCCGCCGCGCAACCAACCGTTGGCGGAGCCGGCGGAGCCTCCGACGGGGCCCACGGTCGTCCCGGGGCGATATCGGGTAGAGTTGTCGCTCGGTTCGGAAACAACCGCCGCGGACTTCTCCGTCGTGAAGGATCCGCGTCTCGCGACGACCCCGGAGGCCTACCGCGAGCAGTTCGAGCTTTTGCGCGAATTGACGGCATCTCTCGGCAAGGTCTACGCGACGGTCAATCGCATCCGTCGGTTGAAGCAGCGGCTCAACGTGCTGGCCGTTGGGTCGGACGCCGGCTCACGCGACCTGGCCGCGCGGGCGGCCGCTGTGATGGAACAGTTGTCGGCGGTCGAAGGCGTGCTGGTCGACGTCCACCGCCAGTCGGACCGGGACGTGCTGCGCAATCCCGCCGGCCTCAATGATATGCTTGGGGACCTGATCAGCACGGTGTCTGTCGCCGACGCCGCGCCGACGAAGCAGGCGGCGGCGGTGTCAAAAGAGGTCACGGCGCGCGTCGATGCGGAGGTCGGCAAGGTCGAGCGACTCATCGCTACCGAGGTCGCCGCGGTCACCCGCTCGGCCCTGGAGCGGGGGGTGGAAACGCCGCGCGGAGGTTGACGGTTGACGGCGCGCGCGGGCGGCCCGCGCGCGCCGCGGAAGTCTACGGGGAGCCTGAGACTCGCTCCCAGAGCAATTGCACCGTGCGCTGCGCGCCGTCGATCAGCATCGGCGGCCCCAGTGCGCACCCGCGAGGCCGATAAGACCGGCAGCGCGGAGAGGCGGTGTGAGCGCGTGACGGCGGCGGCCTCGGTGCGCTCGACGCCAAGGCGGCGTGTGGCGCTCTTGCTCAGCGGAGCGGCCGGCTATTTGGACGCCGTAAGCTATCTCGCGCTGGGATTGTTTACCGCAAACATGACCGGTAACACGGTCCTGCTTGGCCTCTTCGCCGGCGAGGGCCGGTGGAGTGCCGCAGTTCGTGCCTTGCTCGCGCTCGCGTCGTTTTTCGGGGGTGCGACGGTGGCGGCCCTGGCAGCGCGGCGCGCCAACCGCCTGGCCGGCGTGCTGGCCGCCGAAGGCGGAGTGCTGATCGCCGCGCTCGCCTATTGGACCTTCGCCCTGGGGCACATACGGGATCCGGTGCGGGAGCCGGGCGTCTTTGCGTTGACCGCGCTGCTGAGCGGCGCCATGGGCGTTCAGAGCCGCCTACGCGCCGGGCGTCAACGCGGGTCGAGGGGTGTCAGCGTCCCGAGCTGTGTTTCCACCGCCTCCGCGGCATCGAGGCACAGATCTTCCCGGTATCGGGCGCCTATGATCTGCACGGCCTGTGGCAGGCCATCCGCCTGGCCGGCCGGTACCGCGACCGCCGGCAGGCCCAGGAGGTTTACGGCCACGACCATCCGGAGGCCCTGCGCGATCGCGGGGAGCTTCTCAGCGTCGAGGTCGGCGCCGACGGGAAATGGCGGGATCGTGCCGACCGGCGCGAGCACAAGCGGACAGTCGGTCAAAAACTCCGACCAGGCTCGCAGGAGCCCCTGCCGTCCCATGAACGCCTGCCGATATTCCGAGAAATCGACACGCGGGGCGGCGGCTATCTCGAGCGCGAGCGACGCCCGGGCCGTCTCCGACATGATCGGTTCGATCGTAGATCGTACCGCCTGTATGTCGACCGCGGCCATTCGGATCCACAGCTCCGCGGCGTGCTCGACCGACGGAGGGGAGAGTTCCTCGACGGCGTAGCCGGCCGACGACAGCGCCTGGGCCGCCCGTGCGACGCCGGCCGCGACGGCGGGGTCTACGCCAAGGCCGCCCGGATCCCGCACGAGCGCGACGCGCACGGGAGCCTCCGGTTGGGGTCCGATGAGCGGGGCCGGCACGTACCATGGGTCACGCGGGCTCGGCCGGCTCATGACCTCGAGGGCGAGCCGGAGATCCCGGACCCGCCGCGCCATCGGACCCTGCACGTTCATGAGCTGCGCGCCGATCGGCCAATTCACGGGTGGCAGCGCGGCCGCATCGGGCACGCGCCCCAGAGTGGGGCGGATCGCGGTGATGCCACAGCACTGGGCCGGCCACCGCAGCGACCCACCGAAGTCGTTGCCGACGCCGAGCGCCGTCATGCCGGTGGCGAGGGCGACCGCGTCCCCGCCGCTCGATCCGCCGGGCGTGCGGGACGCGTCCCACGGGTTGACCGTCGCGCCCCGGAGCGCACTATCCGTATGCCACCGCAACGCGAAGTCCGGGAGATTGGTCCGGCCGATCGCAATCGCGCCGGCGGCGCGTAGGTGAGCCACGTGGGGCGCATCGACGGGAGCCACGGCCGTCGCGAGCGCGGGGGCGCCCCAAGTGGTGGGCGTCCCGGCGAGATCGATGTTTTCCTTGATCGTCACCGGAACGCCGAGGAGAGGACCCGCGGGTCTGCCGCGCGCGACGGTCCCGTCCGCCGCCGCGGCCGCCGCGAGCGCCTGCTCCGCCAGGACGGCCGTCAGCGCATTGAGGCGGGGATTTAACGCGTCAATGCGCGTGAGGTGGGCCTCCACGGCCTCCCGCGCGGACACGGAGCGGTTCCTGATGGCCGCGGCCAGGTCGTGAGCGTCGAGCTGCCAGAGTTCCGCCATTCCGCTTGCTCCCTCCTAGAAAGCGCCTTGGCGCTGCAACCACTTCCAGAACTCCATCGGCGCATCCATCGTGCTCAAACGGCCTTGGCGCACGAGGGCCCAGTCGTCGAACCGGTGCGAGTCCTTGATTTCGCGAAGCGTCACCCGGCGCTTCGCGCGCTTGAGGTATCGAAAGTCGGCGACCCACGAGCGCGCGTCATTCCTGGCAGGCCGCGGCGGCGATACGACCTCCGCCAGCCCGACGACGGCCGTGTCCGGCTGCGAATGGTAGATGATGACCATGTCGCCGGGCTGCATTCGCTTGATCGCGTTGACGGCCGCCGGATTGCGGACCCCGTCCCACACGGTCGTTCCCTCGCGCTCGAGGTCATCGATGGAGTACGTGTGCGGATCGGTTTTCGCGAGGAAGTACGCCATCTACGCGCTTGTCTCCCGCGCCACCCGGCCCGGTCGGCCTGTGGCCGGAAGCGGCGTCAGGGTTCGCTCGAGCTCCGCGCGCAGGTGCTCGAACTTCGGCGGAAGCGAGAGTCGTTCACCCAGATGCTCCGCCGGCTCGTCCGTCGCGAAGCCGGGTCCAACCGTCGCAATCTCAAAGAGTACGCCGCTTGGCTCGCGGAAGTAGATCGAGTGAAAGTAAAATCGGTCGATGATCGGGGTTGGATGACCGCCGCCCTCGCGGACCCGGTCTCGCCAGGCGGGGTGGTCTTCCATGGACGACGCCCAGGCGACGTGGTGCACGGTGCCGGCGCCGCCCGTGCCGCGGGTCGCGCTCTGATCGTAGGCGTAGAACGCCCCCCGCCGCTCGCCCCGCACCTCGAATCGCCCGTCACCTTGCGGGGCGAAGCCGAGCGTCTCCTCGAGGAAGCGCCGACTGCGCCCGGGATCTGCGCTGTAGGCGCGCACCCCGTCGAACCCCTGGAGCGCCAGTTCGGCCGGGATCTCCGGATGCAGGGCCCGGAGCGGGGTGTCGTGCGTCGCCACGGTACGAAGCTCCAGCCCGAGCCCCTCGGGATCCTGGAAGCGGAGGCTCTCCCCGTCGCGCGTCGTGGCGATGCCGTCATGCCGCAGCCGATCTTCCCAGAAGCCCACCGCCTCGGCCGAGGCGACGCGCCAGGCAATCCGGTGCACCATTCCCGCGCCGACGCGGCCGCGCTGGATTCCCGGGTACTCGAAGAACGTGAGGTCGGCGCCGGCGCTGCCGTGTTCGTCAGCGTAGAACAGATGATAGACGGTCGGATCATCTTGGTTGACCGTTTTCTTGACCAATCGGAGGCCGAGCAGCCGCGTGTAAAAATCGACGTTCCGCGGCGCATCGGCCGTAGTGGCGGTAACATGGTGAATCCCATCGAGTCTCATGGGCGCACCTCTGGGATGGTGGTGGGGCGGTCAGGTCGTGTGGTCATTCGACGCCGGCGGAGTGAATGGCTGCCGGTTCATCTCGGCGGTGGCGATGCTTGCCGGCGAGCGCTTCCCGCAGGGTGCTCGCGAGGATCTCCGCCTACCGGTCGGCCAGCGCCAGCTTGGCGGCGAGCGCGACAAACGCGGCCGCGAACGTGCGCCGCATCCACGCCAGCACCCGCGGTCGCGCGATGACGCGGCTGCGCACGGCCGCGGCGAACAATCCGTACCCGACGAACACGACGAACGTCAGCAGCATGAACACGGCGCTCAGCTCCAGCATGCGCGCGACGGGGTGCGGCTCGCGGATGCTCGTGAACTGGGGGAGGAAGGCGAAGAAGAAGATCGACCGACAGCGTATAGAGCACACCCGTTCCGGGCGACACGACGATGACGAATGATGTGACGAGAAAATCGATGCTCACGGTCAATCAAGCTTCGCGCTCGTTCGCTGAACCCCTGTGGTCTGCGGCGGGGCACCGCGTTGCGGGTGGGCCTGCCGTGAGCACGCGGCTGGTTGGGTTCCTCCCCGCGCCCGGCGATCGCCACGGAGCCCCGGCGATCACCAAGGACGCCGCGTCACGAACCCGGCGCCCGCCGCACATCACCAGGGGGGGAGTTTATGAATGGATGGGCGTTGCACGATGGCCAAGCGCGAGTGCCGGGCGCCGTGCCCGGTGCGTCAGGGATGGTATGTCTATGCCATCGAGATCACACCGCTGGAGCCGCGCGGGTACGAGTGGCGCGTCTACCGAGCGCCGGACCGGGCGCCCGCGGGCGCGCAGCCGGAAGGCACGGTCGCGATCAGCCGCGGCACCGCGAACAACTGTGACTCCGCGCAGCGCCGCGCCACACAGGCCCGCATGACGGTCATGGTCCGCCACCTGGAGGAGGACGCGCTCTTGCCCGGCACGGCGTAGGCATATCTTCGCCCGACCCGGTGACAGGCGAGGCGGGCGCCCACGCCGGGGAGGCATCGCCCGGCGGCGCGCGGAAGAGGGGGACATGCCCGCGCTCGCCGAGAAACGCCGTCTGTTTCGGGAGCTTCACCAGTCCGGCTGCTTTGTGATCCCCAACCCCTGGGACACGGGCACCGCGCGGTACCTGCAACACCTCGGCTTCAAGGCGCTGGCCACCACGAGCTCGGGCGCCGCGTTCTCGATGGGGCTGCCGGATATGGACTGGGCACTGACGCGCGATCCGATGCTGGAGCATATCCGCGCCATCGTGAACGCCTCGGATGTGCCGGTAAACGCCGACTTCGAGTCGGGGTACGCGGACGATCCCGACGGTGTGGCGCAAAACGTGCGCCTGTGCGTGGACACCGGCGTCGCCGGCCTCTCGATCGAGGATTCCACCGGCGATGCGTCGCGCCCGTTGTACTCGTTCGACGTCGCCGTGGCCCGCATCCGGGCGGCGCGCGCCGCCATCGACCGGGCCGGCGGCGATGTCCTGCTCGTCGGCCGGAGCGAGGGCTTCATCGCGGGACGGCCGGATCTTGACGAGACGCTGCGCCGGCTTAGCGCGTACGCCGAGGCCGGCGCGGATTGCTTGTACGCGCCCGGGATCCACACGCGCGAGCAGATCACGGCGGTGGTCCGCGCGGTCGCGCCGAAGCCGGTCAATCTGTTGATCGGGGGAGCCATCGGGCTCACGGTCAAGGACGCGGCGGAGCTCGGCGTGCGGCGGATCAGTGTGGGCGGGGCCTTGGCCCGCGCGGCGTGGGGCGGGTTCATGCGCGCGGCCCAGGATCTCGTGGCCGGGCGGTTTGACGCCTTTGCGGAGGCCGCCCCCGGGTCGGACCTCAACCGGTTGTTTACCGAGGATCTGCAGCAACGGTCACGGTGAAGAGGAGTGGACGGTGCGTATCGCGATCGGCGAAGTCGCCCACGAAACCAACACGTTTTGCCCGGCGCTCACGGAACTGGATGAGTTTCGCGCGCGGGAATGGGCCCTGGGGCAGGACATCGTCCGGCGGCACCGCTCCGTCCGCAGCTACCTGGGCGGCATGCTGGACGCCGCGGGCCGTCTCGGCATCGAGGTCGCCCCGACGTTTGCGACGCAGGCGACGCCGTCCGGGACGATCAGCCGGCGTGCCTACGAAGCGATCCTGGACACGCTCTTCGGCGCCCTGCGAACAGCGGGTCCGGTCGACGCGATCTGCCTGGCCCTGCACGGGGCGGGCGTCGCGGAGGATGCCGATGACCTGGAGGGCGATCTCCTGGGGAAACTGCGCGCCGATGTCGGGCCGGCCCTGCCGGTCGTCGTCACGCTCGACCTGCACGCCAACGTGACCCCCGAGATGACACGGCATGCGACGGCGCTCCTGACCGTGAACTTCTATCCGCACGTCGACGCGTACGAGCGCGGCGCCGAGGCGGTCGAGCTCGCGCAGCGCATCGTGACCGGCCGCGCACAGCCCCGGATGCATCTCACCCGCATCCCCATGCTCGTCCCCACGACTGCCACGAGCCTGAGCCCGCTCAAGGAGGTCAATGAGCGCTGCTGGGGCTGGGAGGCCAAGCCCGGCATCATCGATTGCACGTTCGTGCACGGGTTCGCCCACACTGATATTCCACCGATCGCGGCCTCCGTGATCGCCATCGCGGATGGCGACGCCGCGGCGGCCCGCGAAGCGGCCGAGGACGTGGCATCCTATGCGTGGGAGGTACGCCGTGGCTTGCTGCGGCAGACGCCCGGCCCGGCCGATGCCGTGCGCCAAGCCCTGGCGCTCGAGGGCGGCCCGGTCGTGATCAACGAAACGTCGGACAACCCGGGCGGCGGCGCGCCTGGCGACGGTACGCACCTGCTGCGGGCGCTCCTGGACGTGAATGCCCCGGACACGTGCTTCGGCTTCATCTACGACCGCGAGACGGCGGCCCAGGCGCACGCCGCGGGCGTCGGCGCGACCATCCGCGTCCGCCTCGGCGGCAAATCCGACCGGATGCACGGAGCGCCGATCGAGTCCGAGGCCTACGTGGCGTCGCTGACCGACGGCCGATTCGTGCGGCGGTCGCCGATGGGGCGCGGTGCGCAGGCCGATCTCGGCCGGATGGCCCGGCTCCGCATCGGCGCCGTTGACGTGCTGGTGTCGTCCGTGCGCGAGCAGACCATGGACCCGGAGGTCTTTCTGCTGCACGGCATCGAGGTTGCCCGCTGCAAGATCGTCGCGCTGAAGTCGAGCCAGCACTTTCGCGCGGGCTTTGAGCCGCTCGCGGCGCACATTCTGACGGCCGACTCTCCGGGGCTGACGACGCTCAACCTCGCCTCGTTCCCATACCGCCGCGTGACGCGCCCGGTGTGGCCGCTGGATACGGACATGACGTACCGGCCGGCCTGATCGACGCAGCCCTGAGGGGCGGGGTCCGGAGGTCGGTTGCGCGCGCGTCGGGGTCGGCGCGGGGCGCGCTCGCGCGAAATGGTGGGCGTCAGGAGCGGCGGGGCCGCAAAAATCCGGAGAGACCGTCGCCGATCAAGCTAAAGGCGATGCCCACGACCGTGATGGCGAGGCCGGGGAACGCCGGCAGCCACCAGGCGGTCATCACGTATTCGCGCGACTCCGCGATCATGGCCCCCCATTCCGGGATGGGCGGCTGGACGCCGAGGCCGAGAAAGCTCAAGGACGCCCCGGCGAGGATGTTGAGCACCACGGCCGACATCGCAAACACGAGGGCGGGGCCGATCACGTTGGGCAGCAGATGGCGCGCGATCACGCGCGCGTCCCCGCAGCCGATGGCCCGCGCCGCGAGCGCATACTCGAGCTGCTTGGCGACGAGGATCTCGCCCCGGATCAAGCGCGCGAAGGCGACCCAGCCGACGAGGATCAGCGCGTAGTACATGTTGATCAGGCCCGGCCCCAGCACGGCGACGATCGCGATCAACAGCACGTAGAACGGGAATGCCACCTGCACGTCGATGATCCGCATGAACAGCGTGTCCATGACCCCGCCATAGTAGCCGGAGACCGCGCCCACGCCGACGCCGATCAATAGGGGGATGAACGTGCAGATGAGGCCCACGGCGAGGTCGATGCGCGTCCCATAGAGGATGCGCGACAGTTGGTCGCGCCCGAATTTGTCCGTGCCCAGGAGGTGCGCGGCGCCGGGCGGCTGCACGGCCACGCTGTAGTTTTGTTTGATCGGGTTGTACGGTGCAACAACCGGCGCCAGCGCGGCCACGGCCAGGACACCGAGGACCAGGGCCAGCCCGACGACGAGCGAGGGGCTTCGCAGCCACACCCGCACGGTGGAACGCCGCGCGGGTCGTATCCCCGCGGCGCCGGCCGCCCGTTCCTGGACGATCATGTCGCGGGCGCGGCCCCGCGAGCGGCGGGCCCGCTAGAGCGAGATTCGCGGGTCGATGAGCGCATAGGCGACATCGGTCAGCAAGTACACGACGGACACGAGGACGGCGTACACGAGGGTGAAGCCCTGGACGACCTGGTAGTCCCGGCCGAGAATCGCGGACACCATCTCGCTTCCCATGCCGGGCAGCGCAAACACCGATTCGATGATCACGGAGCCCCCGACGAGAAAGCCGATGTACAACCCGAGCAACGTGACCGTCGAGATGACGGCGTTCCGCAGCACGTGGCGCGTCACGATGCGTCGGGCCGGCAGGCCTTTGGCACGGGCGACCACGACGTGTTCGGCGGTCAGCGTGGCGAGGATCGAGTCGCGCAGGTTGCGCGTGAGCACCGCGGAGACGCCGAGCCCCATGGTCAACGCGGGCAGGAACAGATAGTAGACGTGCTCGGCGAACGTCCGGCCGCCGCCGCCGACGGGGAACAGGCCGAGCTTCACGCCGAACGCGATCAACATGAGGATGCCCACCCAGAAGCTCGGCGTGGAGATCCAGAACACCGAGAACCCCCGGATCGCCTGATCGAGCGGCCGGTCACGCTGCAGCGCCGCCACGGTCCCGAGCGGCACGGTGATCAGGGTCGCGAGCACCATCGCGTACGTGACCAGGAAGAGCGTCAATGGCAGGCGTTGCCGAACCAGGGTGGCGACCGGCACGCGCGCGAGCACCGATTCGCCGAGATCGCCGCGCGCCGCGCCCGTGATGAAGATGGCGAACTGCACCGGCACCGGACGATCGAGGCCCAGCTGGTGTCGCAGTTGCTCGACCGCATCCGGCGTGGCCTGGATGCCGAGCATGGTCACCGCCGGGTCCCCGGGGATGAGCCGGATCATGTAGAATACGAGCACCGCGAGCACGGCCAGCGTGACCCCCATCTGGCCGAGCCGCCCAGCGATGTATCTGCGGCGGTTCATGGCCGCTCCCGGGACCGCGCGCGGGAGCCTACCTCACCGGGCCAGCCACGTCTTCCAATAGAGCGGGACACCGAGCGGGGTCCGATAGAAGTCCCGGACGTGTGGGGTGAGGTAATTCACCGACGGGGTGTAGTAGAGGGAGATCGTCCCGCCGACGTCGGTGTTGTAGATGGTCTGGATCTGGTCGTACAGTTGGCGGCGCTTCGCAGGATCGAGCTCCTCGGCCGCCGCTTTGACCATCCGCACGGCCTGGTCGCTCGGCTGGTAGCCGGTGTTCATCCGCGGATCGATGAAAAAGAACTGGACGAGCTGGTCCGGATCCATCATGCCGTTTGTCCACTGGTATCCGGAGATGGCTTCGTAGTTGCTCTTGTACCATGCGGCCGAGAGCGCGGAACCGTCGACTTCCTGGATCTGCACCTGCAGGCCGATCTCGCCCCACATCTGCTGGGCGAGCACCGCGTTGTCGCGGCCGATTTGGCTCCCGCTCGGGAGTTGCAGCGTGATGCCGCCGCGTCCGTTGGGGTACTTGGACTCCCGCATCAGCTGCTTGGCCTTGGTCAGGTCGTACGGGAGGCTCGCGTGGCCGTTCCAATACAGGCCGCTCTTCGGCATGAAGGAATTCGCGGGAACGGCCAGGCCCGCCGTCGCGCGATCGACAAACACTTTGCGGTCGAGGGCAAGGCTCATGGCCTGGCGGACCTTCACGTCGTCGAACGGCGGCCGCGTGAGCTGAACGACCATGAAGTAGACCTGCTGCTGCGGGAACGTTAGGAGCTGGCCGCGCTGGTCGCGCTTCAACGCCGGGACCTGGCTGAACGGGATCGCTTCGGCGCCGCCGAGGTCGCCGGCCTGGATCTGCAGTACCTTGGTGGTGTCTTCGGGGACCTGCTTGATGACCAGGCCGTCGAGGTACGGGTACGGCTTGCCGTCCGGCGCCAGTTCCCAGTAGTGCGGGTTGGCGTCAAGCGTGAGGTGGTCGTTGGCGACCCATTCCCGCACCATGAACGGCCCGGTGCCGATGGGCTTCGTCAGCTCCCGCTGTCCGGTCGACGTCACCTGGTCCTTCGGGAAGATGGCGTTGGAGATCATGGCGAGGCGCGCGAGGATGCTTGCCACCGGCGCGTTCAGGACGATCGCCACCCGCTTGTCGTCGAGCTTCGCGATCGTCTTGACGTCGGCGAGGCTCCATTTGTAGACGCCGAGCGTCCGTGAGCGCTCCAGCGAGGCGATCACATCGTCCGCCGTCACCGGCCGCCCGTCGTGAAACCGCGCGCCGCTGCGCAGGAAAAAGGTGTACGTCAACCCGTTGCCGCTTACGGACCAACGCTCCGCGAGCGCCGGTTCGACGGCGGTCGCGGTGGGGTTGGCGCGGACCAGCCCCTGCGCGATGTTCGAGATGATGATGCTGTCGGTCCGCGCCTGCGTCCACAACGGATCGAGCCGCAACGGGATCGTCGTGTACGCCCACGTCAGGGTGCCGCCGCGCCGGGCCGACGCCGCCTCGGCGACGGCCGTGCGACGCCAGCCGCCCAATACCGCTAAGCCCGTCCCCGCCAACGCCGAGCCCAGGAACGCACGTCGCTTCAATGCCCCACCTCCTGATGAGCCGCGGCGGCTGCGTCAACGCACGCGCCGCGGCTCCCAGGCTCGAAATTCGAGGGCGCTGAGGTCCGAGCCTGCCCCGGCCGAAACCCTTCTTTCGCGTTGCCGGAATCCTCCCGCGGATACAGCCGGCCGGCCCGGTGTGTGGGCACGCTTCGCTAGATCGTCTCTGGCTTTTCGATAGACGGCGCTACGGCTACTCTCGGAGCCGCGTGATTTTCGTGCCCTGCAGCGTGAGGTTGTACATGAGACCCTGCTGCCCCACGACGAACCCTACGATCGGCTGGTTGAGCGTTGCCGTATCGATGGACCCGTGCGCGCCAACGTTCACCAGCACGACGGACCCGTCGACGCCCACCTGCCAGCCTTGCTTGGCGCGGAACTTGTCGAGCGCACCCTCCTGCAGGAACACGAGGATGACGTCCTTCTTCTGCACGCCGAGCTGAAAGCCGACGGAGCCGGCCGCGAGACTGTAATAGCCGACGCTTTGCCCGCGGACGCGCAGCGCGCCCTGGCCGTACTGACCGCCGATGCCAAAGCCGGCTTGGACGACATCGGGGATGACGAGCACCCCTTTGGCGTCCCTGAGCACCGCGTCGGCGCCACCTACCTGGTGCGTAAACCGCGCGAGCGCGGCATCGACGCCGGCGTCGATCTCCTGCGGCGACTTTGCGTCGGACGCGGTGGGCAGGAGCGCAACACTCAAGGCCAGCAGGACGACCGGCCACCCTGCCGCCGTCACCCGGCGCTGGATGAGATGACCACGCATGGCACAAACCTCCTTCACGCATAGAGGCCGCCGCCGGGACCGTGGGTCAGTGCCGGCAGGGCCGGTCTCAGGCTTCTCGAGCCGGTTCGAAGATATTTTCCCCGCGTCCGCGGCCGTACACGGCCCGGGCCGTCTTGCTTGATCCCGCCGGCTCGGCGGCGGATCGCCGGCCTACGGTTCGACCCGGCTCGGAACCCGGTGGTCTGGATGGTACAATGCGGACGACGAGGAGGCGGCGCATGCGCATCTCCGCGATCAGGATCACGGTTGTCGCCGTGCCGGACCTTCCGCTACGCAACGTGATCGGCTGCCACCAGCCGTACGCGTTGCGCAACGTGATCGAGGTGCACACCGACGAAGGGCTCACCGGCCTCGGCGAGATGTCGGGGGGCACGCGGTTGCAGGCCGAGCTCGAGCAAGCGGGAGCGCGTCTCCTCGGCGTGGACCCGTTTCACCGGGCGCGGCTCCGGGTTCTGTTTCCGGACCGGCCTCGGGTACAGAGCGCCTTCGAGGTGCCGTGTCTGGATCTCATCGGCAAAGCGACCGGCCGCTCCGTCGCCGACCTGCTCGGGGGCGCAGTGCGGGATCGCGTTCCGTTGTCCGCCTATCTGTTCTTCAAGTTCGCCACGCCGGAGGACTGGCTCGCTACCCCGGCCGGCGCTCCCATGCCTCGTGGGCCGCTCGGGATGTTTGCGTGGGGCGGGGCCATCCTCACCCCGGAGGCGATCGTCGCGGAAGCCGAGGAGTTTGTCCGACGCTACGGGTTCCGTGTGCTCAAGCTCAAGGGCGGCGTGCTGGCGCCCCAGGCCGAGGTCGAGGCCCTGCGGCTCCTGCGGGCACGCTTTGGCGACGCGTGGGGGCTCCGGATCGACCCCAACGCGGGATGGACGCCGGCGCAGGCGGTGAATCTCCTCCCGGCGCTGGAGCAGATCGGGCTGGAGTACTACGAGGATCCGGTTGCCGGCGCCGAGGCCATGAGCGACGTGGCGCACCACACGCGGATGCCGCTGGCGACGAATATGTGCATCACCGGATTCGCCGACCTGCCTGAGGCCGTTGCGCGGCGGCCGGCGCGGGTCATCCTGGCCGACCATCACTGGTGGGGCGGGGTGCAGGCGCTGGCGCACCTGGGCCGGGTTGCGGAGGTCTTCGGGTTCGGGCTATCGCAGCACTCCAACACGCACCTGGGCATCTCGTTTGCGGCCATGCTGCACGCCGCGGGCTCGATCCCGCAGCTGACGTACGCGAGCGACACGCACTATCCATGGCAGCAGGGCTGGGACATCGTCAACGAGCCGTTCGAGTTCAACGCGGCCGACGGGTCGGTCGCCGTGCCCCCGGGCCCCGGGCTCGGCGTCACCCTCAACGACGAGGCGGTTCACCGGCTCGCGGAGATCGCGCGCGTCATCCCCGCAGAGCGGCGCGATGACGAGGCGGTCATGCGGCGGTGGTTCCCGGAGTGGGTTCCCAAGGACGACCGGGGCGGCATGCGGCGTCTCATCTCGTAGAGGTCGTAGAGGCCGGCCGGACCTCACTCCACCTTCACACGGCGCAGCCGCCGGGCCTGCCCGGGCGCCTCCGCCCGGGAGATCGCGTGGTCCAACACGTCGCGGATCGCGAGCAGGACCTCGCGGCGCGCCTGTCGGAGATGCCCGAGCGCCGTGGACGGGACCAGGTCGCCGAGCGCCCGCGCGACCCGAGTCCCGTCAACGCTGCGGTCGCGCCGCGGCCGCCGGTTCTGTTGCTTAGTGGCCATTTCTGCCCGCCTCCTTGGCAAACGTGATGAGTAGCCGGTTGTGCTCCACGCGCGCGCCCGTGGCCACGAGCGACGCGAGCGTTCGCGGCAGCGTCAGATTGCGCTTGTAATCCCCCACGCGGACGATGAGGTCGGCGCCTTTCTGCGAGACGTCGACCGCGCCCTTGGCGACAAACGGCGCGGCGAGGGAGAGAACGTAGCGGCCGTCCCGCCGCTGGATCCGCTGCGGCGTATCCGCGTAGAGGCGCGCCACCGGGTCGCGGTCGCCGTAGAGGGCGCGGGCGGCGCGGGTGAGGGCGGTGCGGCCGACAACCTCACGCTCCGCGAGCGGCAGTTCGAGGATGGGCAGCGGGGCGAAACTTTCCTGGACGAGGGCGCGGTAGCCCCGCTGTGCCTCGATCCAGGGTTTGAGGAAGCCGCCATCGGCATCCTGAGGCAGGGCGCGGTTGATGATCACGGCGTCCATCCCGTACCCAAAGAGGCTGAAGTACGTGTACGCGCGCTGCGCTTCCTTGATGACCATCTTCTCTAAGTTCAGCACGAGGCGGATCGACGTCGTGCGCGGGTCCGCGAGGAGACCGTGCATCTGGTCCACGTTGAGGACCAGCTCTTTCACCGCGTCGAAGACCTCGTCGCCGGGCAGCGGGATCTCGACGAATCGCTGAACCACCGGGCGCGTGACGCGCACGACCGCCCGCTGAATCGGGAACAGTTTCTCCAGCCACCAGCGCGCCATCTCCGGAAAGCTCAAGAGCTGCATGGTCTCCCCTGTCGGCGCGCAATCCACGACGATGACGTCGAACCGGCCGTCGCGCGCGAGCGCAGTGAGCTGCATGAGATTGGCGATCTCTTCCATCCCCGGCAGGTTGGCGAGCTCCTCGGCGACCACATCATCGAGCCCGTGCGCACGCATCACCGACGACATATAGCGTCGCAGCACGCCCCAGTACTTTTCGAGCTGGCGGATGGCGTCGATCTCCTGGGCCCACAGGTTCGACCCAAGGTGCCGGATCTCGGGGCCGATGGCGGTCTCGAGCGAGTCGCCGAGGCTGTGGGCGGCGTCGGTGCTGATGACGAGCGTGCGGTGGCCGCGCGCGGCGGCAGCCAGAGCGGTCGCGGCGGAGACCGTCGTCTTGCCGACGCCACCTTTGCCGGTGTGAAGGAGGATGCGCATCTCGGTGGCCTCGCTCATCACGCTATCATGGGCGGCCGCGGGTGTCCACACGCCGAAGTGCCTCAAAATTATCGACACCGAAGAGCGAACCGTTGCCTCAAAATGCCGGTCACCGGCGTCCAGGAGGCAACGTGGGCCCTGTCAGTGTCCGCGAATAC
>JAJPIA010000054.1 GCA_021324975.1 Bacillota bacterium
CCGCCCGGTCACGTTCGCCCACAAGAGCGAGGCCGAGTTCGCCAGAATCCTCGATTTTTACGGGATTCGATGGGAATACGAGCCCCGGACGTTTCCGCTCCGGTGGAACGATCAGGGCCGGATTCTCGAGAGTTTCAGCCCCGACTTCTACCTGCCGGATCTCGACCTGTTCATCGAGCTGACGACGCTCAAGCAGAGCCTCGTCACGAAAAAGAACCGCAAGGTCCGCCTCCTACGAGAGCTATACCCATGGATCCACATCAAAATCTTCTACGGCCGTGACTTCCGACAGTTGGCGTTGAAATACGGTCTCGAGCCGCTCACGGCCGCACGGTGAGCGCGGCGGCCGCGGACGTCGCCGAGATCCTGTTCGACCGCGACCGAATCGCGGCGCGGGTGCAGGACCTCGGCCGGGAGATTTCCCGCGACTACCGTGGTCGCACGCCGCTCCTGGTCTCCGTGCTCAAGGGAGCGGTCTACTTCCTGACCGACCTGAGCCGCGCCGTCGCGATCCCGGCGGAGATCGACTTCATGGCGATTACCAGCTACGGCGCGGGACGCGCGCAGAGCGGCGTCGTACGGCTCATCAAGGATCTCGACGTCGAGATCACCGGCCGCCATGTCCTGCTGGTCGAGGACGTCATCGACACGGGCCTGACGGCGGGGTACCTGATGCGCCTGCTGCAGGCGCGATCGCCGGCGTCACTGCGGATCTGCACGTTGCTCGACCGGCCGTACCGTCGCATCCTGGAGAGCCTGGACATCGCCTACCGCGGGTTCGAGATCCCGGATCGGTTCGTGGTCGGGTACGGGCTGGACTACCGGGAGCGGTACCGGCACCTGCCGTTCATCGGCACGCTCCGGGACGAGATCTTGGGGAACGCAGGACCACCGCTCTAACCGGAGTCCCGATCTCGGTCGTCCGGATCGACCACGCTGGCGTGGCGCAGGGTGCCGTCGCCGAACCTGGTGTTGACCTGGTCCAGGATCCGATCCACGCCTTCGTGCCGGTCCCCGCCGAACAACAAGAGCTGCTTCGCCGCCGACCGCGTCAGGCGCGAAGCGGTCACGCCCAACAACCGGACCGGGCGCTCGAGCGGGAGCAGCCGCTGCCACATGAGTCCGATCGCCTCGCGCAACTCCGCCCCGGCGTCCGTCGGCCAGGGCAGCGTCGCCGCACGGGTGATCGTGCGGAAATCGGCGTAGCGCACCTTGAGCGTGACGGTGGCCGCGAGCGCGCCGTCGGCACGCAGGTGCGCCGCGACATCCTCGGTGAGCTCGGTGAGCACGCGGTCCAGGACGTCGGGAATGCCCGTGTCGTGGGCGAACGTGGTCTCGCGGCCGATCGACTTGGCCTCGGCGGCCCCGACGACCGGGCGGTCGTCGAGACCGCGGCTGAGCTGAGCGAGCCGCTCGGCTACAAACCCAACGGCGGCGCGCAACGCCGAGGTGGGCGTGCGCCGGAGTGCGCCGACGGTGGAGATCCCTAGGGCGGCCAGCCGCTGCTGGGTTTCCTTTCCGACGCCCCACAGCATCGTGACGGGCAGCGGGTCGAGCGTGGCCTGCGCGTCGTCCCGATGAATGCGACGCAGGCCGTCCGGCTTCGCGAGCTCGCTTGCGAGTTTGGCGAGAAACTTGTTCGGCGCGACCCCGAGCGAGGCGGGGAGCCTCAGCGTGTCCCGGATGCGCGCCTTGACCGCGCGGCTGACGGCCAAGCCCGGGTCCGACCGCGCCTCGGCGTCCGCGGGTGCCGGGCAGCCCGTAAGATCCAAAAACGCTTCATCGATGGACAGGGGCTCGACGTGCGGCGTGAATGTCTCGAGCACCTCGAACAGCGTCGCCGAAACCGCCCGATACTTCTCCATGTTGGCCGGGAGAAACACCGCGTGCGGACACCGCGCCGCTGCCTCGCGGGATGGCATCGCCGACCGGACGCCATATGCGCGCGCCTCGTAGGAGCAGGCGGCCACGACCCCGCGGGCGTTTGGCGGCGCGCCCACGATGACGGGTTGCCCGCGGTAGTCCGGATTGTCCCGGACCTCGATGGAGGCGTAAAACGCGTCCATGTCGACATGGAGGATGACCCGATCGTCCGCCATCGCGCCCCTCCACGAGCCGGACAGAGAGATGTCATGCGAACATATGTTCGCAGTCGAGCATAACCTTCGTCCGCTACACGGTCAAGCGGGGAACGTCCTGCGATTATAGCACTTTCATCCGGGGATCCAGGGCGTCCCGCATCCCGTCTCCGAGCAGGTTGAACGCCATCACGGCCAGGAAGATGGCGAGCCCCGGGAACGCGGCGATGAACCACGACGACAACAAATAGTTGACGGCGTCGCCAAGCATGGTGCCCCACTCGGGCGTCGGCGGCTTGACGCCGAGGCCGAGGAAGCCGAGCCCGGCCGCGGTCAGGATGGCGATGCCGATTTGGATGGTAGACTGCACGATCAGGGGCGCCGCGGTGTTCGGCAGCACATGGCGAAGCATGATGCGCCAGTCGCGCATCCCGACGGACCGCGCAGACTCCACGTAGGTCAGCTCGCGTGCGGCAAGCGTCACCCCCCGGATCAACCGCACATACACGGGCATCGTCGAGATGGCGACGCTCAGGATCACGTTCGGCAGGCCCACGCCGAGCAGGCTGATCAGGGTCAGGGCGAGCAGGAACCCAGGGAAGGCCAGCACCACGTCCATGACGCGCTGGATGACGAGGTCGGCGATACCGCCGTAGTATCCGGACACCAGGCCAAGCGGCACGCCCATAGCGAGGGCGCACGCGACCGCGATCACGCCGATCGCGAGGGAGAAGCGGCCACCGTACACCACGCGCGTCAGCAGGTCGCGCCCGAGCTGATCCGTGCCGAACGGGTGCGCCAGCGTGGGCCCCTGCAGGACCGCGTTGAAGTCGGCGGTATCGGGATTGTACGGCAGGACGACGCCGGCCAGCACCGCCGATCCGGCGAGCACCAGCAGGATCGCCAGGCCCGCCACGGCGGTCTTGTTGCGCCGGAGGCGGCGGAGGACGGCGAGCGGGTGGTGAAACTCCCGCTCGGTCCGCGCTTCAACCGTACCGAATACGCGGGTCGATGTAGCCATAGAGGATGTCGACCACGAGGTTGACCACGAGAAACGTGACCGCGAAGAGCAGCACCACGCCCTGGATGATCGGGTAGTCCCGCGCCTGGATCGCGTTCACGAGCAGCGTCCCGATGCCCGGCCAGGAAAACGTGCGCTCGGTCAGGATCGCGCCCCCGAGCAGCGTGGCCGACTGCAAGCCCGCCACGGTGATCACCGGGATCAGCGCGTTCCGGAGCGCGTGCCGGTAGACGACGACGCGGCCGCCGAGCCCTTTCGCGCGCGCCGTGCGGATATAGTCCTGATGAAGCGTTTCCAGCATGCTGCTCCGCGTCTGGCGCTCGATCGTCGCCAGCGCGAACGCGGAGAGCGCGACGGACGGGAGGATCAAGCTCGACGGCGCGTTGTCGCCGCCCGCGGGCAGCAGGTGGAGGCCCACGGAAAACACAACCATGAGCATCAAGCCGCCCCAGAAGACCGGGATGCTGATCCCGGCGAGGGCGAGCACCGTGACGAGGTAGTCCGTCGCCGTGTATTGCCGCGTGCTGACGACGATTCCGGAGGCGACCCCCACCGCCACGGAAATGACCGTCGCCGTGGCGGCCAGCAGCGCGGTCGCCGGCAACCGCGTGCCGATCTCGTAGGAGACCGGGGCCTGCGTGACCACGGACTGCCCGAGATTGCCGTGCACCAGGTTTGCGATGAAGATCTCGTACTGCACGGGCACGGGCCGCGTCAGGCCCAGCTGCACGCGGATGCGGCTGACTTCGTCCTCCGTCGCGTTCAACCCGGCGAGGAGGCGGGCGGGATCGCCCGGCAGCATACGGACCATGAAAAATACGATCAGCGTGACGCCGAACAGCGTTGGGACCGCCGCGAGAATGCGGCGCACCGCGAAGCCGACAAAGCCTCCGGTCACCGATCGCCTCCTTCTGAACTCACAATATGCCGCGAGGCGTCCGGCTCCTGCCGTGCGCGCGCCAGCCCACCCACCCCGACGGCGCAGACCGCCAGGATCGCCGACGCCATGCCAAAAATTGGCCGGATGCCGAACGCGGCCGCGCCCACGCCGCCGACGATCGGACCGATCAGGTTGCCGACCATGATCGTGCTGCTGGTGACGCCCATGATCGCGCCGAGGCGTTCCGCCGGCGTGAACCGCGCCACGATCGCGTACAGCGGCGGCAGCACGCCGGCGACGAAGAAGCCCAGGAGGGCGCGAAACACGAACAGGGTGTACACTGAATGCACGCCCGCCTGCAGCGCGTACGCGAAACACGCGCCCCACAGCACGATCACGAGCACGCGCGCCTCCCCGTACCGGTCCGAGGCGCGTCCCCACACCGGGGCCCCGAAGATCGCGGCGATGCCGGTGACCGAGAACAGGAACCCCGCCACGGTCGCCACGTGGGCCGTCGGCACGCCCAACGTCTGTACGTAGACCGGGAAGATCGGCTCGATGACCATGACCGCCATCTGGCTCGCGCACAGGAACAGGCCCGTGGTGCGCAGCGCGGGCGACGCGAGGAAATACGCGAGGTTTTCGCGAACGCCGGGCCGCGCGATCGCCTGCTCTGCCACCGGGGCTTCCCGCACGCCGCGCAGCACCACCGCCGCCCCAACCCAGCACAGGAACCCGTTCACCAGAAAGACGTACCGGTAGCCGACGAGGTCGGCGAGCGCGCCGCCGATCAGCGGCCCGACCACGCTCCCGGCCGTCATCGACGTCTGCAGCAGGCCCATGGCGGCCCCGAGGCGATCACGCGGCATCGCCGCCGAGACCAGCGCGTTCGTCGCGGCCACAAACCCGCTCACGCCCCCCTGCACCGCTCTCAGCACGAGCAGCTGCCACACGTTCAGGACGAGCGCGGCCAAGATGTTCGTAAACCCGATCCCGCCGAGCGCCCGGATGACCATCAGCTTGCGGCCGTACCGATCGCCCAACACACCCCACAGCGGTGCGGCGATGGTCTGCATGAGAAACGGCGCCGCAAACAGGGTACCGCTCCACCGCTCGACGGCCGCGAGCGGCGCCACGCCGAGGGTGCCGATGTACAGCGGCATAAACGGCACCACGAGCGACAGCCCGACCATCGCCAGGAACTGTGCCGCCCACAACGTGTAGAGATTGCGCTGCCACTGCGGCATCAGCGCGGCGCGCGTGTGCGCTCCTCGGGCAGGTGTCCCCTCGCCGCCGCGAGAATGTGTCGCGACGGCATCTCATGCGTTGCGGAGGATTGCATGTCTACCCCGCTGTCTCCCGACGTGCTCGAGCGGCTCCGCGCGATTCCCACGCCGGCCGTGGCCAACGGCGTGGAAGTGTTCAACGTGCGCCCGCGCACCGCCGGTTTCATGTCGAGCGGAATCCGCTGCCTGTTCCCGGAGCTCGGTGCCATGGTCGGGTACGCGTTTACCGCGACGTGCCGGGCCACCGAACCTCCTCCGGCGGACGCGGACGAACGCCGCTTTGCGATGTGGCGGGCGCTCGAGCGCCTCCCGGCGCCCCGCATCGTGGTGCTGCAGGACGTGGACGACCCGCCGGGGATCGGCGCGTACTGGGGCGAGGTCCAGAGCACCATCCACCGCGCCCTCGGCTGCATCGGCACGGTCACGAACGGGAGTGTGCGCGACCTCGACGAGGTGCGGGCCCTCGGTTTTCACTTCTTCGCCGGGAGCGTCGCCGTCTCCCATGCGTACGTTCACCTGGTCGAGTTCGGAACACCCGTCGAAGTCGGCGGCTTGACGGTCCGGCCGGGCGATCTCCTGCACGCCGACCAGCACGGAGTCCTGGCGATCCCGCCCGCCATCGCGGGGGACCTCGCCGAGGGCGTCGCGCAGGTCGAGCGGCGTGAGCGTGAGATCATCGCGTACTGCCGGTCCAACGAGTTCTCGCGCGACGGGCTCGAGGCGCTCTACCGCCGGCCGCGCGGCGGCGGCCGCGACGGAGATCGCCGCTGATGCTCGCAAAGACCGCGCTGTTCGAGATGCTTCGCGAGGCGAACGTGTGGCATGTCTTCGGCAATCCGGGAACGACGGAGCTCAGCTTCATGGACATGTTCGCGGACTACCCGGACATCAGGTATGTCTTGGGCCTGCAGGACGCGATCCCGGTCGGTATGGCGTACGGGTACGCGGTCGCCACCGGCCTGCCGGCCTTCGTCAACCTGCACATCACCCCCGGACTGGCGAACGGCCTCGCCAACATGTTCAACGCGTACCGGGCCAAAGTGCCGCTCGTCGTCACTGCCGGGCAGGTCGACCGACGGATGATCTTGCAGGAGCCGAGTCTCTGGAGCGATCTGGCCCGGGTCGCGTCGCCGTTCACCAAATGGTCGTACGAGGTGCGCGCCGGAAGCGACGTGCCGATCGCGCTCGCGCGGGCGTTCAAAATGGCGGCCGCGCCGCCTGCGGGCCCGGTGTTCCTCTCCCTCCCCATGGATTGCCTGGACGAGGAGGTCACGGGACCCGCCCCGTGGACCACGCTCGCGGGCGGCAGCCGGCCGGAGGCGGCCGTGCTCGACCGCATCGCGGCGGCCCTGGCCGGCGCCCGCCGGCCGGTCCTCATCGTGGGCGCGGGCGCGGCGACGCCCGCGGCGCGCACGGCGCTCGTACGCATCGCCGAAGCCGTCGGGGCACGCGTGTACGGCGAGCGCCTCCCGGTCCGGTCCGTTTTCCCGACCACACACCCGCAGTACCTCGGCATGATCGGGCTCTCGCTCAGCCAGATGCAGAAGGAACTCGGGGATGCCGACGTGGTCGTGCTCGCCGGGGCGCGCAAGTTCGCATCGCTCCTCTACAGTCCGCCCGTGACGCTCCCGAGCGGCACCACCGTCGTCCACGTCGACACGGATCCCTGGGAAATCGGCAAGAACGTGCCGACAACCCTGGGCGTGGTCGGCGACGCCGCCGCGGTGTTCTCCGAACTGGCGGATCGGCTCCCGGGTTGGCTCGACGCCGGGGGCCGGCGCGCCGCCGAGGCTCGCGCGGCCGAGGTGCGACGCGAACGGGCGCGGCGCGAGGAAACGTGGAAGCAAGCGGCCGAACTGCCGGCGCCGTCGGAGCGGATGACCGTGCCGGCGGCCTATCGGATCCTCGGCGAGGCCATGGACGAGCAGGTGACGATCGTCGACGAGGCGATCACGGCCGCGCGGCTGATCGATCGCTACGTGCCGTTCCACAGCGAGCGGTCATACTTCGGCGTCGCGGCGGGGTCGCTCGGGCTGGGCCTACCCGCCGCCCTCGGCGTCCAGATGGCGTGGCCCGACCGGCGGGTCATCTGCACCATCGGCGACGGCTCGATCATGTACACGATTCAGGCTCTGTGGACGGCGGCGCGCTATCGCATCCCGGCCACGATCATGATTGTCGACAACCGCGGATACCAGGTGCTCAAGGACGGGATGGCGGAGTACAAGGGCGGCCCCGTACCCGCGTGGCGGCTCGTCGGCATGGACATCGCGGAGCCGGCCGTGGACCTTCCCGCCGTCGCGCGCGGGTTTGGCGTCCAGGCCCGGCATGTCACGGAGCCCGCAGACCTGCGGGAGGCTTTGGCCGAGCGCGCCGAGGTCCCCCGGCTCATCGACGTGCTCGTGCGCTGAAAGAGCTGCGGCGGTAAAGCGGCCGGGGCGTCGCCGGCGCGTCAAGACTATTCGCGGCCGGACGGCGCTGGAACGTTTTCGCCACTGGGTGCGCTCCTGAAGGCAGGAGCGCCATCAAGCCTCGTGCCCGCGATCCGGGCTCCCTCTATTGGATGGGACGCGTTGGCGACGCACGCGCCGCCGCTTGTAACGTTGAGGACAGTGTGCAACGGGGGGTTCTCGTGAAGGCGAAGACGCGCAACGTGCAATATTCCACCCTGCCGGCGGCCTCCGTGTTGCGTCGATTTTTCTCGCTGGTCGTCTGCGGCTTGTCCGTTTTCGCGATGCACAAGAGCGAGGCCCGCGCCGAGCCGGCTTCGGATCACACGCCTATCCATATCCCGATGGTGATCCAGCAAAATCCCAAGTTCGGGACATCTAAGGTCTCGGTCAGGGTCGGGATCGGCAATCTGCCGCCGCTGCCCGTCATCTTCGATACCGGTTCGTCAGGATTGCACGTGTATGCCGATGCCAATCTGGATGCGCCGGGCAGCGGGGTGCGGTGCACGCAAACGCCAACCAAGGTGACTTATGGGAATCCGCCGAGAATCATCCTCAGCGGCGTTGTCTGCTACGCTGACCAATGTCAGCGTTCAGGCTTTTCTCAATCACGACGTGACGTATGACGATGCCGGCGGCATCATTGCCTTTGCGCCGTTGACGTGCGCACGCGGGCGGGCCGGTGCTAACGGTAGCCGGTCGCGGTGAGCTCCGCCCGCGCGCGCGTCCAGTAGAGCGGGTTCACAGGCACGCCGTTCACGTACAATCCCCAATGGAGGCCCGGGCCCGTGACGAGTCCCGTGGCGCCGATCCGCCCGAGGATGGCGCCGCGGTCCACGCGGCCGCCCTCGGCGACGGCAAACGCGGACAAGTGCAGATATTCGCTCAACACGCCCTGTCCGTGGTCCACGACGACCGTGTTGCCGCCGAGCGGGAGTGCCCGGGCCAGCGCGACGATGCCGGCGTTGGCCGACGTGACCGGTGCGCCCGCCGGCGCGGCAAAATCCACGCCCATGTGCCACCATTCCCGGTGGCCGTTGTACCAACCTTGTTCTCCGTAGGGTGAGTCGATCGGCCCGTCGGACGGCAGCGCAAAGACGCCGTGCCACCACGCGACGGGGGTGCGGCGGCTGAGCACGGGGCCAAGCGCCCGACGCTCGGTCTCCAGGTTTTGGGTCGTGATCAAGCCAAACGTCGACGGCGGCAGCACAAGGCGCCGCACACCAAAGTGAGCCGCGGCAAGACGGATCGTCCGCGTCATGCGGTGCACGGTCCCGTTCGCCCCGCGCAGCACGAGATCGATCCGGTGCGCCCCCGCGGCGACGTCCGGATCGGTCCCGATGAGCGCGCGCCGCTCCGTTCCGTCCTGAAACGTCCCGATCGGGTTCCCATCAAACGTCGCCGCCGCCGCGACACCGGGCGGGGTCGAGATCATGACGACGATGGTGTCCCCTTGGACCGGCGCCTCCGGGAACAGGCGCACCTGCCCCGACGCCGGTGCGGCGCCACCGGGGCCCTGCGCCGGCGTCGAGTCGGCCCCCGCCGTCCCGAGCGATGCGGTGCCGAGTGCCGCGCAGAGACACCCAAGCGCGACAACGGTCCGCGCCCGGCCCACCCGCGTCAGGTCTCGGTGATTTGGAGCGCGCTCGGATTGCCACATCACAGCGCCTGGTTCGCTACGGCAGCGCGGTGAGCCCTTCAATGCGGGCGACCTGCGCCAACCGAGTGTCCACGACGACCATCTCCCCGGCCTCCGGCAGCTTCATCCAGCTGAGCGCCGCCGCGAGCTGCAACGCCTCGGGAGTTCGGAGCGCGTGCGACCGGACGAGCCTGCCCGCGATGGCCCGCACTTCGTCGCTTGGTTGGATCTCGATCCACGTGCGCTCCATCTCGCGGAGCAGTTCGCGGGCGGTATCCGCGCGGCCATCGCGGCGATCCGGCCCCGTCGACACCCGGGCCAGACGGGCCAAGGCCGACCCGCACTCCAGCGCTGTTCCCCACCACACGACGATCCCGGGGTCCGACCGCCACAGGGCGCGGAGCGGCGCGGTCTCGGCGCCGTTCACGCACAGGAGGATGATCGCCGACGCGTCCCAGAATCTCACCGGCTGTCCCGCCTCATCGCGAGGAGCGCCCCGAGGGCCCGGCCGGCGACGTCGCGTGGCCGCGGGCGCCGCCAGAAGTCAGCGGAAAGCCTCCGCACCGGCAGGCGCACCAGGCCCTGTCGCGCCATCACCGCAAGACGCGTCTCGAGGCGCTGCGCGGCGGCGATCGGCACCAGCCGTGCCACCGGTTTGTTGTGATCGGTCACCAAGATCTCTTCGCCGGCGCCGGCCGCCTCGACGTATTTGCTGAGCTGTGCCCGGAGCGCGGCGATCGATGCGCGCTTCATCCCCTCGTCCCTCCAGAAACGACAATCGATCGTGACTCGGTGTTGTGAGATCGTGATTCGTATTGATGAGAGTTCGTGACTATTATGTACATATTAAAAATACCCTTATAGTCGTTTTGCGTCAAGTCTCCGTCAAGCTCCGCGCGGCCCATGCCCTCGATCTCGGTGCGGGCGTCCGGCGCAAGGACCAGACCGGGGCTGGGGGCATCGACGGGGCGGCACGGGGCATTGACAGCATCGGCGCCGGCGGGCTTAGGGACAGCGGGCGCAAAATCCGACGTGACAGGAATGAAAACTATGTCGCCTACGAGGCGGGATTTCGCGGCCCACGTCGAAGTCGATGTGCAGGGGCCGGCCCGCCGCCTTACCACCTTACTGATTATCCGGAGGCCCGCGGTTGCGAGCATCGCGTCTATTCGCGCGGCGGGTGGATTCCAACACGACACGGAGGCTGTAACGATGGAGTACGCGCTCGTCTATGATGCGCTGACGCAGGGTCGTCGCCGCTCTTCGACTGGGTTCGCCCGCTGAGCGAGAAACAGTACACGCAGCCGTTTTCGTTCGGCATGGGTTCGTTGCGCGCAACGCTGCTCGAGATCGCAAAGGTCGAGTTGCTCTACGCCAAACGGCTCCGGGGTGAGGCTACGCCTCCGCCGCCGATCCCCGAATCCTTCCCGATCAGCGCAACTAATCAACCGGCGTTCGCCGACCTCGAGCGCGCGTGGACCGCCCAGGCGGCGGAGACCCGCTCCACGCTGGCCGGGATCACCGACTGGAGCACGAGCATCACCCGCCGCCTCGAGCAGGACGACAAGATGGTCGTGTTCACCGCAACCAAAGCGCAGATCGCCACCCAGATGCTGCTGCACGAGGTGCACCACCGCGCCCAGGCGATGGCGATGCTCCGGCAGCTCGGCGTGCCGGCGCAGAACCTAGACTACATCGGATTCGTCATCCGGCGCGAGGAGTTTCCGAAGGACAAGACCGCCAGCACCTAGGTCGGTGCCGTCGCTGCTCGGCGACGGCTAGTGCGGACCAGGCGGGCCGGTCTGCCTTGCTGCGTCGTGCCGACACGAGCTTGGTTCACTACTGGAGGTCGGGGCTCAGCCTGTCGCGCAGCCAGTCTCCGACGAGATTATAGCCCATCACGGTCAGCATGATCGCGAGCCCGGGAAACGTCGAGTCCCACCACGCCGTTTGAATGTAGTTCCGAGCGTCGGCGAGCATCCCGCCCCACGACGGCACGGCCGGGTCCACCCCGAGACCGAGAAACGTGAGCGCGGCTTCGAGCAGGATGTTGTTGGCGATGCTGAGCGTTGCCAGTACCATGACCGCCCCGAGCGCGTTGGGCAGCACGTGCCGCCAGATGATGCGCCCGTCGCGCACGCCGAGGGCGCGTGCCGCTTGGATGTAGTCCGCCTCCTTGACCGCAATCGCCTCGCTGCGCACCAATCGGGCGTACGACGCCCATTGGGTGACGGCGAGCACGAAAATGATGCGGCCGAGCCCGGGGCCCAGCACCGCGATCACGACGAGCGCAAAGAGAATGAAGGGAAAGCTGAGCTGCAGATCGGCGAACCGCATCATCGCCTCGTCCCACCAGCCGCCGTAATACCCCGCGGCGAGGCCGAGCGCCGTGCCCACCACGCTGCTGAGCGCCACGGAAACGAGGCCTACCGTGAGCGAGATCCGCGCGCCGTAGATGATGCGGCTCAAGATGTCGCGACCGATCGCGTCGGTGCCGAGCGCGTACGGGGACCCGCCGACGAACCAAGCCGGCGGCGTCAGCCGGGCGCGCAGGTCCGCGGCTTCGGGGTTGCGTGGCGCCAGCACCGGCGCGGCGACCGCGGCGGCCAGCGACAGCCCGACGAGCCCGAGCCCCAGCGCCAGCGTCAGGCGCAGGCCGATCGGCGGGCCGCGACGCACCGGGACCGGCAGCGCGACCGCCGGTGGCGTCGCCTCCATCAGCCGACCCGAACCCGCGGGTTGAGCAGGCCGTAGCTGAGGTCTACCAGCAGGTTGACCGCCACGACGCCGAGCGCCAGCACCACCACGACGCCCTGGACGACCGGGTAATCCCGGTAGCTGACGGCTTCCAGCGCCAACTGCCCCAGCCCCGGCCAGGCGAAGACGTTCTCGAGAATGACCACGCCGCCGAGCAGCCCACCGAACTGGAGGCCGATGAACGTGACGACAGGAAGGAGCGCGTTCCGGAGCCCGTGGCGCACGATGACGAGGCGCTCGGGCATGCCCTTCGCGCGGGCTGTGCGAATGTAGGGTTGGCCGAGGGTGTCCAGCAGGCTGGCGCGCACCAGGCGCACGAGCGTGCTCGCCAGGATGACGCCGAGCGTAAGGCACGGCAGCACGAGCGACGCCGGGCCGCTGTACCCGGACGGTGGGAACCAGCGCACCCGCACGGCGAGGAGCAGAATCAGCATGATCGCCAGCCAGAAGTTCGGGAAGGACA
Organism: Bacillota bacterium; assembly: GCA_021324975.1. Lineage (GTDB taxonomy): Bacteria > Sysuimicrobiota > Sysuimicrobiia > Sysuimicrobiales > Segetimicrobiaceae > JAJPIA01. The sequence continues at coordinate 12,575 of JAJPIA010000054.1, forward strand.
GCCCGAGGAGGCTCCCCACCCGGATCAGGAAGTCGGCCAGCGCGTCGCGATGCATCGCCGCATACGTGCCGAGCGGGAACGCCACGGCCAAGGCCACGACCATACCGCCCACCGCGAGCGCCAGCGTCGCGCCCGCCCGCGCCGCGATCAGCGCGGACACCGGCTCGCCACTCCGAAACGACGTGCCCAGGTTGCCGCGCAGCGCCGCGCCGGCGAACGCGCCGTACTGCACGACGAACGGCCGGTCCGTGCCAAACGCTTGATGCATGCGCTGCACGTCCTGGACGCTCGGCGCCCCGGCGCCTTCGAACATGGCCACCGCGGGGTCGCCGGTCAGCCGGATCCCGAACGCCACGAACAGCGAAATCGCCGCCAGGACGGCGGCGGCCCCGCCGGCCCTGGCGGCGACGAACCGGGTCACCGGCCGGCTACTTCACCGAGACGGCGAGGAGTCGCACGCGGTCGTCCGGGGGCGCCGTGAATCCCTGCACCCGCTTGTTCACGCCCCAGAGGTTGATCTGCTGCCACAACGGGAAGTCGATGGCCAGGTCGTAGAGCCGGTGGTCGAGCTGCGCAAACGCGGCGAGGCGCGTCTTTTGCACGTTCGTGCTCCGCTCTGCGGTCAGGTACTTTTCCACGTCCGCGTCGCTGAAGACCGGGTTCCAGTATTCGCCCTTGTGGTAGAGGAGGTAAGCCGTGTTGTCGAAATCGAGCGTCCACCCGCCCCATCCGAACTCGTAGAGCTGTCCCGTCTTGGCGTGCGGGATGGTGTCGCTGAAGTATGTCACCTGCTCCACCGGCTGCAACGTCAGCTTCAGGCCCACGGCCTGCAGGTAACTGACCATCGCCTGCGCCGCCTCGCGGAAATCGGCGTTGTTGCTCGGGAAGCTCAGCGTCACCTCGGTGCCGGACTTGACCCCCGCCTCCGCGAGGAGCTGCTTCGCCTGTCCGGAGTCGTACGGATACGGCTTGAGCGACGGGTCGTTGCCGAACGACAGCGGGCTCTGGAACGTCGACACACGGTGCCCGTAGCCCGCGAGAATCGACTGGATAATGGCCTGCACGTCGATCGCGCTGATCACCGCCTTGCGAAACCGCACGTCCCCCGCCGGTGCCTTGGACGGATCGAACCGGATCTCGCTGACGGTGGGACTCCCCACGGGCATCAGCGTGAGGTTGGCGTCGTTCTTGACGACGTTGGCCTGCGACACCGGCACCGCCTGCGCGATGTCGGCGCGGCCGGCCTGCAATTCGGCGACGCGCGTCGCCGCCTCGGGCACGAAGCGGTACGTGACGACGGACAGCTTGGGCGCCCCGCCCCAGTACGTCGGGTTGGCGGCGAGCGTCAGGTGGTCGTCCTTTCGGTATTCAACGAACTTGAACGGACCCGTTCCAACCGGGTTCGCGCCGAAGTACGCGCTTCCGTGTTCCTGGACGTACTTCGGCGGCACGATCATGGCGCCGTACCCGGCAAGCTTGGTGATGATCACCGGGTCCTCTTCCTTCATGATGAGGTTCACAGTGTACGGATCGACGACCTGAACGTGATCGATCGACTTGTAGTTGCCCTGCTGGGGTCCCTTCGCGCCTTCGGGCCCGAGGAGTCGATCAAATGTGAACTTGACCGCGTCGGCGTTGAACGGCTCGCCGTCGTGGAACGTCACGCCGCGCCGCAGCTTGAACTGGAGCGTGTTGGCGGCGATCCACTTCCAGCTCGTCGCCAGGCCCGGCCGGATCACGAGGTCGGGTCCGCGATCGACGAGCCCGTCGAACACGTTGCTCCCCACCATGCCCCACGACAGCAGAAACGTCGCAATCGGGTCCCAGTTCTGCGGATCCTGCGACTGGACAATGATGAGGGAATGCCCGCGGCTCTGGACCGTGGATTGAGCACGTGCGGAACCGCCCCACGCAAGCGTACTGAGCGCCGCGCAGAGCGCGAAAACAACTGCGGTGCGGATGCACCGTCCTTGCCGCCACGCCATGTCGTCGCCTCCAGGTCTTGGCCGGTGTCGTCTAGGGAGTGCCCGCGTGCACCCCTGACGTTTGACCCGAAGGAGACCGGTCCCTTCCCGAAGGACCGGCGCGCGCGCGGCGGACGCCTATCCGATTATTCGATGCCGGCAGCGTCCAGCGCGACGATCTCGCCGACGTCGCTGCGCACGTAGCACACGATGCGGACGCCGAGCACCCGGTCGTCGGTCAGCTCCGGGTCCTCGAGCGCCCCCACGCCGAGGAGCGCCATCCCGTCGCCGTGCCAGTCCTCCGGGTTGCTCACGTACCGGCACGGCTTCTCCAGCAAGGCGCCCCGATCTTTCTCCAGATCGACGACGTATTGAAACAGCTCCGCGGTGTCGCCGTCGCGCGCGAGCGGAATGCGTTCACCGCTCTGCGGCCGATAGGCTTCCACGGTGCGCTCGTCGCTCATCATGATGAGATCCCGCGGACCGATCTCCACGATTCTGCCGCGCTGATCGATCTCAAAAATCGTCTGGGGCATCACATCACTCCCGCAATGCGGCGCGCCCTGTTCCTTCATTTCGTACTATCCAGTGGAGCGCGAAGCGGATGGCGCTGCGCCGGCGCATCCCGCAGCCGAGCGTTCATACCGCCTCGTCCCGGTGCTCCCGGTCGTCGTCGTCGTCATCGTCCTTGCGCTTGGTCTTGCCTTCGAGAATGACCGCCTGCGCGGTCGTGCCGACCACCTTGAAGCCGCCGCGGGCGGCCTGACTCAGCGCCTCTTCCGCGGCGCCTCGATCGTCCATCCAGATCACCTTGTACTCCCGCTTGCTTGCCATACCGACCTCCTCGCCGCCGTCCCGGCCGGGAATGATGCGCACGCGAACGCATCGATCGACGGGGTCTGGTGGCCCCAGGGGAATTCGAATCCCCGTTTCGGCCTTGAGAGGGCCGCGTCCTAGGCCTCTAGACGATGGGGCCGCAGCGTAAGCCAAGCGCAGTATAACAAGCCGCGCCCCCGCGGGCAACGACGGCCGGCGACCCCGCGAGGGCTCGCTACGGATACGCGGGCGAGTCGCCTCGCCGTGCGGCCGTGACGCGCTCCACCGGCACCGCGTGTCCCGTCGCTTCGTCGAACAAGTGTACCGCGGCGGGTTCGAATGCGATCGCGATCGACTGCCCGGGCGCCGCCGTCCCCGCGCGGTCGAGCACGGACAACAGCGGTCCGTGCTCCACGCGCGCCAGCACATAGGACTCCTCCCCCACGATGTCGATGTCCTCGACAACGGCCGGAATCCAGGGCACCCCATCGTCCGAGGGGCGCGCCGCCCAACGGGCGTGCTGCGGCCGCACGCCAAGCACCGCCGCGGCGTCCGCCGGCGGGGTGCCGTCGAGGCGTACACGCACGGCGCGCTGCCCGCCGGGGAACAGGCACTCCACGGCATCTTCCACTCGATGCAGGCGCACGCGCGCCAAGTTCATGGGGACCGCGCCGACAAACCCCGCCACGAACACATGGGAGGGCCGATGATAGATCTCCGCCGGCGGGCCGACCTGCACGAGGACCCCCCGGTTCATCACCGCAACGCGATCGGACAGCGCCATCGCCTCCGCCTGATCGTGGGTGACGTAGATCGTCGTAATCGGAAACTGGCGGTGCAGGCGCTTGATCTCGCCGCGCATCTGAGCGCGCAACTTGGCATCGAGGTTGGACAGCGGCTCGTCCATGAGAAAGACGCGGGGGCGCCGGATCAACGCCCGGCCGAGCGCGACACGCTGCTGCTGGCCCCCCGACAACTGCCGGGGCAACCGGTCCAGCAGCGGCGTCAGGCCGAGCACGTGCGCCATCTCCTCGACGCGGCGCGCGCGCTCCCGACGCGGCACGCCCCGCATTCGGAGCGGGAACTCCAGGTTGCCGCGCACGGTCTTCGCAGGGTACAACGCGTAATTCTGAAACACCATCGCCATGTCGCGGTCGCGGGGATCGAGATCGGTGATGTCCGTGCCGTCGAGCCAGACCGACCCGGTGCTCGGCGGCACCAGCCCGGCGATGACGTGCAGCATCGTGGTCTTGCCGCAGCCGCTCGGCCCGAGAATCGTGATGAACTCGCCGTCGCGCACCGCGAGGTCAACGGGCTCGAGCGCGACGACCTCGCCGCGGCCTCCGTAGCGCTTGCCGACCCCCTCCAGGCGCAGTTCCGCCATAGGGCCTCCGCTCAGTACTTCAAGGCGCCCTTCGTCAGCGCCGAGACGAAGTAGCGTTGCAGCACCAGGAACACGATCACCACCGGAATGCTCATCCCGATGGCGGTCGCGGTGAGCCCGCCCCAGTCCGGCACGCCCTCGGAGAAGTACGCGAACAAGCCGAGCGGCAGCGTGCGCATGTCGGCCGACGAGATCATGGTCAGCGCGTACAGGTACTCGTCCCACGCCAGGATGAACGTGTAGATCGCGGTGGCCACGAGACCGGGAACCGCCGCCGGCAGCGCCACCTCTACGAAGGCGCGCACCACGCCGGCGCCGTCCAGGCGCGCGGCGACCTCCATCTCCGGCGGGATCCCGTCGAAGAATCCCCGCAACAGCCAGATGTTGAGCGGCAGGCTGAACGTGAGATATCCGATGATCAAGGCCCCGTAGGTATCCCGCAGGCCGAGGACCGTCATCAGGATGAACAGCGGTACGAGGAAGTTCACGCCCGGGAAAAGGTTCTGGGCGAGGAACCCGTACATGAGCATGCCCTTGCCCCGGAACGTGAACCGCGAAAACGCGTAGGCCGCGGGCGTGGCGACCAGCAGCGCGAGCGCGACGGTGGAGAACGCGACGACGACGCTGTTGAGGAAGTACCGCGGAAAGTAGACGCCTTGCTCGCGCGGGGACAGCAGGCTCGCGTAGTTGGCCAGGGTGACCGGACGCGGCACCAGGTGCGGGGCGGCCGTGTACAGGGCCTGCGGGGGTTCCAGCGACGCGGTCAGCATCCAGGCGAACGGTAGCAGCGAAAACGCGACCAGCCCGAGGAGCACCGCGCTCCGCGGTGTGCGTCGCAGCGCCTCGCGGGCAGCGCGCATTAGCGGGCGCTCGCGCCGCGGCCGAGGACGCGCACGTACACCACGGCAAACGCCAGCAACAGCGCGGAGATGATGCACGACGTCGCGGCGGCGAGCCCGAAGTCGAGCTGCGTGAACGCCTGGTTGTAGATGTAGTTGGCGATGATCTCCGACCGATGCAGGGGGCCGCCCCCGGTCATGATCCACGGGATCGTGAAGCTGTGGAAGTTTTGCAGCGCCAGCAGCATCGCGGTGACCACGAGCACCGGCCACAGCGCCGGCACGGTGATCTCCCAGAAGGTCCGCCACGACGACGCGCGGTCCAGGCGCGCCGCCATCACGAGTTGCTCCGGCACGGTTTGGAGTCCGGCCAGCAGCATCAGCATCGCGAACGGAAACGTTTTCCACACGTTCGTGAGGATGAGCGCTGGGAGCGCCAGCGCGAGGCTGCTGAGAAACGGGATGGGCGCGGCGATGACGTGCCAGGCCGTGAGCGTGCCGTCGATCAGCCCGTAGTCTCCCTGGTAGAGCCACAGCCACGCGTAGCTCGCCACCACATATCCGACGACGTACGGCAAGAGGAGCGCGGCACGCACCGGGCCGCGACAGACCCTGAGGTTGTTGACCGCGAGCGCCGCGATCATGCCGAGGACCAGGTCGGCGAGCGTGCTCGCCGCCGTCCACACCACGGTGTTGTTGACGACGCGGTAGAAGACGGGATCGGCGAACACCGCTCGGTAATTGGCGAGTCCGGTGAACGTCCACCGCATGGACTCGCTCGGCGTGCGGAAGAAGCTCAGGTAGACGGAGTAGGCAAAGGGATACGCCGTGACGACGAGCAGCAGCGCCAGCGCCGGACACACGAACACATACGGCACGACGCGGGAGAGCAGCGGCGCGCGGCGGGCGTGGATCCCGTCGTACGCCGCCGTCCGCACCGCGCCCACGGCACGCTACCTCCCTCGGACCCGTGCCCGCGTCCGCGGCCCGGTCCTGCGCGTCAGGCGCGCATCACCTGGCGGACGTCGGCCGCGGCCTCGGCGGCCGCCTGCTGTGGGCTCGTCTGCTTGAGCAGCACCTTTTGGATCATCGTCGGGATCGTCTCGTTCCAGATGTGCGCCCCCTGCGCGACGAGCGGCACATTGACCCCGTACTGGATCATCTCGAACGTGACGTCGTTGAACAGCAACAACTTGTCGCGCTCCTTCTGTGCCGGCGCATGCTCCGCCACCCGATTTGCCGGGTTCGAGCCGAGGCCGGCCAGGCGCGCGTTCCAGTTTGGGGACTCGTACGCCCGCAGAAACTCGTCGACCTGGTCCATGTTCGACGCGCCCTTGCGCACGTGGATATTGGAGCCCCCAAAGACGACCGCCCGCCGCGCGGGGCCGCGGGGCAGCAGGCCGGCGGCCAGCTCGATCGAGGGGTTGAGGCTGTGCGCCTGCGCCGCGTCCGACGGATGCGCGATCATCATCGCCACCTTGCCGCCGAGAAACAGCGTGGCCACGTCGGCCTGGGCGTCGTTGAGCGCGGACGGCTCGACGCTCTTGTCCACGTTGAACAGGCGATTGTAGAGATCGAGCGCGGCCACCGTGCCCGGCCCGTCGATCCCCACCTTCTTCCAGGTCGTGGGCGTCGCCAGCTCGTCGAAGATGCTGCCGCCGTAGGCCCACATCACCGGCGCGAACCGAAACGGGGTGTTGCCGTTGTTGAGCTTGGCGACCAGGCCGAATCCCGCTTGGCCGGTCTTGTCGTGGATGCGCTTGGAATACGAGGCCAGGTCGTCCCAGGTGTCCGGCGTCTTGGCGGGATCGAGCCCGGCCGCGCGGAACAGCGCCTTGTTCCACACCAGCATCATCGCCTCGTTGTTGGACGGGATGCCGTACAAGGTGCCCGACGGATCCCCGGGCTTCTGCACCGTCTGCAGCGCCTGAGGCCAAAAGTTCTTCGCGCTCAACCCGAGCCGTGCCAGATCGATGGGCTGAAACACGTCGGCGGCGATGAACCGGCTCGACCACGCGATCGCGGTGCGTGCGACGTCGGGCCCGCCCCCGCCGCGATACGAGACCTCGAGCTTGGGTAGCATGTCCGTGTAGCCGTACATCGTCATCCGGAATCGGAGCTTGGGATGCTGCTCGGGGAACCAGTGATAGAACGCCTGCTGCTGGGCGACGCCGTACGTGTCCGGGGCGGCGGACCAGTCCCACACCGTCAACTCGCCGGTGAGATCCCTGCGCGGCGCGTAGTCGCCCGCCGCCGCCCAACCGCGCACGGGCATGGTGCCGACCGCCGCCAGCGCCGCCCCTGCCGCCTCGACGAACGCTCTTCGGGTCATCGTCATCGCCGTCCCCTCCTTGTCGCGCGCTTATGATACCGGCCGGCTGTTGGCCGCGAGACGCTCCACGTGGTCCCAGCGAACGTCGATGCCCAATCCCGGGCGGTCGGACAGCACGAGGTGGCCGTCCTCTACCGGCAGCGGCGCGGTCAAGATCTCGTCCCGCCACGGCGCGTCCACTGCCAGGAACTCCAAGCGCGCGAAATTCGGAATCGCCGCGCATAACTGCGCGCTCGCCAGGCTGGCGACGGGCGAGTTGGGATTGTGGGGCGCGATCGGCACGTAATACATCTCCGCCAGTTGCGCGATGGCCTTGGCTTCGGAGAGGCCGCCGGTTCGCACGACGTCGGGCATCAAGATATCGGCGGCGTGGGTTTCCAGGACGCGGCGGAATCCGTGGCGGGTAAACAACCGCTCGCCCGTGCAGATAGGCACTCGGACCCGGCGGCGGATGTCGGCCATGGCCTCCGGGGTCTCCGGGCCCACGGGTTCCTCGAGGAACCAGATCCGGTACGGCTCCAGCATCTCGGCGAGACGGATCACCGACGGCGTGTTCAGTCGGGCATGGGTGTCGATCGCGACCTCGACCTGGGACCCCACGGCCTCGCGCACCGCCGCGACCAGAGCGGCGGCGCCCGCGAGGTCGGCGCCCGATGCCTCGCGACTATCAGGATCCACCGACGTCAGCGGATCAAACTTGATCGCGCGGTAGCCCTGGCCGGCGATCCGCCGCGCCGCCTCCGCGTAGGCGTCCGGGGTGCGGGCGGCCCCGGCAAACCAGTTGTTGGCATAGAGTGGTACTCGTGTGCGATACGCGCCGCCGAGGAGTTGATAGATCGGCTGGCGAGTCCACTTGCCGACAATGTCCCACAGGGCGATGTCGACCCCGCTGATGGCACCCACGGACGCGCCTGCCGATCCGATGTACGTCAGATGGCGGGCCATCTTGGTCCACAGCGGCCCGATGCGGCGCGGGTCCTCTCCCCGCAGGAGCGTGTCCAATTCGGCGAGCGCGCCCTCCACGGTGCGGCCGCCCGGGAAGTTGGTCGCATCCCCGACGCCCGTGATGCCGGCGTCGGTCTCCACGGACACCAAGATCCACGGCCATTCCAGCGCGCTGGGGATGCGATGGCTGCGGACGGCCGTAATCTTCATGGCGCGAACCAGGCGGTCCCAGGCTTGAGGTGCGCACGGGCCACATCCTCCCGCAGGGACACGCCGAGTCCAGGTGCATCCGGCACGCCGATGTATCCCTCCCGGATCACGCCCTCCCCCTCCACGAGGTCGTCCCACCAGGGGATCGTCCGGGCATGGTACTCCAGCACGAGGCAGTTTGGCACCGCGGCCATCACGTGACACGCGGCGATCGTCCCCAGCGGGCTGCTGACGTTGTGGGGGGCCACCGCCTTGGAATAGGTATCCGCAAGATCCGCCACTTTTTTCGCCTCCGCGAGGCCGCCCATCTTCGGCACGTCGGGCGCGATGATGTCGGCGCCGTGGCCGGCGATGAGATCGCGAAACTCCTCCTTGAGGTACCGGTTCTCACCGCTGCAGATTGGAATCGGGCTTCGGGCCGTGACGAACCGGTGCGCCTCCGTGTCGCCCGGCGGCACCGGATCCTCGAGCCACCGCGGTCGAAACGGCGCCAGGACGTCCGCGAGGACCAAAGCATCGCGCGCGTTGTACTTCCAGTGACAGTCCACCAGCAGGTCGGTGCCCGGACCCACCTCCTCGCGGATCGCCGCGACCAGGCCGGCGATCCGGTCCAGCTCCCGATTGGAGAGCGTCCGGTTCCACGGGTCGAGCTCGTCCGGTGATGGCCGGTCGATGTCGAACTTGAGCGCCGTGAAGCCGCGATCCAGCATGGCACGGGCGACCTGCCGCGCCGGCTCGAACGAGTCCCAGCCATGAAATCCGCAGTCCGCGTAGATCCGGATGCGGTCGCGAAAGCGGCCGCCGAGCAGCCGGCACACCGGCAGACCGGCCGCCTTGCCGGCAAGATCCCATAGCGCGATTTCGATGCCGCTCAACGCCGTCACCATGGTGCCGGAGACCGATCCCGCGCCCACGAGCCGGCGCTTCAATCGACAGAACAACGGCTCCACGTCGGCCGGATCGCACCCGATCACGAGATCCGTGACCGCCGCGTTCCGGAGGATGTCGTGAACGCCGGCGCCCCAGTAGGCTTCCCCGAACCCGCTCAGGCCTTCGTCCGTGTCGATGCGCACGAGAATCCAGTCGAAGTTGCCTTGCACGACGGCGGTCCGGATGGCGGTGATCTTCATGCCGCCCCCTTTTCCGTTTCCGTTTTTGAACTCCTTTTTGTGAGGAGCACGGCAGCCGTAACCGGAGGTGCCCGGCGCGCGAAGGCGGAAGTAGGACGCGGATTCGGCCGCGTCCACGAGGAGGTCGCATGCGGGTCTTCGCGAGCCCCGACACCGTGGCAGCGCTCACGCCGCTCTGCCGATTCGATCGGCTGCCCGACGGGCGGCCCAGGGTCCCCGACGACCTGCTCGAACGCATCAGCCACGCCACGATCGAGCAGGCCTGGAAGACGCTCGCGGACCACGGCTATCATCACCAGTTCGAAGGCGGATGGTTTCAGACGCATCCCGGACGGACCCTGGTGGGCCGCGCCGTGACCGCCGCGTTCGTCCCCGTGCGGCCCGACCTGGACGATGTGGTGGTCCTAGCGTCGGGCCGGCCGGCAGGGGATGCCCGCCAGGCCGTACGTGGTCAGAACTCGTGGGTGATCGACAGCCTGCTGCCGGGCGACGTCATGGTGGTCGATCTCTTCGGCAAGATCCGGGACGGCACCATGGTCGGCGACAACCTTGCCACCACGCTCAGCCGCAGAACCGGGGCCGGCGCCGTGATCAACGGCGGCATCCGCGACTATCCGGGCGTCGCGCAGATCGCGCCGCTCGCCATCTTCTGCCGCGGCGTCGATCCGTCGGCGATCGCGGAGTGCACGCTCGTCGGCGTGAACACCCCGGTCCGGATCGGCGGCGCCACGGTGCTGCCGGGCGATGTGGTCCTCGGCACCGACGCAGGCGTGATCTTCATCCCCCCGCAGCTGGCGGAGGACGTCGCGGTGCGCGCCGAGGAGGTGCGGCTGCGGGATCGGTTCAGCAAGCAGCGGCTCGCGGAGGGACGATACAGCGCGCTCATGATCGATCGGGCCGCGTGGGCGCCCGAGATCGAGGAAGATTTCCAGCGCTGGCGCGCGGAACCGGCGCACGCGCCGTCGGGACGCACCGGCAAGGGACGCGCCGACGGGTGAGCCTTCGCCCGCCGAGCGGTTACCGCACCGCGGATGGTGCCGTTACGCCGATTTCGAAGACCTGGTCGTAGTACGCATACCGCGGGTCGGTCTGGATGACGATCCACAGTCCGAGCCCTGGGTAGACCAGCGTGCGCAGGCCGTGCTGCTGGTCCGTCGCGACTTGGGCCGGCTTGCCCAAGGCTGCGAGCGCGTCGGCCTCCGTCGTCCCAACGTGCACCCGGTCCTGGATCGCGTAGGCGGGGTCGTTCACGATCCACGCGCGAAAGATCACCCCGGCCGGTGTCGCCCGGACGCCGACGCCGCTGTTGTTCGGCGGCGCGAACCACTGATACAGGATGTTCCCGTCCGCCAGCGTCCGGCTCCCGAGCGGCTGACCGAGCGCATCGATCACATCCTGCACGCGCATGCCCAACCGCACAGCCCCGAGGGCTTTGCCGGGTACGATGCTCTGGAGCCGCCTCGCGGGCGCCGGCGACGGTGGCGACACCCGCGGCTGGTTGCCCAGCGGCTGCGCGCGGAGTGTCCCCGGTTGGTCTGACGGCGGCGCGAGCGCGGACGACTTGAACGGAATCGTGATCGGCTGCGGCGGTGTGGGCGGCACGTAGGCGGCCGCAACCGGGGCCGATGCCGGGCTCTCGGCGCGCACCTCCTGCTCCCCGATGCCCAGGATCAACCCCGCCCGGTCGGGCAACGGCGTGACCTGAAACGGCTCCGCCTGGGCCATCTGCACCACGATGCGGACGACTCCGGACTGAAACTGCCCCACGCGAACCCGGGTGACCGCGCGGCCGGCAACCGGCACCGCGCCCGGCCGCATCGCAAGCTGTGCCGGCGAGACATCCACCACGATCCAGTTCGGCCGGACGTCGCGAAGCTGATATTGCACCGGCGCGGACGCCAAGACGACGACGCGGACGCCCTGCTCCGCCTCGCTGACCGTCACCTGCGTCACCGCGGCCGGCGACGCATGCGCCGGAACCGCCCCGACTCCAACGCCGCTGGTCAGCAAGGCACACACCAACACGACCGCAGACCGACGGTGCAGCGCGCGCATCACCACACCTCCGTGCCGCTCTCCATACCGGGCGCCGAGCGATGTCTCGCGATTCCCTCGACAACGCAGGACGCCGGCCATAACGACGGCCACATTGTAATCAAGGATCCTGTCGCGCGCTACTGGTCAGGACGCGACGCCCGGCAAGACCTCTTCGATGACCCGACGCAGCTGGCCAAACTGATCCCAGGCCGTGCAGCGCAGCCCGATCGTGTCGATGCCCATACGGGCGTACGCGTTGAGGTGCTCGATGCACTCCGCCGGCGAGCCCGCCGCCGTCCAGCTCTCCACGCGGTCCATGGGAAAGTCCATCATGTAATAGGTGTCGAGAAACCGTTTCGACTCCGCCAACGCGGCGTCGCGGTCTTCGTTGACGTTGATGTTGTGGTAGAGACTGGTCTCCAGATCTTCGGGGTTCCGCCCCAACTCGCGCGCCTTCTCGCGGACGTCGGCCAGCCGCCACCCCACATCATCCAGGTCGGACAGGGACGTCTGCCAGCCGTCGGCATGGCGCGCGACGCGGCGATGGGTGCGCTCGATCCGGTCACGCGCCCCGGTGGCGTTGTTGGCGATCCAAATCGGCGGCCGGGGTTTGGCTGCGGGCTTGGGCTCGATCGTGATCCCGTCGAGACGGTAGTGCCGCCCCGTGAAGGTGACCTCATCCTCCGTCCACAGCCGCTTGAGGATCGTGATCCATTCCACCGTGCGCTCGACCCTCGCCTTGTTGTCGAGGCCGTAGTGCGCCGCCTCCTGGGCGCCGCCGGCCTGCGGAACGATCCCGGTACAGGCGATGAGCAGCGTCCGGCCCCCGGCGAGGAGATCCAGGCTCGCCCACTGGTACGCGAGCAGAACGGGATCGCGGAGCGGAAAACTCGCCATGCACGCGGGGGCGATGCGCACCCGTCGCGTGCGGGCGGCGATGCCGGCCAGCAGCGTCAGCGACTCCATCCTCGGCTTGCCCAGCAGGCTGTCGCCGACCCACACGTCGTCGAAGAGTCCCGACCGGTCGGCTGTTTCCGCCATCTGGAGCATTTGTTCGGGCGTGGTGGCCCCGAACAACACGCCGCGGTTCGGCAGCGTCAAGGCAAACTTCATGCGACCGTCACGACCCCCTGTGTGGTCTCAACCTCCACCGCCTGTACACCGCTCTCCGCCGCGCGCTCCACGGACACGGGGAGATCTCCGAGGAGCGCGCGGAGGCGCGCCGACGCGGCGGCCGGATCGGGGTCCCCGAGCCGGACCGAGCGAATGGCGCGGGCCCCGGAGGCGTGCGCTACCGGCGCGGCACCCGGGTGCTCTCCCGGCGGCACCTGCCACTCGATGACGAACGGCAGGATGCCCGGCGTCTCCGGAGCGCCGAGCAGCTGCGCGCGCCATCGCAGCGTGACACCGTCGGGCCGCTCGCGCGCGCCGGCGAGCGGCGGCGCGAGGTCGAGCCCCGCCGCGCGGAGATGCTCCCGCAGCCCGTCGAGGTCGTCCGTGCGGACCGCCCAGGTCGCGAAGGTCCGGCCCTCCTCCACGGCGCGCATGATCCGCCGGCCCGTGGGCGCCCGGCGTGCTTGTTCCAGATCGACGACCGCGATCAGCTCGAGGTAGGCGGTGCCGAGCGGCACGATCATGTTCGCCGTGCCGACGCCCGGGTGACGTCCGCCCTCCAACGCCCGCAGCCCGTACGCCGTCTCGAATCGCCGGGCGGCATCCGCGAGGTCGCGGACGGCGACGAGCACGTGATCCGTGGAGACCTGTGGATGCGCGCGCACGCGTCACGCGTTCGCTGCGCGGCGGCGGGAGTCCTCCGAGGAGGGATCCGCGCGAGGACGTCGGTATTCCGACGGCGTGGACACATCGGTCGTGACGACTCGGGCACGGTGTGTGACCGGCCCGATACGGAGGCCTCCTACGATCGCAATAGGTCGGCCGCAAAGGGAGGTTGCCATGCGTGTCGCGCTGCTGTTGGCCGTGCTGGCCACCGTACCGGCGGCTCCGATCGCCGGTGTCGCGGTGCCCAGCCTTCTCCCTACCGGGACGTTCCAGATCGTTCCCGGTGAGTCTTCGGCGGTGTTTTTCGTCCCGGACAACCGGGGCGGCTTTTCCGGAAAGACCACGCGCGTGACCGGCCGGGTCATGGTCACCGCGCAGGGCGACCTCTATGCCGCGCAGATCGAGGCCGCCATCGAGGCCGGCAGCCTCGAGACCGGCGTCGGAGTCCGCGACGCTGCGATGCGCTCGACATATCTGCGAACGGCCCAGTTTCGTTCGATCACGTTTACCGGGACGGCATCGGCCCGGCCGGGCCTTGGCGTCAGACCGTTCCCGACGGATGTCCGGGGGCGGCTGACGGTTCGCGACGCCACTCGGGACCAGCAGTTTTCGGCCACGGTCCTCGCGCTCTCCCGTGAATACCGGGCCGATGTCACGACCGTGATCAAGATGGCCGACTACGGCATACCCTACCCGCGCATGTTCATCTTCCAGGCCCGCGACCCGGTGACGATCACGCTCCACATCGTCGCCCGCCAACCGTGACGTCCATCCCGCGCACTCACACGGGGGGCGCCCGGCCGCTGAACGAGGAATCAGCCTGACACCTTGATCCAACGCCGCGTGCGGCACCGCCCCGCGGTGCAACCGCGCTAGCCCGCCCGCGGCCTCGCAGTGCGGGTGCGCTCAGCGAACCCAGCGACCCCGAAGATGCCGACTCCGGCCGCCCACGCGAGGCCGGCCCACGCCTGCCACCACGCAATCCGGTCGGTGAACGCCGCGGCGACCGTCATCTGCATCGGGTAAAAGGTCGGGAAGTACTCCACGATCCGCGCGTTCGCCGCGGGACTGCCAATGGGATCCTGCAGAAATGTATCGACCAGGCTGAGCATGATGATCAGAAAGAATCCTTCGAGGTCGCCTCGTGTGAGCACGCCCACCAAGACGCCGATCGACGCGTACGTTAGGACCGCTCCGCAGACTCCGACCCACGCGACGGCCGGGTGCCGCAACGGCGTGAGGCCATGGAGGAGGATGACCGCGTAGGCGGCCACGACCGTTGCCGCGATCGCAAGGGCTGTCAGGCGGCCGACGATCAGCATGGCGCGTGAATGCCCGCACAATACGAGCCGCCGGTCCACCGGCGCCGATGCGCGGACGGCGCGCAGCGCCACGAAGCCCATGATCAGCGTCGTCGCATTCAGCATGCCGGTGATCAACCCGAGCCGCTGCTGACCCACGGTGACGAACACGTCGAGGGCGCGGAGCTTGAATCCGACCGAGCCGGTGCCGGACAAGGAATAGATGATGGCGTACCACGCGGGCAGATAGAGGCCGAGGAGCAGCATCGCGAATCGATTGTGCCGCTGCTCGACCAGGCTGAGGCGGAGCGCCGTCACATACTGAGCGATCACGCTCCGGCCTCCTGGTGCAGCGTGCCGCTGCGCAGGCTGAGCACCCGGTCGAACCGGCCGCGGCGCGCTTTTCAACCCGTAAACGCAGCGCCCGCGCGTTGCGCGCGCCAGAAATCCCCGTCCGGAAACTCGTACGCGGCGCATGACTCGGGACGCATCGTAATGCTGAATCCGGCGCGTTGCGGCGCGGCGTACCGCCCGCGGCGGACGACGACCGGATCGAGGAAGTGTTCGTGCAGGTGGGCGACGTACTCGAGGACGCGGCCTTCCAGGGATGCCGAGACCGCGATATAGTCGAAGATCGACATGTGCTGCTCGTACTCGCAAAGCCCGACGCCGCCCGCGTGCGGGCACACGGGAATGCCGAACTTGGCGGCGAGCAACAGCACGGCCAGCATCTCGTTGACGCCGCCGAGGCGCGCCACGTCGGGCTGGCACACGCCGATGGCGTTGGCCTGGCACAACTGCTTGAACATTACCCGGTTGTGCACGTGCTCGCCCGTCGCCACTGCCACGGGTACCACGGCGCGGGCGATCGCGGCGTGGCCGAGGATGTCGTCCGGGCTCGTGGGCTCCTCGATCCACCGCGGCCGGAAGCGGGCGAGCGCGCGCACGCGGTCGATCGCCGTCCCAACGTCCCAGCATTGGTTGGCGTCCATCATCAGCACCCGATCAGGCCCGATCTCCTCGCGGATCAAGGCCGCGCGGCGCTCGTCGGCCGCGGCATCGACGCCCACCTTCATCTTGACGTACGTCCAGCCGTCCGCCACCGCCTCGCGGCACCGATGGCGCACCTTGTTGTCCGGGTAGCCGAGCCACCCGGCGGACGTCGTGTACGCCGGGAAGCCGTCCCGCCGGATCTCCGCCTCCCGGTCCGCCCGCGTCGCCACGCGGCGTCGGAGCATATCCAGGGCCTCCTCCGGCGTGAGCGCGTCGGTTATGTACCGGAAGTCGATCGCGTCGACGAGCACTTCAACCGGCAGATCGACGAGCAGCTTCCAGAGCGGCTTCCCCTCCGCCTTGGCGTAGAGATCCCAGACCGCGTTCACGATGGCGGCGGTCGCGAGATGCACGACGCCCTTCTCCGGGCCGATCCATCGGAACTGGCTGTCCCCGGCGACCATCCGCCAGAACGCGCCCATGTCGCCGGTGAGCGACTCCAGCGTCCGCCCGCGCACCAGCGGCGCCAAAGCGCGGATTGCCGCGACGCAGACCTCGTTCCCGCGGCCGATCGTGAACGTCAGCCCGTGGCCCTCGAGCCCCGCGGGATGATCCGTCCTGAGAACGACGTAGGCGGCCGAGTAATCGGGGTCCGGGTTCATCGCGTCCGACCCGTCGCGGGCCGAGGACGTCGGAAACCGGATGTCGCGGGCCACCACGTCGGTAATGGTCGTGGGCATGCCCTCACTCCGGAACACGACGTGGTTACACGGCGGGCCGTGCCTGCCGCGCGACGCCGCGCCGGCGCGCGGCGTCGCCCGACGCCCTACTTCTTGAGTCTCGTGATCTTTGCGCCCTGGAGCGAGACGTCGAACATCAATCCCTTCTGACCCACCACAAAGGCGACGATCGGCTGGTTGATCTGCATCGTGCTCACGTCGGCGCCGGCACCGACGTTAATCACGGTAATCGCGCCATTGACCCCCACCTGCCACCCGGAGGACTGCTCGAAGCTTCTCAGCGCCGCCTGGTCCTCGAACACGATGATCAGGTCTTTCTTTTGGACGCCGATCGACGCTCCCCACGAGCCGCCGGCGATACTGTAGTAGCCAAAAGTGCGACCATGCTCCCGCAGCGCGCCCTCGCCGTACTGCCCCCCGAACACGAACGCGGCTTTGACGACGTCCGGGAGCACGAGCACGCCCCGGGATCGCGCGAGAAGCTTGGCGCCTCCCTTGACCTGCTCATTGAATCGAGCCAAGGCCGCATCGACGCTCGCGTTGATCTGCGCCGCCGTCGCCGCCTGCGATGGAACGGGGCTCGCCAGGCTCCCTACCAGAAGCAGGGAGATACCCGCAGCCGCAAGTGCGAAGAACGGTCGCCTCTTCATCGATGCACGCTCCTTGGTGTCGACATTGTGCTGGGTCCTGCGCCACGCACACGTGCGCCCCGCCGTCGAACATTCGCCGCGCATGCCTGTCTGGACCTCGTCTGGCGTTCGATGAGTGTCCCCCGGCGACCTGCCCCGTGTGTGATGCGCACCGCGCCGCGATCGCCACCGGCCCGCTCAGCGCGGCGGCGGCATTGACAAGTAATCTTTCGAAAGATATCTTTCTAAGCATGAGGCGATCCGCCACGATTCGGCTCACCGACCCGCGCGCGTTGCGCGCGTATGCGCATCCACTCCGGCTCGCGCTCATCGGCGCCCTACGCGGCCGGGGGCCGCTCACGGCGACAACCGCAGCCAACCTGCTCGGCGTGAGCCCTGCCAGCTGTTCCTTCCATTTGCGGCAGCTCGCGAAGTACGGCCTCGTCGAGGAAACCGGGGACGGTACGGGTCGTGAACGGCCCTGGCGGGCCACCGCCCTCTACACCCGCCTGCCGAAGGTCGCCGCCACCCCGGAGCACGCCGAGGCATCACGTCAGGTGTATCGCGTGCTCGCGGAACGCTACTTCCATAAGGTCCTGCACTGGCTGGCCACGCGCACTGCCGAGCCGAGACGATGGCAGCACGCCGCGCACTTCGGCGACGAGTGGCTCTACCTCACGGCGGAGGAACTGGCGGACCTCCGACACAGGATCAACGGCATCCTGCGGCCGTATCGTGTGCGGACAATCCAACCCAAACGACGTCCTTTGGGAGCGCGACCGGTGACGTTCCTCCATTTGGCCTTTCCGGAAGACGAGATCGGCGGCGACGCCGCCACGGGCCGTGCGGTCCGGCGCCGCACGCGACACCGACAATGAGCCGGCCGTCGTGCGTCCCCGTCCTCCTGCGAGTGAACCGGGATTTTCGCGCGTTTTGGACCGGCCAGATCGTCTCGCTGTTCGGGGATCAAATCACGCTGCTTGCGCTCCCCCTCTTGGCCGTCCTCGTGCTGCGCGCCGGGCCGCAGGACATGGGGTACCTCCAGGCCGCCGGGCTCGTGCCCACGTTGCTCTTCGCCTTCCACGCGGGCGCGTGGGTGGACCGGCATGGCCGGCGCCGGCAGGTGATGATCGCCACGGACGTCGGGCGCGCGGCCTTGCTCCTCACGATCCCGATGGCGTATGTTCTGGGGCGGCTCACGATGCTCCACTTGTACGCCGTCGCGTTCGCGGTCGGCACCCTGAGCGTGCTCTTCATGGTCTCGTACAGCGCCCTCTTTGTCTCGATGGTCCCGCGGGAGCACTACGTGGAAGGCAACGCGATCTTGCAGGGAAGCCGCGCCCTGTCGTTGATGGGCGGTCCCAGCGCAGCCGGCCTCTTGGTGCAACTCCTTGCGGCGCCGTTCGCGCTCGTCGCCGATGCCGTCTCGTTTCTTGTATCCGCGTTGTTTCTCGGCCGCATCAGACCGGTGGAGCCTCCGCCGGAGCGCGGTGGTCGCGATCACACGGTCGCCGGAGCGCGGTTCATCGCCCGCTCGCCGATCATACGGGCCGCGCTCGGGGCCGGCGCAACCTTCAACTTCTTCAACTACATGTTCAGCGCGTTGTTCGTGCTCTACGCCACGCGCGCGCTCAACGTCCGGCCGGCCATGCTCGGCGCGGTGCTGGGAGCGGGGGCGGCCGGAGCGGTGCTCGGGTCGATGATCACCGGATCCGTGACGCGGCGCCTCGGCGTCGGCCCGGCATACATCCTCGGGTGCGTGCTGTTTCCGCTGCCGCTCGTGCTCGTCGCGGCCGCGGCAGGCCCGATGGTGATGATGCTCGGGCTCTTGTTCGTCGCACGGTTTGGGTCGGGGCTGGGCGTCATGATCCTGGACATCACGTTCGGCGCGATCAGCGCCGCGATCGTCCCGCCCCAGCTCCGGTCCCGTGTGTCGGGGGCGTTCACCGTGGTGAACTACGGCGTGCGTCCGATCGGGTCGGTCGTGGGTGGGCTACTGGGGGGCGCGATCGGACTCCAGCCGACGCTCTGGATCGCGACGGTCGGAGCCATCGCCGGCTTCCTGTGGCTGCTACCCTCGCCGCTCCCGCGGCTGCGCACCCTCGACGACGCGCACCACGCGGACCAGCGACCGTCACAGATCGCGTAGTCCTCGGGCCGGCTAGTCCGCCTCCGCGAAGCGCCGCACGACATCGGCGATCAGTAGCACCGTCTCGCGATAGTCCCCTTCATGCCCAGCACGAGGTGCATCCGCTCCTGGTGGTCCCGCTCGCCATACTCCCAGATACACGCGTCCGCGCGCAGGAGGTCCGCGTGGGCCCGCGTGGCGGCGCCGAAGTGCACGCTCCCGATCTCCTCCTCGCCTTCCACGACGACCTTGATCCGGCACGGGTCGTGGAGGTCTTGTGGGGGAAGAAGTGAATTTCGGCGGCGCGTCACCGCCGAACAACCGGGGGCATCGGCTGGCCACGGTCGCCGGGGGGACGTCTCGGAGGCGTCGGCGAAGCAAACGTCAGATGGCAACGCAGATGTTACTCCGGCACGCGACCGTGATTTCGATGACGGGATCGGATCCGTCTACCGCCGACGTGCTGGTCGAGGACGGGACGATCACGCGTGTCGCGGCGGAGATCCGGGCGCCCGGCGATGCGCGGGTTGTCGAGCTCGAGGGCAAGTACCTGCTGCCCGGTCTCATCGACGCCCACTGCCACATCACGATCAGCGGCGGGCTGATCGCAGACGAACTGAGCCTGGACCCCCGCACCAGGATCCTCCGCGCGGCCCACAACGCCGCCATGACCCTGCGCGCCGGGATCACCACGATCCGGGACACCTGCGGGCTCGACGACAGCGACATCCTGCTCCGTGACGCAATTCACGCCGGGATCCTCACCGGGCCCCGCATCATCGCGTGCGGTCGAATGATCACCATGACCGGGGGACACGGGTGGTTCTACGGGCAGGAGGTCGACGGAGCGGACGCCGTCCGCCGAGCCGTTCGGGAGCGCGTCAAGGCGCGCGCCGACTGGGTGAAGTTCATGGCCAGCGGCGGCTTTGGCGAGGAAGGCGAGCAACCCGCGGCCAGCCAGCTGGACCTCGACGAGCTGACCGCGGGCGTCCGCGAGGCACGAAAGGCCGGGCGCAGGACGTGCGCCCATGCCCACGGCGCCGCCTCGATCAAGCACGCGCTGCAGGCCGGCATCGACACCATCGAGCACGCCTCCTTCCTCGATCAGGAGGCCATCGATCTGCTGCGCAACCGCGGCGCGTTCATCGTGCCCACGTTTTCGATCTATCACAAGATGCGCGAGGCCGGCCCCGGATTGCATCTGTTGCCGTACCTGGTCGAGCTGGTGAACCGATCGTGGGACGCCAAAGTGGCATCCTTCATCGAGGCCTATCGAGCCGGCATCCCGATCGCGGCGGGTTCTGACAACGGGTCTCCGGTCGCGCCGCACCCGGACATCGCCACCGAACTGGAGCTGTTCGTGGGCTTCGGGCTCAGCCCGTACGAGGCGCTCCGGACGGCCACGACCAACGCCGCTCGCTTGCTCGATCTAGGTGACACCATCGGGACGATCGAGCCGGGGAAGCGCGCCGACATGGTCGCGCTCTCACAGGATCCGCTGCGTGACATCGCGGCGGTCCGGATGGTGAGCACGGTTGTACAAAACGGGCGCTGTTACGAGCCCGGCATGACAGGCGCCGCGCAAGACGCCTCCTCCGTCGCCGTTTAGGGCTCGAGATTCAGCACCGCCCTACCGTTCTCGAAATCGAGAGGCACCGAGGCGTGGTCGTGCGCGACGAGCCATTTGCCGATCGCTCCCTCCATGTGATCGCGCCCAACGGCACCGCGCGCCGGCCGGGAGCACGGCTTGTGATTCCTCCGGACGAGAAGACGAGTGCCGCTGGGATCGCGGCCCCGAACAGCTGCACGGGGCGACGCGGCACTGAAGGACAGAGTTCATTTCGCAGACCTCAGTAACGACCTCAGGTCGGCAACTGGCCCGCTGTGAACCCCTGCCGCCAGCTCCGGTGCGCCGGGTGCCACCCGAGCTCGCGCTTGGCCTTGGCATTGGAGGCACCGCGTAACTCGGTCATCATCACCACGCCGGCCTCCCCGGCGAACAGCCGCCCGATGAACCGCGGCACGCGCATCGGCTTCTTGGCGCCGAGCTCCTGCGCCAGCGCCGGCAACCACTCGGCGACCGGGGCGGGATCGTCGTCGACCACGTTGTAGACACCGCGGCTGCCGCGCTCGACCGCCGCCACCGTGGCTTCGGCGGCGTCGGTGATGTGGATGAAGGACCACACGCCGCCGCCGTCGCCGACCAGCGGGAACTTGCGCTGGCGGATCATCTCTGACTGCTCCCCGCCCGGCGCGATCGAGGTGCCCGGCCCGTAGAACCCGCCGTAGCGAAGTACGATCCCCTCCGTCCAGCGCGCACCGAGGACCGCTTCCTCCAGGTGACGGATCGCCGCCAGGCTCTCGCGCATCTCCCGGGCGGGCGCGCGGTCGATGGGGTCCTCCTCGCTCTTGACGGCTGCGCCGGTGCGCGCGTAGAAGCCGAAGTAGCTCTGCGCCACGAACCGCCGCACTCCCATCGCCTGCCCGGCCGACAGCAGGTGGTCAGTCCCCTCGGTCCGCAGGCGGTTGGTCAGTGCGAAAGCGCGATCGAAGCGACGTATGTCCAACGTTCCAATCGCGGTCAGCTCATGGACAATCACGTCCGGCCTCGCCCTGCCCACAGCCTCCGCGACCTGATCGGGATCAAGCGCGTCCGCGACCACCGGCACAGCGCCCAGCTCGGAAAGCATCGCCTGCTTTGACTCGGTGCGCGTCATGGCATGAACCTCATGACCCGCCGCAACCAGACGCGGCACCAGCTGCTTTCCAATCGCTCCCGTCGCTCCCGCCACAAATACTCTCATCGTCAGCTCCTCGATCGAGATACCTGCACCCCACAGACAAGACGGCAGCCCCGGCTGTGACACCTCCGAGCGCCTACATGCAGCCATGACCGCATCGACATCCGTTGTTGTCAAAGGCTGTCGCGACTGTCCTCTGGAGCATACCCAACCGCGGTAGGTCGTCGTTCATTGGTTTCCTCCTTGCGCACCCGGTCCGCGTGGTGCCGCCCGTCTCAGCCGGCCAAAGGTGGACGAAGGACCCCGGCGTGTACCGATGGAACCTTCCCACTGGTGGTTCACAGGCAGTGAAACTGGCACTGCCGCCGCCCGCGAGGGTGGCGGTATTTTTCATGTTGGAGCGGCGGTGGCAGAGCGAGCTCAACTCCACCTCATCACGGACCGCAGGCGCTGTCGGGGCGATCTCGGGGCCGTGGTGCGCCATGCGCTGGCGGGCGTCGACTGGGTGCAAGTCCGGGAGAAGGCGGCGCCGGCGGCCGAGCTCTACCGCCTCGTTACGGCCCTGGCGCCGGCGTGTCGCGCGGCGCACGTCGGCCTTCTCGTCAACGACCGGGTCGACGTCGCGCTGGTCGCAGGCGCGGACGGCGTGCACTTGGCGACGAAGAGCCTTCCGGTCGCAGCCGCCCGCCGGCTCCTCGGCCGCGGACGGCTCGTGGGATGCTCGGTCCACTCGCTTCAAGAAGCCGTGGATGCCGCCCGCGCGGGGGCGGACTACGTCACGTTCGGCAATGTCTTCACGACGGCGTCTCACCCGGGCTTCCCGCCGAAAGGACTCGACATGCTCCGGGCCGTGGTGCAAGGCGTCGATGTGCCGGTCGTCGCGGTCGGAGGCATCACCCCGGACAACCTGGCGGACGTGCTGGCCACCGGGTGCGCCGGGATCGCGGTGATCGGCGCCATTCTCGAGGCTCCGGATCCCGCCGCGGCCGCCCTGGCGTTCCGGCAGGTGCTGGAGCGCGCCCCCCGCCCTGTCGTCCGCCGCATCGCGGCACCGCGCGTTCGTGGGAAGCCCATGGACGCCGATGTGGAGGCCGCCCGGTGACGCATCCGGAGTCGCCCGAGTCGACACCTATCATCGTCGTCGGCGCCGGCGTGATCGGCTTGACCGTGGCGTTCGAGCTGGCCCGCCGCCGGATCCCGGTGCTCGTCCTGGAACGGGACCACGTCGGCGCCGGCGCGGCCGGCGTGGCGGCGGGCATGTTAGCCGTGGTCGGAGAGGCGGAGCACGAGACGGCCGAGCTCGCCGACCTGCTGGTCACGAGCCAACGGGCGTATCCGGCATTTGTCCGCGAACTGCAGCATGCGAGCGGGCGCGACGTGGGGTTCGTGACCGAAGGAACGCTCATCGTGGGGCTCGGCCGCGACGGTGAGCAGGAACTCCGGCACTCGCAGCGGGCGCAGGACCGGCTTGGGCTCCGATCGTCTTGGCTGACGGGCGACGAAGCGCGGGCCCTAGAACCTCACCTGGGTCCGCGGATCTCCGCCGCCCTCCTGGCGCGCGAGGATCACCAAGTAGATCCTCGCGCCCTTCTCCCCGCGCTCGCAGCGGCCACCGAGGCGCTCGGCGGGCGGGTCCTGACAGGAACGCGGGTTACGGGATTCGACACGACCGCAGGCCGGCTCACGGCGGTGGTCGGAGTCCACCAGGGCGATGACCGGCCGTTTGCGATCCGGTGCGAGGCGGCGGTGCTGGCGGCAGGCGCGTGGTGCGCCGTGGGGCTTGCCTGGCCCGCCGCGCCTGTTCTCGTTCGACCGGTCAAAGGCCAGGTGGTCCGCCTGCGGGGTCCCGCCATCCTACGGCGCGTGGTGCGCGACACACAAGTGTACCTGGTGCCCCGGCGGAACGGCGAGCTGGTGGTGGGGGCCACCATGGAAGACGTGGGGTTCGACGCGGCACCCACGGCCGGTGCGGTCACGGACCTCCTTTGGCAGGCGCGGCTTCTCGCCCCCGCAGTGTACGATCTCGAGATCGTCGAGGTCGGCGTGGGGTTCAGGCCCGCGGCGCGCGATCACCTGCCCACGATCGGTCCAACCGATGTCCCAGGTCTCTACGTTGCGACCGGCCACTTCCGGCACGGGATCCTGCTCGCGCCGACCACGGCCGTTCTGCTCGCCGATCTGCTTGTGGACGACCGCATGTCGCCGCTCCTCGATCGGTTCCGGCCCGGGCGGTTCGAAGCCGCGAGCCGGACGGCGCCTTCGGTGGATAGCCGGTGAACGGCCGGTCGGATCCGTCCAGGGGCGAGCTGCGCGCCGCCTGGGTTGTCCTCAACGGCGAGCGACGGCCGGCGCCGGCCACGGGCCTGCTCACGGACTTGCTCGCGACGGTCGGGGTCACGTCCGACACTCCCGCCGTCGCCATCGCGCTCAACGGGCGGGTCGTCCCTCGCGCCGGGTGGGCCGCGTCGCGGGTCGCCCAGGGTGACGTCATCGACGTGCTCCGGCCGATTCAAGGGGGAACATAGGCCCGCGGAGGAGGAGAAACGACGTGGAATCGCGCGACGACTTGTGGATGCTTGCCGGGTTGCCCCTGCGGTCCCGCCTGATCGTCGGCACCGCCCGCTATCCCAGCGTCTCGGTGATGCTGGACGCGCTCGAAGCGTCGGGGACCGAGCTGACCACGGTGGCCCTCCGCCGGGTCAGCCCGGGATCCAGTCAGGAAAACCTCTACGACCTGCTGACCGCTCGCGGGTTCCGGATCCTGCCGAACACCGCGGGCTGCTACACGGCCAAGGACGCCGTGCTCACGGCTCACCTGGCGCGCGAGGCCCTCGGGACACCGCTCATCAAGCTGGAGGTCATCGCGGACGACGAGACGCTGCTACCGGACATCGTGCAGCTCCTCGACGCCACGCGCAGCCTCGTCCGGGAAGGCTTCACGGTCCTCCCTTATACCAACGACGACCCGGTGACGGCGAAACGGTTGGAGGACCTGGGCGCGGCCGCGGTGATGCCGCTTGCCGCGCCGATCGGCTCAGGCCTCGGCATCCGCAACCCGCACAATCTCACCCTGATCCGAAGCCGGGTCCGGATCCCGGTCATCGTGGACGCCGGTGTCGGCACCGCCTCGGACGTGGCGATCGCGTTCGAACTGGGGTGCGACGCCGTCCTGCTAAACTCCGCCATCGCGCGGGCCCAGGAGCCTGTCCGTATGGCCCGCGCGATCCGCCACGCGGCCGTGGCCGGCCGGCAGGCGTTCCTCGCGGGCCGCATGCCGCAGCGACTTCTCGCCGACCCCACGAGCCCCATGGCCGGACGGATCGATCCGAACGCGGCGCCGATTTCGTAGACCACGCCCGAAAGCTATCAAACCAACGCCGCGACCCGTATTGGATGACGCGCGGCGCTACGCGGCGCCCACGCAGTTCCCCCCGGCGCGCTTCGCCTCGTACATCCGTTGATCCGCGGCCTCAATGAGGGCCTCTCCTGTCGCGCCGTCTTGTGGCATCGTGGCGAGCCCGATACTCACCGTCATCTGCGCGGCCCGCGCGAAAATGAGCTCGGCGACCCGGGCGCGCACCCGCTCCGCAATCTGGCACGCTGTCGCCGCGTCCGTGTCCGCTAAGAGGATGACGAACTCGTCGCCGCCGAACCGCGCCACCATGTCCATCGCGCGGCTGTTCGCCCGGAGTGTGTCCGCGATCACTCGAAGAATTCGGTCCCCCTCGAGGTGGCCCAGGACGTCGTTGCAGTATTTGAAGTGATCGACCTCGATCACGAGCACGGTCACGGGACGATGCTCGCGTTCGCCGCGCGCGATCTCCCGCTCCAGCGCCTCCCACAGCGCGCGGCGGTTCGCCAGGCCCGTCAGCCCGTCTGTGAGGGCGAGGCGGGTGAGATCGTCGTCACGCTGCGCCCGTAGAATCGCGAGGCCCGCCAGGATGGCGAAAGCCTCCAGCACCTCCCGGTTCTCCTTGGGGAAGGCGTCGACCGCCGGGCTTTCCACGTTCAGCACGCCGATGATCCGATCGTCGACGATCAGCGGGAAGGCGGCGTCGGACCGGGTGTCGGGAGAGGCGGCCACATAGTATGGATCCAGGACCACGTCCGGCGCGTAGTAGGCTCGTTTATGGCGGGCGACCCAGCCGACGATGCCGCGCTCGCCGATCGGAAACCGCCACGGCGCGACACTTGTGGCGAACCCGCGCTGGGCCATCACGTGGAGCTCCCGCGTTTCCTCGTCGATGAAAAACACGTCGCACAGCGGATAGCCAAAGACCTCTTGAATCTGGCGCAGGATCTCGTCCAGCACCATAGGCAAATCGAGCGGCCGCAACAGGCGCTTGGCCAAATCGGTCAGCGCGGGGAGCGCCCGCCTGACACGCGGCACGTAGGCGGGAGACCCCGTGGTCCGAGGCGCCGGGGCCGGCGTCTCCGCGCCGGAGTCGGGCTTGGCCGCATCCGCCGTCGCCGCTTCCGCATCGTCTCGCGTGAGCATGCGGCAGAATGCGTCGACGATGGCGGGGTCGAATTGGGTCCCGCCGCACCGCCGGAGTTCCTCCAGGGCCTCGCCGGCCGTGCGGGCGCGCGCGTATGCTCGATCCTCGAGGATGGCGCTGTAGGCGTCCACGACGGCCAGAATGCGCGCGCCCAGGGGAATGTTGTCCCCCCGCAGCCCATCCGGATACCCGGTGCCGTCCCACCGCTCTTGATGTGAGCGTACGAGACCGGCGACGTGCGCCATGCGCTCCACCGGCACCAGAATCTCGGACCCGACAACGGGATGCTGTCGCATGATCTCCCACTCGGCCTCGCTCAACGGTCCGGGCTTCTGCAAGATGCTGTCGGGCACGCTGAGCTTCCCGATATCGTGCAGCCGCGCCGCCCACTCGATGTCGCGTACCTCTTCGTCGGCGCAGCCGAACGCCCGCGCCAGCCGCACGGCCCGACGCGCGATCACCTCACTGTGATTGCTCGTGTGACGGTCCCGCGCGTCGACGGTCCTGGCCAGCGTCAGCACCATATCCAGGTAGGCGCGCTCGAGGTCGCTGTGCAGCCGGGCGCGGCGAATCGCGGTTCCCGCGATTTCAGCACACCCTTCCACGAAGCGTACCTCGTCGTCGGTAAAGGGCAGCGCGCCGGGGCGGTTCCACCGTGCCATGCGGAGCGTGCCGATCACCTGCTCCTCAGGAGCGAACCGGCACGATGACGAGGGGACCGGCGAGGTGGTAGAGCGGGCCGTCGGACCACGGCGCTGCGACTTCGGCGCTGAAATTGGGCGTGACAAACGTGGTCCCCGTGCGCAGCGCGAGGCCGGAGTGAACGGGTTGCGCCCCGAACACCCAGCCCGGCATCTCCTTCTCGATGCCAACCGTGTAGGCGACCGTGAAGGTCTCCTTCTCCGGCGATGCGAACGCGAGCGCGCCTTGATCGGCTTTGACCAGCTGGCGCGCATGCTCCACGACAATCGGATACATCTCCTGTTCGCCACGCGCCTCGCGCAACCGCCGGCTGAGATCGCAGAACGCCTCGAGTTCGGCCGTGCGCCGCGTGACCTCGGCAAGCTGCAGCCGGTGCACCGCGGCACCGATCTGCTTGCCGATCGCTTCGACCAGCTGCAGCTCGTCCGGCGCCCATACTCTGGGGCTGACCGAGAAGACGACAACGCCGCCGATCACCCGATCCTCGGCCAGGATCGGAGCGCGCATCGAGGCGGAAAACCCGGTCATGGCGATCGCCGCCGCCAGTTGCTCGGAGTCCGCCGGCGGGTGCGCGGTCCAATCGTTGACGGCCCGTGCGCCATACGGATCTGCGCCCGTGGCCAGCCTCGCCTCCCGCAGCGATGCCCCGGCCTCCCGCGACATGCCGCGCAGGACCGACGTGGTCATGGTCCACATGTTGCCGGCATCGGCCCCCAGCGTCTTGAGCGCACGATCAATCGCGAACTCGAACAACGACTCGAGATCGGTGGCGGCCACCGCCGACGAGGTGATGGCATTGAGGGTCTCAAACCGCGCCGCGCGCCAGCGTGCCTCCTCCTCGGCCCGAACACGGTCCGTGATATCAACGAGCGCCCCTTCGAGGTACGGGGGCACACCGTCCGGTGGACGCACCAGGCGCGCGATCAACCGCGCCCAGACGACGTCTCCGTCGTGCCGGCGGATGGCGCACTCGACGTTGGTCGCCATGCCATCGCGTTCGAGCGCATCGAGCAAGGATGGTCCAACGGTGGGGTCGACGTACCACCCGCGGGCGTCTATCTCTTGCAGGGCGTCCAGACCGGGAAAGCCCAGCATGTCGAGCAGCGCCGCGTTCGCGTCCAGAACCCGTCCATCAAGGGAGGCCCGGTAGAGCCCCACGAACGCGTCGGCAAGGCTGTCCGCATGTGTGACGGCATCCCGCCGGTCTGCCGTGATGCGATGGGATTGCGTTGGACGAGCCGTGCGAGGTTCGCGGTGCTGTCGAGGCACGCTGCCCCCCTACTTGGGTCCATCGGGTTCCGTCGCCTTGGATGACGATGGTATCGTGCCCCGCTGCACGCCACTCGAGACTTCCCGAGTGTCGGTCAGATGTCGTAGCGTCGCAGCGGCCTGGACGCCCTCGCATGTCGCACCGCGGATCACGCGCCGGTCGCTTGCGGCGCACGGGAACCGAGTGCGTGACCGCGGGCGCTCTTCAAAGTTGTTGACCCAGTCAGGCCTCATCAGGCAATCGGATCGATCAGGATCGCCGGGCGCCCCAACCCGCGCGTCGCCTATCTGGACTACGGGATCAACATGCCGGAGGGTGGGGACGAAGATCGATTCTCCAACATCTCCACCATGTACGCGACCTCGGCGATCATTGCCGGAAGCGGGACCAACCAGATGTATCAGAGTACATTCGACAACGTGTTTGCGCACAACTGTCCGTGACGGCCGCCGACGAGGCCATCGGCCGGCCGGGGGCCGGCGCGACGGTTATTGCGGTGGTGTGTGTGGCCGCAGCGTCTCGCGCAGCCGCCGGGCGACGACGTCTTCCTCACCGGGGTGCAGCGTCGATGCAACCACGCCGATCGCCCGCTCCCGAAGAAACTGCTGCGAGACCCCGATGGGCGGCTCTCCCTCCAGCAACTCGCGCACGATAGTCTCGGCCGGCCGTCCCACCACCGCTTCATCGATGCGCACGACAAGGACCGGATAGCCGCAATGGTCGTCCGCGCGCGGAGCGAAGCCGGCCCGCACCCCGGGAGTGTCACGCAGCGCATCGAGAATTGTCTCGAGTTGGGCACGCTGCCGCGCGCCCGCCGCGCGGTGATCGTCCCCGACAAACCGCCGGAGCGCGACGAGCAGCCCCACGATCTCCTCGCGGCCCACCTTCATGCCCCGGCCGATCCCGTGATGCGGCGGGCCGGCCAGGACCCCGGTGGCCAGATACCGGTCCCGCCACGGCCACGTCTCCGGGTGCACGTCCATGTCTTGGTGCTGCAGCGACACGGAGTCGATGAGGTCGCGCCGACCCACGAGGATGCCGCTCGCCTGCGGGCCGCCGATCGCCTTGCCGCCGCTGAAGGCGACGAGATCGGCGCCGTCGGCCACGAACCGGCGCAGGTTCTCCGCGGGCGGCAGCGCCGCGGCCGCGTCGACGATCACGGGAAGCCCGTGACGGTGCGCGAGCCGCGCAACCTCCGGCAGCGGCACGCTGCCCGGCGCATCACCCACGGAGTACGCGACCGCCGCCGTGCGCTGGGTGATCGCCGCTTCGATCTGCCAGGGCCACGTCGCGCCCTGGCCCGGATATCCCAGGTAGCCCACCTCGATGAGGCGGGCGCCGGCGACGCGCAGCGCGTGGGTATACGCGGTCAGGTGCGGACGTTGCACGATGATCTCGTGTCTCAGCCCCGCGGCATCGGGGAGACGGTCCATCGCCGCCACGTCGAGTCCGGCCATGCATGCCGCCGCCGCAAGCGTGAGCCCCGCGGCGGCCCCGGCGGTCACGTAGCCGGCTTCGGCGCCGGTCACCTCGGCCAGATAGCGGCCCGCCGCCTCCTGCAGCTCGTCAATGCGGGCGCACGTCCCCGCCGCCTCGGCCATGGCTGCGGCGACCTCGGGCGCAAGCGGCATTCCTCCGAGGCGCGTCAAAGGCCCCGCGGCGTTGACGATCGCGCGAACGCCGAACCTCGCATAGATGCTCGAAGACATGGCGCCGTTCCCTCCACGCCAGGACCGGGCGATGTGACGCGCGCGAGCCCGTTGCGAGACAGGTCTGCGCGCGCGCGAACCTAATGTACTATGGCACGGGACACCTTTCTTGTAAACAGATCGGAGGAGACATGCTCATCATCGACAGCCATCTGGATCTGTCCCTCAACGCGCTGCAGGGCAACCGCGACCTGCTCGCATCGGCGTACACGGTCCGCGCGCTCGAGCAGGCGAGACCCGGCAAGGGAGGCGCCCAGGGCACGGTCGGGTTCCCTGAGATGCGCCGGGGGAGAGTTGCGCTCTGCTTCGCCACCGTGCTCGCGCGGTCGACCGGACGCCCCGTGCCCCACCTGGATTACGCGACGCCGGCGCAGGCGTACGGCATCGCGAAAGGCCAACTGGCCTACTACCACGCGCTGGAGCGCCAAGGCCACATTCGGATCATCCGCGACGCGGCCCAACTCGACGCGCACATGGCGGCATGGTCCAGGTGGGACGCCCAGCACGCCGGCGAGGAGACCACGCCGCCGCCGCTCGGCTTCGTGATGACGATGGAGAGCGCCGATGCCGTTCTCGAGCCCGTGGCGCTTCAGGAATGGTGGGACGGCGGTCTTCGCCTGCTCGGCCCGGCGCACTTCGGGCCTGGACGCTACGCCGGCGGCACGGGTTGCGAGGCCGGCCTCACCGAGCTCGGCCCCGCCCTGCTCTCCGAGATGCGGCGTACGGGCATCGCCCTCGACCTCACCCACTGCTCGGATCAGGCGTTCTGGGAGGCGCTCTCCCGGTACGACGGTCCGGTGCATGCGAGCCACACCAATTGCCGTACGCTGAATCCTCATCAGCGGCAGTTCGACGATGCGCAGATCCGCGCCATCATCGATCGCGACGGCGTGATCGGCGTCGTGCCCGGCTGCTGGCAGCTCAGGCCCGGCTGGCGGGACGGCGACACGAACGAAACCGTGAGCCTTGCCGACGTCGTGGCGCACATTGATCACGTTTGCGACATCGCCGGCTCCAGCCGGCACGTAGGGATCGGCAGCGACCTCGACGGCGGGGTCGGACGCGAAGGCTTCGCGCACGACCTGGACACCATCGCCGACCTTCAAAAGATCGGCGCGCTGCTGGCCGGCCGCGGATACCGCCCCGCCGATGTGGCGGCGATCATGCATGGCAACTGGCAGCGGTACCTGCGGCGCATCTGGATGCACTAGACCACGCGCCTCCGCAGGCGCGGATCCAGCACGTCGCGCAGCGCGTCGCCGAGCAGGTTCACGCCCAATACGACGAGCGCGATAGCCAGCCCGGGGTAGACGACGAGCCAGGGCGCCAGTTCCATGTATTGCCGGCCGGCGGACAACACGGGGCCGTCCAGCCGGTTTTCGGTGCGGCGGGCCATCAGTCTGGCTCCTAAGACCAAGGAAATCGCGCAGCGCGCGGCGCGAGCGCTGGCGCGCTAGGGAGGGACCCGCGGGATGTTCAAAGTGTCGTACGACGGCGGCGGAAAGAAGGTGCTCTGGCAGGAACTGTGGCGCCACGAATTCGAGGAGGCGTTGGCGCGTGACCCGGTCGTGATCGTGCCCACGGGCTCGGTCGAGCAGCACGGGCCGCACTGCCCGATGGACGTGGACATCACCGGCCCATTCTACATGGCCGTGGCTGCCGCGCAGCGCGTGGACGAGTTTCCCGTGCTGGTCTCCCCGCCGGTGTGGAGCGGATTCACGCACTACAATATGGGATTCCCGGGGACGATCAGCCTCAAGCTGGAGACATACCAGGCGTTGCTGGCCGATGTGCTCAGGAGCATCTACGCCAATGGGTTTCCGCGCATCGTAGTCATCAACGGCCACGGCGGCAACACCGCGCCGAACTGGGCCGTGACCACGCAGCTTGGCGAACAAAATATCTTCCCCATCACGTTCAGTTACTGGCAGGCCGTCCGCGACGAGATGGCTGCTTGGTCCGAGGCGGACAACGGCCAGGTGGGCCACGGCGGCGAGTGGGAGACGTCGCTCCAACTGTACCTGCGCCCACATCTGATCGATCGCGGCCGGATGGTCGCGGACGTGTTTCCCAACCCCTACAGCGACACCCTACGATCCTTCGCCGAATACGCCGAACGTCGCCGCGATACCGCTCGGCACACGGGCGTGATGGGCAACCCGCTCGTCGCCAGCGCGGACAAGGGGGAGCGACTCTTCAACGCGGTCGTCGACAAACTGGTCCGGCTCGTCACGGAGATGCACCGCGCGCCCGTGCGGCAGTACAAGGAGTTCGGAAGCCACTGCCCGTGACCGCCTACGACGAGGCGGCCACCGCGTGCACGGAGCGCGGTGAACGCAGGCCGTGGGCACCGCGCCCGCTAACATGATCATGCACGAGAACTGGCGCCGGCATGTGCGGCGCATCTGGACCGGGGTCGGGCCGCCGATGAGCGCGACAGGCACGCGCCCCGTCAGGACCACGCGACCGCGCCGGCGCGACGAGGGTCCGCAACGCCGAGCATTGTCTTCGGACTTGGCCCGAAGAAGATTGCTTGCAGAGATCCGAACGCCGGACGGATCTCTGCCCGGTGCCCCAGCGTCCGCAGCCCTTCGGCGAGGCGTTCCGCATCAGGGTGTCGTCGAGCTCGTCCTGATCGGTGACCGGGACGACGTCGGGATCGCCGTAGCGCAGCAGACGCTCGCGCCAGCACGGCTTTGCTACCTCGATCAGATGGTGCGCGAACCGGAGCTGCGCGTCAAAAGACCCGCCGGCCAGCCGGTCCGTTCCCGGCACCGGCAATTCACCGAGCACGCGGAGCATTTGCAAAACGCTCTCCGCGTGTGGTCCGGACCGCGCCGGAGGCAGGGGCTGCGAGCATCTACGGCCGCCAGCCCAGCAGGACCGCGAGGGCCGGCAACGACAGCGAGATCGTCAGCAGCACGAGCGCCACGAATGACGGCACCGTCATCCGTGTTCCCCGGCGGTCGAGCGCCTCGAGCAGCATCAGTCTCAGGCCGTCGAAGGCGTGGTAGACGACGGCCGCGACGAGGCCGACCTCCATGGGAATGAGGTACGGCATGGCGTAGGCCGCGACCGTGCGATCGTACAGATCGGGGGCGAACGGGGACAGCGCGACATCGAGCACGTGCACCAGGAGAAAGCCGAGGACACCGGCGCCGGCGGTGCGGTTGAGCGCAAACGCCCACTGCCCGGGGTAGTTCCAGCGGCCGATCGGCACGCGCCGCGCCAGCCGCACGCCCAAGGCCGCCCCGGCGGCGAGCACGCCGAGGTACGCCGCCGTCGCGATCACAACCAGGCCGGCGGTGAGGACCGGCGGAATCCAGGTGTACGACGACAGCGGACCGCGATCGCCGGTCGGCGTGGCGGTCAGAATCACCGCGGTGCCGAGGCCGACGAAGGCGGCGGTCACCGCGCCGGCGCCGACATCCAGCGCCGCCCGGCTGACAGGCCGGCCGACAACATCCCGCACCATGGCGTGCACGCCGACGACCCCATGCGTCAACGCAAGCAGCAGGAGCGTCCAGTCGAACGCGCGCCAGCCGGCGGCCGCCCACCGTGCGTCCACGAACGCCGCGGTCGCCGCCGACGGGAGCGACGCGTAATGCGTGACAAACAGGTGCGTGAAGACCAGCACGACCATGAGCACGCCACTGACGCGCAGGTAGTACCAGGCGAAGGCCTGCCGCCCGCCGGCCGTCCGGACCCGGATCGGGGACGTCGTCCTATCGATGGACGGCGCCCTTTCTCAGCAACTGGATCGACAGCAGAGGGTTCACGCCGACCGGACAGACGGTGACGCAGTTACCGACGCTGTGACACGCGAAGACCCCGCCGTCGGCCGTCACCCGGCGGAGGCGCTCGAGCCCAGCCGTGTCCCGGGCATCGGCGGCGACGGCGTACGCCCGGTTGAGCGCCGCCGGCCCCAGAAACTCGGGGACGATGGACACGACCGGACACGCGGAGTAGCAGGCGCCGCATGCGATGCAGTCGATCTGCCGGTCCACGATCTCGCGCGTCGCATCGCCGCGCGGCACCACGGCCGGCTCGGAGGCCGGGTCGAGCACCGCGGCCGCGTGGCCGACGTAGAACGGATCGACGGCGCGGTATTTGTCGAAGAACGGCCGCAGGTCGACGAGCAGGTCCTTGATCACCGGCAGCGATCGCAGGGGCTCCACACTCACGGGGGCGCGCAGGTGCTCGAGGCGCTGCGCACAGGCCAAGCCTTCGCGGCCGTTGATGACCATGGCACAGGAGCCGCACATGCCGGCCCGGCACGAATACCGGAAGGCGAGCGTCGGGTCTTGGTGCTCGAGGATCCAGAAGAGCGCATCCAGCACGCTCATCATCGGGCCGGCGTCGACATCGTAGGCCGCCCAGGAGCGACGGCCGCCGGCCGCCGGGTCGAAACGCCGGACGCGGATGGACACCTTCCGGCCGGCGGGCATCGGCTCGATCACGCCGGCGCGGCGCGCTGCGGGCTCCCGACGGCTCCGGGCGCGAGACGAGACAGGCGGACCGGCTCGGTCCACGGCCCGCGGCCCGCCGCCTGATAGATGTTGACGAGCCAGCGGGCGTCATCGCGCGCCGGACAATCGCTACGGGCGTGTGACCCGCGGGTCTCCGTGCGGTACCGTGCCGCCGTCGCCGTGAGGCGCGCCGCCACGAGCAGATTCTGCACGTCGAGGACTTGCTGCCATGTCAGATTGGCCCGGGGATCGGCCGGTGCGCCGGCACGGGAGATCCGCTCCTCGAGCGTGCCGATCGTGTCCAGCGCACGACGCAGGCCCGCGTCGTCTCGCACCAGCCCGACGTTTTCCCACATCGCCCGCTGCAGCGCGTCCCGGATCGCAAACGGGTTCTCGCCGTGCTCCCGGGATGCCACCCGGCGGCCGAGCGGGGTCGTGGCCGCACGATACGCCGCCTCCGCCTCGGTGGTGTCCGGAGCGGCCTCGCCCGCCGAGGCGCACAACTCCGCCGCGGTGAACCCCGCCCGCATCCCGAACACGCAGGATTCGGCCACTCCGTTGCCGCCCAGGCGATTGGCGCCGTGGACGCCGCCGGCGTCCTCGCCGGCGACGAGCAGCCCCGGCATCGCGGTGCGGCAGCCAGGATCGATCCGGACGCCTCCCATGTGGAAGTGCGCGGTGGGCGTGACCGGAACAGGCGCCCGCGCCAAATCGTAGCCGACCTCGGCGCAGCGGCGGGCCATGCCCGGAAAATTACCGAGGACAAAATCGGCCCCGAGGTGGGAGGCGTCGAGCAGAACGCCGCCCGCGGAGGTTCCGCGCCCGGCCATGATCTCGAGGTAACTCGCACGGGCGACGAGATCGCGCGTGGCGCGCTCCATGCGCTCCGGGTCGTAGCGCGCCATGAACCGCTCGCCCTGCGCGTTCAGGAGGTGCGCGCCGGCTCCGCGCAGCCCTTCTTCGAGGACCATCCCCGACAGCCGCGACGCGCCGGCGAGCAGGCCGGTGGGGTGGAACTGCATCATCTCCATGTCGATGAGGTCGCAGCCGGCGCGATAGGCCATGGCGTACCCGTCGCCGGTCTTTTCCAGCGAAGGAGCGGAGAACGTATACATCCTCGGCCCGCCGCCGGTCGCGAGCACGACGATCCGCGCCTGCGCCAGGATGAACTCGCCCGTCGCATGGCGCAGCAGCAGGGCCCCGGCTACCCGCCCGCCCGGGCGGTCGTGAATCAGGGCCACGGCCCGGGTCTCGTCCAGCCGGCGGATGTCACGGGCAAAGAGTTGATCGTGCAGCCGGCTGACGATCTCGATGCCCGTGAGGTCGCCCCGGTGGACCGTACGGTCGAAGGACTGGCCGGCGAACGCCTTCTGATGGATCCGGCCGTCCGGCCGCCGGTCGAAGAACACGCCGATCCTGGTTTCCAGCCGGCGGATGATTTCGGGCGCGTCGGAGACGAGCGCCCACGCGAGCTCCTGGTCGTTCAGGAACTGACCGCCGAGGATCGTGTCCCGGAAATGCCGTTCGGGGGAGTCGTCCGGGTCGAGCGCCGCGTTGAACCCGCCCTGCACGAGACGGGTACAGCCGCTCTTGCCGATCAGGCCCTTGCTGGTTACCACGATGCGCAGCCGCGGTTCCGCGTCATACGCGTGCAGCGCGGCCATCAGCCCGGCGCCGCCGCTGCCGAGGATCAACACATCACAGCGCAGCGTCTCCCGGGGCGAGGTCACGGGCACCGGCCGATCAAGCGCGCCGCTCGGTCACGAGACGGTCGAGTAACGGACCCGCCCCGCTCGGGAGCGCCGCGCGATCACGACTTGAGTCCCATCTTCGCGTAGATCTCCGCGAGCCGCTCTCGCGCGGTGCGGGCGACGTCCCGGTACACGCTTGCGCCCTGTGCATCCATCGCCACGGTGAGCGGCCCGAACGCACGCACCCGGAACTGCCAGAGACACTCCGGCATCAGGTCTTCCCAGTAGACGTGCTCGATCGCCTCGACCTGCTCGGTTTCGACGGAGGCCGCACCGCCCACGATCGCCAGGTAGGCGCCGCCGTACTCGGCGAACGCCGCGCTACTGTCGTCCAGCAGGCCGCCCTTTCCGATGATCGCCCGCACGCCGTAGTCCCGCAGCAGCCCGCGCGTGAACCGCTCCATCCGCGTGCTCGTCGTCGTGCCGACCGTCATCGGCTCGTACCCGCTCGGGGCGGCCGCGGACGGCCGCACGCTGGGGGCGACATGCAGCAAGACGCCGCCGCGGAGGTCCACGGGCGGCGCCTGCCCGTGGTCGAAGATCCGGATCAACGTGGCGTCGCGAAGGCCCCAGACGGTCCCGTCGAGCAGCACGGCGTCGCCCACGCGCAGACGTCGCACATCGTCATCGGACAGCGGCGCGCGCAGGCGGTGCTCCATCCCTACGTCGCGGCCGCCCGCTCAGTAGCCAATGTCTACCCGGCCGTCGGCATAGACGCGGGCGCGCCGGCGCTCTCCCCGCCAGCACTGCATGTTGACCGCCACCGGGTTGAGAGTGATGTGAGTCCACGCCGTCTCGATGTGCACGTCCAGCACCGTCGTGTCGCCGCCCAGCCCCATCGGGCCGATCCCGGTGCCGTTGATCGCGTCCCGCAACTCCACTTCGAGGGCGGCGATCTCGGCCTGCGGGTGGCGCTGTCCCACGGGGCGCAACGTCGCCTTCTTCGCCAGCGTCATGCAGAGGTCCGAGGAACCGCCGATCCCCACGCCGATGATCGTCGGCGGGCACGGACGCCCGCCCGCCTCCACGGCCGTGTCCAACACGAACTTCTTGACGCCGGCCAACCCGTCGGCCGGCAGGAGCATCTTCAAAAACGACATGCTCTCCGAGCCCGACCCCTTGGGCATCATCACAACGTCGATGTAGTCGATGTCGGCCGAGAACTCCACGTGAAACACCGGGACGCCGTCGCCGGTGCTCGTGTGCCGGTTCTCACGCCGGATCGCCGAGACGATGCTCGAGCGGAGCGGCGTCTCCTCGGTTGCGCGTTCGACGCCCCGGCGCAGCGCCTCCAACATGGCCGCGCCGTCAATCGCGATCCCACGGCCGATCGTGATCCAGAAGATGGGAATCCCGGTGTCCTGACAGACCAGCGTCTGCTTGCGGTCAGACACGTCCATCGCGCGCAGCATCGTGGTCAGCATGCCGCGCGCGCCGCGGTTCGACTCTCGGGCGGCCGCCTCGCGCAGGGCCTCGCGCACATCGGGCGGAATGTCGATCTGCGCGTCCACGTAGAGACGGCGGCCGAGATCCTCGAACAGGGCCTCGGCGTTCGGCAATGTCGAGACGGACGTCATGGCATGCACATCGCGTCGTCTTGAGCCCGCAGTCGATCACCGTGCGGGCCTGAAGACCTTACACGCGGGGTGGCTGAGGTCCTCCGCCCGGGAGGCATCGGTGGCACGCGATCGATGCCACCACGTTTGCGTCGGCGCTCATGCGGGGCGCTCCCGAGCGAGTCGCGAATAGGATCTGCCCATGACGGCCGTGAGATCCGTGGCAGCCGGGGTCGTGCACGCCGCGCGGACCGCTCGCCTGCACGACCCTGGACGTGTCGCACTACGCAGAGCGGCGCGCGCCGCGATCGCGATGCCGTTGCTGTTGACGCTCAGCCTCGAGAAGTGGCACAGTCCACAGACGGCGACGTTTGCCGCGTTCGGCACGTTCTCGATGCTGGTCTTTGCCGACTTCGGCGGGCCCCCGGGAGCACGCGCCGCCGCATACGTGGCCCTGGCTGGAGGCGGCGCGCTGCTCATCGCCGCCGGCACCCTCCTGAGCGGTGCGACGTGGCTTGCGGCTGCGGGGATGGCCGCCGTGGGATTCGTCGTCGTGTTCGCGGGCGTGCTCGGTGGGTACGTGGCGGCCGGGGGATTCGCCGCCCTGCTGGCGTTTGTCCTGGCCGTCATCAGCCCCGCCACACTTGCCGACCTACCCGCCCGAGTCCTCGGCTGGGTCGCCGCGGGCGCGGTCTCCGTGATCGCGGCCCTTGTGCTATGGCCTGCCCATCAACGGCAGACGCTGCGGCGGCTCGCAGCGGCAGCCGGGACGGCCATCGCCGATCTCATTGCGGCACCCAGCGGCTCCGGTGCGCACCTAACGACTGTCCGAGAGCGGCGGGCGCGCGCCGCCGCTGCGGCCACGTCCCTCGAACGGTTTTACGCGGCTGCGCCCTACAGGCCCGCGGGACCGACGACGCGCGACCAGGCGTTTGCGTATCTGGTCAGAGAGCTCAGATGGGTCCAGCAGTCCGCGGATGAACTTGCGGCCGCGCCGGCGCCGCCTGACACCTCATCGGCGGACGACCAGAGGCTCGCTGCCGCGGCCGCGGCCGCGCTGCGCGACGCGGCCGCGACGCTCGTGGACCCCCGCCGACCCGTTGACCTCACGCCGCTGGAACAGGCGCGGCGCGGCCACATGACGGCGCTCAGGGCCTCCCTCGGCGCGACCTTGCACGGCCGCAACGTCGCGCGCTCCGGCGAGTCGCGACTCTACGACGCGTCGCGCGTGCGGATCGTCGCGTTTGCGGCGCTCTCCGCCGCGGCAAACGCGGCCCTCACCGCGGGGGCGCCGCTGGTGTCGGGCGACGCCGACGGGTCACCGCTCGTCCCCCACGACAGGCCGGTGCGGCGGTTGGCGACCGAGCTGCTGAGTCACCTCCGAATCGCGTCAGTGTGGTCCCAGGCCGGGATTCGCGCCGCGATCGCGCTGGCCGCCGCCGTGGTGATCGCGCGGGTTGGCAACTTCGAGCATGGGTTCTGGGTCGTGCTCGCGGCGCTGTCCGTGCTGAAATCGCGCGCCGTCGACACGCGTCACACGGCGTGGCAGGCGCTCGCCGGCACCGTGGCCGGGTTTGCCGTGGCGAGCGCATTGTCGGCGGTTGTCGGCGGCCCTCGTCCGGCGTCGTGGATTGCGCTGCCCATCTGCGTGTTCCTCGCAGCGTATACGCCGACGGCCGTTCACTTCGTGATCGGCCAGTCGATGTTTACCGTTCTGGTCGTGTTGCTCCTCAACCTCACCCAACCGCAGGGCTGGCGCACCGGGCTGGTGCGCCTTGAGGACATCGTGGTCGGTATCGGCACCGCGGTGATCGTCGGCGCTCTGTTCTGGCCGCGCGGGGCGCGCGGGCAACTCCGCGCGTCCCTGCGGTCGCTGTTCGAGACGGGCGCCGCCTATGTCGCCGCCTCCGCCCGCAGCGTGCTCGGGCGCGGCTCGGACGACGCGGTGGCCGCCGCGCAAACAGCGTGCCTCGCCGCCAACCTCCGGGCCGACGACGCGTTCGCCACGTTTCTGAACGAGCGTGGTCCCAAGCAGCTGCCGATCTCGACCTGGAGCGACCTCCTGGTCGGCGGCGGCCAGCTCCGCGTCGTGGGGGAAGCGTTGGCGGGGCTCCGACACGAGCGACCACCTCTCCCGGCGCTGTCCGACGTGACGAGGGAAATGAGCGAGGTCGTCGGCGACCTGGAGCAGGCGATCGTCGCCGCCGGCCACTCGATCGCTCCGGACGCGCGCCGGCCCCCCTCCGCCCCGCCGCCCAACGCGAGCACGCGCGACCCCATGGAACTGGTGGTCGAGGCTGGACGCGCGACGCCGGCCGGCGCGTCGGACGCGGGGATGCGAGACATCCTCCAGGTGGCGTGGGTCGCGGTGTGGATCGTATACCTGCACCGAACGCTCGACCGGCTTAAGCAGGCACTGGCGCAGGTACGGATGGTTCACGGCGACTGAACAGAGGTCCCGCCCCTCACGCGGAATGATCAAGCCCGCCCGCGGATGGTGGGGAGGCCGCGAGAAACGGCCGTTCCCGCGTGTGCAGCGGGACCTCGCAGAAGTTGTTGGCGTCCACGCGCAACGGCCGGCCCGACTTGGCGTTGTAGTTCTCGTGCGCGATGTGCGCCGTCAGTTCGACGATCTCTCGCTCCGAGAACAGCGCCTGCAGCCGCGCGAAGAACTCGTCCGGCACGTCCACGGGCGTTGCGCTCACGCGGTCCGCGTACTCCAGCGCGACGCGCTCCCGCTCGGACAGCGCGGCGGCCTCCCGGATTCCGAGCGCGGCCTCGATCTTCTCCTGCGATAGACCGGCCTTGCCGCCCCCGGCGGCATTGGAGTCCATTCAGAAAGGACAGCCGTTACGCGCCGCCACCCGCATGCGCACCAGGAAGGCAAGCGGCGCGCCGATCGCCCACCGCCCCGTTGTGAAGATCATGTTGGGCAGGAAAGACGCCAGCATCGCCCGGCGTGAATGCGCGTACACTTTGATCGGGTTCAACGGCTTACCGAGAAACATGCGGAACATCGCCTGAATGATCCCTGCGAGGAGGCCCGCCTCGCGCCCTTCAAGCGATCGGACCCTGGCCATCGCGATCACCGTCCTTTCGGAGAGGTTCGGTGCGATGTCTACCTTCTACGTGGCCCCGGTTCCGGGCCGACCGGCAAGAACGCTTCCCGGCCGGGTTTTGACCGTACACTACCCGCTCGTCCTTTCAGGGCAGGGGGATCCGGGGCCGAAGGTGCGTCTGCCGTGACGTCCACACCCGACGTTGACATCTTGCCTGAGGGGCGATCGCCCGGCGCAGACCTTGCTCCGGTGGCAATTCAGGCACGCGCACGACCTCCTCGACGCGGCGATCGAGCCGTTCCCGCACCAGGCCGCTTTGCCGCGGCGGTCCGGCACGATATCACCGGCCGCAGCGTTCTACGCACACGCCGCAGTGATCATCGCGCCCGCAACGATGCGCGGGTCAGCGCGGGCCATGGCAAGGATTCGATCACGGATGTGATCACGCTCTTGGACGGTAAACATCAACGAGTGATTTCGACCTGCAGGGGGCGTGGCCCCGTATTCCGCGCGCCGGCGCCGTCGATCTTACGGTTTGCCTCTACGCTCAATGAACACGTGTGTTGCCTTTTCCCCGGCGACGGTCTTGACGGGGATGAGCCCAAGCTCTGAGAGATTGAGCCCGTGAAAGAGGTGTTCCCCTTCGCCGAGCAGGACCGGCGACAGCGCCAGGTGCATTTCATCGACGTGGCCCGCCGTCAAATATTGACGAATGACCGACACGCCGCCGCCGATTCGCACATCCTTGCCTTCGGCCGCTTCCCTTGCCTTCTTCAACGCAGACTCCGGTCCGTCGGTGACGAAGTAGAATGTCGTGCCCCCGTCCAGCGCAAGGGAAGGTCGCGAGTGGTGCGTGAGGACGAAGACAGGTGTGTGATACGGTGGGTTGTCACCCCACCACCCTTTCCAGGAGTCATCCTTCCAAGGACCCCGCACCGGCCCGAACATATTCCGGCCAAGAATCCAGGCCCCGACATTCTCGAAAGATTGAGCGGCGATCCGATTGTCGACGCCGCGGGTCCCGCCGTGTTGACTGTGCATTTTCCTGAACACTTCGGTGTCTTGGAACCACGCGTGCAGCTCGAAGCCGCGCACCCCGAGCGGATTGTTTAGATCCTGCCGTGGTCCGGCGCCGAACCCGTCGATCGAAATTGAAAACGCACCAACCTTCACTTTGCCCACCGTCTGCCTCCTTCGCGCGGTACCGCTCGATTCGATTCTTCCGCGAGTAGTCGAACACAGCCTGTGGGAATCGACAGCCGCACGGATCATCACGAAGCGTTGGCTCGGGTCGTCGTCAGACGCCACTAATCACATGGCGGCAAGTCTATCGCGATTGCGGCACCATAGTCAGAGAAATCGAAGATCGAAGTGACGCGTTGACTCGCAGACCCCGCGGAGATCGTGTACTCTGCGACTATGCGAACTGGCAGGTGATTCCCAGCATCAACGTAGACCGCGGTACCCGGAAGGTACGTCAGCGCGCGATCGGAACGCATCGGGTCCGGAGCCGTGCCGGTGACCAAGTATGTGTGGACAGGCGTTCCGTGGATTTCCGAATCCTCACCGCGCGAGACGTTGCGCGTTCCGAGGCCGCTGATGAGGATGTTGACCGGAAGGGTGGGAGAAGCTGCCGATGGATCGCGTCGAATCGGATTGCACTGCCACGGCCCAGGGCCACCGGATCCGGGTACAGCACGAAATCTCGAGTCGTCTCCCACGATTACAATTTCCAACTCACCCTGCGGGGTCTGCAGTGTCATGTGAAGCTTGTCGGGCGGGACGATCTCGAAGGAAAGATCGGTAACTTGTACCGGGGCGTCCCCGACGACACGCACCGTGACACGTGCACGATACGAAGATGCGTTCAACAACTGAACAGCCGCCACCAGTTCCTGCCACGCGGCTTGGTCTCCCGACACGGCAAGATCGGCATGTGCGACGGTGGCAAGCAACGATGGGACAACCAGTGCAGCCGTCACGACAAACCACCGAGTTACGCGCGCAGTACGCACTGAAGTCCCCCCGGGCGACGCCATCGCCATTGTACACGCTGAAGGAGGACTTACGCTGGGGCCCACGCACGGTCCGGACCCAGGACGCCGGACCCTAGACGTAGTCCGGGCGGCCGGCGCCGATGCCTACTGCGGCCATGCCCAGCGCAGTCACGAGGAGCATGAGCACGGGCGCGTCCCAGCTTCCGGTCAGATCGTACAGGTAGCCGAAGACGATCGGGCCCGTGGCGGCGAACAAGTAGCCGATCGACTGCGCCATCGCGGACAGCGCGGCGGTGTGGCCCGGATGTCGTGCGCGCAGCGCAAGGAATGAAAGTGCCAGCACGAAGCACGAGCCTGCGCCGACGCCAGCAATCAAAACCCAGACCGTGGCGAGCCCGGGCGCGGCGCCGAGACCGATGTAGGCGATTGCGCAGCAGATCGCGCTCGCACAGGCGAGTCGTCCCTGATGAACCTGACGATTGATTAACAGGGGTAGCGTGAGACTTACGAGCAGGGATGCAATCTGAAACCCAAGCAGCTCGTATCCGGCGTCATGTGCGCTGATCCCGTGAGCCCTCAGGAAGACGGGAAGCCAGCCGATGATCACGTAGAATCCGAACGATTGCAGCCCGAAGAACGCGGTGACCTGCCAGGCAAGCAACGAGCGCCACGGCATCACTGTCTCCGGGCCGCGTGGGGCCGCGCGCCGTTCGCCAGCGTGCTTGGTTTGCGGGAGCCACAGCACCGCGGCGGTCAGCGCGAGCACGGCCCAAGAACCGAACGCGGTCCGCCAGCCGCCCGGGGCGACGGCGGCGAGCGGGACGGCGACTCCCGACGCGATCGCGCCCGTGAGACCCATCATCGTCACATATACACCGGTCATCACGCTTTGGTGCGCCGGGTAGCGTTGCTTGACCACGACAGGCAGCAGCACGTTCGCGACGGCGATCGCGATACCGAGCACGATTGTCCCGCCGTATAATGCAGCCACGAAGGGCAACGAGCGCGCCGCGATCCCGCAGGTCAGGAGGAGCATCGCCGCGAGCAGCGTCCGCTCGATGCCGATCCGTTGTGAGATGCGCAGCGCGAGCGTAGAGAACGCGGCAAATGCCAGTAGGGGCAGCGTGTTGAGCAAGCCGGCCTCTGTGCCGGATAGCCCGAAGCGATGGCTGATTGTGCCCAGCAGCGGACCAACCACTGTCAAAGACGCACGAAGGTTGGCGGCGATCAGCAGAACACCCGTCAAGAGTATTACGTTGCGGGCGGTTCGCGGGCGTGCTTGCAGCGCGCGATCGCGCTCCACCGTGGCGCCTCGTGTCATCCTGCTCACCCATAGCGCGGCTGTTGGTCGATGTCACGTGCCGCCCCACATTTTACTCGGGCCATCGTCGAATCGGTGCTCATCGAGACTACCTTGTCCTCTAGGCTGTCGATTTACCGTGCCCGGCTCGCCTCGAACTGCGGCCCGACATCGAACAAGCGCTCTCGAACATATGCTTGACACTCACGCGCGTTCGTGCCTATACTCAGTCCACAATTGAATAGGTCGCCGTGAACGGGTGCCTCCAACTTTTGTTGGAGGGTAAAAGGGAAGTCCGGTGCGGCCGCGCGTGCGACAGCCTGTACGCGGCCCAAGACCGGCGCG
Organism: Bacillota bacterium; assembly: GCA_021324975.1. Classification (GTDB taxonomy): domain Bacteria; phylum Sysuimicrobiota; class Sysuimicrobiia; order Sysuimicrobiales; family Segetimicrobiaceae; genus JAJPIA01. Next base: position 57,200 of record JAJPIA010000054.1, read on the forward strand.
GTCCCGCCACTGTAACGGGGAGTTGCTTCCTGCGTGCGCCACTGGGATGACCGGGAAGGCATGGAGCAGCGAGGATCCGGAGCCAGGAAACCTGCCCGTTCACGTGCGCGTACGGGGCCTTCGGTAGAGAGGTAGTACGCATCGTGTGAAGGTATGCCTATCGGTCCCGCGTGCGTTTAGCGGGGCCGTTTTTTCTTGCCCGCTATGCCACACACAAGGGGGCTTCTTGATGAGCACGGAAGCGCGTACCGGTCTCGTGCATGAGCTGACCCGCGGCCTGCGCGGGGAGGACGCGATACGACGCCTGCTCCTCGACGACCTCGCCTCCCCGCTCGGCGGTAGCGCCGCCGACGACGCCGATACGCTCGTCAAAGCCGCGCTACAGAACGTCCATCTCGAACCCGACCTCGACCACGTCGCGGTCAGGGCGTTTCTCCGGACCCTGTACCGCGAAGCGCTCGGAACCCCCGATCCCTCGTCCGCGGAGTATCGCAGGCGCTTTGCCGCCTACGTCCAGGAGGGAATCGCCCGTGGTGCGCTGGACGCGCGGTTACTGCGCTTCGATTTAGACACACTGGCGGATGCGCTCCAGCCGAGCCGGGACGCCGCGCTTCGCTTTATTGCCGTGTCCACGCTCGCGGACCGGTATCTCGTCCGCGACCCCGACACACGGCGTGTGCTCGAGACACCCCAGTTCATGTTCATGCGCGTCGCCATGGGACTGGCCGTAGCGGAGCAAGATCTCACGGGGTGGGCGCGGACATTCTACGAGGCCATGAGCTCGATGTGGTACCTCCCCAGCACTCCCACCCTGTTCAACGCGGGCACGCCGCACCATCAACTGGCGTCATGCTACCTGTCCGACGTTCTGGATTCGATGGACCACATCCTGGAGTCCGCGGGCGACTTCGGCCGGCTGGCCAAGCTTGCCGGCGGGCTCGGGGCGTCCGTGAGCAAGCTCCGCGCGGCCGGGTCGCCCGTCCGGGGCATCAACGGCACATCGTCCGGCATCGTGCCGTTCGTGCACGTGTATGATGCCCTGCTCCACGCCGTGAGCCAGGGCGGACGGCGGCGCGGCACGCTCGCCGTATACCTCGAGCCATGGCATCTCGAGATCCGGGCAGTCCTCGACCTCAAGCGGAACTCTGGGGACCCGTATCGCCGGGCGCCCAGCCTTAACACGGCCCTCTGGATTCCCGATGAGTTTCTCCGACGCGTGGAAGCGGACGACGAATGGTATCTCTTTGACCCCTCGTACACTCCTGAACTCACGGAGGCCTGGGGCGCCGGCTTCCGCCGCGCATACACGGAGCGCATCCATCAGGCGCTCGGGGGCGAGCTTCCGGCGCATGCGTTCCGGGTGCTGCGGGCCCGCGAGCTGTACCGCGAGATCCTGGCCACGTTGCAAGAAACGAGCCACCCCTGGCTCGTGTTCAAGGACGCCGGCAATCTTCGCAGCATGCTCGCCGGGACCATCCACAGCAGCAACCTGTGCACGGAGATCTTCCTCCCGACTTCGCCCGATGAGATCGCGGTGTGCAATCTCGCGAGCGTCAATCTCGCGCGCCATCTCGGACCGACCGGCGTGGAATGGGATCGCCTGCGGCGGACGGTCGAGATCGCCATCCGGGGCCTCGACAACGTAATCGACTTGAACTTGTACCCTGTCGAGAAGACGCGGGCCTCAAACCTCAAGAACCGCCCGATCGGCCTGGGCGTCATGGGAGTCGCGGAGACGTTTGCCCGGTTCGGCCTTGCGTACGGCGAACCGGCCGCGCTCGACCTCGTGGACCGCGTCGTCGAGTTCATCAGCTACCACGCGATCCTGGCGTCGCACCGGCTGGCGGAGGCGCGCGGCAGCTTCCCGGCATTCGCCGACAGCCGCTGGGCGCAGGGACACGTCCCGATCGACACGCTCGGCGACCTCGACCGGGATCGAGGTACCCCGGTCGCGGTGGAGCGTGGCACGCGCCTTGACTGGGAGGGCGTACGCGGCCGGATCCGCCGCGGCATGCGCAACGGAACGGTCATGGCGATCGCGCCGACCGCGACGATCGGGCTCATCGCGGGGACCACTCCGAGTCTCGACCCATACTACGCCAACGTCTTCTCCCGGCAAACGCTCTCGGGCAAGTTCATCGAGCTCAATCCCGTCTTGGTAGAGGAGCTTCGCGCCGGTGGGCTGTGGGAAGATGTGCGCGCGCGGTTGATTGAAGCGCGGGGGGACATCGCCGGAATCGAGGAAATCCCCGAAGTCCTCCGACGCCGGCACCTCACGGCCTACCAGATCCCGCCGGACGCGTACATCGACGTGGCGGCACGAGCGCAAAAGTGGGTCGACATGGGGATCAGCCGCAATCTCTACCTGACAGAGCGGGATCTCACCGCGATGGAAGAAGTGTACCGGCGCGCGTGGCGAGCCGGCCTGAAATCGACGTACTATCTCTTCATGTCCCCACGCATGTACGCGGAGCAGACGAGCGTGTGGGTGAACAAGGCGCTCAAGCGGCCTCGCTGGCACCTCGACGACGGGATTCCAGAGGTCAAGGCGTGTGACGTGTCCTGCGAGTCGTGCCAGTGAGAGGAGGCATACCGAGATGGCGGGGCAACTGATCTGCAACGATTCCCTGGAACCGATCCAACTGTTTCCGCTGCGCTATCCGTGGGCGTACGCGCACGCGCAACAGGGCAAGCGGAACACCTGGTTCCCGGAAGAAGTCCCGCTCGGCGACGACGTGCAAGATTGGGAGCTGCGGTTGACACCGCGGGAGCGCCATGGGGTCGAGATGTTGCTCGGATTCTTCAACCCCATGGAATCCTTGGTCACACACAACCTGGCTCTGGTGATCTATCAGCACGTCACCGCGCCGGAGGCGCGCCTGTACCTGGCCCGGCAGATCTGGGAAGAGGCAAACCACACGATGGCATTCGAGTACGTGCTCAAGACCCTGCCCGTCGATCGCGCGCGCGTGTTCGCAGCCCATCACGAGGAACCGGCCATCCGAGCGAAGGAATCATTTCTGCAACACATCTCCCGCGCGATGCTTGAGCCCCTGGACCTACGCAGGACGGAGGGGAAGCAACGGTTTCTCCGGGACCTCGTCGGTTACTATATCGTCCTCGAGGGCGTGTTCTTCTACGGGGGGTTTCTGTTCGCGTACGCATTTCGCCGGCGCAACCTGCTGCGCGGCCTCGCGACCATCGTGGATTGGGTTCTGAAGGACGAGAGCCTGCACCTCTCCTTCGGCGTGCACCTGGTGACGCAGTTGCTCAACGAACATCCCGACGTCATGACGCCGGCCGTCGGCCAAGAGATCAAAGTGCTCATCCTGCAGGCGGTGGACCTGGAACGGCGCTACAACCGCGCCATCCTCCCTGAGCCGGTCCTGGGGGTGAGCGCGGAGGTGCTCACGGCATATACCGAGTATGTCACCGACCGGCGGCTCGAGGAGTTGGGGCTGGGTGCACACTTCGGCACACCGAATCCGGCCAAGTGGATGGCCACGGAAGTCGATGCGCCGGAGATCGTCAACTTCTTCGAAGCCACAAACGTGCACTACGAAGTAGGCGCGGACCGGAATCGGTAGGACAAACACCCATGCCCATCCATCTCCCCAGGCCTCTTCTCACGACGGTCGTGGCGAAGACGGGGACGTCCATCTGATAACGTGAGGCATGAGGACCGGCACGCAACGAACGAGGAGGAATCGCGATGGTAGGATCGCACGCGGAGATGCACTTTGGGAGCCGTCTCGCGCCGGCAGACCCCGTTGATCTTCCGGGGTTTGTGCGAGAGGTACTCGATAATGAGACCGAGCGGTTCGGCGCGCCGCTCAACACCACGAGGGTCTTGGCCCATCATCCCTCCCTCCTGATGGCGTACAAGGCGTGGAGCAAGGCCATGAGCGAGACGACGCTCATCCCGAACACCCTTAAGTATCTCGTTTATGTCCGGGTCGCCGGGCTCAACGGATGCCCGTTCTGAGTAGATATCAACACCGCCTCGGGTCAGGCGGCCGGCATATCAGACGAGAAGTTCGCGCACCTCGACGAGTACGCGACACATCCGCTGTTCACGTCGCTCGAGCGGCAGGTGCTCGCCTACGCCGACGGGATGACGATCTCCGGTCGGGACACCGACGACGAAGCCTTTGCCGCTCTTCGCAAACACTTCTCACCGCAGGCCCTCGTGGAGCTAACCGCGCACATTGCGTTTGAGAACTTCCGTAGCCGCTTCAACCACGCATTTCGGATCGAAGCGCAGGGCTTCTGTCGACTTCCGCGCCGATAACGCCATGGACTCGGGGAAGGACGCCTTGCCGTCATGGGGGTGGCCTCTCTATCGCTTCAGCCTAACGCCAGAAGCGGCCGGCGACGAATGCCAGCTCGAGCGCGATCAGAATGTGCCCCGAGGCACGGGCCGTTGGTGCAGTTTGCCAGCGCCCGCCCCGGAACCGCGGCTACGCCACTGGGGCGCCGCCGCTGACGAGGATGAGATGACCCGTGGACGCACGCTGACGAAACCCGAGGATCGCCTGATACTCAGGCGAGCCATGCCACTTTTTTGACGTGTTCGACGGTGGGGAACTCTTCAACGGAGTTGACGTCGCACTAAGCAGGGTGAGTTTAACGCCGGATTAGCCGAAAGCCAAACTCTCGTCCAAGGTCGCCCCTCGAAGCGAGGCTGATCCATAGCCGTGCTTGCGCCTCCATCAGCCCGGCGTTGGAGAGCGGGCCCAAATCCCAAGGATCAAACCCAACGTCCCGAATGAGGCTTTCAACCGAACGTTTGGCCTCGTCGTGATCGCCGCAGTAGAACATCGCCAGGCGTCCTTCATCATAGATCGGATTGTCCATGTTGTTAGCGCCGGTGGTGTTAAATGCCTTGACCATCCTGGCCCGCGGGGCGCGGGCTTGAAGCGCCTCGGCACCGGAAGCGAAAGAGCCCTGTAAGACGGCAGCCGCTCGAGGCGGCGGATTGGTACAATCGACCACCGTCTTGTCCTGCAGGTCGAGCAGGGGCACGAGTTCGTACGCCGCCTGCCAGGGCAGCGCGATCACAACGATCTCGGCAAACCCGGCGGCCTCCTCCATCGCCCCGAACCGCGCGGTCTTCTCGCCCGACCGGCCGTTCCTCACGCCAAACATGATATCGTGGCTGCGACGCTGCCAAGCGCGACCAAGCGCGCCGCCGACGTTCCCGGCACCGAGGATTCCAATCTTCATACGGTCCCCCTGTCTTTGCCGTCACGGTGAGGATCCCACAAGGCGCGGGAAGTTTCTAGGCACCGGGCGGTGCGATGCTTACCTGGGGGGTACGTGTGGACCGTCCGCCGGGGCGCCCGGCAGCCAGGTCAAACCTCGCTCGTGCGGCGTCGCGCTCGGCGACGTGCGCCCGCGCCCAGTGGCATAGCTCCTGAACGGGCTTGATGACGCTGCGGCCCATGTCCGTCAGTTCGTACTCGACGCGCGACGGTGCCGTGGGATAGGCGGTGCGTGTGATGAGTCCGTCGCGCTCCATGCCGCGGAGCGTCTGCGTCAGCACCTTCGCCGAAATGCCCTCGATGGCCTCTTGAAGCTCGTGCGTACGGAGGACGCCGTTACGAAGCAGGTGAAGGACCACAATGCGCCACTTATCCGCGAGTAACTCGATCGCATCGCGCGACTGTAGGGCCAGTGATCGGAGACCCGGACCTCGCGCCATCGTGGTCATCTTAGCGTACCGGAGCCGGCGTCGGCCAGATCTGCCCGGCGTCCACAGCATCCCCCAAGACTCCGCCGCCCCGACCGGGAGGCCTCGCCGCGCGTAACGTGTGCTTTGTGCGTCCGTCCGATGCACCTACCCCCGGGTAAGTATGGTACTCGCGACTGCCCTTGAGAGACACGCGGCGCGTCTGTTAGTCTCCTCCCACAGGCATCCCCCGCCGCGCATCAATCGCTGTTGCTCAAAACCCGGCTGTCAGACGGCCGGCTCCTCGTCGAGGGAAAAACCTGGACCGGCTTCGCCAACTCCGAAGAAAAATATGCGGCTGCGATCACCTCCGCGGCAATCGCGCGTGCGACCGTGGACCGAGCGATTCTGACTCGCCTGCCGGAGGTACAATGACGGCATGCACGCTTGCTTTACAGAATGGGGGCGTCGTTGACTGTGTCATCCACGCGCGCAGCGAGAAGAGCACGCAGACGTTCGAGTTGACGCAGCAACAGCGCCTCGTCTCCCTGATACTCCAGCGTGAGGACGGCCGGACTGGTTTGCCGGAGCACGCTGACGAGCAGGGCGTATTGATCCTCCAACAGCTCTTCGTGGGCGTCGAAAATCATGCCGTTCCTCGGGCGGGTACCGCTGATGTGCACTTCCCGTACGCGCTCGAGCGGCAGGCGCCCAACGTACTGCTCGAACGAGAGCCCGAGCCGTTCGGCACTCACCTGGGCGTGTGCGATGTCGAGCAGGAGCGACGCGCCCGTTTCTTCGAGAGTCCGCGCGATGAAGTCCGGCGCACAGACGTATTCGTAGGCGCCGCCGGGACAATAGTTGAGGTTCTCGAGTAGCAGCGGGACGGGAAGGACCGCCGCGAGTGCTCGGATCGTCGCCGGAATGGTCCGCGCGACCTCCTCTCTCGGCAGCGTCGGCGACATTGTGTGCATGAACTCCTCGCCGTGCTTCACGTGGGCGGCGCTGAACCCCAGGTGAACGCTCAGCCAGGGTGCGCCGGTCCTGGTCAGCACGGCCTGTGTCCGGGCGACGGCGTCCTGTTGCTCCAGCGCTCGTGGATGCGCGAGCGACCAGTCGTACAGAGCATTGTGCACGAGCAAACGGCACTGTGGAGCCTCTGCCACGACAGCGTCGAGGTGCGGTCCGCCTAGCTCCAGATAGTCGATATCCAAACCCTTCGTTCGCAGCAACCGCCGCGTGACGGGGCCGTCGGAAACGGCCAGGGCAACCGTGTGACCCTGCCGTTCGCGCGTTTTTACGCGGCGCCACACAATCGTGGAATGAGGGACGTCACAGGACACTCGGCGCATCCCTGCTGAGAGTGGACCCTGGTGACGGCCGGTTCACAGTCCGTGGGTGCGAGGCCCCGGAGGTATGTGAGACTCGCGACCGCAGCGCCGGCGGTCACGGGCCAGCCCGCGGCGGCGCTGATGGCGACGAACGAGGCAAGCGGAAGGTGGATCAGTGCGACATACAAGCCGCCGGCTCTCGCCAGAAACAATAATCCCCACAGTACAGTCAGCCCCCGGAGCGCTCCGTCCGTCACGGCCGGCAAGAGCGTGGTGCCATACACGCGGCGCAGCGGTCGCATCAGCATGGCGAGGAGGGGACGCCCTGCCGCGGCAGAGGCGACGAATCCTACACCATCGAGCAGGTTCTCAATTATGCCGCCCGCTGCAAAAACAGTCGGATCCCGCACGATCAGGGCCACAGCCCCCTGGGCGACCGTCGCACCGGCACCGTACAGGGCGAAGGGGTCCACAGACGACCGGCGCCAATCATACGCCGCGACGGGTCACCGCCGAGATGACTACGGCAACGATCCCGATCGCTCCGACGCCCAGCCTTACGCCAAGGTAGTACAGAAGTTGCGGCAGCACAACGCCCACCGCGATTCGGTGGGCGGCCACTCCTCGAACGTCGGGCTGCGAGCATGGCGCCCGGGCTCGGGTCGGTTTGGCTGTGCGCGGTCGGGATGAGGAGGCGTCGGGCGATAACGGCCAAACCGCTTGCGCTACTCCACGATGTCAAGAGCGTGCCGGAGCGTCTCGTCGACGCGCGAGAGATCCTGCGGTGATGCCATCCCCAGCGTTCGCCGGACGATCCGCTTGTCGATCGCAAGCAACTTAGAGATCCGGACCGTGCTGGGATGCCGGAGCCCAACGGCACGCCACTCCTGCAACGGACAATCGCCCGGTCCCGGTCGGCGGTAGTATCGGGGTTGACTGCTGATCGGGCACACAATGACATCGGGCAGGTCACGATGGAACGCGTTGGCGCTTATGATTATGGCCGGTCGAGGTTTGGTCCCCGAGTGATCTGAGAAGGGCACATCCACGACAACAACCCGCCCCCGCCTAAAGGTAATCGTAGAGGGCATCGTCCTCCCCTTCCCAGGCTTCGCGCAAACGAGTCTCGCCCAGCTGTTGCCATCCCAGGCTCTCCAGGTCGCGTTCCGTCAGCGGCTGGATAAGAGCGTAGGGTCTCCCGTAGTGGGTTACAACGATCGGTTCTTTCCGCCTTCTCGCCTGGGCGAGGTACGTCGACAGCCGATTTTTCACCTCGGCCACGCTCGCGTAGCGCATCATCGTTCCTCCACGCAATTGTATGGCCATAAGTGTAGCCAACATTTTCGAACGCGTCAAACATGCGCTCAATCGGACGATACCGCTCTCAGGAGATGCGTGCGCTCAGAACCGTTGTACGGTTCTCGTCGCAGCCTTGGGGGCCGGTGGCGCCGAAGATATTGTGGCGAGAAGAATCAGACATCAATCAATACTTCTAACATACGTGGCTGGGGAGGGGTTAATAGCGCAAGAGGAGATCGAATGAGACACAACGCGATGCGGGCCGCGCGGTTCGCGGCGGTGGTCCTCGCGCTTCTGGCGGCAACCCCGGGTGCCTTCGTGCCGGGCGATGCCGCGGCGGCGCCGGGCGCGCTCGATGCGGTTCGCCAGCGCGGCGTGCTCGTCGCCGGCGTGAAGGCGGATTTCCCGCCGTTTGGCTACATCGACAAGCGCGGGCAGCAGGTCGGGTTCGACATCGATCTCGCGCACGAACTGGCCGGCGCGATCCTCGGTGATCCGAGCAAACTCCGGTTGGTCACCGTCACGTCCTACGCCACCAAAAGAACAAGTAACTCGTCGAGCCCCGGAGCGCGCCGCTGAGCGGCAGCTGGCACTGCACCTCTTCAGGTAGCTCCAAGGTCCTGGAGCAGCCTCAGGAGAGGGTCTTGTAGTGAATCTCAAGCTCCGGGTGCCAACCCTCGCGCTCGTAGAGTTCCTTGGCCCGGTGATTCGTGGCAAAGACCGTGAGTGTTAGGCGCCGAAAGCCCTGTCCTCGTCCCCACTCCTCGGCCGCCTTGACCAGAGCTCGACCTATGCCCTGTCCCTCGGCTTCGCGCGCCACGGCAAGGATTGACACATGCCCGTGAGTTTCATCGGTGAAATAGTCACGGCGAACCTCCAAAAGCAAGATGCCTGCGACATCGAGGTCCGGGCGTGACGCGACCAAGAGCGTGGAACCGGGCGACGGATTGTCGAGCACCTCGGCCAGGGCTCGCCGCTCGCGCTGCGCGATTTCGGTCGCCGACCGCGTCCTCGGGCCGAAAGCCGGCAAACGATCCGCGAGATTGAGGATCGCCACCCGATCAGCGGCGACGGCGGGGCGAATGACCAGGTCGGTCATGCGCGTAGGCGTGGTGAAGGCGGCATTCCAGCTAGAACGGCAGGAGGCTCATTCGTAGCGCGACGGAGGGCTTCGCGCCGCCTGCTAGAACACCGGGTTGTCTTCACCGCAATTGTTGCAGCACCCAGCCGTTGCCATCCGGATCGCTGAACGTCGCCTCCTGTCCGTAGGGTTGACTCTTGATGCTCGAGATCTCCAATCCCCGCTTCCGGAGTTCCGAATGGGTGTCTGCGATGTTCTTTGTCGTTAACACCAGCCCTTGGACAGAGCCGGGTTTCATCTGAGGGAACCAGGTCGCGAGCACGATGTCGGTATCCACTCCCGGCAAGGCCAGCCGGATCCACAGAGTGTCGGGTGTTCCGAAGGGCATCTCCTCCTTCACCGTACAGCCGAGCTTTTCAGTGTAGAATGACTTTGCGGCTTTCTGATTCTTCACCGGGATCGAGATCAGAGCAATTCTGTCGAACATGTTGACGCCATCCCCCTTTTTCTTGGTCGCGACTGCTCCACAGTGAGGGGGCGGAGCTTGAACGCCCCTCAGTCCGATGTATTCAAGGCCACTGCGGAGCGAACGAGAGCCTTGAAGGCGCTCTCGTCAATCTCGTCTCCCGGATGGATGACTATGGCGCGCAAGACGTTGCCTTCGAGGCTGGCGTTGAAGAGGCGCTTCGGGTCCTTGAGGGAAGCCCCCTTGGCGAAGGTCAGCCGCACGTGGGTCTTGTAGGTCTCGCCCGTGCAAATGATCCCGCCGTGAGACCACACTGGAACGCCGGCGGGGTTCGATGGCTTCCTCCACTTCACTTCCTCGACCACCTCAGGATCGGCTTGCTTGATGAGCGCACGGATCCGGGAGAGCGTCCTCCCCCGCCAGTCGCCCAACTCCCTGATCCGCGCGTCTATCAACCTCGTTGGTGACTCGGTCCGCTGGGAAGCGTCGTTCCTTCTCTTCCTCATGATCGTCACTTGAGTTGAGACAACCGGATCAGATTACCACAGGTGTCGCCCAACGTGGCGATCGTGGAGCCGGGCACCGCGCTTAGCGGCCTGGTGAATTCGGCGCCGCGCGCGTTGATACAGTCGTAGTCGCCCCTGACGTCATCGGAGTACTCGCACGATGCCATGCGGCCGCGTAGAAGCCTCATACCTCGCTCACTGCATGAGGCCGACGAGCAGAAAGTCGATGCTCTGGTTCATGACGCATCCTCCTTGTGCGTTCACACGGCCTCATTTGTCTCATGATGACGAACCTCGACCCAGAAATGTGAGCATCGGTTTCACGGGCGTGACCAGAATGGATCGGCAAGCACTGGCGCGAGGCGGCTCACGATGGCCACCTCCAACGGGCACGACACGTCGTTGATCGTATCGCGGAGGCGTGCGTTGGGCTATCAGATTCTTTCGATCACCTAGGGAGGAGCGTCACCGTGTCATGGCGGCGGAACTGCAAGGTTCAACGTACCTATTGCGCGCGGGCGGCGTCCACCGCTCCATTGCTGCGGATGGTTGTCGGTGGGAGCGGGCTCTCAACCGGAATTCGGATGGCGTGCAGCCAAATGCACGTCGAAACGCCGCCGAAAAGTGGCTATGGCTCGAGAACCCGATCTCAAGCGCAAGTGCTGCTAAATCCTCTGTGTGGGGAAGCGCGTGGAGAGCTCGCGCGAGGCGCAGTTGCGTAAGGTACCGGTGCAGCGATACGCCCTCGACATGGCGAAAGGTATCGGTAAGATATGCCGGTGACGCTCCAACGGCGCGCCCCACATCGGTGAGCCGAATGGGATTTGCAAGCTCGGCCTCCAGAAATTCCTTGGTCCGCCGGATCAGTCGTCTCGTCGAGGCCGTTGGCTGTGCCCGAGGGGCGTCGTCTTCAAGGGCCACACGAAGGCACAACAGCACCAGTTCCGTTCCGGCAAGGTCGTCTACGACCGGCGCACCGCTCGTCCAGTGCAAAAACCGCGCGCAAAGAGCCTGCAGATAATGATTCGCTCGACGGCCGCGTCTGCGAAACAATGGATGGGTCGACAAGCGATTCTCGGGCACGTGCGCTATCTCGGCAAGAACACTGCGTTCCGGCGTGATAATGAATTCGGCATAGCCGCCCGACGGAGGGACGATCATTCGATAGGCCTCGCCACCCGCGACGTAAAGCACCTGGTTCGCATCGCCGAAGACATCGTCGCGTCCAACGTGCCAAACAAACGACCCACGATACGGGAACGCAACCTGAAACTGCGGTGAGAAGCCTTCCATAGAGTCTTCGTGGTGACGAGCTTGCCACGACACATCCTCGACCAGCCCAACTTCGGCCCGCAGTAAGGTTCGACGCGACACCCCCGGGCTAAGAGCGTTCGCTGGAGGATATGAGTAACGCCTCCGCCTGAGTCTCAGACCAGTCGACTCTGCAGGGTCACAAGCCATCTGACGCAGGGCAACTTGGCTGGGGGGGCCGCGCTGTCCTCCCGAAGCGCCACGCTGCGGCCCGCGAATGGAACCGATGGAGTGGATTCTTGCGTGAGGGGCATTCGGGTGTTGCGGCGTGCAGTCCGTTGGTCGGATCCGCAGCGGCTAGAACCCGTACGGGGTGCAGCTTTTCGCCGTGTCGTGCGGTGTCGTGTCCTGCGGTGCCGTCGGGCCACATGGCTGGGGGAGGAGGATTCGAACCCCCGCTAACGGGTCCAGAGCCCGTCGTCCTACCGCTAGACGATCCCCCAACGGAATTCCGTGCGGCGACCTCATTATACTGAGGGCCCGAGAACAGTGTCAACGCAATCCGCGGCCTGTGAAGCACGTGAACGGCGCGCTTATGCGGGCGGCGCGCTCGACGCGCGCAGCGACTGCACGCGCGAGATCGCGTCGAGGACCCTCGCGAGAACGCGCTCGCGGCCCAACACCTCGATCAGCTCGAAGAGCCCGGGGCCGATGTGCTGCGCGGTGATCGCGTACCGAAGCGGCCGAGCAGCGGCCTTGAACGTGAGGGGCGGCACCGCCGCATAGATGGCCTGCTCGACGGCTTCCCTCGTGAACTGAGGTACGCGCGTGAGGGCCTCCGCGACGCGGCCGAGAAGCCCCAGCACCTCATCGTTATCGAGGTACTTGCGCAGATCCGCGTCCGCGTACGTCAGGTCATCGGTGAAGAAGAACGCGCCGTAGGTCTGCACGTCCTCGGGGAGCCGCAGCCGGTCGCCCATGATGCCGACCACACGGGCGACGTACGCCCGCTGCGCCGGACCGGACGCACCGTCCAGCACGCCGTGTTTCGTCAGATACGCAGCGACCAGGTCGACGACGCGATCGGGTTCGCGCCGGTATACCTCCTGCATGTATACACCGTTCATCCAGCGGAGCTTCTGAACGTCAAAGACCGCCCCGCTCTTTCCCATCTCCTCGATGCGAAACCGATCCACGAGCTCGGCGACCGTGAACAGCTCGCGCCCGTCCTCCGGATACCATCCCATCAGCGCAAAGAAGTTTATTAACGCCTCCGGCAGGTAGCCCTGCGCCGCATACTCCCGCACCGACGTGTCGCCGTGGCGTTTGCTCAGCTTCTTCCGGTCCACGCCGAGGAGCACCGGGAGGTGCGCGACCTGGGGCTGCTCCCACGCAAATGCCTCATACATGAGAAACTGCCGCGGTGTGTTGGACAGATGCTCCGACCCTCGGACGATATGCGTGATCCGCATGCCGTGGTCGTCGACGACGTTGGCGAAGTTGTAGAGCGGCGTCCCGTCCGAGCGTACAATGATGAAGTCGTCGAGATCGGCGGGATGAAACTCGACGCGGCCGAGGACGAGGTCCTCGACGACGATCACCGGACGCTCCGCCGGCACGCGGAAGCGCAGCGCCGGCCGGCGTCCCTCTCCCTCCATGCGCGCGCGGTCTGCCGCCGAGAAGTTGCGGCACCGCCCGGAGTATCGGTACGGCCGCCGCTCCGCCGCAGCGCGCGCGCGCTCCGCGTCCAACTCCTCCTGCGTGCAGTAGCAGGGATACGCGGCGGCGCGGTCGACGAGCGCCTGCGCGTGCTGCCGGTACAGCTCGCCCCGCTCGGTCTGCCGGTACGGGCGGTACGGCCCGCCGACGTCCGGCCCTTCGTCCCAGTCCAAGTTGAGCCAGCGGAGATCCTCGAGGATCGACGTCTCGTAGGCCTCGGTGGAGCGACTGCGGTCGGTGTCCTCGATGCGGAGGACGAACTCACCGCGGTAGTGACGCGCAAAGAGCCAGTTGAAAAACGCCATCCAGGCGCCGCCGACGTGGAGGAACCCCGAGGGACTGGGAGCGTAACGCGTGCGAGTGGCCATAGCGGCAGCGTAACATACGGCTTCGCGGCGGGGCAAACAAGAGGCGCCGCCATCACTCCGCGCCGCGCATCCCGCTCCTGTTCAGCGCGAGCCGGACCCGCGGGCGCCGGCGCGGCGGGGTGGCTTAGCTCATGAGCGTGCTGATCGACGCGTTGAGGTGGACGCTGCGCATCGCACGCGCCAGGAGCGGCGCGCTCGAGAGGACGCGCACTTTGTCGAGCCGCTTCTGCGGCGGGATCGGCACGCTGTTGGTGAGCACGATCTCGCGCACGTCGTCCCGGCACACGGCATCGATCGCCCCTTCGACGAGCACGCCGTGCGTCGCGCAGACATACGCTTCCGGACGAGCGCCCTGCTCGCGGATCGCGTCCAGGGCCGCGCACATGCGGTCCGGCGTGTCCACGATGCGATCGACGAGCACCGGCACCCGCCCCGCCACGTCGCCCACGACCTGCGTGTGCAGGTCGGTGCCGTGGAGCTGGCCGCGCTGGAATACGACCGCGAGCGGCAGATGCAGCCGCTCGGCCAGCCGGTACGCGGTCTTGACCGCGCTGTCGTCGGGCGCCACCACCACGGCGTCCGAGAGGTCGTGCGCGCCGAGGTAATTCGCGAACAGCGGCAGCGCACGCAGGTGGTCCACGGGAATCTTAAAAAAGCCTTCGATCTGATCGGCGTCCAGGTCCAGCGCCAGGACCCGATCGACGCCCGCGCTCTGCAGCAGGTCGGCCACCAACCTGCCGGTGATCGGCGAGCGGGGGGCGGTCCGCTTGTCCTGCCGCGCATATCCGTAGTACGGGAGCACCGCCGTGATCCGGCCGGCGGACGCGCGGCTCAGGGCGTCCACCATGACGAGGAGTTCCATGAGGTTCTCGTTGACCGGGGGGCACGTCGGCTGAATCACGAACGCGTCGACCCCGCGCACGCTCTCCTCGTACCGGGCGTAGATCTCCCCGTCCTCGAACCGCCGAATCGTGACGCGCCCGAGCGGCAGCTCCAACTCGGCCGCCACTTCTTCGCCGAGCGACCGGTTGGCGGTCCCGCAGAACACCTTGATCTCGGCGTCCGCGAGGTGGTGGCGCGACGGCCGATCGTTCTCGAGGCCGCGCTCGGGATCAGCGCGCCTGGACCAGGAAACGAATGGCGGTCCGCTCTTCACCTTCGATCTCCACCTTGGTGAATGCCGGGATCGCGACGAGATCGATGCCGTTCGGGGCGACAAACCCGCGCGTAATGGCGATGGCCTTGATAGCCTGGTTCACCGCACCGGCGCCGACGGCCTGCAGCTCGACCGATCCCTTTTCTCGCAGCACCGCAGCCAGCGCGCCCGCGACGGCCTTGGGCTTTGAGCCGGCCGAGACCTTCAGAACCTCCCCCATGCGGTCTGGCTCCTTCGCTCGCGGCCAACGACCGTTCGCGCGCCCCTATTCCATCATACGCCGAGGAACTCCTTCAGGTGCCCGCGCGGCACGCGTCAACGCGGGGCCGCACGGAGCAGCGTCCGCAGGCGGATCCCATATACAATCGCCATGAAGTGGGGGATCGCGAGCTGGCGGCCGAAGCGCCGCGGCTCGCGCACCAGGCGGTAACACCACTCGAGCCCCAACGTCTGCCAGATGCGCGGCGCACGCCGGGCCCGCCCCGTCCACACGTCGAGCGCACCGCCGATCCCCATGGCGATCGGCACGCCCAGCGCGTCGAGATGACGGGCGAGCCACCGCTCCTGCCGCGGGGCGCCCAACCCCGCGAGGAGCAATGTCGGCCCGGCCTCGCGAATCGCGCTCACCGCCAGGCGCTCGGCGTCCGCCCCAAAGTATCCGTCGCGCGTGCCCACGACCTCGATGCCCGGATACCAGGCACGGAGCCGATCGGCCGCGCCCGCGGCGACGCCGGGCCGGCCGCCGAGCAGGAACACCCGCCACCGCCGGCGGACCGCTTCGCGGCAGAGCCGCGCCGCCAGGTCGATGCCGGGGACGCGCGCTGGGAGCGGCCGGCCGAGTTGCCGCGCACCCCAGACCACGCCCACCCCGTCCGCGACCACGAGGGCGGCGCGCTCGAGCACGTCGCGCACGTCGGCATCATGCCGCGCGCGCATGACCATCTCCACGTTGGCCGTGACGATCAGGTGCGGCCCGCCGCCGGCGGCCAGCTCGACGGCCCGTGCGACCGCGCCGTCCAGATCGACCGGGTCGAAGCCCACGCCGAGCACATCCGTGCGGCTCATGCCAGGAGCGCGACCTCGGCGGCCGGTGCGAGCCGAGCGCGCTCTCGGAGCCGTTCCGCCGCAGTGCGGAGCCGCACGCGGGCGGCCTCGCGGTCGTTGAACACCGCCTCGATCGCCGCCGCCAACCCGTCGGCGCGCACCGATTCGGCGTCGGGCGGTGCGGGTTGGCCCAGCTCGTCGGCCAACGCCGTGACCTTGCGATCATAGGCGACCGGCACGATCGGGACTCCCTGCGCCGCCGCGAACACCAGGGCGTGCAGCCGCATGCCGACCATGAGATCGAGCGTGCCGACGAGCGCCAGCATCTCCCGGGGTCCGAGGGGTTCCTCCACGATCACCGCGCCGTCGCGCAGTTCCTCCGCGGCCCCCACGGCCACCGCGGCGTCGTACGGCCGGTGCATCGGTAGCAGCACCCATTGCGCCCCAAGGCGCGCGCCCACGGTCTTAGCCGCGGCCACCGCCGCCCGGATCGCCGCCCCCGATCCCCAGGCGCGGAGGGCGAGGCCAAACGTAGGGCGCGACCCCCACCGCGAGCGCGCCGCGGCCGCCGCGGGCGACCACTCCGGTTCGAGGAGCCACGACGGATCGGCGCTCACCACGATCGGGGGCCGGCGTACGCCGATCGCTGTGAGGACCGCCTTCGATGTACGGTCCCGCAGCGTGACGAGGTCGACGCGGTTTAGGACGTGCGCGACGCCGGTGCGCACCGCCCGGCGGAACGGGATCTCGACTCCCTGGGCGTGGACCGCCGTCCGGCGCGCGAGACGCCGGCCGAGGCCAAGCACGCCGAGATAGTACCAGGGGCTCCGCCAGCTCGTGGCGTCCTGGAACAGGCTGCCGCCGCCGCAGAGCAGCAGATCGGCGCCGCGGAGCGCGGAAGCGACCGCGGCGGGGGCCCCGCGCGCCACGGCGCGGACCCCGTGGGCGCGCGCCGTGACGTCGGGATTCGCCGAGAGCACGGTGATCTCGGCATCGGGGCGCCGGTGCCGCAGGTCCTGCACGGTCGCCGCGAGCACGGCCTCGTCCCCCAGGTTGTCGTATCCGTAGTAGCCGGCGATGACGATCCGGCTCATGCCATGCGCGACGCCTCGGGAGACGCGCGCGGGACGCCGCCGTTGACGACCGGGCCCCACCACCTGCGGGCCCACCACAGGAGCGCGACGAGGATGCCGCCGAGCGCAGAACCGATCGCCAGCGCGTACAGCGTGCGCATGAACGCGTAGACCAGGGGCGTGTGAATGTGCGAAAACGAGTTGACGAGTCCGACCTGCCCGATCGCGCCCACCATCGCGGCGGGCAGCACCCAGCGGTGCAGGCCGGCGGCCGCCAGCGCGAAGGCCAGCACCATGAACGGATCGCCCACGAGATACTCCTTGGTCCGCGGCCGGGCGATCAGCACGCGTTGCAGCACGACGCGGCTCTTGAGCTCGAGGCCGCCGAGGGCGGGCAGCCCGGCATTGCCGGTCCGCCCCAGCGCGAAGACCACACCGGTGCCGATCAGGATGAGCGCGATGCCGTACCCCAACAGGAGGGGCCGGCGCAGCCACGCGCGGAGCCGGGGCCACAGGGCCCCCTCGGGCGCGTCGCCCGCGGCGAGCAGCAGTCCGAGCACGACCACGGGGACGATGTGCGCCAGCTTGACCCCGAGAAACTCGCGCACTTCCATCATAAAGTCCCACTGGCTCAGGAGCGCGCCCATCACCAGCGCCCCGAGTACGCTCACGAGGGACACGGTCCACAGCCCGGCGACGCCGCGCGCGAACGCCCTCAGGCCCGACCGCACCGGCGCCGCCCCCGCGGCGGGCGCGTGCGACCGGCGCGTGCCGGGCACGATCCACATCATCCCCAGCGTCGGGAACGCGAGCGCGGCGAGAAACGCGAGCAGTTCGCGCCACAGCGTCACGTGATGCAGCGCGAGGACGGCGACCGTCACGAGCACGCCGGCGGCCACCGCGAGATTGAGCCGCACCGGCGGGATCGGACGCACGAGGGCGCCCCACACCTCGGCCGTGGCGATCGCCGTGACCGAGAGCGTACCGAGCGCCGCGAGGCCAAACAGCGGCGCGGGCGTGGCCAGCACCGGCAGCGGCACGGCCTTGCCGAGCTTAAAGCCGGCCTGCGTCAGCTCGTCGGCAATCGATTGCACATAGTCCAGGTTCGTCTGCATCTCGTCAACGCCGGCCGCCGTGGAGAGAAACGGCCGGACGTACAGGATCCGCACGTTGCGCTCCCGGGCCGCGAGCACATACTTGTCGCGCGCGTCCGCCGGCGTCGACGTCGCCAGTTCCTGCGGCGTCATGCTGAACACCCGAATCATCTTGGGCGCGACCAGCTGCGTCAGGCCGTCCTCGCCCTTTTGTTTACGGGTCGCCGTGAACGCTTCGATGCGCCCGAACGCGAAGCCGGATTGCTTGATCTCCGCGGCCACATCGGGGATCAGCGCGTCGTAACCGAGCACCTGGTCGCGGTCGAAGATCAGCGTAAAGGCTTGCCCCGCGTCCCGGAGATCGGAGAAAAACGCGTCGAGCCCGCCTGGGGCCACGTAATGGAAGTTGAGCACGCGGAGTTCCGCGGCCAGCTCGTGCTCGTGCAGCGCCTGAATCGCCCCGGGCGGCACCCCGAGCGAGGCGTCCTCAACCTCCTGGCCTCGCGCGCCGATCTCGAGCACGGGCCCGCTACCCTCGCGCAGGACGGCGTGATCGGCGCCAAGCTGATCGGCGAACCCATGTTGGACCAAGCGCAGGACGGCCGGATCGCCGAGGACGTACGTGCTGTTGGGATGGATCCGCCCCTGGCGCGCCAGGTCCAGCAACGGTCCCCCGAGTGCGCCGGTGCGGACCGCGTTGAGCACGTCGGTCCCGGTCATGTATGAGATCATCCCGCGATCGGACAGACGCCGGAGCGACGCGGCGTACAGCGCGACGCCGCGCACCCCGCGCTCGTGCAACGCGCCGTAGAGCGTGCCGAGGTCCATGCCATCGCGTCGCGCCAATGTCGCCCAGTCGTCGCCGTCGGCGGTGATCTCCACGGTATGGTAGGCCCGCTCGACCTGGTACCGCAGCGCCAGGATCACAAAGGACGCGCCGATGCCGAGCACCGCGCAGATGGCGAGCGCGGTGTACCGCCGGAACATCGCCCGGACAAACGCGATCACGGTGCCACACGCGGCGGCGCCGCGCAACCCCGCCCCGGCGCCCCGATCGTCTCTCCCGTTCCGGTCAGCACGACTTCATCCTCCCAGACCGTCCTAGGAATCACCGGCCGCCGCGTTCACAATCAGCTCGCCGTCGGCCACGGTCACACCGGTGAGATGCAGCCCGAACGGCAGCACGCCCACGTCCAGGACAGGGTTGACGGCCCTGAGTAGCCTCCGGACCATCGGCCCCGTAACCGGCATGCCGGCCACGGTCACGTGATCGAGCGCAAGGTCGACGGTCCGCGAACCACGGAGGACGAGCCGCCCGTCGCCCGCGATGTGCAGGGACAGCCCGAGGACGGGGATCGTGCCGGCGACGTGCAGGCGCCCGGGGTCAAGGCTCACGCGTGCGTCCCGGAGCTGCGGCTGCGCGTCCAGCATCTCCTGGAGCGCGTCCTCGGACACGACGATGCGCGCGACGGCGGAGCCCAGCCTACGGATCGCGATCTCGCGCCCCCCGTACAGCGCCGCCGCGTCGATCTGGACCCGGTCCAGGGTCGCATCGAGCGAGCGGACGCGCAGCGTCCCCACACGGAGGTTCTGCGCGGCCACGGTCAGCGCGTCCATGCGCCCGGCCCAGAGCGCGGCGGGCGGCCACGCCGTGACGTGGACCCGAACGTGCTCCGCGCCGAGCGTGCGAGCGAGGGCCATGTCCAGCGCCGCTGCCGCGATGACGGGGCCGCCCACGCTCGCGCCGACGGCAAGGGTCAGCGCCGCAACGAGCGCCCACCACACGAGGGAGACACGGGCGTCTCTTCGGAGATGCGCTGGGGCCGCGGGCGCTTCCACCTGCGGCATCCCGGCGTTCGAGGCGTCCCCCGCGGGCACCGGTCGCCCTAGGGCCGCGCCGGAGGCGCGTCCGCGCCGCGCTCGGACGGGGCGGCCCCCAGCTCGTCCGTGCCGGCGGAGCGGCGCGTGCGCAGATACGCGTCGATGAACGGGTCCAGGGCGCCGTCGAGCACGGCCTGCGTGTTCCCGGTCTCCACGCCTGTCCGGTGATCTTTGACCAGCGTGTACGGGTGCAGCACGTACGACCGCAGCTGGTTCCCCCACGCCGCGTCGCGGTGCTCGCCCCGGATCGCGGACAGCCGCTGCTGCTGCTCCTCCCGGCTGCGTTCGAACAGCCGGGCCTGGAGCAGCTTCATGGCGGTGAGCTTGTTCGCGTGCTGGGAGCGCTCGTTCTGGCACTGCACCACGATGCCCGTGGGCAGGTGCGTGATCCGTACCGCGGTCTCGACCTTGTTCACGTTTTGCCCGCCGGCGCCGCCCGAGCGGTATGTGTCCACGCGCAACTCGTCGTCCCGGATCTGCACCTCGGTGGGCTCGACCTCCGGGATCACGTCCACGAGTGCAAACGATGTGTGGCGCCGGTGCGCCGCGTCGAACGGCGACAGCCTTACGAGGCGGTGGACGCCGCGCTCCCCTCGCAAGTAGCCGTAGGCGTTGGGCCCGGAAATGATGGCCGTGGCGCTCTTGAGCCCGGCTTCCTCGCCCGGCGACATGTCGACGATCTCCGTTCGGTACCCGTGGGTCTCGGCCCACCGCAGGTACATGCGCAGCAGCATCTCGGACCAGTCCTGGGACTCGGTGCCGCCCGCTCCCGCGTGGACGGAGAGAATCGCGTTGCTCGCATCGTGCTCGCCGGAGAGCAGGGTCGCCAGCTCGACCCGATCGAGCCGGCCGGCCACGGTCTCCAGCTCCCGTTCCACATCGGCGAGGATCGCGGGGTCGGCGGCGGCGGTCAAGTCGACGAGCTCGCGCAGATCGCGAACCTCGCGATCGAGCCCGTTCAGCTCGTCGATGCGTGCGCGGAGCGCGGCAACGTCCTGGGCAACGCGCCGCGCTGCGTCCTGATCGTCCCAGAAGCCTGGTTGCTGCATCTGCCGCTCGAGCGCGGCGAGGCGGGTGCGCTGACGGGGAAGGTCAAAGATGCCTCCCGATACCTGCGAGGCGCTCCTGATAGGTCTCCAGCGTGTGCTTGATTTCCTCGACCGTCACTACCAAAACCCCCACGTGGTCACGTTCCGTGGCACGGGCCGCCCGAGGCGTGCGCCGCGTAGTTCGGCGTACGAGTAACGACTCATTATAGCACTCACCACGGCGAAAGCAAAAAACCGAGGGCGACGACGCCGACGCCGTGCGCCAGGGCAAGCGCGGGGACCTGCGCCCACCTCGTTCGAATAGCGCCGAACGCGAGCCCGGCGCAGCCGCTCCAGATCATGGCCTCCGCGCCGCGCGGGGACGCGGCGAGCACGCCCAGCACCGCCGACCAAGCAACCGCAAGCGGCCAATTTCGCCAGGCGACGGCGGCCTCGTAGACGAGGCCGCGGAGCCACCACTCAAAGGTCACGCCGACGACGAGAATTTGCACCGCGCCGCCGGCCCACCAGCCCCCGGGGGGCGCAACGAGCGAGACCTGCAGCCCCTGCGCCGCAAACGCCTCGACCACGATGCCCACGAGGCAACCCACCACGGCCAGTGCGAGGCCCACCGCCGGGGCAAACCCGGCCGGTTGCAGCCCCACGCTGCGCGCCGAGCGGCCTGCGGTGAGCAGGGCCGTCGCGGCCAGCGCGGCCAACACGGGAACGGGCAACGGGACGCCCCACACGGCGACGTCGGATGTCCGCGCTTCTCCGAACGCCCACGCCGCGGCGGCAAGGGCTCCGAGCGGAACCGCGGACACAAGGAGCAGACGGGCGAATCCCGCGTCGGCCGCCGCCGACACCGCGGGACGCAGCCGGCGCACGAGCACCAGCCCGAGCGCAACCAGCGCACCCCACGGCAGGTAGTCCCCGTACCGGCCGTACGGGGTCAACAGGGCCTCCGGCGTGACGGGCCAGGCGATCACGCCGCGCGCGCCGAGCGGTAGCCGGGCGACGACGCGTCCGCGGGGATCGACAATCTCGCTGATGCCGCTGTTGGCGGCGCGGAGCAGGTAGCGCCCCTGCTCGATCGCTCGAAACACCGCGGCGGCGGCGTGCTGTTCCGGCGCAGCGGGGCCGGAGAACCATGCGTCGTTCGTGACCACCGCGAGCAGCCGGGCCCCGTCGAGCACCGCGCGGCGCGTGAGCTCCGGAAAGACGCTCTCGAAGCAGATCGCCATCCCGACCGGGCCGTACGGCGTCCAGAGCGGCGCAACGCCGTGGCCCGCGCGCTCGCCGAACTCGGCAAACGGCACCAGGTGCACCTTGTCGTACCGGCCAACGAGCGCGCCGGATGGCGAGAACGCAAACGCGGAGTCGGTGAGGCCGCCCTCGAGGCTCGTGGCGATGAGCGCGATCGCGTGGCCCCGTGCGAGACCGCCGATCTCGGCACGCGCCCTCGGATCGCCCGCGATGTCGCCGGGGAACGCGGTCTCGGGCCACACGACGAGCCGCGCCCCGCGCGACGCGGCCGCCGACACGAGCGACCGCAACACGCCCCACGCCGCGCTGCTGTCGCGTCCCTGCCCGGCCCATCGTACGGGCTGGTCAGGCTGGACGACGGCCGCCACGAGCGCCTGACCGGTTCCCGCCGCGGGCGTGCGCAGCACCGTCCAGCCCCAGCCGACCGTCGCGGCGATGAGGCCGGCGGCCACGAGCGGCCCGATCCTGGCGCCGCGCGCGCCGAGCGCCTCCGCGATCGCCGCGTTGCCGAGTACGACGATGAAGCTCACGCCCCAGACCCCCGCCACCGACGCGATCTGCGCCACGGCGAGGAGGCGGTGCTGCGACTCGCCCGCGAGCGCCCAGGGGAACCCGAGCGCGCCCTGGCTCCGCACAAACTCGACGGCCACCCAGGCGAGCGGGAGCCACAACGGGCCAAGGGCGCCCCCGCACGCGCGCCGCGCCCACGCCGCCAGGCCGACGGCCGCGGCCGGAAACACTGCGAGGAACGCGGCCGCCAGCAGCCACACCGCGACGCCAAACGCCGCAAGCCACCACAGCACGCCCCCGAACGCGACCAGGCCCCACGCGTAGCCAACGCGCACCCCCGCCGCCGGGTCTTCGGCCGTGACGGCCATGCCGAGCGGAACGAGCGCCACCCACGCCAGCCACCCGACATCGAAGGGAGGAAACGCCGCGGCGTAAGCCGCCCCGGAGACGAGCGCGGCAAGAAGCCAGGGGACGGACACACCCAGGCGAGCGGCGCCGGCGCCGCCTAACCTTTGCCTGCGAGTTCGGTGGGATGGATCCGAGGTGAGGGGGGTGGGGACCGCCGGGTTACTCGCCCCGGCCATGGCACTTCTTGTATTTCTTTCCGCTGCCGCATGGGCACGGATCGTTGCGGCCGACCTTCGGTGCACGTACCTGCGTCGCCGTGCCGCCGCCGCCGGCCGCCATCGCCGCCGGGCGCCTGCCGTCCCCGGTGTCCGGGCCACTCTCGTGGGTCACGCGATATCCGGTCCGCCCGGCGGCCCCGCGCACGGCCGGCGCAACCGTTTCGGCCGGCGCCGCCTGCTGGACCTGCACCATATAGAGGAAGCGGACCGTCTCCTCCTGCACGTCCGACTTGAGCTGCTCGAACAACGCGTAGCCTTCCTTTTGGTACTCGATGAGGGGATTCGCCTGACCGTACGCCCGCAGGCCGATGCCCTCGCGGAGCGCATCCATGACGTACAGGTGGTCGATCCACTTCCGGTCAAGGGTCTGCAGCAGGATGATTCGCTCGAGCTCGCGCATCGTCTCGGGTCCAATGAGCCGCTCCTTCGCCTCGTACGCGGCGAGGGCCGCAGCCAGCAAACGCTCCTCGACGGCGCCGGCGTCCGCGCCGCGTAACTGTTCCACGCTCAGGTCGGCGGGCAACGGGATGACGTGACCGAGCTCCTGCATGAGCCCGTCGAGGTCCCACTCCTCCGGCCGAGCCTCGCTCGAGCAGAAGCTGCCCACGACGCCGGCCACGAGCTGCTCGATGAAGTCGATGATGTTGTCGCGCAGGTTCTCGCCCAGCAGCACCTTGCGCCGTTCCCCGTAGATGACCCGGCGCTGGACGTTCATGACGTCGTCGTACTCCAACACGTGCTTCCGCACGTCGAAGTGGTACGACTCCACCTTCTTCTGCGCGTTCTCGATCTGCCGGGTGACGAGCCCGTGCTCGATCGGCACGTCGTCCTCAATCCCCAGCCGCTCCATGATGCCGGCGATCCGCTCGCCGGCGAACAGACGCATCAGCTCGTCGTCGAGGGCGACGTAGAATCGCGACGAACCGGGATCGCCCTGCCGCCCCGCACGACCGCGCAACTGGTTGTCGATGCGCCGCGCCTCGTGGCGTTCCGTGCCGATGATGTGCAGGCCTCCGAGCGCCCGCACCCGTTCGGTGTCCCCGGGGTCCGACGGATTGCCGCCCAACAGGATATCGACGCCGCGGCCGGCCATGTTGGTCGCGATGGTCACGGTGCCCGGCCGGCCCGCCTGGGCGATGATCTCGGCCTCCCGCTCATGGTACTTGGCGTTGAGCACCTGGTGTGGCACGCCGCGCCGCCGGAGCTGCGCGGAGAGCGCTTCGCTCTTCTCGATCGAACGCGTGCCCACCAACACCGGCCGGCCCTTCTCATGCCACTCCGCGATCTCGTCCGCGACCGCCTTGTACTTGGCCTTCTCGTGCTTGTACACCAGGTCGGGCGTGTCATTTCGGATCATCGGCCGGTGCGTGGGGATCACCATCACCGGAAGGTTGTAGATCTGCGTGAGCTCGGCTTCCTCCGTCTTCGCCGTGCCGGTCATCCCGGCCAGCTTGTCGTACATGCGGAAGTAGTTCTGGAACGTAATCGTGGCGAGGGTCTGCGTCTCCTTTTCGATCTTGACGCCTTCCTTCGCCTCGATCGCCTGGTGCAGCCCGTCGCTGTACCGCCGCCCAAACATCAGCCGGCCCGTGAACTCGTCGACGATGATCACCTGGCCGTCCTTGACCACGTACTCGACGTCCCGGTGGTACAGCGTGTGAGCCCGCAGGGCCTGCTGCGCATGGTGCATCAGCTCGATGTGCTGCGGATCCGTGAGGTTGTCGACGCCGAGCGCCCGCTCGAGCTTCGTCACCCCCTCTTCTGTGAGCGTCGCGGTTTTCAGCTTCTCGTCGACGTGGTAGTCCTGCTCGGCCGCCAGGCGCGGCAACAGCCGTGAGAACTGGTAATAGAGCTCCGTGGACTGCTCCACCTGGCCGGAAATGATGAGCGGCGTCCGCGCCTCGTCGATGAGGATGAAATCGACCTCGTCCACGATCGCATAGCGGAGCTCGCGCTGCACGAGATCCTCGCGGCGGATGACCATGTTGTCGCGCAGGTAGTCGAACCCGAATTCGTTGTTCGTTCCGTAGGTGACGTCGGCCAGGTACGCCTCGCGGCGATGCACGGGCCGGAAGTGCACGAGCCTCTCGTCGCCGTGCGGCGCGGGGTCGCGATAGGCGGGATCGTAAATGCCCGCAAATTCGTGGGTGATTACCCCGACGCTGATCCCCAGGAGGTGATAGATCGGTCCCATCCACCCTGCCCCGACCCGGGACAGATAATCGTTCGGGGTGACCAGATGCCCACCGCGTCCTTCGAGCGCGTTGAGGGCGAGCGGCAGCGTGGCGACGAGCGTCTTGCCCTCGCCGGTCTTCATCTCCGCGATCTTACCGCTGAAGAGCACCGCGCCGCCGATCAATTGCACGTCGTGGTGGCGCTGCCCGAGCGTCCGCTTCGCGGCCTCGCGGACCAACGCGAAGGTCTCCGGCATCACGTCGTCCAGCGATTCGCCCGCGCGTGCGCGCTCCCGAAGCTCGTCCATCTTGCCGCGCAGCGCCTCGGTGGACAGCTCCGCGATCTCGGGCTCGAGCTCGTTCACCTGCCGGACAAGGGTCTCCCGCAGGTGCTTCACCGTACGCTCGCTGCTGTCGCCCAGCAGCTGTTGGAACAGCTTCAGCATGCGTCAGTCGCTCCTGAGGTGGCCCGCGGCGGTTTTCATCGGGACGGGCCGGTCCCTGCCGGCGCGGTCGCGTCGGGTTCCTCTCATTTCCCGACGCCGGAATGTTTGGGCGCGCGCCACGGCCCGGCCGCTACGCGAGAGGTATACACAACTCCGACACCGGTTAGTCTAACGCGATCCACTCCTGTTTTAGGGTAACGCGACCCGCGTTTATTATAGTCCACCATGTCCACAACCGGGAAAGCGCGGCCGCGAGGTGGCCCGCGGAAAGCCCGGGTCTTGCGACGCCGCGGATCGGGCGGGTCAGGGTTACCCCGCGCCGCTTACGGCGCGCCGAGCGCGAGCACCGTCCGGTTGACGGCGTCGAGCGCGGCGTGGACCATCGCTTCGCGCGGCTCGCCGCGTACGACCGCGGACCCGCTGAGCGTCTGCTCCTCGGGGCCAAGCCACGACACGACGAGCAGCGCAACCTGATGCGACGCCGCCTGGACGACGGTCGCCGCCTGGACCAGAAACAGTTGGTCGGCCCGCAGGTACGTCTCAACGGCGCGCAGGGTAGCCTGTCCGACCAGTTCCAACAGCCGCGATGCCGCGCTCGGCCCGGCCGCCGCGCCTTCGTAGACGAGCCCGTCGTGTTCGAGTTGCACCCGGACCTCCGCGGAGGACCGCAACCGGGACACCGTAAGCCCCACAAACTTCAGGCGGGCGCGCGGTGGCGAAGCGGGCGCCGACTCGGGCTGACCCGGCCTGAGCCCGGCCACGCGAACCTGGGTGGGTTCGAGGCTGATGCCGAACTGCGACGCGAGCGTAGCCACCACGTCGGCCACGATGACCTTTGGGCTGCGCTCCGCGGACGCCAACACGTGCACACGGGCGACGGTCCCGTCCTCCCCGAGGTCGATGCGCGCGGCCGATACACCCTTGAGGCGACGGACCGCCGCTTCGGTCTCGTGCGCCAGTGATCGCCCCGGCTGGTCCATCGCCGCCCCCCGCTCGCTCATCGTCCCCTGGCCCTACAATTTCCGTTCCCGGCACGACCCTTCCTGTCCAACGACCTGCTACAGGTGCCAGCGCGCCCGCAGCGTCGCGAGCCCGCCGTCCCTATCCAGCTCGTGGAGCGCCGCGGCCACGAACGCGGCAAGATCCGACGCGTTTGCGGGCACGTCGATGACGAGCGGTACCCGCTCGCCCACGCCGCCCGTCACATGCAGGCCGGGGTGGATCGCCGCAAAATCGAGCGCCAGCGGCGCATCGGTAACGGCCGCCTGGGCACGACCCGCCGCCACCGCCGCCAGCGCTTGTGCGGGCAGGGCCGTCACGTCCACGTTCGCTCCCGCCCTCCGCGCGATGTCGACGCCGCCGCCCGCCACGGGCACGGCCACGCGAAGGCCGCGCAGCCGGCCGGCGGCCGTGATCGCGCCGCGGGCCGGCGACAGGATTGCCTGCGACGACACATAGTACGGGATGGAGGCGACCTTGGGGATCAGGCCCGGGCCGATCGCCCCGGCGGCCGCGTCCGCGTCCGGGGGGATCCCTCCGCTCTTGAGGACGGCAATCGGTGTGTCGATGACGCGCAGCCGCGCGCCCAACGACTCCGCGAGGAGCGTTGCCAGCTCCACGTCGAACCCGGTGGGGGTGCCGTTCTGCCGGTACGCCATCGGCGGGTACGACAGGTCCGCCGCGATGCGAAGCAGCCGTGTGCGCCGGATCCGGTCGACCGCCGGCCCGCGTGCGGCAACGTGGGGCGGCGCCGGCATGGCAGGGATCTGCGCCGTCCGCGCCGCGCATCCGCTCAGCGTGAGCACGGCGGCGACAACGACCGCATACCGGATCGCACCGCTTCCCCGCATCCGTCCGCTCAACCGCCTCCACGCTCGCCGAGCGAGCGCGCCCGCATGCGCGCTCCTCCATTGTATCGCATCCCTCTTGGTCTCTACCCTTCTCCACCGCCGGGCGGACCATCGTGTGTCGGCGGACCGCCCCCGGAGGGACCGCCGTTCCGGCCGACGAAAGTCACGGCGGAGGTGAGTTGGCTTCATGACTCGGACCCATTCGGCACCGTGGCGCGGAGCGATGCGGATCGTCATGGTCGCCTGTGCCGTCGCCGCGCTCGCGCGCGCAGGCGCCGCCGCGCAGCCATCGTACCCGTTGTACTACGATTTTCAGATTCCGCTCGTCCTGCCCGGGCTCGCGGTGACCGACACGGGCGAGCAGACGCCGCTCCTGGGAGGTGTGATCCCACCGTCGGGCACGACGAACTCGAACGAGAAGGTCCAGACATTCTACGCCGGGACCTTCAGCGGCGGCACGCTCGGCGGCCTCACCGTGAGGGGCGGTCAGTTTCGATATGGCGCGGGCGCAAGCAAGTCCGCGGGCGGCGGCAAGTTTTCCCTGACCACCGACGCGGGCCCCGTGACCGGCGACATCCTGATGACGACGGACGGAAACCGCACCACGCTGCTCTTCTTTGGCACGTACCTCGGCACCCGAATCGAGTTCGCGCTCGCGGCCGAGGGCGGTATGGAAGTCGGCGGGCCCGGATATGCGGCGAGGGGCCTTGCCCAGACAGGCTTTGCCTCCCATGAGGCCTACATGGCCGCCGTGCAAAAGGCGATGGCCTCGAGCGCCGCGACATCCCGGCAGCAAGTCATCGCCGCGGCCGACACGAACGCACGCCTCGTCAAGAGCTACCAGGATCGCGGGCACTAGTGTGTTATCGCATTAGTTCGTCGCACATACGAGACTGCACAAGCGCGTCGGTTCCGATGGCGCTCTGGACGGCCTAGACGCCGAGTTGCCGGAGGATTTGGCCGAGCACGCGGTCGGCGTCGAAGTATTCTTCCGCCAGCGCGCGCGCGGCCCGCGCGTGCACCCCGTAGTCCGCGGTGATCCGCCCGACGCTCTCGACAATGTCGTCCATGGTCCGGAAGGCAAACAACCCGCGCCCGACCGGCACCGCGGCGCCAAACCCGGTGTCCTGGGTCACGACCGGGCGCCCGGCCGCCAGGTAACACGCGCTGCGGTCGCTGAACCACCCGCTTCGGAGCCGGATATTCTGATCCTTGGCAACCGTAAACTCGCCCTGGGATAGGCGCACGTACGCGCGATACGGGTCCAGATCGTTCGACAATGCCAGCGCGTCGCGCAGCCGCCAGCCGCTCGCCTCGAGCAGGCGTACGGCGTCCGGGTCGCCGCAGGCCAGCGTGAGCTCCAGCGGAACCGGCACCCGGCGCGGAAGGTCGATGAACTTCAAGAACTCGACGTGCTTGCTCCACCGGTAGACCTCGCCCCGCCACTCGATGTCGTTGGACTGGCGCCAGCTGGCCACCGTGGTAAACGGCGCGTCGTCCGGGGGCGGCCCGGCGGTGGTCCACCAGTCGAGGATGACCGGCGGCCGCGTCGGAATCCACGAGAACCGCTCTACGGGCACCCCGCAGTCGGGCGCGCCGAGGTTTTCGGCGTAGGTGAAATGGTGGGTGTGCGCGTCGAGGAACGCGATCGCCGCGGCGTCGCCCTTGGCCACCTCGATCTGGCTGCGCACCGGGTCGGTCTCGAGGTAGACCCGCACAGGCACGCGCAGGTACTCCTCGCCGAGCAGGGTCGCCCCCGACAGGTTGAGGAGCACGTCGGCGCGGTCCAAGATCCGGTGGAGTTGACGCTCGTCGAGCCCGTAGGCCCGCCGCCCCTGGGACGCCGCGCGAAATACCCACTGGTCTCCGAGATCGCACCGCGCCATCAGACGGCTGAGATAGGCAACGGTGTAGCTCGGGT
The DNA here is from genome assembly GCA_021324975.1 of Bacillota bacterium. Taxonomy (GTDB): domain Bacteria; phylum Sysuimicrobiota; class Sysuimicrobiia; order Sysuimicrobiales; family Segetimicrobiaceae; genus JAJPIA01. Next base: position 86,961 of record JAJPIA010000054.1, read on the forward strand.
CGTCCGTCACCGTGTTACGCTCCGCATCGTACGGCCAGGCGCCGGTATCTTCCACGTAAGTGACGTCGCAGCCGCGCCGCTGGAAGCCGTGGAGGTACTGGAGGGTCTGCCAGGCGACGCCGGCGAACGGCAGCCGGCCCGCGATGCCGAGAACGACCAGCTTGGGACGGCCGGTCATGAATCGCCGGCCCCGTCGGGCGTCCCAGAGCCCGCGAGCGCCGGCAACGGCCCCACGAACACGGACTGCTGCCGGCACAACCGCGCGTACAAACCGTTTTGCGCCAGCAGTTCCGCATGCTTGCCCTGTTCCACGATCCGCCCGCCGTTGACTACCAGAATGCGGTCGGCCCGCTGGACCGTGGACAGCCGGTGGGCCAGCACGAACGTCGTCCGGCCGTGCGCCAGCCGCTCCAGCGCCGCGAGCAGCGCCGCTTCCGTCAACGCGTCCACCTGGGAGGTCGGCTCGTCCAGGATCAGGATCGGCGCATCCTTTAAAAATGCGCGGGCGATCGAAAGGCGTTGCTTCTCGCCCCCGGAGAGCGTCGCTCCCTTCTCGCCGGCGATGGTGTCGTACCCCTCAGGCAGGCGGCGAATGAACCCGTCCGCGCTGGCCGCCTCGGCCGCGGCGACGATCTCCTCACGCGCCGCATCGGGCCGGCCGTACGCGATGTTCTCCCACACCGCGATGGGAAAGATGAACGGCTCCTGCAGCACGAGCGCAATTTGCTGCCGCAGCGCGCGAACCCGTAGCTGCGTTAACTCGTGGCCGTCGATCGTGACACGGCCGGACCACGGGTCGTGGAAGCGCACGAGCAGGTTGGCGAGCGTGGTCTTGCCGGCGCCGGTCGGTCCGACGATCGCAATCATCTCGCCCGGCTGCGCCTCAAACGACACCTCATGCAAGACGGGCCGGCCCGGCTGATAACCGAACGTCACGTTCTCATACCGGACGTGGCCGCGGACCCGTCCGGAAAGCGAGTCGGGGCCATCCCGCACCTCGGGCGTGGTGTCCAGCAGCTCCAGGACGCGCTCCGCGGCCGCGGTCGCGGACTGGACGGTCGATGTCGTGGACGTGCTGGCCTGCAGCGGGACGTAGAGGGCCGCGAGATAGGACAGAAATACGAGCAGCGTCCCCACCGTGGCCCGGCCATGGAGCACGTCCATCCCGCCGACCCACATGATGCCGGCGGTGCCCATCGCCGTCACCAGCCCGACGAGCAGGCTGAACCGGGCATCGGCCTGAGTCGCGCGCACGTACGCGGACGCGGTGTCCCGCGCGTAGGCGCGAAATCGCGCGTACTCCATTTCCTCGCGTGTAAAGGCCTGCACCGCCGCAATCGCGCTCAGCGTTTGCTCGACGACGGACATCATCCGCCCCTCCAGGTCGCGCCGCCGCCGGTGCCGGCTACGCATCGACTCGCCGCACACCCGGATCGTGAGCGCGAGGAGCGGGGCCACGACGAGCGACAGCGCGGTCATGCGGGGTTCGAGCTGCCACATGACGGCGAACATCGCGACGAGCGTGGCGCCGGAGCGAAGCAGAGGATGCAGCGCGCCGTTGAGCAGCGCCTGCACGCAGTACGAGTCCACCGTGACACGCGATATGGAGTCCCCAACCGGGCGCCGGCGATGGAACGTGAGCGACAATCGCTGCAGGTGCAGGAATAGATCCGCACCGAGGTCGTAGACCATACGTTGTCCGAGGCGCACCGCGGCGGTTGTCTCGATCATCGAGGCCACCGCGCCGGCCGCAACGATGAGCACCGTCGCGGCGCAAACCCACACGAGCAGCCCACCCTCCCCCGACGTCCCCGGGAGCGCCGCGGCCGCGCCGTGCAGCCATCCCGGCAACGGGCGGCGCTCGAGCACTTGATCCACCAAGAGCTTCGTCGGCCAGGGCCGCAACACGTCCGTGGCGACGGTGACGACCATCACGCCGAGCACGCCGAGGGCTTCGCGCCAGTGGGGCCGGAGGTAGCGAAAGAGGCGAAACTGTGTTCTCATGATACACTATCGCGACGCATACTACGCATATTTACCCAGAGCATGCGGGCATCCTGGGATACATGGACATCCCGCGGGAACAATCCGAGCGTACCGTGCGGGCGGGACACGCGCCCGCAATCTCCCGGAAAGGCGCCGTGAGGATTTGAACGAGAACGTCGTGGGTATGACACAAATAGATCGTGCGTTTCCGACGCCGTGTGGTGCGGCGCGCGTCGTTGCGCGTCGCCACGAAACGGATGCCACGACTTCGAATGTCCCGTGGATCCAGAGCGGCCATTGCCGGCCGTTTCACGTACTCGGACGCGCACGCCGCATCCACGCGATGATTTGGACACATGAACGAGATTAACACGCCAGCAGCGCTGCACGGCGGCGTCGGGCGACCTCTCCCCGAGCTCACGCCGCGCCCCCGGGTCGCGGGGAAGTTTGTCTACGTTGGCGATCGACCACTCTGGATCCGAGGCGTCACCTACGGACCATTTCGGCCGCGGGAGGACGGCATCGAGTATCCCGCCCCACACGTCGTCGACGCGGACTTCGACCGGATGGCGGCCTACGGGTTCAACGTTGTCCGGACGTATACGGTGCCCCCGTTGTGGCTCCTCGACGCCGCGCAGCAGCGCGGCCTCAGGGTGATGATCGGCTTGCCGTGGGAGCAACACATCGCGTTCCTGGACGATGATGCCCGCGCCCATAACATCATCACGGCCGTACGGGCCGGCGTGCGTCGGTGCGCCGGACATCCGGCCGTGCTGTGCTACGCGGCGGGGAACGAAATTCCCGCCTCCATCGTGCGCTGGCACGGCGCGCCCGCGATCCAGCGCTTCATCGGGCGCCTCTATGACGCGATCAAAGACGAAGATCCGGGCAGCCTCGTGACGTACGTGAACTACCCCACCACGGAGTACCTCGATCTCCCGTTTCTCGACCTCGCCTGCCTCAACGTATACCTGGAGTCGCAGACCCAGTTCGAGGCGTACGTGGCCCGGCTGCAGAGCATTGCGGGCGACCGCCCGCTCGTCTTGACCGAGCTCGGGTGCGACACGGGAACGCACGGCCCGGCGGGGTACACCATGACGGCGGAACAGGTCCGCGCGGCGTTCGCGGCCGGCTGCGCGGGCGTCTGCGTGTTTGCGTGGACGGACGAGTGGCATCGCGGCGGGTATGACATCGAGGATTGGACATTCGGCCTCACCGACCGCGACCGGGCGCCCAAGCCGGGGATGACGGCGGTCTGCAACGCCGTTGCAGCGGCGCCGTTTCCGATCGACGCGCGCTGGCCGCGCATCTCCGTGATCGTGTGTAGCCGCAACGGCGCGCGGACGATCCGCGACTGCCTGGAGGGCATCCTGCGCCTCGACTATCCGGACTACGAGGCCATCGTCGTCAACGACGGGTCGATCGATGGGACCGGGGCCATCGCCCGGAGCTACGGGATCAGGACGATCAACAGCGGCGGCGCCGGGCTCAGCGCCGCGCGCAACGCGGGGCTGGCCGAGGCCACCGGCGATATCGTCGCGTACCTCGACGACGATGCCAGTCCCGAGCCGCATTGGCTCCGCTATCTCGCGATGGCGTTCGCCAGGACGCCTCACGCGGCAATGGGCGGACCGAACCGTCCGCCCGTCGGTCCCGATCAGGCTCGGGACAGGATCGCCGAGTGCTTGGCGCACGCGCCGGGGACGCCCACGCACGTGATGCTCACCGACGACGAAGCGGAGCACGTCCCCGGGTGCAACATGGCGTTCCGGCGGACCGCGCTGGAGGCGATCCGCGGCTTCGACCCACAGTTCCGGGTCGCCGGCGACGACGTGGACGTCGGCTGGCGCATCCAGGCGGCGGGCAGTACCATCGGTTTCTGCCCCACCGCGCTGGTCTGGCACCGCCGTCGGAACACGCTGGCAGCCTACTGGAAGCAGCAGGTTGGCTACGGCCGCTCTGAGGCGCTTCTGGAGCAGAAGTGGCCGGAAAAATACAACTCGGCGGGCCACCTGACGTGGCGCGGCCGGGTGTACGAAGCCGGAGCGGCCTGGCACCGGGGGCGCATCTACCACGGCACCTGGGGGCTGGCGCCGTATCAGTCGCTTTACGCGACGTCGTTTCACCCACTGTGGTCGCTCCCCTCGATCCCCGAGTGGTATCTCGTCGTCGCGGTGCTCGCCGGGCTGGCGTTGCTCGGCGCCTGGTGGGCGCCGCTTCGCCCGGCCATTCCCCTGCTCGGATTGTCGGTCGGGGCGCTCGTCTACCACGCTGCCATGGGCGCCGGCCAGTCACCCGCCTGCCAGCAGATACGAGACCCCTGGGAGCGCCTGCGGCGGTATGCGGTCATGATCATGATCCACCTGCTCCACCCGGCGGCGCGGCTCTACGGCCGGCTGCAGAACGGCCTGACGCCCTGGCGGGCGCACAAGGTGGCAGGGATCAGCGCGCCGTGGCCTCGCCGGTCCACAGTCTGGAGCGAGACCTGGAAGTCCACGGCGACGTGGCTGGAGACGATGGAGCACGACCTCCGGACCGAAGGCGCGGTGGTCTTCCGGGGCGGCGACTACGACGACTGGGATCTCGAGGTCCGCGGCGGAGCGCTCGGCGGGATGCGTCTCCGGCTGGCCATCGAAGAGCACGGCGGCGGCCGGCAGCGCGTGCTGCTCCGCTCCTGGCCACGCTTCTCGGCGTGGGGACTCCTCGCCTTCGCGGCCTCCTCGACATTGGCCATGGGCGCGTGGGGAGACTACGCGTGGGGCACGGCCCTGGTGCTCGGCGCGGTCGCGGCCGCCCTGGGGGTACGGATCGCGCGCGACATGAGCGCGGCGAGCGCGGCGTTCCTCCGGGTCGTCACGCAGCTGCGGGGAGCGACCGTGCTCGGCATGGAGCTGCTGCCGTGGACATCGGTGCGGACCGCCGAGTGGTAGCGCGCTCCCCCGCGCGTTGCCCAGACTCGCCCGGCTACTGAGCGCAATCTGTTCGCAAGCCGTTACGCGAAGAACCCTCCTCCACCCCCGGGGTCTGTGGTATGATACGCGCGGAGGGCGGTCGCCACAGCGCCCGGGCGCGGTGTGTGTACCGGCTCCGTGAGGACAGAACATGAACCAGCGCGGCATCTTGTTAATGGTCGTCTGCGGCATTCTCGCCGCGATCGGGCCCGCGTCCTTGTCGTCGGCATCTCCTCTCACGATCGCCGTCACGATGCCGGTCGGGGGTGTTGTCGACGTCCCGGTTTCGGGCATCACGCTGGCCGAGGTGGCCCCTGCAGACGTGGCAGGCGCGTGGGCGGACGGCGATCACGTCACAGTCTGGGGCATGCAGCAGGGCACAGCTACCCTTCTGCTCACATCGCCCGATGGCATCGAGGCGCGCCCTGTCCAGGTGACGCCGCCCGGCTCGGCGCAGGGGCTGTTCGACCAGAGCTCGTGCGCCGTGCCGCTCGGAGCCATGGCGACGAGCGCGGCCGCCGCCAACGCGACGGCTACGGAAGCGTATGGGACGCCGAAAAACACCATCACGTGGTCGCCCGGGGAATGGCGGGCCTTTTGGGACTTCGCCGGTAGTGGAACGGCCAGCCTGACCGCTGCCAACCGCCTCAACACACCGCTCGCGATGCTGGGGGTCCCGAACCGTCCCGGGGTTGCCGTGAGCTGGGACCGATGGAGTCTGACGGCAAACCAGAGTGTGGGCGCGCTCGCGTATCAGATGCCGCTCGGATCCGGCATGATGATGGAGGTCGGCGATACCACGCTCGGACCGATCGGCGAGGCCACCGTGGCGGCGGGCGACGTCTCGGCATCCAGCGTGGCCCTGCTCTCGCCGACGGGCCAGGTAGTGACCGCGGCGCAAACCAGTCTGGCCCTCGGGCCGTTTGGCATCGGCTACACCCTAGGACCGACCGGCGGCGCGCCGTCGCTCCAGTATCGCGCGGGGCCCCTTACTCTATCCGCCGCAAATTGGCCCGGCGAGGGACCGAGCTTCGGCCTGGGCTTCTGGTTCCGAAACGGCACGACCGTGCAAGGTAATTGGGGCCAGCAGACCGGGTGGAATGCGCAGGTCCAGATGCCGCTCGGACCAGGCCCCACCCCGCGCCCGTCGAACAATGCGGCGGCGTTGACTGGAGTGGTGCTCCCCGATTGGAGTGTCTGCGGAGGCGGCGGCGGGCCCGTCCTGACCTCGAGTCCGCAATAACCGCGCCGCACCTCTCCGGTCGCGGACTTGCGTATCCTCACTGGACCTCGCCAATAGCGAGGCGCTTGATTCTCCCCGCGGCGGAGAGCCTGACGTTGAAGTAGGTCTGGAAGTCATCCCACAAACAGCTGTTTCGGCATTGACATCGGCACCGATATTATTGTATATACAATAATAAAGGTTGTATATGCATACAATCATCGGGGGGGCTCGGCGGCACCGTGGACGAGCGTGAGAGGGATCGGCGGCAGTTGAAACGCGTCGCGGCGGAGTGCGCGGTTGTCAACCTGCGAAAGACCGCCCGCGCAGTCACACAGTTCTTCGACGAGGCGCTCGGACCGAGCGGACTGCGAGCCACCCAGTTTGCGGTGCTCGTCGCCGTCGCGCTCACCGACCCGCCGACCATGACCCGAATCGCGCGGGCCTTGGTGATGGATCCATCCACCGTAACACGGGACCTGCGGCTACTCGAGCGGGCCGGCATGGTGGCCACGGCGGACGGCAAGGACCGCCGCACACGATTCGTCGGAGTGACCCCTGAGGGCCGCGACCGACTGACGGCGGCGCTGCCGCTCTGGGAGCAGGCGCAGCATCGAGTCGTGCGGCGCGTCGGCGGGTCCCGGTGGCGCGAGATTCTGCACGAACTCTCGGCGGTTCGGACGCTGGCGCGAGATTCGCACGAGGCGTTATAGAAACGCAAGAAAAAGGAGGAGATCCATGCTAGAGGTCATTGGTGCGATTGTTTATGCGGCGCTCTACGCAACGCTCGTCGGCGTTCTCGTGGGGTTTTCACCGGCGCGCCCGTCTACGAAGCTCGCCCTGACGGCGGCCGCGGCGCTGTGGGGTGTGCTCATCGTCACCATTGCCGGCCTCGGGCTCGGTGTTACGGGCGCCGTCGGGCGGCTTCCGATTCCCGTGGTGGCGTTCGCCGTGTTCCTCGCGCTGCTGTTCGGCGCGTGGGGTGCACGCCGGCAATTTCGGGATGCGCTGCTTTCCGTGCCGCTTCCGGTGCTCGTCGCGCTGAACGCCGGCCGCGTAGCAGGCATCCTCATGGCGATTTCGGCCGCACAGGGGCGCCTATCCGCGCCGTTCGGGCCGGCCGCAGGGTGGGGCGACGCGTTGACGGGCGCCCTGGCGATTCCGGTGGCGGCGATCGCTGCCGCGGGGGGCAAGAACCGGGGTTGGGTGTTTGCCTGGAATCTTCTCGGTGCCGCGGATCTCATCAACGCGGTTACGCTCGGCGCGCTCTCCGCACCCGGCACACCGTTTCGGGTCTTTACCGAAGGGCCGGGCACGGCGGTCATGGGCCGCCCTTCCGTGGATCATCGTCCCGACGATGCTCGTCCCGATCTATGGCCTGATCCACTTTGCGGTCGCCGCGAAGATCATATCTGATGCGCGGGCGCGACAGGCGGTGTTGCCGGCGCGCTCCTGGGCCTGAGCATTATCGTGCTAATCGTACTTGATGCGCGGGTCGGCCCATCCGTACAGGACGTCCGCCAGCAGGTTGCCGAGAACGGTCAGCACGCCGACGATGACGACGATGCCCAGCAGGACTGGATAGTCGCGGCTGCCCGCCGCGTCCCAGAACAGCAGGCCCATGCCGGGGTAGTTGAAAACCGTCTCGATGATCACGGCGCCGCTGAAGAGGAACGGCAGCGACAGCCCGACCAGCGTGATGAGCGGCAGCAGAGCATTCTTGAAGGCGTGCCGGACGAGCAGCCGCCCGCGGGAGACGCCTTTCGCTTCCGCGGTACGGATGTAGTCCTGGACCAGCGCCTCGATCATGGAGGACCGCACGTACCGACTCCAGCCGGCCACCGTGAGGAGCACGAGGGTGGCCGGCGGCAGCACCAGGTGGACCGCGAGCGTCTCGAGGCCTGGATGGGCGTCCGTGGGATTGGTGATCCCGCCCGCCGGCAGCCATCCCATCTTGTAGGCGAAAATCGAGACCAGGATGATTCCAAGCCAGAAGCTCGGCATCGAGTACAGGAAGTACACGACGCCGGTCAGCACGTGATCCACCCACGAGTTGCGGTGCGTCGCCTGATAGATGCCCACGGCGATCGCGATCAGGTGCGAGATCGCGATCGCTGTGACGACCAACATCAGTGTGTGCGGCAGGTTCGTCGTAATGAGCCGCAAGACGGTCTCATGGTACGTGTAGGCGTAGCCGAAGTCGCCTCGCAGGAGGTGCCCCAACCAGATCAGGTACTGAACGCCGAGCGGCCTGTCTAACCCGAGCGCGTGGTTGATTTGGGCGACGAGCTCGGGAGTCGCCTGATCCCCAAGCATGGCCGTCGCGGGCCCGCCGGGCACGATGTGGATCAGGACGAAGCTGAGGAACGTCAAGAGCAGCAACGTCGGGGTCGCCTCGGCGGCGCGCCGGAGAATCAGCCGCGTCACGGGATCGGCAGCTCCCCCGGGTTCCCGCCGGGCGAGTTCGGAAGCGATTCGCGGAGACGGTCCGGGCCGGCAGGCATGCCTCGGCAATCCACCTACAGATCCCGGCGCAGGCGCGTGTCGAACGCCTCCCGCAGCGCATCGCCAAGAAAATTGACCGAGACGATCGCGATAAGCAGCGCCAGCCCCGGCGGATACACGAGCCACCACGCGTTCCGCGGGAGGTACGACATCGACGTGGCGAGCATGGCGCCCCAGTTGGGCGCCGGCGGCGGCAGCCCCAGACCCAGGAAGCTCAGGGCCGCCACCAGGAGCACGGCGTCCGCGATGCCAAACGTCGCGGTGACGACGATCGTGCCGACGGCGTTGGGCAACAGGTGCAGGAGCACGACCCGGAGCCGCGAGGCGCCGGCCGCGACCGACGCCTCCACGTACGTGCGCTCCCGGAGCGACAGCACTTCGGCGCGCACGAGACGGCTGACGGGGTGCCAGGCGACGAACCCGATCAAGAAGACGAGCAGCCCCGCGCTCGGCTTGAACACGGAGTTGACGAACAGCAGCAGGAACAGCCCGGGGACGGCACGGAGGAGGTCCACCACCCGCATCATGACCGTGTCGGTCCACCGGCCGCCGTACCCCGCCGCGAGCCCGTACGCGATACCGATCACCAGTGAGGTCATGGCCGCGGCGAACCCGACTTCCAACGAGAGCTGCCCGCCCACCATGAGGCGGCTCAGCACGTCGCGCCCGAGTTCGTCGGTCCCGAGCGGATGGGCGGCCGACGGCGGCCGCAGCGTGTGCAGGATGTCGACGGCAGTCGGAACGGTCTGGTACACGGGCGGGCCGAGGAAGCAGAGGCCGACGATGAACACCATCCCCGCCGCCCCGGCCCACGTGAGCGGATGGCGGCGGAGGGTTTTCCAGTTGCGGGCGTAGCGGCCTTCGGTCGGCGCCGCCCTGAGCGCCGCGCGTCCGGCCGCCGCGCGCTCCACGCTCACCGCGCGCGCGTCAGCGGCTGCGCCACCAGTACTGGGGCAGGATCTGCCCCGTGAAGTCGTTGCGCGTCTCGATCACGCCGTGCACGTCCTTTTCCGCCTCGTAGAGGCCGAACTGCCGCGGCATCCAGATCTGCGGCAGCACCTTCGCCACGTACTCCTCGTAGGCGTTCATCGCGGCCTGCGCGGCGGCCGGCGTCGGATGCGGGGCCAGCGTGGCGTCGATCAGGTTGTCCAGCTTTGGGTCGGAGAACTCGTAGAAATTGTACGCGGCGCCGGTCTTGTAGATGCCGTCGCCCGTCGGATAGCTCGCGCCCCAGACCCAGCAGATCCCGCCCTGGATCTGCCACTGGTCGGCGTCGCTTCGCAGGTGCATCCCGACCATTTGAGCGAACGTCCTCGGCTGCAACTGGACGGCGATGCCTTCCTTGGCCCAGTCGCTCTGAATGAGCTGCACCATCGCCTCGATCGTCGTGTTCCCGCTGATGTACTGCATCGTGAACCTCAACTGCTGTCCCTGCGCGTTCGTCATGACCCCGTTGTTCATAGACCAGCCGTGCTCCGAGAGCGCGCGCCTGCCGCCCGCGGGATCGAACGGATACGGCGGGGTCCGGAGCTTGGGATCGAGGAAGGTCGGCGGAATCAGCGGCACCGGCCCGCTGCCAATGACGCCCTGACCATGGTACAGGGTGTCGATGATGTCGCGCTGGTCGATGCCCATCGCCATCGCCTGCCGCACGGGCAGCTGCCTGAGGAGTGGCCCGACTTGCGGGTTGATGAAGTTGAGATACAGCCGGCAGTACCCATAGCTCGTGCTCGTGAAGAATGTGTAGTTCGACAGCTGATTCCGGGTGTCGTAGTCCGTCGGCGGCAGATAGCCGACCTGAACGGCGCCGGTTCTGAGGGCTCCCACTTCCGCGGCGTCGGACGTCTGGTAGGCATAGATGAACCTGTCGAGATACGGCTTGTGGCCGCTGTACGCCGGGTTGGGCACGAAGGACCATGATTGCTTGTCGACGGCCGATTCCATCTTCCACGGCCCGTCGACAACCGTGAAGAACGAGACGTTGTTCCCGTTTTTGGTGATGTAGGCCAGCTCCGCGGCGGGATCGTTGGGATACTTGTTCCAGTCGTGCGCCGGAAGCGGCCTGAGCTGCGACAGCCCGTCGTACTCGAACCAGAGCTGATTGACCGGGTGCGTGAGGGTGACGGTGAACTCGGTCGGACCGACCACCGTCACGGCCTTGACGAACGCGGGGATGCCTCCGAAGCCGGATTGGGCGTACGGCCACGGCCGCGGCGCAGACTTGGCGCTCGCGGTCTGGATCAGGTGCCAGGTGAAGAGCACGTCGTCTGCCGTGACCGGCTTGCCGTCCGACCAGTGCCACTTGGGGTTCATGCGCACGGTGTAAACCGTGCCGTCCCGGTTCCAGGAAACCGCGCTCGCAACGCTGTGGCTGAAGTCGATCTTGCCGTCCGGGCCGACCCAGAACAACGGCTTGTACATCATGGTATTGGCCAGGCTGTCCACCACGGTGTTGTACGCGGCCGGCCTGAGCGGCATATACCAGTTGATGTCCTGCGGGCCCACCGCGTACACCACGGTACCGCCCGTCTGCGGGGCCCCCGCGGCCCCGGCGCCGCCTGCGACCGGTAGGACTGCCGTAAGCGCCGCGACGACATACCATAGCAACCCGCGCAAAGCGGGCACTCCCTTCACGCGACCTCGCACGGTGGTCCTACTCATCCCTTCACCTCCATGCGCGCCAACGTCTTGTGGCTCCTATGGTTCCCTGTGAGCCGCCGCTGCCCCTCGCCCGGCGTATCCACCCCCGTCCCCCCGCTCCTTACGCGCCGTTGCCCCGGCGCCGCGTGACGGATCTATTCACGACACGCGACACTGTTCGATGAACTCCCAGTTGATGTCCAGGATCTCCAGGCGGGCCAACCTCCTCGGGGTTAGCGCAGCAAGAAGCCCTCGCCGAGCGGATCGTCGGCGTCGAGCACAAAGGTATGAAACCCGGTGAGAAACGCCTGGCCCGTCACCTCTGGGACGACCGCGGGCACGGTTGCCACCGTGGTCGCCTCGACAAGGCGCCCGGTGAATCGCGTCCGGGCCAGGCTCTCATTCACAAACGGCCGGCCGAGCGCAAGGCGCCCCGACGCCCAGTGCGAGGCCATGAGCGCCGACGTGCACGTGCCGCACGGCGACCGGTCCACTTCGCGATCGGCGAACACGGTTAGGCTCGTTTGATCCGCGCCGGGGTGCGCGGGGGGCCAGTAGGTGACCACCCCGTAGAGCCCCCGGATGTCCGGCTCAGCCGGATGCGCCACATCGGCCGCCGCCTCGGTCGCGGATCGGATGGCGGTGCTCGCCTCCACTAAGCCGCGCAGAGGACCGGGCGAGTCGCCGAGGCCGGCGGCCTGCGCATCAACGAGCGCGTAAAATGCGCCACCCCACGCCACCGTCACCGGCACCGGGCCGAGGTCGGTCACCGGGACGGAGACCGGAGGGAGCGCGAAACTCGGAACGTTCCGCATCGTGACGTCACGGACCCGCCCGCCGGCGACGCGCGCCCGCGCCCGGACGAGGCCCGCCGGGGTATCGAATGCGAGGTGCGTCTCCGGCGCTTCCGCCGGGACGTGTCCCGTCTCGATCAAGACCGTCGTCAGTCCGATGATGCCGTGCCCGCACATGGTACTGTAGCCCTCGTTGTGCATGAACAGGACGCCGTAGTTCGCCTCGGACGTGACCGGCGGCGTCAGGATGCAGCCGTACATGTCGTGATGACCTCGGGGCTCCCACATGAGGAGCCGGCGCACGGCATCGAGCCGCTCGCTCATGTACCGGCGCCGCTCGAGCATCGTCGTGCCGGGAATGGTCGGGATGCCGCCCATGACGACGCGAAGCGGCTCGCCGGCGGCGTGGCAATCGATGGTCTGCACAAGACGCGCGTACCCCATGACGCTGGAGTTCGCCGGGCCCAGCCCCTCTCCCCGCGGGCAGGGAGACGCGCGTCGGACCGCCAACACAGCAGGCCATGAACCGGAAGTTCCTGACGCCCGATGAGGTGGCAACACACCTGCGCGTGTCGGCCGAGGTGATCCGTCGCCTGCTCCGTCGACGCGAGCTGCCGGCGATCCGCGTCGGCCGCGCGTGGCGCGTCGAGGAAGACGAGTTGCGCCGGTGGATCAGCCGCCGTCTCATCGCGGTGCCGCGCGCCAACGCGGGCGGCCCGTGCCTGTGCGGGTGCGGGAACGCGACGGCGACGCAGCGTGCGCGTTTTCTCCCCGGGCACGACGGGAAATTGATTCACCGGCTGATGACGGAACGCGGGCTCACGTTCGACGCGGCGCGCGAGGCGGTGCGCCGCATGCACCGGCCCCGCGTGCAGGAGCGGCTCTTTTAACCGCGGCGAATTGCACTTTCGGGACGAGCGGGGTATCCTCTGGATAGGCACGGCGGCCGCGTCGAAGCGGCCGCTGCGGGGGATCCCGGGAAGGAGGGTGTCGCGATGGCTTCGCGGCACTGAACGAATGGAGAAGCGGTACGTCGTCGACCTACGGCGGGCTTTCGGGAGGCGTGTGCAGGAAGCCCGGCACGCTACGCGGATGAGCCAGGCCCTACTGGCGCGGCAGCTCGGCCTGCGCAGCGGCGTCGCGGTCGGGGACTGGGAACGCGGCAAGGCCCTCCCGAAGTTCGAGACGTTCCTCAGACTGTGCGAGGCGCTCAACCAGCCCCCGGCGTTTTTCATCGAGGGCTATCGGGACCGTCCGCAAAAGGATCCCGCCCAGATGCTCCAGCAGAGTCTGGAGGCGATCGAGCAACGCGGCGCGCAGCGCCACCTGGAATTGCTGCACCGCCTGGAACACCTGCCCGTCGAGGTCGGCCGCAGCATCGCGCCGGAGGAGCTCCGTGCGGCGCTCGAGCGGATGCGGTTCGAGGACGCCGCACCGGTCGCGGAGGCGCGGCTTCGCGCCGCCTTGAGCCACCGCCGCGGCGGTGGCGACGAGGACGCGGAACGCGCGGTCGCGCGCGAGGCGCTGCGGCAGGGGTGGGACGCGGCGCGCGAGGCGCTGCGGGAGTGGCTGCAACAACGCGGCAAGATCGTGTGACCCCACCGCGGTTGTTTGTATACGGCACGCTCCAGGACGAGACGCTGGTCGAGCGTCTGATCGAGCACCGGCTCCCGTGGCGGCCCGCGGTCCTGCCGGATCACGAACGCCTCGAGGACGCGACGATCGGGTACCCCGTGATTCACCCGCTTCCGGGGGCGTGCGTCCGCGGCCGGGTGCTGGACGGGGTAGATGCCGCCGCCCTCGCCGCGTTCGACGCCTACGAGGGCGACGAATACCGGCGCGATGTTGTGCGGGTCAGGACCGAGGACGGTGGCGAGGTGGACGCGTACGTCTACGTGCCGGTACAGGCCGGCGCGGGCGCGTCCCGCACCGGAGACACCGGCGGGCGCGGCTAGTGCACCAGGGCATTCCTTTCTACCCTCGTCGCAGATACGACACGCGGCACTAGGTCGCGCGCCGGGGATAACGCTCCAGCGCCGCGCGCATGCGCTCGAGCGCTTCGCTAATCGCTTCCACTGAATTCGCGTAACTCAGCCGCAAGAAGCCTTGACCGTGGGCGCCAAAGGCGGTGCCGGCCAGCACCGCGACCCCGGCGTCCCGGAGCAAGTAGTCCTGCAGCCGCGCGGCGTCGGCGTCCACGCCCCTCGTGCTTGGAAACGCGTAGAATGCGCCGAGCGGCTCCCGGCACGACACGCCCGGAAGAGCGTTGAGGCCCCGCACGATCACGTCGCGCCGCCGGCGGAACTCCCGCACCATGCGCTCCACGCAGTCCTGCGGCCCGCGCAGCGCGGCGATCCCGGCGATCTGCGTGAACGCCGCGGTGCACGAGTTGGAATTGACCATGAGCTGCGCGACCCGCGCGGCCAGCTCCGCCCGCATCACGCCGTATCCGAGCCGCCATCCGGTCATGGCATACGTCTTGCTGAACCCGTCGAGGATCACGGTCTGCGGCTGCATGGCGGGCAGGGACGCCGGGCTCTGAAACGCGCCCTCGTAGAGGATGCGGCCATAGATCTCGTCGGACAGCACCGTGATCGGCCGGCCGCGCACCATCTCCGCGATCGCTTCCAGGTCGTCCCGCGACAGCACCCCGGCGGTGGGGTTGTGCGGCGAGTTGAGGACGACAAGGCGCGTCCGTGGTGACAGCAGCCGGCGGAGATCCTCGGGATCCGCGCGGAACGCCCGGTCTTCCCGCAGTACCCACGGCACGGCCCGGGCGCCGGCAAACCGCGCCACCGACTCGTAGATCGGAAAACCCGGATCAGGATAGATGACCTCGTCCCCGGGATTGACCAAGGCGAGGATCGCGAAGAAGATTACCGGCTTGCCGCCCGGCGTGATGACGATGTGCTCCGGCGTCACGTCGATGCCGCGTGTGCGGGCGATGTACTCGGCGATCGCCTCGCGCGCCTCCGGTAGCCCGGCCGCGGGCGTGTAGTGCGTGAAGCCGTCGCGCATCGCCCGGATCCCCGCCTCCTTGATGTGCTCCGGGGTGTCGAAATCGGGCTCCCCGATCTCCAGATGGATGACGGACCGGCCCTGCGCCTCGAGGGCCCGGGCCCGCGCGAGCACCTCGAACGCGGTCTCCGTGCCGAGCCGGCTCATGCGATCGGCAAGGTGCGGCACCGGCGTGGCCGGACGGATGCTCACCGCCGCCTCCTGTCCGCGCGGCTCACGTCCCCTCTTCCCACGAACTGAGATACCGGAGCTGCTCCGGCGTGAGGTCGTCGATCGCCACGCCGGACGCCGCGAGTTTGAGGGTCGCCACCTGACGGTCGATCGCGGCCGGGACCGTATGGACCGCGGGCGCGAGCTGCTGGCCCTCGCGCGCGAGGTATTCCATGACGAGCGCCTGGTTGGCGAAGCTCATGTCCATGACGGCGGCGGGATGGCCCTCGGCGGCCGCCAGGTTGAGGAGACGGCCCTCGGCCAGCACGTAGATGCGGCGGCCGTCCCGGAGGCGGAACTCCTCCACGCCGGGCCGCACGGTCCGGCGCTCGTCCGCGAGGTCCGCGAGCGCCGGCAGATCGAGCTCCACATCGAAGTGCCCGGAGTTCGCGACGATCGCGCGATCCTTCATGACGTCGAAGTGTTCGCGCCGCACGACCGACGTGTTCCCGGTCACGGTCACGACCACGTCGGACACCCGGACCGCGTCCGCCATCGGCATGACACGATAGCCGTCCATGAGCGCTTCCAGCGCCCGCGTCGGATCCACCTCGGTCACGATGACGTGCGCGCCCAGGCCGTGCGCGCGCATCGCGAGGCCACGTCCGCAGTTCCCGTAGCCCGCGACCGTCACCGTCCGTCCCGCCAGGAGCAGGTTGGTCGCCCGGATCAAGCCATCGAGCGTGGACTGACCGGTGCCGTAGCGGTTGTCGAAGAGGTGCTTCGTCAGCGCATCGTTGACGGCCACGATGGGGTACCGCAGGACGCCGGCCTGGGCCATGCTGCGCAACCGGATCACGCCGGTCGTGGTCTCTTCGCTGCCCCCGCGAACGCCGCCGAGCAGTTCGGTGCGGTCGTGGTGGATGGTGGAGACGAGATCCGCGCCGTCGTCCATCGTGAGATGCGGCTTTGTGTCCAGCACTTGATGAATGTGGCGGTAGTAGGTGTCGCGATCCTCGCCGCGCCGCGCGAAGACCGGCAGGTGCCACTCCGCGACGAGCGCCGCCGCCACGTCGTCCTGCGTGGACAGCGGATTGCTGGCGCACAGCGCGACCTGCGCGCCCCCATCTCTCAGCGTACGCATCAGGTTCGCCGTTTCGGTCGTGACGTGCAGGCAGGCCGCGATCCTGACGCCCGCGAGCGGCTTCTCGCGGGTAAATCGCTCCCGGATTGCCCGCAGCACCGGCATCTCCCCGTCGGCCCAACTGATCCGATCCCAGCCGGACGAAGCGAGGCTTACATCTCGAACGTCGCCGTCCACACCACACCTCCAAGCAGCCTGTCGTTTGCCTTCGACGAGGGCCTAGCGCCCCCTGCCGTCGCGGCGTGCGCCGCGGGCGGGCGCGCGTTGAAATACGCCGTGCGGCGACGAGCGTTTGCTAGACACACATAGACGCCGGCGTGGCCGGCGGTGAAGGGATGGTCGACGGAAGACGATGGACACCGTACATCTGGTTGCGACAAACGGTCTCGGCGCGGAGCGGGCGGCCGCGGACGGCGCGCCGCGGCCCACGGCGGATGACGCCGAGCTGCTGGACGCCTACTCCCGCGCCGTCACGGGGGCGGTGGAGCGGCTCGCGCCCGCGGTGGTGAGCCTGGCTGTGGCGCGGCCCGCGCCCGAGCGGTTTCGGCGCCGGGGCCTGCGCGAGCTGCGCGGGGGCGGCAGCGGCGTCGTCATCGCGCCCGACGGGTACGTGCTGACCAACAGCCACGTCGTGCACGGGGCCACGCATGTCGACGTGCACCTGTCCGATGGACGCGCGGTGTCGTCGGAGGTCGTCGGCGACGATCCACCGACCGACCTCGCGGTCGTGCGGGTACCGGACGGCAGTCTGCCCGCCGCGACGCTCGGGGATTCATCCCGGCTCCGCGTGGGCCAGCTCGTCATCGCGATGGGAAGCCCCTTGGGCTTTCAGGCCACGGTGACCGCGGGCGTGGTGAGCGCACTCGGACGAACGCTCCGCGCCGAAAGCGGTCGCCTCATCGAGAACGTGATCCAAACCGACGCGGCGCTCAATCCCGGCAACTCCGGAGGACCGCTGGCCGACGCACGCGGCCTCGTCGTCGGCGTCAACACCGCGGTGATCGCGGGGTCTCAAGGGCTGTGCTTCGCGATCCCCGTGAACACGGCGACCTGGGTGGCCTCGCAGCTGATCCGGCAGGGCCGGGTGCAGCGTGCCTACCTCGGGGTCACGGCGCAGACGGTGACCCTCGACCGGCGTATCGCCGTCGCGTCCCGAGTCGCAGCGGCCACCGCCGTGCGGATCATGGAGGTGCAGCCCGGGAGCGCCGCCGCCGTAGCAGGCCTGCGGCCGGGGGACCTCATCGTGGGCGCCGACGGCCGTCCGGTGACGACGCTCGATGATCTCCTGGCGGCCGTGGGCGGGCACGCGGTGGGCACGAGGCTCACGCTCGACGTGCTCCGGGGCGACGGCCGGCACACGCTGCCGACGTACCCCACGGGGATGCCGGCGGAGCCCGCGATGTAGAGCTCGCGGGGTTGTTAACGAACCGTGACCGGGTTCGCACGCGGCTGTGCTACAATAGCGCGCGATCTCGATCACGGAGGTGAGCAGATGCACTGCGAAGGACCCAGCATCCGGCGCGCCGCGGGCGCTGCGGCGCTCGCCGTTGCTGTCTCTGCGCTGGCGCTCGGCACCCTGCCCGGACTCGGCCTGGCACAAGCCGCCACCACGCTCGCGGGGACGATCGCCTCCTCCACGTCCGGGACGATCGTCCTGACCACGGCGGGCGGCGACAAGACCGTCAGGACCACCACCGCCACAAACTTCATTCGCCGCAGCCCGGCGAGCCTCGCCGACGTCAAGCCGCACGACTTCATCGGCGTGGACGCAAAGAAGAACGCGAACGGGTCGCTGAGCGCCGTCTCCATCGACATCTTCCCGCCGGCCTGGGAGGGCACAATCCGCGAGGGACAGTGGCTCATGCCCTCCGGCGACACGATGACGAACGCGGTCGTGGCCACGTACGTGACCGGGGTGTCCGGTCGGATCTTGACCATGACCCACCAAGGCAGCACGTGGAAGATCATGGTGCCGCCCACGGCGTCGATCCACCGGCTCGCGCCGACAACGATCGACGCGCTGCGGCCGCAGATGCACGCGAGGGTGCGGGGCAAGGCCAACGCCGACGGCACCGTCACGGCGACCTCGGTGTTGCTGGACGCCGGCGCCATGCCCTAGCGCCTCATCGCGTATGTGCGACGAGAGCGGAAGTAATGCGATGATGCCCTAGTCCCATCGCGGAGGAGGCGCGAACGGCCGCCGAGAACCGCATAGGGTGCGCGGCCCGCTCAGGCGGGCCGTGACCCTGCTCGAGGAGGCCGTATCATGCCCCGCACGCGCACCGCCAGCGTGACCCCGGACGAAGCCAAACGCCTTCACCGCGACGCCATCGTCATCGACACACAACAACCGCCGATCACGACGGGCGCGCTCTTCACGCCCCGCATGAAGCAGGCCCTCGAGGAGGCCGTGCGCAAAGGCGCGATGGGTCGGGACGAGATCTCGCCGCGAATGGCGGCAATGACGGCGGACGAGATCATGACCTCGTCCGAGGCGAGGGCGCAGTACTTGGGACTGTGGGACCGTTCCGGGGTGACGATCGCGTGCGGCACGTTTTCGGGATCCCACCGCTACACCGGCGCGTTCGAGCGGGCCAACGAGCTGATCAGCCGCGCGTACGGGATCGTCGATGCGCTCGCCGGGAAGGTCGAGATCATCAGGAGCGCCGATGACATCGAGCGCGTGCACCGCCAGGACAAACGCGGGATCGTCATCGATTTTCAAAACACGACGCCGTTCGGGGACGAGCTCGACCGCGTCCAGCACTTCCACAATCTCGGCCTGCGGATGGTGCAGCTGACCTACAATCTTCGCAACCTCGTGGGCGACGGCTGCACCGAGACGAGCCAGGGCGGTCTGTCGTACTTCGGGCGCGAGGTCGTCCGGCGGCTGAACGAGGCGCGCATCCTCGTGGACGTGAGCCACTGCAGCGAGCAGGTGGGCTGGGACGCGCTCAAGCTCTCGACCGCGCCGGTGATCGTCTCCCATTCGTCGAGCAAGGCCGTATGCTACCACGATCGCGGGAAGACGGACGAGCTGGCCAAGGCCATCGCGGACCGCGGCGGCTATTTCGGCGTGGTGGTGATCCCGGGCTTCATCTCCGACAAATCGGAAGTGCCGCTGGACACGTTCGCGGAGCACGTGGCGCACCTTGTCGACGTCTGCGGCATCGATCACGTCGGCATCGGAACGGACAAGATGGGGCCGGGGCCGGGCACGGAGTCCCTCGTCGAGTATCCCGACGCTTTGCCGCGGCACGGCGCCGGGACGTTCGACTGGGCGGGGTTCCGGCTCAAGGAACACCGCCTGCTCGGCGATCATCTCCTGCGCGGCTACGAGAATTTCGGCGACTGGCCCAACCTGACGGTCGCGCTGGCCAAGCGCGGCTTCAATGAGGAAGAATTGCGGAAGCTCCTGGGCCTCAACTACCTGAGGGTCTTCAGGGACGTCTGCGGGTGACGCCGCGCCCCATGGTCACCGCGCGTCGCGGTGACCGTGGGGCGCGGTGAGTGATGAGGATCTGGATGAACACCCCTGGGGCGTCCGGCCCCTCGCACCGGCGAACCGATGGCTCGTGACCGGTCGAGCGTTTTCGGCGTTACTCGATGAAATCCTTGAGGCGCTTGCTGCGGCTCGGATGACGTAGCTTCCGGAGCGCCTTGGCCTCGATCTGCCGGATGCGTTCCCGCGTCACGCCAAACTCCCGCCCGACTTCCTCCAACGTGCGCGGACGCCCGTCGTCCAGCCCAAAGCGCAACCTGAGCACCTTTCGCTCCCGGGGTGTGAGCGTTTCCAGCACGCCCTCGAGCTGCTCCTTGAGCATGGTAAACGACGCCGCCTCGGCGGGGGCCAGCGCGTCCTGGTCCTCGATGAAGTCCCCGAGGTGGCTGTCCTCTTCCTCGCCGATCGGCGTCTCCAGCGAGATCGGTTCCTGGGCGATCTTGATGATCTCCCGGACCCGCTCCGTCGGCATCTTCATGATGTTGCCGATCTCCTCGGGCGTCGGCTCCCGGCCGAGCTCCTGGAGGAGCTGCCGCGACACCCGGATCAGCTTGTTGATCGTCTCCACCATGTGGACCGGAATCCGGATCGTGCGCGCCTGGTCGGCGAGCGCGCGCGTTATCGCCTGCCGGATCCACCACGTGGCGTAGGTGCTGAACTTGTAGCCTTTGCGCCAGTCGAACTTCTCGACGGCGCGAATCAACCCGAGGTTGCCTTCCTGGATCAAGTCCAGGAAGAGCATCCCGCGGCCCACGTACTTCTTCGCGATGCTGACCACGAGCCGCAGGTTCGCCTCGATCAGCCGGCGCTTGGCTTCCTCGTCCCCCCGCTCCATCCGCTTCGCGAGCTTGATCTCGTCCGCGGAGTTGAGCAACGGCACCTTGCCGATTTCCTTGAGGTACATCCGGACGGGGTCGTCGATGCTGACCCCTTCGAGCGGCTCGAGCTCGACCGGCTCCGCCTCGTCCTCCTCGTCGCTCTTTTTCTCCGCGTCCTTCGGGTCGTCCACGACCTTGATTTCGAGATCCACGAGCATCCCGTAGATGCGGTCGTACTCGTCGAGGTTGTTCTCCACCTCGGGCACGGCCTGGATCTCGTCGTAGGTGACGTACCCGCGCTGGCGCCCCTGCTCCACGAGCTGGCGCAGTTCCGCCGGCAGCGTGGCAATCGCCCGCTCCGCCTCGAGCTTCCGCTTCGAGGCGTCGGCGTCCGTTGTGACCTGTGCTCTCCGTGTCCTAGACACTTACTTTCAACTCCCTGAGTCGTTCCTTTTCAGTCCGGGCCTTGAGCAATTCAGCGGCGAGACCGTCGCGTCGCGCATCGTCGCCCGCCCGCACGGCCTCGCCGTGGGCGGCCATCAGCTGCGCAATGCGTTCTTCGAGATCGCAAAGCCTAATCTTTTGCACGCAGCCGCCGGCCACCTTGTGCATATCACCCCGAACCGGCGGTTCGGCAATCAAAAATCGGCTCAGGAGCGAGATCGCCGTCTCGTCCCGCAGCCGCTCGCGCAACGCACCCGCATCCTCCTCGGCTGCCTCCGGCCCGAGGAGCGCCGCCGCGAGGACCCGACATCCGGGATCTCGGAACATCTCGGCCGTGATCGCGCGCCGCATCGGCGCACGAAACCCCGGCTCCGCCACGAGCAGGTGCACCAGCAGCTGCTCCGCGGCGGCGCGACCGTTGTCCTGCGGAACCTGAACCGTGGCCGCCGGCCTGGCCGGCCGCCGGCCGTGATCGCGCGTTCCTAGGCGCCGCAACTCCTCCCGGATCGCGTCCTCTCGGACCCCCAGCCGCTCCGCCAGCACCCGAACACACTCGGCCTGACGGACCGGATGGGCCATCATACTGATTAACTGACTCATTTCGTCAACAATTCCAACCTTTCCTTCCACGGTCCGTGCGTCGTGGCGCTTCATGGCGATTTCGAGCCGGTACTCGAAGATCGGCAGCGCCGCGGCCAGCAGCGCTCTAAACCGCTCGGGCCCCTCGGTCCGGAGGAACGAGTCGGGATCGACCCCCGGAGGTAGAACCGCCACCCGGACCGGCAACTCCGCCTGACCGAAGAGCGACATCGGCATCGTAAACGCATCGCGAGCCGTGCCGATCTCCCGCCCGGCTTCATTAAAGACGCCGATCCCCCGGGTTGCGGCATCGGCGCCGGCGGCGTCCGCGTCATACACGAGCGTCACTCGCGACGCGAACCGCTTGAGCAACAGCACCTGGTCAAGCGTCAGCGCCGTGCCCAGGGACGCCACCGCCCCGTCGATCCCGAACTGATGGCACGTCAGCGCATCGACGTAGCCCTCGACCACCACGGCGTCGCCGGACTCCCGGATTGAAGCGCGGGCCAAATCCAGCGCATAGAGCGTTTTCCCCTTTACGAACAAGGGTGTCTCCCGCGAGTTCAGATACTTTGGGGTCGTGTCGTCGAGCGCCCGGCCGCCGAACGCCACCGGGCGCCCCTGGAGGTCGCGGATCGGGAAGACGACCCGGTCGCGGAACGTATCGTAGTAGCCGTCGCCCCCCTGCCGGCCCGTGGCCAGCCCCGCCTGCTCCAGCACCGCCGGCTCGAAACCCCGCGCCCGCAGCGCGCGGAACAGATGGTCCCATCCCGGCGGCGCGTAGCCGATCCCGAACCGCTCGACCATGTCTGGGGTGATGCCGCGCGCGGCGAGATAGTCGCGGCTCCTCCGCCCGGCCTCTCCGGCAAGCTGAGCGCGGAAAAAGGCCGCCGCCCCGGCCACGGCCCGCAGCAGCCGCTCCCGATCCCCCGCGCGCCGTTCGGGGTCGGGGCCCTCGTCCAGCCGAACACCGGCGCGCTCGGCCAGCTCTCTGCGGGCCTCCGCGAAGGGGACCCCGCCGATCCGCATGACGAAGTCGAACACGTCCCCGCCGGCATGGCACCCGAAACAGTAGAAAAAGCCCCGCTCCGGATTGACCGTAAAGGACGGCGTCTTCTCGGAGTGAAATGGGCACAGGCCTTTGTAGTTGCGGCCGGCCCGCCGCAGGGTCACGTGGACGGACACGACGTCCAGGATGCCGACCCGGCTGCGAATCTCGTCTGTGACGTCCCTGGAGTGCCCGACCATCCGCCAGCCCTTTCGCGTCCGCGAAAAAGAGCCTTATCGCAACCGATAAGGCCCCCTACCCGCCGATGCTTCTTTATTCTCCGCTACTGGACGGCGGTCCTCTCATCAGGCCGTCTTCATCTCGCCGAGGTAGGCCCGGCGGATCATCTCGTTCTCGCGGAGGCTTTGCGCCGTCCCCGAGAGGACGACCTGTCCGGTCTGCAGCACATAGCCGCGGTGCGCGATGGACAAGGCCATATTTGCGTTCTGCTCGACGACGAAGATGGTGGTGCCCTGCCGGTTGATCTGCTGGATGATATCGAAGACCTGCTCCACAAACGCCGGGCTCAGGCCCATGGACGGCTCGTCCATGCACAAGAGCGTCGGCCGCGCCATGAGCGCGCGACCCATCGCCACCATCTGCTGCTCGCCGCCGGAGAGCGTGCCGGCGAGCTGGTACCGCCGCTCCTTGACCCGAGGGAACAGGTCGTAGACGCGTTCCACATCGGCGGCGATCCCGGCGTGATCCGTGCGCGTAAACGCGCCCATCTCGAGGTTCTCGTACACGGTCATGCGGGGAAACAACCGCCGCGCCTCCGGCACGGGTGCGATCCCGCGGCGGACCCGCTCGGCCGTGGACACGCCGTTGATCACGGCGCCGCGATACCGCACCGTGCCCCGTGTCGGGCGCACGATGCCCAGCACCGTCTTCATCGTTGTGGATTTGCCCGAGGCGTTCCCCCCGAGGAGGCAGACGATCTCGCCCGCGAAGATCTCGTAGCACACCTGCTTGAGGACATGGAGGCCGCCGTAGTGCGTGTCGACGTCCCTAAATTCCAGCAGCGGCTGTCCGGCCGAGGTACGCACGGATGACCTCCGGGTTCGCCTGGACGTCGCGGGCCAGCCCCTCGGCGATCTTCTCACCGTAGTCCAGCACGAAGACGCGGTCCGTGATGTCGTTCACGACGTTGAGCTTGTGTTCGATCATCAACACGGTCAGGCCCATCTCCCGCAGGCTCCGCACCTGATCCGCGAGCTCCAGGGTCTCCGCCGGGTTCATGCCGGCCGTGGGCTCGTCGAGGAGGAGCAGCCGGGGGCGCGACGCGAGGGCGCGCGCGATCTCCAGCCGGCGGCGGTTCGCGTAGGACAGGCTGCTCGCGAGATGGTTGACCCGGGGCACGAGCCGGTTGCCGAACACCGCGAGGATCTCCATCGCGCGCTCCCGGGCCTCCCGCTCTTCGCGGCGCGTACCCGGCGCGCGCAGCACGGCACCGGCCGCGCCGGTGTGCAGCCGAGCGTGCATCCCGACGAGCACGTTCTCGAGCACCGTCATGTCGTTGAACAATCGGAGCGTCTGAAACGTCCGGGCGATCCCCCGCTCCACGATCACGTGGGACGGCAGCCCCGTAATGTCCTCGCCCATGAACCGCACTGTGCCGCCGTCCGGGCGGTCCAGCCCGGTGACGACGTTGAAGAACGTCGTCTTGCCCGAGCCATTGGGACCGATCAGCCCGATGATCTCATGGGGAGCGATCCGCACGTCCACGTCCTTGACCGCCGTGATCCCGCCGAACCGCTTGACGAGCCCGCGGGTCTCGAGCATCGCCGTTTCGGACGCGAGATCCTCCCGGCTCACGACGCTCAGCGCCGCGCCGATGCCGCCCCGCGTCGGGTGCGCCGCCTGCTCCGCCAGCGACAGCGCGGCGGTGGTCCGGGCCGCGGGCATGAGCCCCTGCCGGCGGAAGAGCATCATCAGGACGAGGATCACGCCGAAGATCAGCTCGATCGACTGCACGAGGTCGACCTGCTGGAGCCCGGGGCTGTTGACCAGCCGCCCGAGGGCATGCACCCACTGCGTCAAGTCTTCCAGGAACCACGACTGCAGGAGCTGCAGCAGCAGCGCGCCGACGACCACGCCGGTGGGGTTGCCGGTGCCGCCCAGCACGATCATGACGAGCACCATCACCGAGACGGGGAACATGAACATCTCGGGCGTTGCGGTCTGCAGCTTCGCCACGTAGTATGTGCCGGTCGCGCCGGCGAACGCCGCGCCGACCGCAAACGCCAGCAGCTTGAGGCGCGTGCGGTTGACGCCCATGGCTCCCGCCGCGATCTCGTCCTCGCGGATCGCCATCCAGGCCCGCCCGATGCGCGAGTCCTTGAGCCGGTAGCTGACGAACAGCAGCACCGCGATCATCGCGACGCCGACGTAGTAAAACGGCGTCGCGTTCACGCCGAACCGATAGCCGAAGATCTGCGGCGAGATCACGCCGTTGAGCCCCATCGCGCCGTTCGTCAACGACGGGGTGTTGCGCACGACGATGGGAACGATCTCGCCGAACCCGAGCGTCACAATCGCGAGATAGTCCCCCCGGAGCCGCAGCGTCGGCGCGCCGAACAGGATGCCGAACAACGCCGCGACGAGGGCCGCGCCGGGAAGCATCAACCAGAACGAAACATGCATCTGCACGACGTCGGGCACGCCGTCGACGTGGAAGCGGCTCACCAGCCCGAGCCACTGGAACGGCTGCCACGCGGCGTTCCACAGCGGATGGACCTGGCCCGAGGCAAAGATCCCGTACGTGTAGGCCCCGATGGCGAAGAACGCGGCGTACCCGAGGTCGAGGAGGCCGGCAAAGCCGACGACGATGTTGAGGCCGAGCGCGAGGATGGCAAACGAGCCTGCGTTGGCCGCGGCGTCGATATCCCCGCCGTTGCGGTCGATGAGCGGGAACAGCAGGACGGCCGCGGCCAGCGCGGTGAGCGCCACCGGCCGGCGTGCCGCCTCCGGGATCCAGCGCACGGACGCCGCCGCCGCGTCCGCCCACGGGCGCGCCCGAGGCGCGGACAGCGGTTCGGCGCTGGTTGCGGCGGCGGTCGTGGGCGAGATGTCGGCCATGCGCGTCAGGACTTCTGCGGCGAGGACCGGCCGAGGAGGCCCGACGGCCGCAGGACGAGCACGATGATCAGAATGGAAAAGATGATGACGTCGGTCCAGCGCACGGCGAGCACCTGCCCCCCCACCGACTCGATGAGACCGATCACGAGCCCCCCGATCATCGCGCCGGGGATGTTACCGATGCCGCCGAGCACTGCCGCGGTGAACGCGCGCAGGCCGGCCGTGTATCCGATGATGAAGCTCGTGTAATTGTAGTACAGCCCGAAGATCAGCCCGGCCGCCCCGGCGAGCGCGGAGCCGATGAAGAACGTGAGCATGACGATGTGGTCGACCTCGATGCCCATCATCCGGGCCGCTTCCTGGTCCTGCGCGGTCGCCCGCATCGCCTTGCCGAGCTTGGTCCGCCGGACGAACATGTGCAGCGTCCCCATGAGCACGAGCGACACCGCCCACAGGAGCACCTCGCGAAGCCGGAGCACGGCCCCGCCGACGCTCCATGCCACGGCGGGCATGGGGTTCGGGTAGTTGAGCGCCGCGGCGCCCATGGTCAGCAGGACGATGTTGTACAGGATGTA
>JAJPIA010000072.1 GCA_021324975.1 Bacillota bacterium
AGACCGAACAACAGGACCAGCAGGACCCCCGAGACAAACGGCGGCACCGACAGCGTGACAAGCGCCGTCGTCATCGCTCCCAAATCGATCGGTGAATCCCGATAGGCGGCTGCGAGAACGCCGACCGGGATCGCGATGATGACCGAGACGATGATGGACGCGCCGACCAGGATCAGCGAGGCGGGCAGACGTTGGCGGATCAGGGTTGCGACGGGCATTTGGGCGCGGATCGAGTATCCGAGATCACCGGCGCCAAGGCGGCCAATCCACCGCATGTACTGGATCCAGAGCGGTCGATCCAGACCGAGCTTGCTCGCGATCGCCGCACGGGTCGCTTGATCCGGACGATTGATGCCGTACAGCGTGTCGATGGGGTCGCCTGGCACGAAACGCATCAGGCCAAACGTGATAAGAGAGACGAAGAGCAGCGTCGGCACCAACGAGAGGGCCCGCTTCCCCGCGTACAGCAGGATAATGTGCCGCCCCCCTTCTTTGAGCTCGGCGCGCTATGGGACCGCCACGGCTTTCGGAAGCAGCGTGGCCAGCCAACACCATTGTCATTTGCAAATTGCGTTGACAGCAGTCTAACATCGATGCTAGGCTTGTGCAAACGTTTCCGGTAACGTTTGCGGCACCGTGCGGGACTTCTCGGACCGGTGCGGAGCATCGCGATCCGGCGCCTCTTGCCACGAGACAAACTGGGAAGGTGACGGGGTGCGGGTAACGATTCGGGAGGTCGCGCGACAGGCGGGTGTGTCGATTTCAACCGCCTCCCGTGCGTTGAATCAGAAAGGCGATATTGCGCCGGCCAGACGCACAAGCATCGTCGAGGTTGCCCGCAAGTTAGGCTACACGCCGAGCGCTGTGGCTCGTGCCCTCGTGTCTGGGCGCACTCGTACGTTGGGTGCCGTGATCACGGACAACGCCAGCCCGGTGTATGCGCAGGCCCTGCGAGGGGTGCAGGATGTGGCCACGCGCGCGGGATTTGGGGTGCTCTTCTGCAATTCCGCGGATTCGCAGGACCAGGCGCTGCAGTGCTTGGCGATGCTGCGCTCAAAGCAGGTGGACGGCGTGCTGATTGCGCCCGTGCAGACGGATCGGCGCGATGTTGAGCAATTGGAGCAGGATGGCGTTCCATTTGTGTTCCTGCTCCGGCACTTTCCCGAGTACGGCCACTTCGATTACGTTGTGACCGACAACGTCGAAGGGGGGCGCCTGCTGACCGATCACCTGCTCGATCTCGGACACACGCGTATCGGACACATCGCCGGTCCGCCGCACACGTCCACGGCCCAAGGCCGGCTGGCCGGCTACCGGCAAGCTCTGGGCGCTCGCGGCATTCCGGTCACGCCGGATCTCATCGCCCACTCGCCCTACAGTGTGGCGGGCGGGTGCGAGGCCGCGCACCGTCTGCTCAACCGCACCGACCGTCCATCCGCCATTTTTGCAGCAACCGACCTCCAGGCCGTCGGTGTCTTCCGCGCGGCGCAGCAATACGGGTTGCGCATTCCTCAGGACGTCGCGCTTGCGGGCGGAGACGACATCGAGCTGGCAGAGTTTCTCAAGGTGCCGCTGACCACCTTTCGTCAGCCGGCGCGCCAGATCGGTGCGCTGGCGGCGGAGATTCTGGTCGCTAAGCTCGCAGGCAACCAGCCCGAGGCGCGGCAAGTCGTCATCAAACCGGAACTCGTGGTGCGGCAGTCGTCTGGATGCCGCCGGTGATCCAGGCCGACCCGATTCGGTTGGAGGTCTTTCGCAACGCCTTGGGTGAAGCCACCGAAGAGATGGCGCTTGCGTTGCGGCGCAGCGCCTACTCGACGAACATCAAGACGCGAAACGATTTTTCGTGCGCGTTCTTCGATCGCCGCCTCCGGGTCGCGGCACAGGCGTTCTCGCAACCGGTCCATCTTGGCTCGTTCGTGGAACTCGTGCCGCGCGCGGTGCGCGCGTACGGCGCTGAGCAGCTCCGCCCGGGCGACATGCTCGTCGCCAACGACCCCTACGGAGGCGGCGTGCACCTCAACGATATCACCGTCATCGCTCCCGTATTCGCGGACGGGGCGTTGTTCGGGTACGTTGCGAACCTTGCGCATCACGTGGACGTGGGGGGTGGCGCTCCGGCGAGCATCGGCGCCTTTCGCGAGGTGTTTCAGGAAGGCGTCATTATCCCCGTGGTCAGGCTCGTCGAGGATGGCGCCATCGTCGACGATGTGTTTCGCTTGATTTTGGCGCAGATCCGGAGCAAGCGCGAGACCGCGGGCGACCTGCGGGCTCAGGT
Source organism: Bacillota bacterium (assembly GCA_021324975.1). Lineage (GTDB taxonomy): Bacteria > Sysuimicrobiota > Sysuimicrobiia > Sysuimicrobiales > Segetimicrobiaceae > JAJPIA01. Next base: position 2,279 of record JAJPIA010000072.1, read on the forward strand.
GGCGGCGAACGTGACCGGCGCGCGGCGGCTGGTGGCGCTTGCAAATCGCTTCGGCTCCGACGTGGCGAATGGCATTGTCGACGGGCTGCTCGCGTACACGGAGCGGCGCGTCCGGGCCGAGCTCTCGGCGCTACCGCGCGGCTCGTTCGCGGCCGACGGGCACATCGACACGGACGGGGTGAGCGATCAACGGGTCCGGTTGCACGTGCGCGTCACGATCGGCGACGATGGCGTGGTCTATGATCTCTCCGGGTCAGATCCTCAACGCAAGGCACCCGTCAACTCCACCTTCGCGCAGACGTTCTCGGCCTGCGCCTACGCCTTGAAATGCTTGATCGACCAGGATATTCCCGTGAATCAAGGATTCTACGACGTGGTGCGCGTGGTCGCGCCACTCGGGACCGTGGTGAACTGCCAGGCGCCCGCGCCGGTGGTCGGCGGCTGGGAAACGCAGACCCGGCTCGTGGACATCATCTTTAAAGCCGTGGCGGCCGCCCTCCCCGACAAGGTGCCGGCCGGCACCAAGGCGATGATGTGCCACGCGGGTTTCGGTGGCGTCGATCCAACGACGGGCGAGTATCACTGTTTTCTCGAGACCCTCGCGGGAGGGTACGGGGCTCGGGCATCGAGTGACGGACCCGATGCCGTCCAGACGCACGGGCAAAACACTGAGAACGCTCCGATCGAGGAGACCGAAGCCAACTATCCGGTCAGAATCATTCGCTACGAACTGCTCAATGATTCGGAAGGTCCGGGTCGATTCCGCGGCGGCCTCGGTTTGCGACGCGACTACCTGTTCTCGGAGTACCCGATCACGTTTACTATCCTGGCAGATCGCGATCGCGAGGGCCCCTGGGGTTTGTTCGGCGGGTGCGCCGCGCCTCCGGCGGAGTACGTGCTGAACCCGGACGGCGAGGCGACGCGTTTGCCCTCGAAAACGACCGTGGAGCTTCAGCGGGGCGACGTTGTCAGCTACCGAACATGCGGCGGCGGCGGATATGGCGCGCCGCGGGAGCGAGACCCGGCCCGCGTCCTGCGCGACGTGCGGGAGGGCAGGGTGAGCATTGACCGCGCCCGGGAGGTGTACGGGGTCGTGATCGATCGATCGACCTGGCGTGTGGATGCCGAGCGGACGGCCGAGGCGCGGTCGCGGCAGGCGACGGGGGCGTAACGGTGTCAGGAACGTACCGGCTGGGGGTTGACATCGGGGGCACGTTCACCGACATCATTCTCGTCGACGCGGAGTCGGGGCAGGTTCATATCGACAAGGTGCTCACGACGCCGCACGATCCATCGGTCGGGTTTTTGGAAGGCGTCGAGCGTGTGCTGCGCGGAGCCGGGACGGACCCGGCCGGCGTGCGGTACGTGGTGCACGCCACGACCGTCGCCACCAACGCCATCATCGAGGGCAAGGTTGCGCGGACGGCGTTCGTGACGAC
>JAJPIA010000034.1 GCA_021324975.1 Bacillota bacterium
GCCCGAGACCGCGGACGGCTACGTCGTGGTCCCGCCGGTCATCGAGGACGACGGGTCCCGGGCGCCATGACGGGTCCGCATCCCGCGTCGCCGGCGGACCGGCCGGCATGGGATCTTCGCGCCTGCTATCGCCGGGGGGAGCTGAGCCCGAGCGAGGTCGTTGACGCCGTGCTGCGGCGCATCGAGGCAGTCGAGCCGCAGGTGCGGGCGTACCTGTACCTCGACGCCGACGCCGCGCGGCGGGAGGCGGCGCAGTGGGATCGCGCCGCCGGCGCGGAGGACGCCCCGCCCCTGGCCGGGGTGCCGGTGGCGCTCAAGGACAACCTCTGCACGCGCGGTGTCCCCACGACGGCCGGCTCGCGTATCCTGGAGGGGTTTCGCCCGCCCTACGACGCGACCGTCGTGACACGCCTCCGGCGCGCCGGCGCCATCGTGCTCGGCAAGACCAACTGTGACGAGTTCGCGATGGGGAGCAGCACGGAGAACTCCGCGTTCGGGCCCACCCGCAACCCGTGGGACCCCGACCGCGTGCCCGGCGGCAGCAGCGGGGGCTCGGCGGCGGCCGTCGCGGCGGGCGAAGCCACGCTCGCGCTCGGCAGCGACACCGGGGGGAGCATCCGCGAGCCGGGCGCGTTCTGCGGCGTCGTCGGGCTCAAGCCGACGTACGGGCGCGTCTCCCGGTACGGCCTCATCGCGTTTGCCTCCTCGCTCGACCAAATCGGCCCGCTCGCGCAGGATGTGCGCGACGCCGCCCTGCTGCTGCGCGAGATCGCCGGGCGCGACCCCGCGGATGCGACTTCGGCCGAGGTGGAGGTGCCCGATTACCCCACGCTGCTCACCGGCCGTGTCGCGGGACTGCGCCTCGGGGTCGTGCGCGAGTTTCTCGAGGGCGGGCTCGACCCGGGCGTGGCCGATGCCGTGGGCGAGGCCATCCGGGCGCTCGAGCGATCGGGGGCGCGCCGCGTGGACGTTTCGCTGCCGCACGCGCCCTACGCCCTGCCGGCGTACTACATCGTCGCCCCGGCGGAAGCCAGCAGCAATCTCGCGCGATACGCGGGCGTGCTCTACGGCCACCGCACCGCGCAGGCCACCGATCTCATCGGCATGTACGCGCGGACGCGAAACGAGGGCTTTGGCGCGGAGGTCAAGCGCCGGATCATGCTCGGCACCTACGCGCTCTCCGCCGGGTACTACGACGCGTTCTATCTGCGGGCGCAGCGGGTGCGGGAGCTGATTCGCCGGGAGTTTGTGCAGGCCCTGGAGGACGTGGACGTGCTCGTCGGTCCGGTGTCGCCCACGCCGGCGTTCCCGCTCGGCGAGCGCGTGGAGGATCCGCTCGAGATGTACCTCGCCGACGTGTTCACCGTGCCGCTGAACCTGGCCGGCCTGCCCGGCGTGTCGGTGCCGTGCGGGTTTGCGGGCGACCTCCCGATCGGGCTGCAGATCGCGGGACGCGCGTTCGGTGAAGCGACGGTGCTCAACACGGCCTACGCGCTCGAGCGGGCGCTCGCGGCGCCGGCGCGGCGGCCGCGTGTGGTCGCCGCGGCCGAGCGGCGGAGCAGCCCGGCGTGAGCGGATCCGCCGCGGTGGGCGTGTACGAGACCGTCATCGGGCTCGAGGTGCACGTGCAGCTCAGCACGCAGAGCAAGATGTTCTGCGGGTGCGCGTGCACGTTTGGGGCACCGCCGAACACGCTCACGTGCCCCGTGTGCCTGGGCCTGCCCGGGGCTCTGCCCGTGCTCAACCGGAAAGCCGTGGAACTCGGCGTGCGCGCGGCGCTCGTGTTGAATTGCACGGTCCGGCCGGAAAGCCGGTTCCACCGCAAGAACTACTACTACCCGGACATTCCCAAAGATTATCAGATCTCGCAGTATCAATACACCGGGCACCCGCCGCTCGCCACGGACGGCGCGCTCGCCCTCGAGGCCGGCGGCGGGACCCGGCGGGTCGGCATCCGCCGGGTCCACCTGGAGGAGGACACCGGGAAGCTCGTGCACGCCGGCGGGCGCAGTCTCGTGGACTACAACCGGAGCGGCATGCCGCTCATGGAAATCGTGTCGGAGCCGGACCTGCGCTCCCCGGAGGAGGCGCGCCTGTTTCTCACACGCCTCCGCGCGGTCCTCCAGTACGCCGGTGTGACGACCGGGCGCATGGAGGAAGGAACTCTGCGCTGCGACGCCAACGTGTCGCTGCGCGAGCCCGGCGGACCTCACGGGATTCGCACGGAGATCAAGAACATGAACTCCCTTCGCTCGGTTGAGCGGGCGTTGCGCTTCGAGGAAGCCCGGCAGCGCGATCTGGTTGCCCGTGGCGCCGCTGTGGTGCAGGAGACCCGCCACTGGGACGAGGCGCGGGGGCTGACGTTTTCGTCGCGGGAGAAGGAGGAGGCGCAGGACTATCGCTACTTCCCCGAGCCGGACCTGTTGCCCGTCTGCGTGGATGCCGCGTGGATCGAGCGCATCCGCCGAGACATCCCCGAGCTGCCGGAGGCCCGCCGCCGCCGCTTTGTCGAGACCCACGGGTTGCCCGAGCACGACGCCGGGCTGCTGACCGAGACGCGGCCGATGGCGGAGTTCTTCGAGGAGACGGTGCGCCTGTTCGGCCACCCCAAGACGGTTGCCAACTGGCTCGTCGGCGACATCGCGGCGTACATGAACGCCGCGGGCGTTGAGATCGAGGAGATTGCCGTGCGTCCGGCCGCGCTCGCCGGGCTCCTCACCCTCATCGACCGCGGGACGATCAGCGGCCGGTCGGCCAAAGAGGTGCTCGACGAAATGCTCCGCACGGGCCGCACCGCGGACGAGATCGTCCGGGAGCGGGGGTTGGTCCAGATCAGCGACACCGACGAGCTCGCGCGGCTCGTGGACGCCGCGATCGCGGAAAATCCCGGGCCGGTCGGGGACGTCAAGGCCGGCAAGGATCGCGCCGTCACGTTCCTGGTCGGCCAGGTAATGAAGAAGTCGCGAGGTCGGGCAAATCCGGAGATGGTGAATCGCCTGCTCCGGGACCGCATTGGCGCGTCCTGACCGTTCCCAGCGGAGGCGCCCTCTCCCCGACGCGACCCGCGCCGGGACGGCGCATGTCCTACCGGGCCGGCACGGCCCGCGAGGGGCCGCGGTGTCCGGACGCCCGCGGGCCCTGGCGCGCGGGGCCCACGTCATCTGCACGTTTGATCAAATGGGGCCCGACGGAGAGGCGCTGGGACGGGGCGGCGGCCGGACCGTTGCGGTCCCCTACGCCGCTCCCGGCGACGAGGCCACGGTGGAGATCATCGAGCCGGACTGCAAGCCGGTGCGCGGGCGTCTCGTGGCGCTCCGCAACCCCGCGCCCCGCGTCGGCCAGGCCTTGTGCCCGTACTTCGGGGACTGCGGCGGCTGCCAGTGGCAGCACCTCGAGTATGCCGTCCAGCTTGAGCAGAAAACGCGGCTCGTCCAAAAGGCGCTCGGGCGGCGGGAACTGCCGGATCTCCCGGTGGAGCCGGCCGTCGGATGGGGTCCCCCGTGGGGATATCGGTCACTCCTGGAGGCCACCGCGGGCGCGCCGTCTCAGGCCCCTGTGCTCGGATTCTACGCCTGGGGAAGCGATCGCGTGATCGACGTCCAGACCTGCCCCGTGCAGCACCCGGCCAACGTGGCCCTGCTCGAGGCGGTGCGCGCGCGCTGGCCCCGGCTGCCGGACGGGCCGCGGCTGCGCGGCGTGCTCGGCCGCGTGGGCAGTGCGACCGGAGAGGTATTGCTCGGCCTCGCGGTCGGGGGACGCCTGGATGCCGGGTCGCGGACGGCCGTGGTGCGGGCTCTCCTCGACCGGGTTCCCGGGCTCGTCGGCATCGTGGAGATCGCGACCCCACGCGCGGGCCATCTCCTCCGGAGCCGGCGGACCTCGCTATTGTGGGGCCGCGCATGGGTGCGGGAGGAGGTGGCGGGCGTCCGCTATCACGTGCCGCTGCTCGCGGAGTTTCCGGCGAACCCCCGCGCGTTCGCGGGCGCCGTCGAGTTGGTGTTGAGCGCATTGGACGCGTCGCGCGACGACACGGTTGTGGAGATCGGCGCGGGCATCGGCGCGTACACGCTGCAGTTGGCGCTGGCGGCCGGCCGGGCCGTTGGTGTGACGACCGGAGCGCTGCTTGCCGCGGCCCGCGCCAACGCCCGCCACAACGGCCTCGCAAACTGCACGTTTTACGCCCGTGACGCCGTGCGCGCGGTGGAGAAGGCGGCACGGGCGCGCGGGGTCCGCTGCGCCCTGGTCCGGCCTCAGGGCGGCGGGCTCGCGCCCGCCCTGGTGAGCGCGCTGCGGCGCGCCGGTGTCCGGCGGCTGGCGTACCTGGGCCGCTCGCTCCGAGGCCTCGGCGGCGACGCCGCGGCCCTCCGCAACGGCGGATACCGGTTGCGATGGGCGCAGCCGCTCGACATGAGCCCGCACACGAGCCGCACGAGCGTGCTGATGCTCGCAGAGGCGCGCTAATCCAGCGGGCCTCATGAACGCGGCGCCGGCGCGCGGACCGTTCTGGTAGAATAGCGCTTTTGCTACAATGAACGAGACGCCTCCGAAGGAGACGCCGCATGTCGAGTGAGTTTGTCCACTGCCACCTGCACACCGAATACTCGCTCCTGGACGGCGAAAGCCGAATCGACGCACTGATGAAGCGGGCCGCGGCGCTCGGCATGCCGGCGATCGCCATGACCGACCACGGCGTGATGTACGGCGCGGTGGAGTTTTACGAGGCCGCCCACGCCCACGGGGTCACGCCGATCATCGGCGTCGAGGCGTATGTCGCGCCGCGACGCATGACGGACCGCGACCCCAAGGTGGACGCCTCCGCGGCCCACCTGGTGCTGCTGGCGGTCACGGCCGAAGGGTACCGCAATCTCTTGCAGCTCACCACCGCCGCGCATCTCGAAGGATTCTACTACAAGCCGCGGATCGATCGCGACGCGCTGAGCCGGCACGCCAAGGGCCTGATCGGCCTCTCGGGCTGCCTGCAGGCGGAGATTCCCCGTGCGATCGTGCGGGGGGACCTCGGCGCCGCCCGGGAGATCGCCGGGGCCTATCGCGACATCCTGGGACCGGACAACTTCTACCTGGAGCTGCAGAACCACGGGCTCGCGGAGCAGCAGACCGTGACGCGGGGGATCGTGCCGCTGGCCCGCGACTTGGGGCTGCCGCTCGTCGCGACCAACGACGTGCACTACGTGGGGCGGGACGAGGCCGACGCACAGGACGCGTTGATGTGCATCCAGATGGGGATGACGCTCGAGCAGCACGACAAGCCGCGTCTGGGTGACACGCCCGAGTTCTACCTGAAAAGCGCGGAGGAGATGGCAACGCGGTTTGCCGACTTCCCGGAGGCCCTCCGCAACACGGTCGCGATCGCGGAGCGTTGCGGGCTGACGCTCGATACGGGGACGCTCAAACTGCCCCACGTCGAGGTGCCGGCCGGGGAGACCCCGGAGTCCTACCTGCGGCACCTGTGCGAGGCTGGGGCGCGGCGGCTGTACGGCGAGCTCACGCCCACCGTGCGGGACCGGCTCGAGTACGAGCTGGGCGTCATCACGAAGATGGGGTACGCCGCGTACTTTCTCATCGTGCAGGACTTCGTCAACTTCGCGCGGCGCAACGGGATCCTCACCACCGTGCGCGGTTCGGCCGCGGGGAGCCTGGTGCTGTACACGTGCGGCGTGACGGAGGTGGACCCGCTGGCGTACCGCCTGCCGTTCGACCGGTTTCTCAACCTCGAGCGCTACACGATGCCCGACATCGACGTGGATTTTATGGACAGCCGGCGCGACGAGGTCATCAAGTACGTCATGGACCGGTACGGCGCGGACCGCGTGGCGCAGATCATCACGTTCGGCACGATGGGGGCGCGCGCCGCGATCCGGGACGTCGGCCGCGTGATGGGGCTGCCGTACGGCGACGTGGA
>JAJPIA010000037.1 GCA_021324975.1 Bacillota bacterium
ATGGGAGTGGTCGGGCTCGCGTGCCGGGAGTGCGGACGGCGCTATCCGGTTGAGCCGATTTTCGTCTGTGAGCAGTGCTTCGGCCCGCTGGAGGCGCAGTACGAGCTGGGCAACCTCGAGGGCCCCGCGTTCCGCGCTGAAATCGAGTGTGGCCCGACATCGATCTGGCGATACCAACCGTTGCTTCCCGCGCAGCGCGTGCCGGAGTGGGATCTCGCCCCGGGCTTTACCCCGCTCCAGCGTGCCGACCGGCTCGGCCGCGCGATCGGTCTCCGCAACCTCTACATCAAAAACGACACGCGCAATCCCACGTGGTCGTTCAAGGACCGTGTCGTCGCCGTCGCGGTGGCCGCTGCCAGGCAATTTGGGTTCGACGTCCTGTCCTGCGCCTCGACCGGCAACTTGGCCAACGCCGTCGCGGCCCACGCGGCGAAGGCGGGCATGCGCGCGGTCGTCTTCGTGCCGAAGGGCATCGAGCGGCCCAAAGTGCTCGCGACGGCGGCGTACCGCCCGACGCTGGTCGAGGTGGAGGGCACGTATGACGATGTCAACCGCCTGTGCCTCGAGATCGGGGAAGAGCACCGATGGGCGATTGCCAACGTCAACCTCCGCCCGTACTACTCGGAGGGCGCCAAGACGCTGGCCTACGAGGTCGCCGAGCAGCTCGGCTGGAAGGCCCCGGATCGGGTCGTTGTGCCGATCGGTTCAGGCAACATGTTCATGAAAATCTACAAGGGCTTCGAGGAGTTCCGGCGGCTCGGCGTCATCCCCGCTCACACGGTCCGCATGACGGCCGCGCAGGCCGAAGGCTGCGGCCCCGTCGCGGCCGCCTACCGTGCGGGCGCGGAGACGGTTCGTCCCGTCCGTCCCAACACGGTCGCGCACTCGCTGGCGATCGGCGATCCGGCAGACGGGAGCTACGTGCTGGAGACGATCCGCCGAACCGGCGGCGCCGCGGAATCCGTGACGGACTCGGAGATCGTCGACGCGATCCGTCTCCTTGCCGAGACCGAAGGCGTGTTCACGGAGCCTGCGGGCGGCGTTACCGTGGGAGTACTGCGCAAGCTCGCGCAGGCCGGGACGATCGATCCCGACGAGGTCACCGTCGCCTACATTTCTGGAATCGGGCTCAAGGCGATCGACGCCGTCGAGCGGGTGGTGGCCGCGCCGGTGACGATCAAACCGACGTTGGCGTCGTTCGAAGAGCGCGTGCTCGCGCCGGCCGGCGCGTAGGGGGGTGACGACGATGGCGGTACATGTGCGGATCCCGACGCCGCTGCGCCGGCTCACGAACGGCGAGCGCATCATCGAGGTCCAGGGCATCGATCTGGGGCAGGCGATCGACGAGCTGGAGCGGCGCTTCCCGGGTATCCGAGGCCGGCTGCTCGACGAGCGCGGAGAGGTGCTGCGCTTCATCAACATCTTCGTGAACGAGCAGGATATCCGGTTTCTCGACGGTCTCCGGACGCCGCTCGGCGCGGGCGCGGAGGTCTCGATCGTGCCGGCGATGGCGGGCGGGGCGGCGTAAAGGGAGGATAGGTCCGCCCGGCACCAGCCTTTGCCGAAGTAATGCGATGACGCTTAGCTGACGGTCCCAGGCAACGGTCGCAGTCCGTCGCGGCGGCGTCCCAGGGACGTGGCCGCACGCGCTGGCAAGCGCCAGCCGAGCGCCCGAGCCGGGCGCTCAGGATAGGAAGCCCGGATCCTGCGCCGAATGCCCTCGTCGTGAAGAGCATCGCCGAGATTCCATGAACGGCACGGCCCGCCCGGAGCGGCGCCGCGCGTCGAAGGACGCGGAGGCGCGGCTCGAAGAGCTTCGCGAGCGCATCCGGCACCACGCGTACCGGTACCACGTGCTCGACGATCCCGAGATCTCCGACGAAGCCTACGACGCGCTCATGCAGGAGCTTCGGGATCTGGAGGCGGTCCATCCCGAGCTCGTCGCGCCGGACTCGCCGACCCAGCGCGTGGGGGCGCCGCCGAGCGCGGCGTTCCGCGCGGTCGTGCACCCGCAGCCGATGCTCAGCCTCGCGAACGCATTCGATGAGGACGAGCTGCGCGCGTGGCACCGGCGCGTCGAGGCCGGACTTGCGGGGCAGGTGGTCTCGTTCGTGTGCGAGCTGAAGATGGACGGCGCCGCGGTCTCGCTCGTCTACGAGAACGGCGTCCTGCGACAGGGCGCGACGCGCGGCGACGGTGTCCGGGGCGAGGACGTAACCGCGAACCTGCGCACCATCGAGTCGCTCCCCCTGCGCCTGCGCCGGGACGCGGGCCCGCCGCCGTTCGTCGAGGTGCGGGGCGAAGTGTACCTCCCCAACCAGGCGCTCGACGCGATCAACGAGGAACGGGTCGGGGCGGGAGAAACGCCGTTCGCCAACACCCGCAACGCCGCTGCGGGCTCCCTGCGGCAGCTCGATCCCGCGGTCACGGCGCGGCGGCCGCTCCGGCTGTTCGTCTACCAGATCGGCGAGGTTCGGGGCCGCCGGTTCCGGTCGCACTGGGAGAGCCTGGCCTGGGCCAAGGACGCCGGCTGCCCGGTCAACCCCCACATCCGCGTGGTGTCCTCCTTCGACGAGGCGCTCGCCTACGTGCGCGAGTGGAGCGAACGCCGCACCGCGCTTCCCTACGGCACCGACGGCATCGTCATCAAGGTGGACTCGCTCGACCAGCAGGCGGATCTGGGCGCGACGAGCCAGGCGCCCCGCTGGGCCATCGCCTACAAGTTTCCCGCCGAACAGGCGGAGACGCGGGTTCGGGACATCTTCGTGCAGGTGGGCCGCACGGGGGCGCTCACGCCCGTGGTCGACCTGGAGCCGGTCCGCGTGTCCGGGGTCATCGTGCGGCGCGCCACGCTTCATAACGAGGACGAGATGCGCCGCAAGGACGTTCGCATCGGCGACGCCGTGCTCGTGCGGCGCGCGGGTGAGGTCATCCCCGAGGTCGTCCGCGTAGTCACAGAGAAGCGGACCGGCGCCGAGCGCCGGTTTGAAATGCCGGAGAAGTGCCCCGTCTGCGGCTCGCCCGTGGAGCGCCGGCCCGGCGAGGCGATCTGGCGTTGCACCGGGGGCGCCACGTGCCCGGCGCAGATCTTGGAGCGGTTGATCCACTTCGGCTCGCGGGATGCGCTCAACATCGAGGGGGTGGGGCCGAAGATCCTGCAGCAACTGCTCGACCGAGGACTGATCGCCGACCCGGCGGACCTCTTTCGGCTGACGCGGGAGCAGGTGCTTACGTTGGAGCGGATGGCGGACAAGTCAGCCGACAACGTGATCGCCGCCATCGATCGCGCGCGCGTGACGTCGCTGGCGCGGTTGCTCTACGGGCTCGGGATCCGGCACGTCGGGGTGCACGTGGCGGAGGTGCTGGCGACGCACTTCGGGGACATCGACCGCCTCGTCGAGGCGCCGGTCGAGGAGGTGGGCGCGCTCGCCGGCGTCGGCCCTACGATTGCCGAGAGCGTGGTCGAGTTTTTCCGCCGGCCGGCCAGCCGCGACCTCGTACGCAAGCTGCGTGCCGCCGGCCTGCGGGTCGAGGCGCCGCACCGCGCGCAGGGCAAGCTGGCAGGCAAGACCTTCGTGTTTACGGGCTCGCTCGACCGCTTTTCGCGCCGCGAGGCGGGCGATCGCGTCATGGCGCTCGGCGGTGTCGTCAGCGAGACCTTGAGCGCGCGGACCGCCTATCTGGTGGCGGGCGACGCGCCGGGGAGCAAGCTGGATCGCGCCCGGAAGCTCGGGGTCACCGTGCTGACCGAACCGGAATTTCTCGCGCTCCTTGGAGAGCCGGCGTAAGTGGCACGACGGCGGCGGGGCGCGGGCCGGAAAGTCGCCGGGCGCCGAGGCGCGTGGTTCCTCGTTGCGCTGGTTGCCGTGGCGGTCGCACTCATCGCGGGTCGCGTGCTCCACCTGCCCGGCGGGCCCACGGGCGGCCGCGCCGGGACCGAGGTGTTCTTCGTCCGGTACACGGACGCCGGCCACGTCGGGGCGCTGGTCATGGTGCCGCGTCCGCCGGCCTCCGGCGACATCGACGCGCGGGTGGACGCGGCGCTGCGGGCGCTGCTCCGGGGCCCGTCGGCGGCCGAGCGCGCACGTGGGATCGCAAGCGAGATCCCACCGGCCACCACGCTGCGCGGTGTCCGTATTCGCGACGGCGTGGCCGAGGTCGACCTCAGCCCGTCGTTTGGCGCGGGCGGCGGCACCACCAGCATGACGGCGCGATTGTGGCAGGTCGTGTATACGGCGACGCAGTTTTCTCAGGTTCGCGCCGTACAGATCGTGCTCGGCGGGCACCGGGTGCCGGCGCTCGGCGGTGAAGGATTGATGATCGACCGTCCCATTGCACGCCCCTCCTCGCCGCCCGCGTTCTGAACAGGCGCGGTGGACCGCATTCCGCGCTCCGGCGTTATGACACGCAGTTCCGCGCCGGCCCGGGCAGGGAGCCCTTCCCGGCTGAGAGAATACGCGGAGGATGCCCAAGGAGGTCTTCGCCGAGGATATCGAGCGCCTGATCGGCACGCTCGATGGCGTTGTGGCCGCGCGCGTGTCCACCACGCCCGCCGGCGACATCGATCAGGTCTACGTCTCCGTGGGCCCGGCCGCCGACGTGCGCGCCGTGCGGCGGAGCATCGGCACGGCGCTCGTGTCCACCTACGGCCTCCCGCTGGACCCCTGGCGCATTCAGATTGCGCAACCCCGCCCCGGACCGCGTGAGCCGCCCCGATTTCGGGTGCTTCGTATCGAGGAGACCGTCGCGACGGCCGAGACGACGGTGGTCGTGCAGCTCGCGTGGACCCGCGGGGGCGAAGAGCGCGTCGTCACCGGGCGCGCCCGCGGCCCCCTTGGGTCGTCGCACCGGCTGCGCACGCTCGTGGCCGCGGCGCTGGATGGGGCCAAGGAGGCACTGGAGCCGAGTTACCGCAAGCTCATCGGGCATGAGGCGTCGCTGGTGACGTTCCACGGACGGCCGACGGCGCTTGCCGGCATCTCGGTGGCGACCCCGGCGGGTGACGAGCGGGTGTGCGGCGTCGCGCAGGCGGATGCTTCGTCGGACGCGATTGTGTACGCGGCGCTGGACGCCGTTGCGAAGCTCGGTGCGCGCGCGCTCGAGGCGGCGGCGCCGGATCGCCGCGCCGCGCTCGAGGCGATGCGCCGGCGCGTGGCCTCCACCGAGCGCGCGCCGTCCCCGGCGGCACACCAGGCGGCCGGCGAGCGATCGGGCGGCGGGGCCGACGGCCCAACGGCGGCCCGCCGGGACGGTCCGCCCTCCGGGCGCGGAGAGGTGATCGGGATGACCGCACGTCGTGATGTGCCTGAGGCGGACCGAGGCCCGTCGGGTCCGGCCCGGCTCTCGATCGAGGAAGTGTTGTACCAGTCCCTCATCGCCAACCGCACGCCCATTCACATTCGCTGCCGCGACGGCTACGAGCTGCGCCGTGCCGCGTTGCGGGACATCGACACCGACAGCGTGTTGGTGGAGGTAGACGGGGCCACGGAGCTCGTCTACAAGCACGCGATCATCTCCATCCGTCCGGTGACGGACGCGCGCGCGGAGGCGTAAGCGCTCGGTGCCGGACGCGTCCGAGGCCCGCCTCGCGGAGTTGCGTGCCCGCCGGGCCCGTGCCGAGGCGGGCGGCGGGCCGGAGCGCATCGCCCGGCAGCACGACGCGGGTAAGCTCACCGCGCGCGAACGCGTAGCGGAGTTGCTGGATCCCGGTACGTTCGTCGAGCTCGATCGCTTCGTCACGCACCGCGCGACCACGTTCGGGATGGATCGCGTGGAGGCACCGGCCGACGGCGTGATCACGGGCTACGGAGCGATCCACGGCCGGCTCGTCTACCTGTTCTCGCAGGACTTCACGGTGCTCGGCGGCTCCCTGGGGGAAGCGCACGCACAGAAGATCTGCAAGATCATGGACCTCGCGCTGCGCGCCGGCGCGCCCATGATCGGCCTCAACGATTCCGGTGGCGCCCGCATCCAGGAAGGCGTCGTCAGCCTCGGCGGCTACGCGGAGATCTTTCTCCGCAACACGCTCGCGAGCGGCGTCGTCCCGCAGATCTCGGCGATCATGGGGCCCTGCGCCGGCGGGGCGGTGTACTCGCCGGCGATCACCGATTTCACGATCATGGTGCGCGGCACGAGCCACATGTTCGTGACGGGCCCACAGGTCGTCAAGGCGGTAACGCACGAGGACGTTTCGTTCGAGCAACTGGGCGGGGCGGAGGTGCACGCCGCCCGCAGCGGCGTGGCGCATTTTGTCGCCGACAGCGATCCGGACGCGCTGGCCCTCGTCCGCCGGCTCCTCGGATACCTGCCGCAGAACAACCTCGATGAGCCGCCGCGGACGCCGTGCGAGGACGATCCGGGCCGTCAGGACCCCGCGCTCGACGGCATCGTGCCGCGGGATCCGCACCAACCTTACGACATGCGCGACGTCATCGTCCGTGTGGTGGACGGCGGGGAGTTCCTGGAGGTGCATCGCGCGTTCGCCGCCAACCTCGTGGTCGGCTTTGCCAGGCTCGGGGGGCGCCCCGTCGGCGTCGTGGCCCAGCAGCCGGCCGTGCTGGCCGGCGTGCTCGACATCGACAGCGCGGTGAAGGGCGCCCGGTTTGTCAGGTTCTGCGACGCGTTCAACGTGCCGCTGGTCACCTTTGTCGACGTGCCCGGTTTCCTTCCCGGCACCGCCCAGGAGCACGGTGGGATCATTCGCCACGGCGCCAAGCTGCTGTTCGCCTACTGCGAGGCCACCGTGCCGAAGCTCGCCGTGATCACGCGCAAGGCGTACGGCGGCGCCTACGACGTCATGTCGAGCAAGCACATCCGCGGCGATCTGAACCTCGCGTGGCCCACCGCGGAAATTGCCGTGATGGGGCCCGAGGGCGCGATCGACATCATCTTCCGGCGCGAACTGGAGGAAGCACCCGACCGCGAGGCCGCGCGCGCGCGCCTCGTCGCGGACTACCGTGAGCAGTTCGCCACACCGTACATCGCGGCGGCCCGGGGGTACGTGGACGACGTGATCGAGCCTCGTGAGACCCGGCCGCGGCTGATCTCCGCCCTGGAAATGCTCCAGGGCAAGCGGGACCGCAACCCTCCGAAGAAGCACGGAAACATCCCGCTCTGAGCCCGGTGGGCCCGTTGGTCGGATCGCGCCGGTCTGGGGGCCCGGCGCGCCCCGGGGGCAACGGCTACCCGCATGACTCCCGGTCGGGCGCCGCGAAAGGGGTAGGCATGGCCCCGCGCAGGTTGCGCAAGGTGCTGGTGGCGAACCGCGGCGAGATCGCGCTGCGCATCATCCGCGCATGCCGTGCGTGCGGTATTGAGGCCGTGGCGGTCTATAGCGACGCGGACCGTTCGAGCCCGCACGTGTGCGCCGCGGCCGAAGCCCGCCGGCTCGGCCCCGCGCCCGCGGCGGAGTCATACCTCAACATCCCCGCCGTCATCGAGGCCGCGCGCGCCGCCGGCGCGGACGCGCTGCATCCGGGGTACGGCTTTCTCGCGGAAAATCCGGACCTGGCGCGGGCGTGCGCGGGCGCCGGCATCGTCTTCGTCGGGCCACCGGTGGAGGCGCTCGCACGGTGCGGAGACAAGGCGGAGGCGCGCCGAGCCGTCCAGGCCGCCGGGATCCCGATCCTGCCGGGTACCGATGTCGTGGATGACGAGGAGGTCGGGGCCGCGGCCGCCCGGATCGGGTTCCCGCTCCTCATCAAGGCGGCCGGGGGCGGGGGCGGCAGGGGGATCCACCGCGTCGGCCGGCCCGAGGACCTCCCGGGAGCGCTCGAGCTGGCCAGGGGAGAGGCCCGTTCGGCCTTCGGCGACGCCCGCGTCTACCTCGAGCGCTGGGTCGAGGACCTGCGCCACATCGAGGTGCAGATTTTGGCCGATGCGCACGGTCACGCCGTCCACCTCGGGGAGCGCGAGTGCTCGATCCAGCGCCGCCACCAGAAGCTGCTTGAGGAAGCCCCGTCGCCGGCGGTAGGCCCGGACCTTCGGGCCGCCATGGGCCGCGCGGCGGTCGCGGCCGCCCGAGCCGTGGGCTATCGGAACGCGGGCACGGTGGAATTCCTCGTCGATGGGACGCAATTTTATTTTCTCGAGATTAACGCCCGGCTACAGGTGGAGCATCCGATCACCGAGCTCGTCACCGGGATCGACCTTGTACACCTACAGCTCGAGATCGCCGCGGGCGCCCCGCTACCGTTCCGGCAGGAGGACGTGACGCTTCGGGGCCATGCGATCGAGTGCCGGATCTCCGCCGAGGATCCGGCGCAGCTATTTTTGCCCTGGGCGGGCCGCGTCGCGGAGGTCGTGCTGCCGGGCGGCCCCGGGGTCCGAGTGGACGGCGCGCTCGTTCCCGGCCTCGAGGTCACGCGGCACTACGATCCGCTCCTCGCCAAGGTGATCGCGTGGGGAAACTCGCGGCCTGAGACGATCGCCCGGATGGGGCAGGCGCTCTCGGAAATGATCGTAACCGGCCTTCCCACGACGATCCCGTTTCATCGGTGGCTGTTGCGCCATCCGCTGTTCGCGGCCGGCCGGTACGGCACGCGATTCGTGGACACGGAGTGGCCCCCCGGTACCCAACCCGCCCCGGACCTCGCGGCGCTGGCCGCCGCCGTCCTGGCCTACCGCGAGGACCGCCGGCCGGCGATCCTTGGAGCCCAGCCGGCGGGCAACTGGACGGCGGCCGCCCGCCGGGACGCCGTCTCGTGACCGCGTACCTGACGCGGGTCGGGAGGGAGGAGGTCGACGTCGTGGTCGCCGGCGACGGCGACGAGCTCCGCGTCTCCGTGGGCGGCCGCGAGCGCCACGTGCGTCTCTTCGAGATCGTGCCCGGGTGGTTCGCCCTCATCGTCGACGGCGTGGTGCACGACGTCGGCGTCGTGCCCGATCACGAGACCCCGAGCGGCGCGCCGGGCACGCACCGGCGGCGCACGCTGGTCATCGACGGGCACATCCAGGACGTCGAGGTGTTGCGAGGTGCAGGGGGCCGGGCTGCCGCCCGCGCTGCGGCCATTGCTGAGAAGGGCGGCGCCCAGGTCCGGGCGCCGATGCCCGGCGTTGTCGTTGCTATTCGGGCCGCGGAGGGCGATGATGTAGACGTAGGACAGCCGCTGATCGTCATGGAGGCCATGAAGATGCAGATGGATGTCCGATCGCCGGCCCGCGGCACCGTGCGCCGCGTGCATGTTGCGGCGGGCGGAGAGATCGCGGGCGGCCAGGTACTCGTCACCATCGAGTGAGGCGGATAGCCACGGCCCGCGACGCGGACAACCCCGCCCCCGAAACGTCGTCGCGCATTCCGGTGGCGAGCGTCTACACGCCCGACGACCTCCCGTCCTTCGACTGCGCGCACGATCTCGGCTTCCCGGGCGAATATCCCTACACGCGCGGCATTCACCCGACGATGTACCGCGGCCGGTTGTGGACGATGCGCCAGTACGCCGGGTACGCGGGCGCGGAGGAGTCGAACCGGCGTTTCCGGTACCTGCTCGCTCAGGGGCAGACGGGTCTCTCCGTGGCATTCGACCTCCCCACCCAGATGGGTTACGACTCCGACCATCCGCTCGCCGAGGCCGAGACGGGCAAGGTGGGCGTGGCGATCGATTCGCTTGCCGACATGGAACGGCTCCTGGACGGGATCCCGCTCGATCGCGTGAGCACGTCGATGACGATCAACGCCACCGCCGCGATCCTGCTGTGCATGTACATTGCGGTCGGCGAGCGGCAGGGAGTGCCCCTCGAGCGGCTCACGGGGACGACCCAGAACGATATCCTCAAAGAGTACATCGCGCGGGGTACGTACATCTATCCGCCCGCACCGTCCCTGCGGCTCGTTACAGACACGTTGGCGTTCTGCGCCGACCGGCTACCCCGCTGGAACCCCATCAGTATCAGCGGCTACCATATTCGCGAGGCCGGGGCGACCGCCGTCCAGGAGGTCGCATTCACGCTCGGTAACGCGCTGGCGTACCTGGAGGCCGCCCGGGCCGCGGGGCTGGAGGTGGACCGGGTCGCGCCGCGCCTGGCGTTCTTCTTCGACGCGCAGATGAACTTCTTCGAGGAGATCGCCAAGTTTCGGGCGGCGCGCCGGTTGTGGGCCCGGATCACCCGTGAACGCCTCGGCGCCAGGGATCCCCGGTCGTCGATCCTCCGCTTCCACACCCAGACGGCGGGAGTGGCGCTCACGGCCCAGCAGCCGGATAACAACGTCGTGCGCGTCGCGCTCCAGGCGCTGGCGGCGGTGCTCGGCGGCACCCAGTCCCTCCACACCAACGCACGGGACGAGGCCCTGGCGCTGCCGACCGACGACTCGGCGCTCCTGGCCCTGCGCACGCAGCAGATCATCGCCCACGAGTCCGGCGTCGCCGACACGATCGACCCCGTGGCGGGCTCCTACTACGTCGAACATCTCACGGGCGAGATCGAACGCCGGGCCGCCGCCTACCTCGAGCGGGTCGGCGAGATCGGCGGGATGCTGCGGGCCATCGAAACCGGCTACGTCCAGCGGGAGATCGGTGAGGCGGCGTACCGGGATCAGCAGGATGTCGAACAGGGCCGCCGCGTCATTATCGGCGTGAATCGGTACGGCACGCAGGGCGGACCTGCCCCGGCGATCCTCCGCGTCGATCCCGCGGTCGCAGACCGGCAAAAAACACGGCTGCGCCGAGTCCGTGGCGAGCGGGACGGTCGGCGTTTCACGGCCGCTCTGGACGCGCTGGCCCGTGGCGCGGCCGGCCGTGACAACCTCGTGCCGTTGATCCTGGAGGCGGTGCGCGCCTACGCGACCGTGGGCGAGATCTGCGACACCCTGCGGAGAGTCTTTGGGGTGTACCGGCCGCCGGTGGTGGTATGACCGCCGAGTCACCACGCCTCGCGCACCTCGCCATCATGGTGCGCCGGTTGGAAGACGCGGAAACGGCACTGCGCCTTCTTACGGGTCTCGTTGTCGAACGCCGGGAAGACGTGCCGTCTGAGGGTGTGCGGGTGGGGTTTGTCCCGGTGGGCCGCGGGGCGATCGAGCTGGTCCAACCCATTGGTGCCGGCGGTCCCCTGGGGCGGTTTCTCGACGAGCGTGGGGAAGCGGTCCACCATCTGGCGCTGGCTGTGCCGAACGTCATCGATGCCATGTTGGGGGCGCGCGAAGCAGGACTGCGTCTGCTGGATCCGTCTCCCCGTTCAGGCGCGGACGGGACCCGCGTTGCGTTCATCCACCCGCGCTCGACGCACGGATTGCTCATCGAGCTCGTGGAGCGCCGGAGCGCGCCCTGAGGGAATCGGACAGAAACCTCATCACGCTCACTTGCTCCTTGCACTTGCATTGAAAATCGTCTATACGGTATACTGCATGCTGTAGAAGATAGTCTATACCTCAACGCTATATCATATAGCACCATCGCTCACGGGCCTCGCACCCTTGTCGCTGCAGCCCGAGTTTCCAAATAGCCTGTAGGACCTTATTTTGTTTGAATTTTGAGCTTCACTGCGGCCAGAGATCGGCCGCCGATCGATCGCGGCCCCGGAGTGCGCGCCCGGGCACGACAATACCGCGAAAGGAGGGAGCCTGTGCAAGAGGCGATACTCCGCGGTGCCGGCGCCGTCCCGACCCTGTTTCGTCTCCGCTCCGTCCGATCGATCGTCTATGCCTGTACCGGCTTGAGCCTCCTCCTGGCCATCGTCGTGGTTGCCGGGAACTGGGGCTTCCCGATCCTGAGAACCGTGCGCCTGTCGGCCGATGGAAAAGACGTGACCCTGAGGACGTTCAAACGGACCGTCGGCGCCGTCCTCGCATCCCAACGGGTCGGCCTCCACGATGGCGACCGAGTGACGCCCGCGCTTGATGCTCCGGTGCTCCAGGATACCCGGATCCGCGTGGTGCGGGCGGTGTCGCTCCTCGTGGTGGACGGAGGGCAACAACACCGGGAGCGCCTCGCCGCAGAGACCGTCGGCGAGGCGCTGAACACATTGGGGGTGCGCGTCCGCGCAGCCGACCGAGTCTATCCAAGCCGGCGGACGGCGCTCTGGGACGGCGCCCGGATCACGGTCGAGCGGCGAGAGTGGCGCACGTGGGTCCAGTTCGGACCGATTCCGTTCGGCTCCGAGGTGGTTCACGACGCGACCGTGTTCAAGGGGAACACGGTGCTGCGCTCGGCGGGCCGCCCCGGCATCAAGGAGCGCTCGGTGCGTGTCCTCTACGCCAACGGCAGGCCGGCGGTCGTGGAGCCGCAGTCCTGGACGGTCGCGCGCGCGCCGGTGCCCCACGTCGTAGCGATCGGCACGCGCGCCCTGATCGCTTCGCGTGGCGCGTTTGCCGGTCGGGAGTACATGATGCTCGACGCGACCGCGTACTATCCGGGACCGAACAACTTCGGGGGCGGGGTGGGGCCCCGGACCGCGATCGGCATGGTCGCGCAACGAGGCATCGTTGCCGTGGACCCGTCGCTCATCCCGCTCGGGACCCGCCTCTACATTGAAGGGTACGGATACGCGGTGGCCGGGGACACCGGCGGGTCGATCCAGGGCCGGCGGATCGACCTACTTTACAATGACTACAGTGAGGCTGTCCACTTCGGGCGCCGGGAGGTCAAGGTCTACATTCTCGGTCGCTAACCGCCGTCCGAGACCGGACGTTCCAGGACGCCTCGATCGGGCTTCGAGGATGGCGTGCGCGAGACGTTAGGATCCCCGCCCGACCTCGCCACACCCGAGGGCGCGCGAACCGTCATGCGGCGGTTCGCCGTCCGGCCGGTGAAACGGTTCGGCCAGCACTTCCTCGTGAGTCGCCGCGCCCTCGACCAGATCGTCGCCGCCGCCGCGCTCTCGGCCGCCGATACGGTGCTCGAGGTCGGCGCCGGACTCGGGACGCTGTCCCAAGCGCTCGCCTCCGCGGCCGGCCGCGTCACGGCGGTCGAGATCGATCGCCGGCTCTTGCCCGTGCTCACCGAGACGCTCGGCGCGTACCCCACGGTCCGGATCGTCGGGGGCGACATGCTGGCCTTGCCCGCGGAGGACCTTTTTGGGGGCCCCCGGGGCGCGCCGAGGAAGGTCGTGGCAAATCTCCCCTACAACATTGCGACGCCCGTCCTGATCCGCCTGCTGGACCCGACGCTTCGGGTCGTCCGCATCATCGTAACCGTGCAGCGTGAGGTCGCGGACAGGATCACGGCGCGGCCGGGCACGTCGGCATACGGACGGCTTTCGATCGCGGTCCAGTTTCGCGGCGGGGCCTCCGTGGTCGGCCGGATCCCGCGCGGTGCCTTTCTCCCACCGCCCGACGTCGACTCCGCCATCGTGTGCATCCTGCCGTCGCCCAAACCGGCGGTGGCGGTGCCCGACGAAGCGGAGTTCTTCCGCATCGTCGCCGCCGGATTCGGTCAGCGCCGTAAGATGCTGCAGGGCGCCCTGAGCCACGGGCTCGGTCTCCCGGCCGACAGCGTGGCATCCGCATGCGCCGCAAGTGGCGTGGACGCGAGCGCGCGCGCGGAACGCGTCGATCTGACGGGATTCGCGGCGCTCGCGCATGCCCTGCATCCCCTGTTGCGGGAACGATTCCCCGAGCCCCCGCGCGGACGGGGCGTTTGAGCTGAAGCCGAGCGGTGCGTCTGAGCCGACCCGCACTCAGCGGCGCGGCGCCGAGTTAGTGCCTCGCTCGAGCGGCCCGCGCCCCAGCACGATGGAGAAGTCCGGGCCTCCTTGGGCCGGGGCCCTCACGACCTTTGCGGCGCCGCTGACCCCCATAAGGACCCGCGCGACCGCAGCGCTGCCGCGACGCACGAGCAGGACGGTCTCCGATGCGTCCACGGCGCTCGCGATCCGCACGATGCGGACGCCGAGAGCCCCAAGACGCGCCACCGTGTCCGCCTCGACGTCGCGGCCGGCCCCGGCGTTCGCGATCTCCACCGTCGTGGCGCTGAACTCCGCGGGGTTGATCCCGTAGAAAAACCTAGCCACCAGGGCTCGGGCCGCCGCCGCGTCGGGAAGCCAATACCCCGCGTACGTACCGAAGCGGCCGGGAAGCGTCGCCGTGACCGGCCCGCCACTGGGAAGGCGAATACCGAACCACGCGAGCGCCGCCAGTTGCGCGTCGTCGAGGTTGCTCGTGGTGTCGTTGTGCAGGACGCCGAGCACGCGGCCCGCCCGAAACACGTTCTGTGGACGTCTGAGAGCCGCGAGCAGCGCGTCGAGGACCTGCTGCTGCCGCCCGACGCGCCCGATGTCGCCGAGCGTGTCGTGACGAAATCGCGCGTACCCCGCGGCGGCGGCACCGCCGAGGTGCCGGTATCCCTTCTTGAGATGGATGTGGAGGCCATCCCAATTGTCGTCGTAGTCGAGATTCGACGGAATCCTGACGTCGATGCCGCCGACCGCGTCGACGAGATGGACCAGGCCGCGGACATGGAGCTCGAGGTAATAGGGGAACGTGACGCCGAGCAGGTTCTCGGTCGCGCGCGTGGTGAGCGGCGCGCCGCCGTAGGCGTGCGCCGCGTTGATCTTGTCGTATCCGTGGCCCGGGATGAGCGCGCGCGTGTCGCGCGGAATGCTGAGCAGGTAGGCGCGGCGGGTCACCGGGTCGAAGGACGCCGCGATCAGCGTGTCGGTGCGGCTTACGGGATACTCGACGTTCGGATTTTGATCGCTCACCGTGCGATCGAGTCCCATGATCAGCACGTTGGTGCGTCCGGTGATGGCAAAGAAGCGCCCAAACGTGGGACCCGGCGGCGTGGTGCGCGCGGCGACGAGAGCCGCCGCCGCGACGAGCCCGCACGCGAACACGGCGAGGGCGGCCCGGAGAAGCCAACGCGCCGCGCTCGGCCATTGAGAGACGCGCCGCGCCCCATCCGCCTGGGGCGCCGGCGACCCGTGTGTTCCGGAGTCGGGACGGCCCGTCATGGCGTCTCCATGATAGGGAATGCGCACAGGGTGTCAAGGCGAGGGGCGCCTTGGCCCAGGGAGGAAACCCACCGGCCGGCGAGAAGTCTCGTCCGTGGCATGTCGTTCCCGGCGAAGGAGGACCGGAGATGCGCCGGTCGCTGGCAACGCCGACACCGCCGGTTGCTATACAGTCCGCGTCTAATCCCGCGGAGGCCGCGTGAGGGGGCCCCGCGGGTTCCGTTTTCAGGGAAGGAGGTTGCGGCATTGAAAGAGCTGCACCTGAACGCGTACGCCAAGATCAACCTGACGCTTGACGTGCTCGGCGACCGTCCCGACGGCTATCACGATATCGAG
>JAJPIA010000042.1 GCA_021324975.1 Bacillota bacterium
ACGCCGGACGACCGCCAGCGCCGGTACTTCGACCTGATGGTGGGCGCGCAGCAGGCCGCGTTCGATGCGATCCGGCCTGGGGCCAAGTGCTCGGACGTGGACCGCGCTGTGCTCGCCTTTTTCGAGCGCCACGACCTGATGCCGCACTGGCGGCATCACACCGGGCACGCGCTCGGCATGGGCATCCACGAGGGTCCGTTCTTGGACGTGGGCGACGACACGGTGATCGAACCCGGCATGGTCTTCAGCGTCGAGCCCGGCATCTACGTTCCCGGGTACGCGGGGTTCCGCCACTCCGACACGGTGCTGGTGACGGAGACCGGCATGGAGATGATCACGTACTACCCGCGGATGCTTGAGGACCTTACGATCCCCGCGTAGCATCGCCGAGGGTTGAGTGGGCGCGGGAGCCCCTCCTTCGCTCCACCGGCTGAACGGATGCCGAGTCGCTTCGGGCGGGGCTCCCGCGCCCGCTTCCCGCCCGCGGTTGGTTCGCTTGCTCACTAACCGCACTGTTGCCGAGTCGCTTCGGGTAGCGCGGTCTACGCGGTCCGGGACCGGCCGGGCTGCCCGAGGTCGATCCGCCGCTGCACGAAGTTGACGTACACCTCGCCCTTGCGGAAGAAGGCGTTGTCGAGCACCTGCAGGTGGAAGGGAATCGTCGTCTGGACGCCCCCGATGTCGAACTCGCCGAGCGCGCGTCGCATGCGCGCGATCGCCTCGTCGCGGTCCCGTCCCCAGGCGACCACCTTCGCGATGAGCGAGTCGTAGTACGGAGGGATCGTGTAGCCGCCAAAGGCGTGCGTGTCCACGCGGATACCGGGCCCGCCCGGCGGGACGAACGTGGTGATCTGGCCCGGCGACGGCAGGAAGTCCCGCGCCGGATCCTCGGCATTGATGCGGCACTCGATCGCATGCCCGTGCGCTTCGATCTCGCGCGGAAGTGACACCCGCTCGCCCGCCGCGATCTTGATCTGCTCCTTGACCAGGTCGATGCTCGTCACCATCTCCGTGACAGGGTGCTCGACCTGGATCCGCGTGTTCATCTCCATGAAGTAGAGGTGGTTGGTGCCCTCCACGAGGAACTCCACCGTGCCGGCGTTCACGTAGCCGACCACCTCGGCCGCGCGAACCGCGGCGCGCAGCAGCGCGCGCCTGAGGCGCGGGCTCAGGCGGACGGCCGGGGACTCCTCGAGGAGCTTTTGGTGGCGCCGCTGGATCGAGCAGTCCCGTTCGCCGATCGCGACGGCGTTGCCGCGGCCGTCCGCGAGGATCTGCACCTCGATATGCCGCGGCTCCATGAGGTATTTCTCGATGTAGAGCTCTGCGCTCCCAAACGCCGCCGCGGCCTCCTGCCCCGCCGCGGCGAACGCGCCCCGCAGATCCCCCGGCGACTGGACGACACGCATGCCGCGGCCGCCCCCGCCGGCGGCGGCCTTGATGACGAGCGGGTATCCGGTGGTCCGGGCCACGGCGAGCGCCGCGGCCTCGTCACGCACCGGTCCGAGGCTTCCGGGAACGACGGGAAGGCCGGCCTTGCGCATCATCTGCCGCGCCGCCGCCTTGTCGCCCATCTTGTGGATCGCGTCCGGCGGCGGGCCGATGAACGTGATCTTGCAATCCTGGCAGATCTCCGCGAAGTGCGGGTTCTCCGCGAGAAATCCATACCCCGGATGAATCGCATCCGCGCCGAGCAGCTCCGCCGTGGCGATGATGTTGGGAATATGGAGATAGCTGTCGCGCGCGGCGGGCGGCCCGATGCAAAATGCCTCGTCGGCGAGGCGGACGTGGAGGGCGTCGCGGTCGGCTTCGGAGTAGACCGCGGCCGTGCGGATGCCGAGCTCCCGGCACGCGCGGATGACGCGCGCCGCGATCTCGCCGCGGTTGGCGATCAGCACTTTGTTGAACATCGGTTAGACGGCCGGTGACGGGTCGACGAGGAACAGCGGCTGCCCGTACTCGACAGGGGCCCCGTTTTCGACCAGGACGCTGACGATGCGGCCGGTGACCTCGCTCGGGATCTCATTGAACAGCTTCATCGCTTCGAGGATGCAGACGGTCTGGCCGGCCTGGATCATGTCGCCTTCGTTTACGAACGGCGCGGCGTCCGGCTTCGCCGCGCGGTAAAACGTGCCGACCATCGGGGCGACGATCGCGGTATAGCGCTGCTCCTGCACGGCCCTGCCGCCGGTCCCCGGCGTCGCCGCGGCGGCATCGACGCGCGCGACCTCGTCCTCGTGACCCGCCGGACCCGGATGGCGCGCCTTTTTGATTCGGACCTTCACGTGCGCGCCCTGGACCTCGAGTTCCTCGATATCGGCCTCGGCGGCCAGGCGAATCAGCGCCCGCAGTTCCTCCAGGTCGAATCGCTGGTTGTCGGTCATACCGCCTGTCCCCCCGCCGTGGGCGTCGTGCCGGCGACCACAGCGGATCCCTCGCGCACACGCCCGATGCGGCGGTACTTCTCATACCTGGCCGCGATCAGGGATTCCTTCGGACGTCCGGCACAGGCGGCGAGGTGGCGCCGGACGCTCTCTGCAACCGCGGCGACCGCGTCGTCCCGGTGGCGGTGAGCTCCGCCGGGCGGCTCGGGGATGATCTCATCGACGATCCCGAACGTGGCGAGGTCGTGCGCGGTCAGCCGCAGCGCCTCCGCGGCCTCGGGCGCACGGCTCCCGTCGCGCCACAGGATCGCCGCGCAGCCCTCGGGCGAGATCACGGAGTACACGGCGTGCTCCACCATGAGCAACACGTCGCACAGCCCGATCCCGAGCGCGCCGCCGCTCCCGCCTTCGCCGGTGATAACGGCTACGATCGGCGTCCGGAGGCGCGCCATCTCGAGCAGCGACCGCGCGATGGCCTCGCTCTGGCCGCGCTCCTCCGCCTCCTTGCCGGGGAACGCGCCGGCGGTGTCGATCAGGGTGACGATCGGCGCGTGCAGCCGCTCCGCGAGCGTCATGACGCGAAGCGCCTTGCGGTATCCCTCCGGATTCGGCATGCCGAACCGCCGGGCGATGTTCTCGCGCGTGTCGCGCCCCTTGGCATGCCCGACGATCGCCGCGGGGCGGCCGTCGATCATGCCGAGGCCGGCCACCATGGCCGGGTCGTCGCCGAATGCCCGGTCGCCGTGCAGCTCGAGAAACTCCGAGGTCAGGGCCGCGATGTAGTCGCCGATCCGCGGGCGCTCAGCGTGCCGCGCGAGCTGCACGCGCTGCCAGGCGGTCGGGTGGCGCGCGATCTCCTCGCGCAGCCGTTCGGCGCGCGCTTCCAGCGCGGCGATCTGCTCGCCGAGGTTCATCTGCTGGGTCGTCGTGATCCGGCGGAGGTCTGCGATCTCACGCTCCACTTCCGCGAGATCGCGGTCCAACGCCTCTCCCGGTGCCGCGGCGCGGGCGTCGGGAGGCCCCGGCTCAGGCGGGCGGCGGCTCATCGGCGGCGTCCGCAGGCTCGCCCCATCCCTGCGCGGCGGCTCCTGCCATTTGGGGGTCGACGGGCGCGTTGGTCAGCCGCAGGATCCGCGCGAGCGCGGCGCGCAGTTCGGCCCGTGGCACGACCGCGTCGAGGAACCCGTGCTGCAACAGGAACTCCGCGGTCTGGAACCCGTCGGGAAGCTTTTGACGGATCGTTTGCTCGATGACCCGAGGGCCCGCAAACCCGATGAGCGCGCCGGGTTCGGCGATGATGATGTCGCCCTGAAACGCGAAGCTCGCGGCGACGCCCCCGGTCGTGGGGTCGCAGAGCACGGTAATGAGCGCCACGCCGGCGTCGGCGAGCCGCGCGACCGCAACGCTCGTTTTCGCCATCTGAAGGAGGGACAGCGTGCCTTCCTGCATGCGCGCCCCACCCGAGGCAACGAACAGGACGAGCGGCCAGCGGTGCTCGAGGGCACGGTCGGCGCTGCGAGAGATCTTTTCGCCGACGACGGAGCCCAGACTGCCGCCCATGAAGCCAAACTCCATCGCGCCGACCACGGCACGGGCTCCTTCGACGGTCCCGGTCCCCGTGATGATGGCCTCAGACTGTCCGGTGCGCCGGCGGTACTCCGCGACGCGCTCGGGATACGTTCGCTCGTCCACGAATCCGAGCGGGTCTTCGGGCTCGAGATCCGCGTCCGTCTCCACGAAGGATCCGCGGTCCAGCACCAGGGCCAGCCGGTCCGCTGCCGAGAGACGGCGGTGAAAGCCGCACCGCGGGCAGACCCGCAGGCCGCGCTCCAACTCCTTACGGTACACCAAATTGGCGCAGCGCGGGCACTTGACCCACAGGCCCGCCGGGATGTCGCGCCGCGCGGCCGCGGCGCGTTTAGGCCGCGCGAGCCAGTCTAGCAACGGGACGGCCGCGGATGCGTGGCGGGATGCGAAGGTGGGTATTCATTGGTCAAGGCGGCTTTGATTATACCGCAGGCGCGTGCAGCGCAGCAAACACGGTCAGCCGCCCCATCGCGGGTGCTATAATTGGAGCGCTGCGCGAGTGCGTAAGGAGGGATCGAGCCGATGGCCACACAACCCCCGGCTCCGCGGTTGCGGGGTGGTCCTGGGTACTCGGCCAGGGTGATGCTCGTGCTCGCCGCCGTCGCGGTGGGCGCGGTGCTAGGGGGGGTCGTGCTGCCGCAGTACGTGCATCCCGTGTTTCAGGCTCAACCCGTGGTCCCGGCACCCGGCCCTTCGGTCCCGAGCACACCGCCTCCGGCGGCGAAGCAGCCGCCGGCCGGCACCCAGCCGCCGGCGGCAACGGCACCCGCGCCGGCCGCTCCTGCTGCGCCGGTGCCGTCCCGATCGGCCGCGCTCACGTCCGATGAGCGCGTCGTCATCAACGTGGTGAAGACGGTGCGTCCGGCCGTCGTCAACATCAACACCGAATCTCAAGTGCAAACGATGTTCGGCGTGTTCCCGGCTCAAGGCGCCGGCTCCGGCGTCATCGTGCGCCCGGATGGGTACATCGTGACGAACAACCACGTCGTCCAGGGCGCGACGACGATCAAGGTAACCCTCGCCGACGGCAAGGAGCTGACCGGCAAGGTGGTCGGGACGGACGCGTTTGCGGATCTCGCCGTGATCAAAGTCGACTCCGCGAAGCCGCTGCCCGCCGCCGCGCTCGGCGCAAGCGGCACCGTGCAGGTCGGCCAGCTGGCGATCGCCATTGGCAACCCGTTCGGCCTCGGGAGCACGGTCACGACCGGCGTGGTCAGCGCCCTCAATCGCAACGTGCAGCTGCCAAACCTCATCGTGGAAAACTTGATTCAGACCTCGGCGGCGATCAACCCCGGCAACAGCGGCGGCGCGCTCGTGGACAGCGCCGGCCGCGTGATCGGGATCAACACCGCGATCATCCAAAACGCCCAGGGCATCGGTTTCGCCATCCCGAGCGACGTGGCGCGCGTCGAGATGGAGCAGCTCATTGCGCATGGCCGGGTCATTCGGCCGTGGGTCGGCGTCGACTACGGGGGCGAAGTGGATTCCCAGGTATCCCAAGCGTACAACCTGGGGACGGACCACGGCGTCGTCGTCCGCGGCGTCGAACAGTCCTCGCCCGCGGCCAAAGCAGGGATCCAGGCCGGGGACATCGTCACCGGCGTCAACGGCACCCGGATCAACAACTGGAACGACTTCGTCAGGGAGATCGTCACGAAGAAGATCGGAGAAACGGTCACGCTGACGATCATGCGCAGCCACGCCACGCGGCAAGTCCCAGTGGTCCTGACGGAGCGGCCGGCCGACTCTCACTGAGCAGGTCGCGACGGCACCCGCGCGATCGATCCCGCGCATCGCAGGACCGGGCGGGTGTCGGGGCCGGCATCGACATCGCAGGCTCGAAGCACGTGGTCGTCAACGGCCGCCATTGTTCGCATGGAGGGAGAGGAGCGTCCATGGAGCCGCGAACGCTCGCGATCGACGTGGCGACGGTGACCGAGGCCGCCGCGCTCGCCGCCGCCCATCACATGGGCCAGGGTGACAACGAGCGCGCGGACCAAGCGGCCGTGACTGCGATGCGGGAGGTGCTCGGGCGCCTGCCCATCCACGGGCGCATCGTGATCGGGGAGGGGGAACGGGACGAGGCCCCCATGCTCTATATCGGCGAAGAGGTCGGGAGCGCAGACGGTGTCGCGGTCGACATCGCGGTCGATCCCGTGGAAGGCACGAACCTCGTGGCAAAAGGGTTGCCCAACTCCATTGCGGTGCTGGCGATGGCGGAACGCGGCGGGATCCTGCACGCGCCCGACATCTACATGGAGAAGCTGATCGTGCCGCCGCAGGCGGCCGGCAAGGTGGATCTCCGGTGGCCGCCCGAGCGCAATCTCGGCATCCTTGCCGAGGCCTTGGGGCGCAAGGTCACGGACACTACGGTCGTCATCCTGGACCGGCCCCGGCACACGGATCTCATCGCCGCCGTCCGGCGCGCGGGCGCCCGAATCAAGCTCATCTCCGACGGCGACACCGCGCCGGCGATCTCCGTGGCCGTCTCCGGCACCGGGGTCCACGCCGTCATGGGGATCGGGGGTGCGCCGGAGGGGGTGCTCGCCGCGGCCGCGCTGCGGTGTCTCGGGGGGGAGATGCAGGCGCGCCTGTGGTACCGCAACGACGCGGAACGCGAACGGGCCCGCGCTATGGGGATCAGCGATCCCGATCGCATCTTCCGGACCCAAGAGTTGGTGCGCGGCGACAACCTCATCTTTGCGGCCACGGGGATCACGGACGGGGATCTCTTCCGCGGTGTGCGCTTGTTTGGCGGCGGGGCGCGAACGCATTCGCTCGTCATGACGTCCACCCCGCGCGAGATTCGGTTCGTGGACACCATCCACGCCCACGACATCGCCCGAATCGGTGTCGTTCGACTCTAGCACGCCGCACGGCGTTATGGTCACGCGCGAGCTGGCGGCGCTGGTCGTCGCGGCGGTGAGCCGCGCCGCCGCGGCGGGGGAGTTGCCGCAACTGCCGGAGCCCCTCCCGCCGTTCGAGGTCGAGCCGCCGCGCGACGCGCGGCACGGCGATTACGCGACCAACGTGGCGCTGGTTCTGGCCAAAGCCGCGGGCCTCCCGCCGCGCCGCGTCGGCGAGGCGGTGCACCGGCACCTTCCCGTCCCGTCGGCGGATCTCGCGCGCGCCGAGCTGGCCGGGCCCGGATTTCTCAACCTCTTTCTGGCGCCGGCCTTTGTACACCGCTGGCTGCGGCGTGCGCACGAGGCGGACCGCCGCTTCGGCACGTCGGACGAAGGGCGGGGCCGCCGGGTGCTGGTCGAGTACGTCAGCGCGAATCCCACCGGCCCGCTGCACGTCGGAACCGGGCGGGGAGGCGCCGTGGGCGAGACGATCGCGCGGCTGCTCGAAGCCCTCGGGTACGATGTCTCACGAGAGTACTACGTCAACGACTACGGCGGGCAGGTGGAGACACTGGCCCGGTCCGTCGAGGCGCGCTACCTGGAACTGGCGGGATGCGCCGCGGAGTTTCCCGCCGACGGCTACCAGGGAGCGTACGTGGGGGATATCGCCCGCCGGATCGCCGACCGCGAGGGGCTCTCGCTGGCGCGCGCGGGCGAGGCGGAGCGCCTCGCCCGTGTCCAGGAGTACGCGCTCAGCATGATGCTCGAGGACATCCGCGAGACCCTGGAGGCCTTCGGGATCCGGTTCGACACGTGGTTCAGCGAGCGCACCCTCCACGAGCGCAGCGACGTGCGGCGGTGTCTGGAGGCGCTGCGCGAACGGGATCTCGTGTACGAGGAAGACGGCGCCGCGTGGTTTCGGTCCACCCGGTTCGGCGACGACAAGGACCGCGTCATCGTGCGCCGCGACGGCCGGCCGACCTACTTTGCGGCGGACGTGCCGTACCATCTGGACAAGTACGAGCGGGGGTTTGAGCATTTGATCGACGTCTGGGGTGTGGATCACGTGGGCGACGTGGCGCGGGTTCGAGGCGCCGTCGGGGCCTTTGGGCACGCGCCGTCCAGCCTGGAGGTAGTTCTGCACCAGCACGTCCGCCTGAAGAACGAGGGCGAAGCGGTACGAATGAGCAAGCGCAGCGGGGAGTTCGTGACGCTGCGCGATCTGCTCGAGGCCGTCGGCAGGGATGCGGCCCGGTTCTTCTTCATCATGGCCAGCCCGTCGGCGCCGATGGACTTCGACTTCGCGCTTGCCCGGCGGCAGTCGTCTGAAAATCCCGTCTACTACGTGCAGTACGCGCATGCCAGGATCTGCAGCATCCTGCGCGAGGCGGCTCGGCTGGGTCGGGAGGTGCCGCCGGCGGCGGCCGCCGACCTCGGCCGGCTCACGGCGCCCGAGGAGTGGGTGCTCGCGAAGCGTGTGATCACGCTGCCGGAGGTCGTGTACGCCGCCGCGATGCGCCGCGAGCCCCAGCGCCTGTGCGCGTACGCGCGCGAGGTCGCGGAGGCGTTTCACGTCTTCTACGGACAGTGCCGCGTGCTGTCCGATGACGCGGCGCTGACCGGGGCGAGGCTCGTCCTGGTGGACGCCGTCCGCCGCGCCCTCCGGAACACGCTCGACCTCGCGGGGGTCGGCGCCCCGGAGCGGATGTGAGGCGCCTCCGGGAGGGAATCTTTTACGGGGCGAACACCGTATATGGGAGAAGGAAATTGCGGCACGGCGGTAGAATAGGCGGCGAAAGGTTTATGGGTCCATCCCGCCTGTTTCGCACGACATGCCGCGGGTCCCGTGTGCTTGGGTGGCGTAGGTTCTGAGTCTCCGAAGGCCCCGAGCGAGCGTACGGCCCCCTGCGTAGGCATCCCATTCCGGTGATGTCCGGCCCGCTGCTCGTCCGGACCGACGGCCGCCCCTCCCCGAAGAAGTGATGCTCGCCGGACTTATCGGGATCGGTTGGAGAGCGCTCGGCATCGCATCCTTTGGAAGCGGGCCGCACGCGCGACTGCGAAAATCGAGTAAGGAGGTTTAGGAATGCCCATACGAAGCCACTGGGTCGTCGCGGCGCTCCTGGCCGTCGCGATGGCCGCCGTCGCCATCCCGTCGGCGCACGCGGCCCTACTGTTCTCGGACATTGCAAACAACCCATACCAGCAGGCCATCATCAAGGTGAGCGTGACGGGGGTGATGAAAGGCAACCCCGACGGCACGTTCAAGCCGGACCAACCGGTCACGCGGTTGGAGGCCGTGGAGGCGCTGGCCGCCGGGCTGAACGTCCAGGGCAGCGGGTCGATCCCCAACTACAAGGATCTCAGCGAAATCCCCGAAAACGTGCGCCCCGTGATCGCGGCCCTGCTCAACACCGGCGCCGCGTCGGCGCAGAACGCGCAGGTCAAGCAGGGGGACATCACCTACACGCTCACGACCGACAAGGCCGTGTACGGTGTCGACGACCCCGTGGACCTCACGTTCACGATCGCCAACACGGGGAAGACGGACGCGGTGTTCGAGTTCCCCTCCACGCAGAACTACGACTTCGTCATCAAGCGCGGCAGCAATGAGCTGGCGCGCTGGTCGCTGGGCCAGACCTTCGTCCAGTCCCCCACGTCGCTCACGCTGGCGGGCGGCAAGTCGTTCTCCTTCACGACGCGGTGGCTGCAAAAGGATCAGGACAGCCATGCGGTGCCGCCCGGGACATACACGCTGAGCGCCCTCTTCCCGCTGAAGGATCACCCGGTGGAGGTGGATTTGGAGTTCCAAAAGGGCCTGCTGCCGACGTTCCCGGACAACACCTTCCGCCCCAACGCGCAGGTGATGCGCGCGGAGTTTGCGGCGCTGCTCGTGCGCGCGATGGGGCTGCAGGGTGAGGCGACGCAGAAGGCGCAGGCCGAGCTGTCCATCAAGGATGCCGCGGACGTGCCGGCCCCGCTGCATGGGTACGTGGCGACGGCGATCGACCACCGGATCATGCCGGCGCTCCCGGACGGCGCCTGGCATCCGACGCAGCCGACCACGCGGGGAGACGCGGCGGCCGCGCTCGCCGCGGTGATGGATTCCCTCAACAAGTTCAACTACGTCAAGGGCACGTTCGTGAGCGTGAGCGGCTCCGACGTGACGGTCAGCGGCGCCAACAAGACCGTGACGAGCTACGCCCTGACCCCGGCCGCGGCGATCTACCGCAACGGCAAGCCGGCCGGCCCGACCGACCTCAAGCCCAACGATGAGGTGATCATGCTGCTCACGGGGCCGCGGGGGCGAGCCGGGTATATTGAAGCAACGGGGCAATAGGCGCCCCGCGGGGCATCCGGGCGCCGCGGCCGCACGCGGCGGCGCGAGGATGACCGTGACGGAGGTGGCACGGCGTGGCAATCGCTGAGCTCGAGGGCAAAAGCCTGAATGAGCTCCAGGACGTGGCGAAAGATCTCAATATCCCAAACTTCCGGCGGTACCGGAAGCAGGAGTTGATCATGAAGATTCTGCAGGCCCAAACGGAACAAAGCGGATTGATGTTCCGGTCGGGCATCCTCGAGATTATGCAGGAGGGCTACGGATTTCTGCGGACGGGCGGGTACCTGCCGGGCTCCGAGGACATCTACGTGTCGCCCTCTCAGATCAAGCGGTTCGGGCTGCGCGTGGGCGACGAGGTCCTCGGGCAGGTCCGCGCGCCAAAGGACAACGAGAAGTACTATGCCCTGCTGCGCGTCGAGGCCGTGAACGGCCTCGATCCCGAGCAGGCGCGGTCGCGGCCGGACTTCGAGAAGCTCACGCCGGTGTTCCCGCACGAGCGGCTCAAGCT
>JAJPIA010000096.1 GCA_021324975.1 Bacillota bacterium
GCCGTACCCGCCGCCGCGTCCCGGCGCGCTTCCACCTCGTCCACGAGGCACTGCATCAGGAACACCCCGAGCCGGCCCTCGTCCAGCGGGGCGTCCCCGTCGGGCGCGCCCGCGTCCAGCACGATGCCCGGGCCGTGTCCGTCGATGCTCACCTCGAGGGCCTGGTGGTCGAGCGTGTAGCGCACGACCAGCGCCGATCCCGACACGGTGCCGGCGGTGATCAGCGACGTGCAGGCCTCGCTGACCGCGATCTTCAGGTCCTCGATCTCGTCATACATCAGGCCCTGCCGCGCCGCCACGGCGGCCGTGGTCAGCCGCACGATGCTGACAAATTCCGCGCGCGCCGGAATCGTCACCTCGACGTGCTCGACCTCGTTGCCCGGCCGCCGCTCCTCTGACACCCTACGCCTCCCCGTCCTCGGCGAGCGTGTCGTTGAACACGTCGTCGCCGCGCCGCAACACTGCCTCCCGCCCCGACTCGAACGCCTCGCGCAACCGGCCGGTCGTCTCGTCGAGCGCGCCCCGGCCGCGGTCCAGCACGTCGCCCGCGGTGGAGCGCACGCGGGTCACGATCTCGTCCGCGTTGGCACGCACCCGCCCCGCAACGTCGTCCGCTGTGCGGCGCACGCGGTCGGCCTGGTCCCGGGCCCGCGCGCGCCAGTGCTCGCCCTCCCGACGCAGGCGGTCGCGGGTATCCTGCCCCGCGGCAGGCGCGAAGAGTATCCCCAAGGCGACGCCGAACAGCGCGCCCAACATCACGCCGACAACAAAATCGCGACGCTCATTCATGCCCCGTCCCTCCTCTTGTCCCGTCTCGGTCGTGCCCACTCGAGACCCTCGCGCAGCGCGCTGACCAACCCCACGATGTTCGCCAGCGACGGCACCACGACGTCCCGGGTCGCGTGTCCCACGCGTTCCAGCACACCGTCCACCGCGCGGACCGTGGAGTTGGACAGCCGCTCCAGCCGTTCCACCGACGCCGCCAGGTTGCCGATGGTGTCGGTCGTGCGATTGAGTCGCTGCACCAAGCCTTCCAGATCGGCGAGCAGCCCGGGGAGCGCGCCCTCCATGCTCGCGAGCAGCACCTCCGCCCGGACTGCCGTTCGCCGGAGCTGCACGAGCACCGGCACCAGCGCGATCACCGCGATCGCAATCGCGAGGGCGATCACGGCCAGGCTGAGATCGGTCACACTGACACCGGTCATCGCGTCCCCCCTCCAATTAATATGTAATGTACCCCGTCACCCCGGGTTACTCCCGTCGATCACACCGCCTCCGATCACGACGTCCCCATCGTAGAACACGATGGCCTGGCCGGGGGCCGCGGCCCGCGGCGGCTCCGCGAACCGCACGCGCACCCGCCCGTGCGCCGTCGGCGCGATGGCCGCGGGAATGTCCGCCGAGGCGTGCCGGATGCGCGCGGAGACCTGCCGCGGCTCGGTGAGCGCGGGGATCGCCACCCAGTTGAGCTTGGTCGCATACACCTCGGCGCACCGCAGCGCCGCCTCGTCGCCCACGATGAGCGCGTTTCGCGCGGCGTCGATCGTGACGACGTACCGCGGCTCCGCGGTGGCGAGGCCCAGCCCCCGCCGCTGCCCGACCGTGTAGCGCGCCAACCCGCGATGCTCCCCGACCCGGCGCCCCGCCTGATCGTAGATCGGCCCGGGCTGCGTCGCGGCCGGCGCGTGTCGGGCCACCACCTCGCTGTAGTCGCCCCGCGGCACGAAGCAGATCTCCTGGCTGTCCGGTTTGTTCGCCACCCCCAGCCCGTGCCGCCGCGCGAGCTCCCGGATCTGCGGCTTCGTGTAACCGCCCACGGGGAAGCGGACCTGCGCGAGCTGCGCCTGGGTGAGCCCGGCCAGCACGTACGACTGATCCTTCCGGGGGTCGGCCGCGCGTAGGAGGCGGTACCGTCCGTCCGG
This sequence comes from Bacillota bacterium, assembly GCA_021324975.1. Lineage (GTDB taxonomy): Bacteria > Sysuimicrobiota > Sysuimicrobiia > Sysuimicrobiales > Segetimicrobiaceae > JAJPIA01. The sequence continues at coordinate 1,923 of JAJPIA010000096.1, forward strand.
GGCGCGATCGACGCGGGCGTAGTGTCCCGTGGCCAGCTCTTCCATGCCGAGGCCGCGCACCCGCTCGAGGAGCAGGCGGAACTTGATCGCGCGGTTGCAGGCGATGCATGGATTGGGCGTACGTCCGCGCGCATACTCCCCGACGAAATAGCCGATGACCTCGCGTTCGAACGCGTCGCGCAGGTTGAGCACGTAGTGCGGCACACCGAGCACCCGCGCCGCCCCGCGCGCGTCGTCGATCGCGCCGACCCCGCAGCATCCGGCCCCGCCGTCGGTCTCGGGTACCCATGACGGCCACAGATTCATGGTGAAGCCGACGACATCGTGCCCCGCCTCCACCAGGAGCGCCGCGGCGACCGCACTGTCGACTCCGCCGCTCATCGCGACGGCCACACGCGCCATCTCTACCTCCCTGCCGGCCCAGCGCGTCGTTCTCGATGTGACTCTACGTATATGTGTATGGCAAAGGTTGGCGCCGGGCGGACCTGACCTCCGCTCCACGCACGACGCCTGGCAAATCGGTCCACCCGCTTCGTCGGCGGCGCATGTAGGGTGAGGCCACGCACATGCGCCGATCGCGGGCGTCGACCGGAGGCGGCCCAAGCCGCCGGAGGGGTCGAGGCCCTCATTGGATTCGATTCATAGGGGCCGAGACCAACACCGCTGCGACCAGGTCCGCTCGGCCCCTTCTACTCCCGTCGCACATTACCGACGAAGTATTAGCTCGGCTCACGGTATCTCTTGACGCCCGCCCACCAGGCCCGCAGCCGGCGCGAGACCTCCGCCTCGTGCCCCGAGTCCGTGGGCTCATAGTAGACCCGGTCCCGAACATTGTCCGGCACGTACTGCTGCGGGACGAAGCCGCCGGGATGGTCGTGCGGGTAGCGATAGCCCTCGCCGTGGCCGAGGGCGCGCACGCCGGGCACGCTCGTGTCGCGAAGCGCCGCCGGTACCGGCCGGGCCTCCTCGCGCGCGACGTCCGCCGCGGCGGCGCCGATCGCGCGCACCGTCGCGTTGCTCTTGGGCGCGGTGGCGATGTAGAGCGCCGCCTCCGTCATCGGGATCCGCGCTTCCGGCAGGCCGACGAACTCCAGGGCCTGCGCCGCGGCCACGGCGACGACGAGCGCCTGCGGGTCGGCAAGCCCGACATCCTCGGCCGCGTGCACGACCATGCGCCGCGCGATGTAGCGCGGGTCCTCCCCGGCTTCGAGCATCCGAGCCAGCCAGTACACCGCGGCATCCGGATCCGACCCGCGCATGCTCTTGATAAACGCGGAGATCATGTCGTAGTGCGCGTCCCCGTCGCGGTCGTACACGAGCGGGCGGCGGCCGGCTTCCTGCGCCGCCGCCGCGGTGACGCGGCGCACGCCGTGCGCGTCGGGGGTCGTCGCGGTCCAGGCGAGCTCGAGCGCGCCCAGCGCCGTCCGAGCGTCGCCGTTCGCGGTGCGGGCGATGTACGCGAGGGCGTCGGCATCCGCGGCCGCCCGCTCGTCGCCGAGCCCGCGCGGGTCGTCCAGCGCCCGACGGAGGATCGCCGTGAGCTCGTCCACGCCGAGCGGCTCCAGCGCGAACACGCGGGACCGCGAGACGAGCGTGGGCGTCACGTCGTGGAAGGGATTGCCGGTGGTCGCGCCGATCAGGACGACCGTCCCGTCCTCGACGTGCGGCAGCAGCACGTCCTGCTGTGCTTTGTTCAAGCGATGGATCTCGTCGAGGAACAGGATCGTGCGCACCCCGTGAAATCGCCGCCGATCGCGCGCCTCGTCGATCAGGCGCCGGATCTCCGCCACGCCGGTCGTGACGGCGTTGACCGGCTCGAAGTGTGCGCGCGTGGCCTGGGCGATCACGTAGGCCAGCGACGTCTTCCCCGTACCGGGCGGCCCGTAGAAGATGGCGGACGTCAGGAGGTCCGCCTCGATGATCCGGCGCAGCAGGCGCCCGGGGCCGAGCAGATGCGATTGCCCCACGATCTCGTCGAGCGACCGCGGTCGCATCCGCGCCGCGAGCGGCGCGGCACGGTCCGGGGCCCGCGTATCGGGCGACGGGAACAGATCCACGCATCCATGATGCGCGTGCCCCAAGACCGTGTCAAGCAAGCCGCTCGGGCGTTACGGGTAGATGCCGCGCGTCATGAGCGCGTCCGCGACGCGCTTGATGGCGAAGATGAGCGCGCCCGTGCGCAAAGAGACTTCCTGCTCCGCCGCGAACTGCGTGACCTGGCCGACGGTGCGCACCATCAACCGCTCCAGGTTCCGGTTGATCTCGTCCTCGCTCCAAAAGTAGGCTTGCAGGTCCTGCACCCACTCGAAGTACGAGACGATCACCCCGCCGGCGTTGGCCAGGATATCCGGCACGACCGTGATGCCGCGCGCGCTCAGGATGTCGTCCGCCTCGGGCGTCGTCGGCCCGTTGGCGCCCTCGACGATCATCGATGCGTTGATGCGATCCGCGTTCTTGCCGGTGATCTGGCCTTCGATCGCGGCGGGCACGAGCAGGTCGCAGGGCAGCTCGAGCAGCTCCGCGTTGGACACGCGGTCCGCGCCCGGGTATCCGGCGAGGGTGCCGGTATCCTTGAGGCGGGTGAGCGCCGCGTTGGGGTCGATGCCATGGGGATTATGGATGCCGCCGTGCACGTCGCTGATCCCGACGATGACGCATCCCTGCTCGTGCAGCAGGCGCGCCGCGACGCCGCCGACGTTCCCGCTGCCCTGCACGACGACGCGGCTGCCGGCGAAGGGACGCTGGAGGTACCGCGCGGCTTCGCGCGCGGCGATCGTGACGCCGCGCCCCGTGGCCTCGCGCCGGCCGGCAGACCCCCCGATGACCACAGGCTTCCCCGTCACGACCGTGGGCACCGAGTAGCCGCGGTGCATGCTGTACGTGTCCATGAACCACGCCATGATCTGATCGTTCGTGCCTACATCCGGCGCCGGGATATCCTCGTAAGGGCCCACGAGCGGGCTGATCTCGGTCGCGTAGCGGCGCGTGAGGTGCTCCAGTTCCGCCGCGGACAGGCGCGACGGGTCGCACGTGACGCCGCCCTTGGCCCCTCCGTACGGCAACTGGCTCAACGCGCACTTCCACGTCATCCACATCGCGAGCGCCCGCACTTCGTTGACCCGCACGTCGGGGCTGTACCGGAGGCCGCCCTTCGTCGGCCCGAGCGTGCCGTTGTGGATGATGCGGTACCCCGTGAACATCTGGACCGACCCATCGTCCATCTGCACGGGGAAGTGTACCGTGAACTCCCGATGCGGCCGGCCGAGCACCTCGCGGATGCCGCGCTTCAACTCGAGGTGATCGGCGGCGTGTGCGAATTGGCGCAGGGCCATGTCCCAGGGATCGTCCCTGAGCGTCTCAAGTTGGCTGGGCTGACGCGTCACCATCGGCGGCCGCGCCGGAGCGCTGCGATCCCGGCCGCGGGCTCCCTTCGTGGAATCGGACTTCATAGTATCATCGGGGCGCACGGAGGCTCAACGCGGGCACGGGCTCAGTCGAACCGCACGCGGATGTGCGCCTCTTCGAGCGCCACCGGGTCCACCTCCGACGGCGCGCCGGTCATCAGGTCGGCCGCGCTCTGCGTCTTGGGAAACGCGATCACCTCGCGGATGGACTCATCCCCGGCCAACAGCATCACCATGCGGTCGAAGCCCAGCGCGATCCCGCCGTGGGGTGGCGCGCCGTACTGGAACGCGTCGAGCAGGAACCCGAACCGCTCCCGGGCCACGGCCGGCGAGATCCCGAGCGCGGCAAAGATGCGCTGCTGCAGATCGTGCCGGTGGATCCGGATGCTGCCCCCGCCCAGCTCGACGCCGTTGAGCACGAGGTCGTACGCCTTCGCGCGAACCGCCAGCGGCTCGGTATCGAGCCCCTCGAGGTCCTCGTCGATCGGCGCCGTAAACGGGTGGTGCACCGCCCCCACCGTGCCGTCGGCCCCGCGCTCGAAGAGAGGAAACTCGACGACCCACACCAGCGACAGGCGCGCCGGGTCGAACCCCACGCGTTCCCGCAGCTCGGGACGGAGGCGCACAAGATCCAGGCGCAGGCGGCCGAGCGCCGCGCTGGCCACGTGCGCCGGCCCGGCCACGAACAGCAGCAGATCGCCCGCGCCGGCGCCGAAGCGCTCCCGCAGCTCGCGATCGGCCGTCGCCGAGAGATGCCTGGCCAGCGGGCCGCGCACGCCTGCAGGATCCAGGTGCGCCGCCACGAGCCCCGCCGCGCCCGCGGCCTTGGCGAGCGCCTCCAGCTCCTGCGTTTCACGGCGGCTGTAGCCCGCGGCCCCGGGCACGCGGATGCCGCGGACCGCGCCGCCGGCCGCGAGCGCCTGCGCGAAGATCTGAAACTGGCTCTCCCGAAACGTCGCCGAACAGTCGTGGATCTCCATACCGAACCGCAGATCGGGCTTGTCCGTGCCGTACCGGGCGATGGCCTCCGCGTAGGTCAGGCGCGGTAGTGGCAGCGCGATGTCGCGGCCGAGCGTCTCCCGGATGACGGACGCGATCATCCGCTCTCCGAGGGACAGCACGTCGTCGCGGTCGACAAACGACATCTCGATGTCCACCTGCGTGAACTCGGGCTGGCGGTCCGCCCGCAGATCCTCGTCCCGGAAGCACCGGACGATCTGAAAGTATCGTTCCACGCCGGCCACCATAAGGATCTGTTTGAACAGCTGCGGCGACTGCGGCAGCACGTAGAACTTGCCGGCCTGCAGCCGGCTCGGCACGAGGAAATCCCGGGCGCCTTCCGGCGTGCTCTTGATGAGCATCGGCGTTTCGACCTCGAGGAAGCCTTCGGCGGACAGAAAGTCGCGGATCGCCTTGGCCGCGCGGTGCCGGAGCCGGAGCCGGTGCAGCATCGACGGGCGGCGCAGGTCGAGGTACCGATACTTGAGCCGCACCGCCTCGTCCACGGGGCCGTCGTCCGCGATCGAGAACGGCGGCGTCTCCGACGGATTCAGCACGCGGACCTCCCGCGCGCGTACTTCCACGGCGCCCGTGGCGAGCTTCGCGTTCTCCGTCCCCGCCGGCCGCGCTGCCACCACCCCGCGCACGGCGACCACGTACTCGCTGCGCACCTGGGCGGCAACGGCCGCGGCCGCATCGCTCTCCTGGGGGTTGGCCACGACCTGGGTGACGCCCTCGCGGTCCCGCAGATCGATGAAGATGAGCCCGCCGAGGTCCCGGCGGGCGTGCACCCAGCCCATCAGCGTCACCTCGCGCCCCACATCCTGCGGCCGCAGGCTCCCGTTGTCGTGGGTGCGCCGCCAGGCGCCGTTTTCGTTCATTCCCGCTCCTTCCCCGGCGCGCCCGGGCGCACGCGCACTGTGACCATGCGCTGGAAGCGCTCCATGGCGCTTGGATCTCCCCGTTCGAGGGCCTCGGCTTCGGCGGAGCTTGCCGCAAGCGCTACCTCCTCCTTTGTGCCCATGTCCCGGAGCGGCAGCCGCGCCGCGTCCAGGATCCACACAAAGCGGGCGCCGAGACGGTTCGCGTACCGCATCTGGGCGGTCAGGCTGCGTGACATCACGTCGGCGTGCACGCTCAGCCCGGCGCGGCGGAGCCCGTCCGCCAGCGCATGCGCCCGCGCGCCGAGGCGCCGCTCCCGCTCGGGGTCCTGCGCCGGCGCGGTCGCGATGAACAGGTCGGGTGGGGGATCTCCGGGCACGGCGATGCCTGTCTGCTCGAGCACGAGCAGCACGCGCTCCAGCCCCATGCCGAAGCCCACGCCGGGCGTTGGGCGTCCCCCCAGTTGTTCGGCCAGCCCGTCGTACCGGCCGCCGCCGAACATCGCGTTTTGCGCGCCGATCTTGCCCGAAAACACCTCGGCTGCCGTGCGTGTGTAATAATCCATCCCGCGCACGATGCCCGGATCGATGCGGTACGTGATCCCCGCCGCCCCGAGGTGCTCCTGCACCCCGTCGAAGTGCTCACGGCAGGGATCGCAGAGAAACCCGAGCATGCGCGGGGCGCCCGCGGCGATGCGGCGATCGTGTTCGTTTTTGCAGTCCAGCAGGCGGAGCGGCGCCGTCTCGAAGCGCCGGCGGCAGTCGTCGCACAGCTCGCCGAGGTACGGTCGGAAGTAGTCCCTGAGCGCGACGAGGTACTGCGGCCGGCAGACGGCGTCGCCGACGCTGTTGAGGTGCAGCTCGACCCCCTCGAGCCCGAGCGCTTCGAGCCCGCGCACGGCAAGGCCCAGCACCTCGGCGTCGGCCGCGGGACCCGGGCTGCCGATGAGCTCGGCGCCGAACTGGGTGTGCTGCCGGTACCGCCCGGCCTGGGGACGGTCGTAACGGAAGATGGGGCAGATGTAGTAGGCACTGACGGGCAGGCCGGCGGCGCCCAAGTTGTGCTCCAGAAACGCGCGCATCACGGGCGCGGTCCCCTCGGCCCGGAGGGAGAGGCTGCGCCCGCCGCGATCGAGGAATGTGTACATCTCTTTCTCCACGATGTCCGTACCCTCGCCGACGCCGCGCTGAAACACCTCCGTGTGCTCGACCACGGGCGTCCGAATCTCCCGGTACCCGTATCGCCCGGCGAGATCGCGCAGCACGCCCTCCACGTACTGCCACCGGGCGGTTTGGCCCGGCAGGACATCCTGCATGCCTCGAGGCGCTCTCAGCTCCATCGGATCACGCTGCCTTGTCTTCTGCCACGGGCGCTCCGCGGCGGCGCCGCGCCGCCCAGGCCGCGCCCGCGGCGCCGCCGACCGCCACCGCCGCGAAAAACCCGTTTGCCTCCGGTCGGTCCAGCACGTAGCTCAATGCGACGAGCTGCCCGTGAACGCGCCACCACGCGAGCGCCACCCCGGCCGTGGCCAGCGGTACCGAGGCCGCGCCGAGGATGCGCGAGCGGATGAGCCGCGCGACAACGAGGAGCCACCCGGCAATCACGAGCACGGCAAAGGCCGGGATCAACACATTCGGCGCGGTCCGGGTGGTGATCGCGACCGCGCGGGGCGGCAAACGGCGCACGCCGTCCAGGATCGCCATGCCGAACGCGGCCAGCGCCACCAATGTCCCGACCACGGCGGCGGCGGGCGGGCCCCACCCCGGGTACGACCGCGGCCGCCGCATCCCGAGCCATCCCACCACTGCCCCTTGAACGGCGCACGGCACGAGCAAGAGCGCCGGGATGAGCCCCCACGTCACGCTGTCCCAGGTGGACCGCGGAAACACGTCGAGCAGGAGCCGGAGCGCGCCGACCCTGGCCGCCGCGGCCAGGGCCCAGACGCCGGTGCCGCCGACCGCGGCGCCGATCGCCGCCAGCTCCCAGAAAGTGGCCTGCGGCGTCACGGCGGCGCAGGGCTCTCCAACAGGATGGTGACCGGGCCGTCGTTGTGGATCTCGACCGTCATGTGCGCGCGAAAGCGGCCGGGCGTCACGCGCACACCGGATGCGGCCAGGCACGCGTTGAAGCGCAGATACAGCGGCTCCGCGCGCTCGGGGGACGCGGCATCGACGAAGCTCGGTCGCCGGCCGTGGCGGGTGTCGGCGTAGAGCGTAAACTGCGGGATGCTGAGCACCTCTCCTCCGACGTCGAGAATGGACCGGTTCATCCGTCCGGCATCGTCCGCGAAGACGCGCAACCCGGCCACCCGCCCTGCGAGCGTCTCCGCGTCGCGCGGCATGTCGTCCACCCGGATGCCCAGGAGCACGACGTAGCCGTGCCCGATGCGCCCGAGCTCCCGGCCCGGCCCGGCGTCGGCGGCCGTCTCGGCAACGTACACTGCGGCGCCGCGGACGCGCTGCACCAGCGCGCGCATCGCCGGCGTCCGCCCTCAGGCGGCCCCGCGCGCGCGGGACGGAACCGCGGGCGGAGCGCCCGACGGGCACACGCCGCCGGCCGCATAGAGCGTAGCAGGAGGCAGGTGACCGGGCAACGCGGCAAGCCGTTACAGCATCTGGGTGCGGAGCGACGCCACGGCACGGCCGATGTCCTCGACCGTGTTGTAAAAGTACGTCGAGAGGCGGATCACGCCGGGGCGGGAGTCGATGATGACGCCGTCGCGCCGGAGCGCGGCCACCACCGTGGACGGGTCCTCGACCGGCACCGTCACGATGCCGGCGTGCGCGACGCCGTCGCCGTAGAGGCGGGGGCGGAGGCCGAGGCCCCGCAGCCCGTCCGCGAGCGCCGCGGTGAGCTCGAGCTGCCGCGCCCGGATCCGGTCGACGCCGATCTCGTGCACGTATTCCAGTCCCGCGCGGCCGGCGTACACGGCGGCGACCGAGGGCGTGCCGGCTTCGAAGCGCCGGGCCGTGTCCGCGTAGTCGAAGTGCCGCGTGTCGAACGCGAACTGATCCCGGTGCCCGAACCATCCGGACACCGCGGGCCGCAAGGCCTGCAACAGCGCCCGCCGCGCATAGAGGTACGCGATGCCGGGGCCGCCGAGCAGCCACTTGAGCCCGCCGGTCACCAGGAAGTCGACGTCGGCGGCATGCACGTCGACCGGCAACTGCCCCGCGGATTGGTAGGCGTCGACCAGCAGGTACGCGCCGCGGGCGTGCGCGAGGCGAGCGAGGGCGGCGATGTCCTGCACGGCGCCGCTCTGAAAATAGACGTGCGACGTGGCCACGAGCGCGGTGCGCTCGTCGACCGCCCGCTCGAACGCCTCGATGGGCACGCCGAGGCCGTCGGGGCTGCGCACGAACTCCACGTGCGTGCCGTGCGCCGCCCGCGCCAGCCACTGATACGGCAGCGTGGGGAAGTCGACGTCGGCGACGACGACGCGCGGGCGGGCCCGGTAGTCGAAGCAGCTCGCCACCGCGGCGAGCGCGCCGCTGATCGACGGCGCCAGGGCTACCTCGTCCGGGTCCGCGCCGAGGAGGCGGGCGGCCGACGCGCGCAGCGCATCGAGCTCCTCCCACCACGGGCCGTACCACGCGGACGCGCCCCATTCGCTCCACAGGCCGAGAAACCGCTCGACCGCCGCCCGCACCCGGGCGCCGAGCGCTCCGAGCGAGCACGTGTTCAGGTACGCGTGGCGCTCGAAGATCGCGAACTCGTCCCGGTAGGAACGCCAGGGCCGCGGCGAGGCGACGGGACGCGGCCGGACGGCTTCCGTCATGCCCCGGGGTGCCGCGCCCCCGCGGCGGCCCGCGTGCCGGGGCGAAGCCGTGCCAGACGCTGTCGGACTTGCTCGAACGTCTCCGTGCGCTTGGGGAAGGCGAATCGAACGTAGTCCTTGCCGTGCGCCGGATCGTGGAAGAACGACGATCCCGGCACCGGCGCCACGCCGACGTGCTTGATGAGGTGCATCGTGAACGCGTAGTCGTCGGCGAACCCAAAATCGCTCACGTCGCACATGATGTAGTAGGCGCCCGCGGGCCTGAGGCAGCGGACGCCGGCGCCGTCGAGGATCCCCAGGAGCGTGTCGCGCTTGCGCTGGTACGTGTCGGCCAAGCGCGCGTAGTACTCCCGCGGAAACTCGAGCCCCGTCACCGCGGCTTCCTGCAGGGGAGCCGCCGCGCCGACCGTCAAGAAATCGTGCACCTTGCGGATCGCGTCCGCGATCGGCGCCGGCGCGATCGTCCAGCCGACGCGCCAGCCTGTGACGCTGTAGCTTTTGGAGACGCTGTTCACGATGACCGTGCGCTCGGCCATGCCCGGCAGCGTCGCGAGGCTCACGTGCTCCGCACCGTCGTAGACGATGTGCTCGTACACCTCGTCGGTGATGGCGAGCAGGTTGTGGCGCCGGCACAGATCGGCGATCGACTCGAGTTCCGCGCGCGTGAATACCTTGCCGGTCGGGTTGTGGGGCGTCGTCACGATGATCGCTTTGGTCCGCGGGCCGACCGCGGCGCCGAGCTCGTCGGGATCGAACGGGAAGCCCGGCTCGAGCCGGATTCGCACAAACTTCGGCACCGCGCCGGAGAGCTTCGCGTCTGGGCCGTAGTTCTCATAAAACGGCTCGAACACGACGACCTCGTCGCCCGGGTCCACGGTCGCGAGCAGCGTGGCCATCATCGCTTCGGTCGCCCCGCACGTGACCGTGATGTTGCGCTCGGGGTCGGCCGTGAGCCCGTTGAACCAGCGGACCTTCTCCGCGATCGCGCGGCGGAGCCGGGGAGCTCCCCAGGTAATCGCGTACTGGTTGTGGCCGTCCGCGAGCGCGCGGCGGGCCGCCTCGATCAGCTCCGGCGGCGCCGGAAAATCCGGAAATCCCTGGGCCAGGTTGATGCCGTCGTGCTCGGCGGCCAGACGCGTCATCTCCCGGATCACGGACTCGGTAAACACCGACACGCGCGCTGCGGTATGGATCATCTCTCCCCTCCCTGCGACCGAATGCCTAGTCGCCAATGTTCCTCAGAGTGTGCGCCAGACGGGCCTCCCCTCCGCTCCACGCCCGACGCCTGTGTCCACTGCCGCCTTCGGCTTGCTATCGCCGCAAGTGAACGGGCCCTACGCACGTACACATATCGCGGCGTCGAACGCCCGCTTCGGGTAGGCCCGCCCGGCATGCACTAGTGCGGTACGACGCGCTCGACATTGTACACGTCCTTGACGCGCCCGATCCGGTGCATCACGGCCGTGAGCTGCGTCACGTTGCCGATGTCCGCCACGATGTTGACGACCGCCACCTTGTCTTTGCGGACCCGGGCATTCACCGAGACCAGGTTGGTCTTGGTCTCCGTGATGGCGCCCAGGATGTCCTTGAGCACGCCGACCCTGTCCAGCGCCTCGACCTCGATCTCCACTTTGTACGAGCCGTCGGGCGATGGCTCCCACTCGACCTCCAGCAGCCGCTCCGGCTGGGACCGCAGAAACTGGATGTTCGGGCAGTCCGCGCGGTGAATGCTGACGCCGCGGCCGCGCGTGATATAGCCGACCACACGGTCCCCGGGCAGCGGGCTGCAGCAGCGGCCGAAGCGCATCAGGACGTTGTCCACGCCGCGCACCCGGATCCCGCGCGCCGTGGCCGCCGGCGGCGGTGCGGACGGCGCGGGGAGCGTCTCCTCCTCGGCGGCCGGCTCGCCGCGCAGCGCCTGGACGACGTGCAGCAGCGACACGTCCCCGTTGCCGAGCGCCGCGTAGAGCTCGTCCTCGTTCGGCAGGCTGAAGCGGGCGGCGACGTCCCGCAGGCGCTCCGCCCGTGCGAGCGCCTGCGCGCCCGCGCGGCGCAGTTCCTTTTCGAGCAGCTCCTTGCCGCGCAGGATGTTCTCGTCGCGCCGCTCGCGCTTGAACCACTGCCGGATCTTCGTCCGCGCGTTGCTCGTCTGGACGAACGCCAGCCAGTCGCGACTCGGTCCGGCGCTGTGCTTGGTGGTCATGACTTCGACGATGTCGCCGGACACAAGCCGGTGGCTCAGCGGCACGAGGCGGCCATTGACGCGCGCGCCGGTGGTATGGTACCCGACGTCGGTGTGGATGCGAAACGCGAAGTCCACGGGCGTGGCGCCGGCCGGCAGGTCGATCACGTCGCCCTTGGGGGTGAACACGAAGACCTCGTTCTGAAACAGGTCGATCTTGACGGAGTGCATGAACTCCCGCGCGTCCTGGAGCTCCTGATGCCACTCCAGGAGCTGGCGCAGCCACGACAGCTTCTGGTCGAACGCGGGCTCGGTTTTGCCTCCGCCCTCCTTGTAGCGCCAGTGTGCCGCGATCCCATGCTCCGCCACCCGGTGCATCTGCTGCGTGCGGATCTGGATCTCGAGCGGCTGCCCCTCGTACAGGACGGCGGTGTGCAACGATTGGTACCCGCTGGTCTTCGGGTTTGCGATGTAGTCGTCGACTTCGCCCGGGATGGGCTTCCAGAGCGCGTGCACGATCCCGAACGTCTCGTAGCACTCGCGGACGTCGTTGACGACGACCCGCACCGCGAGCCGGTCGTAGATTCGTCCCACGCCCTGGCCCTGGTACTTCGGGCGCTGCATCTTCTGGTAGATGCTGTAGACGTGCTTCGGCCGCGCGGTGATGGCGGCCCGGTCCACGCGGATGCCGGCCCGGCTCAGCTCGGCCTGGAGCGTCGCCACGACCCGCGCCAGCAGGGCATCCTGCTCCTGACTGGTGCGCTCGAGTTGCCGCGCGATCTCGTCGTACGCGCCGGGCTCGAGCACCCGGAACGCCCGGTCCTCCAGCTCGCGTTTGATGCTGGCGATCCCGAGACGCTCCGTGAGCGGCGCGTAGATCTCCAGCGTCTCCCGCGCCGTGCGCTTCTGCTTCCACTCCGGCAGGAACTCGATCGTCCGCATGTTGTGCACGCGATCGGCGAGCTTGATCAGGATGATGCGGATGTCGCTCGCCATCGCCAGGAACATCTTGCGCAGGTTCTCCGCCTGGCGCTCCTCCCGGGTCTTCCACTCGATGCGGCCGAGTTTCGTGACGCCGTCCACGAGGCCGGCGATTTCGGCGCCGAAACGCTGCTTGATCGCGTCGATCGTGTGGGACGTGTCCTCGGGGACGTCGTGGAGCAGCGCCGCCGCGATCGTCGCCGAGTCGAGCCGCAGCCCGACGAGAATGCCGGCGACCGCCACGCTGTGGTGGACATACGGCTCGTTGGAGGCGCGGGTCTGACCGGCGTGCGCGTCCCGCGCGAACAGGTAGGCGCGGCGGATGAGGTCGCGGTCGGCATGCGGGACCGTTTCGCGCACCTGTCGGAGCAGGGTCTCCGCATCCTCCGGGAGCGTCTCCTCGGCGCTCCGCACGAGATGGAACCGCTTCATCGCCTCGGTCACGACTTCGACGGGGCCCGGTGTTTTGGCGCCGCCCGGCTGTTCCGCGCTCACGGCGCGTCCTCCCCTAACCTACGCCAGCACCGCACGCTCGATGTCCCCCGGGGTGCTGCGCTCGAGCCAGGCGGCGAAGCGGTCGAACGCCTCCCGTTGGCGCGCCCCTTCCCGGTACCGGAGCGAGATCCCGAGATCCCGCCGCCCGTCGACGGGCAGAAGCCGCACCTGCCAGCCCGACTCCGCCGCTTCCCGCACGGCCAGCCCGGCTTCCTCGAACACCGCGCAGGCGGCGTCCACGGTCGCCCGAGTGGCGCCGGGCACCGTGGCCTGTACGCGCTCCCACGTTGCATTGTCCGGCCACGCAAACGGGTCGACGCCGCGCCACTCACGCAGCGCCCGATAGAGCGCCGCGAGCAGCACGCGGTCCGGGCAGCGCTCACCGAGCGCGCGCCGGCGGACGGCGCGATCGTCGGCGGCCCAGGCAAGCGTGATCGTCGATGGTCGCCGGTCGAGCCCGACGGCGCCGCACACGGCCAGCAAGTCCCGGCGGCCGCTGGGAAACGACGCCAGCACGGCCCGGCGCAGGTCTCGCGGCAGCGCCTCCTCAGACAGCGTCGTCGTCACCAGCACCTTTAGCCGGCCCTCCTCAAATGCACGTCCCACAGCCTGCCGCACCGGACGGGGCAACCCCTCGTGCAGGTACGCGATGCGCGCATCCCCGCCGGCCCGTTCCCGGACCTGCGCGGCGAGCCGGACACAGGTGTCCGGCGTAGCGGCATAAACGACGCACTTCTCGTCACTTGCAACCGCTTCCTCTACCGCGGCCAGCGGATCCGCACCGCGGCGGTCGTCGATGCGCAGCGTAAGCCGCGCGGGGTCGTCTCGCAAGATGGCGACCCCGCCGAGCTCATGGGCGAGCGATGCGGCACCCGCGGGCTCCGCGAGCAGGAGCCGCGGCCGTCTGAGCACGTGCGCCGGCAGCTGCGCCAGATCGGCCGGCGCCACACCGTCGAGGACGGCCGCGGCCGCGCGCGTGATCCAGGCCTCGGCCAGCATCCCCGAGCGCAGCGCCTCGATGGTCGCCACCGCGACGTCGGAACCGCCCGCCGCCAGGCCGGCCAGCGCATCGTCCCGCCGCCCGACGTCCAGCACCCCGTGCAACGCCTCGACACGCAGCCCGATCGCGCCGAGCCGCGACCCCAGCTGCTCAGCCCGCCGCTCGGCGTCGGCCCACAGCGGCTCGATGACGAGCGTCGTGTGGTCGCCGCAGGCGGCATGCGCCGCCACCGCCGCGACCGCCGTCGCCCACCCCCGGCCCGGGGGAACGGCGAGCACGACGGAGCGCCCGCGCGCCAGCTCCTCCAGCGCCTCCGCGAGCGCGGGTCGCAGCGGACGTCCTTCATTAACGTAAATCGGGAGCCGCGCGATTCGGGCAGGACGGTCCAACGCGCGCCACGCCCGTCGGGACGCCGTCCGCAGCGGTGTCGGCTCGTCGTCCTCCCGCTGGACGTGGACGTTCACCCCGAGCGTGCGGTCCCCGCCTCCCGTGACGCGGGAGACGATCGCGCGATAGCGGCCGCCCGCATCCATCGCGGGCGCAATGCGCCCGGCCACGCGGGCGCGCAGGTATCCGATCATGCGGCCGTCGGGCGCCGCCACGCGCACGGCGTGAGGATCGTGTGGGTTGTCCGGCTCACGCCGCAGGGTCAGCGTGTCCCCGGGTGCGAGCGCGGCAATGACCGTCTGGCGGTCATTGAACGTCACCCCCGCGACCTTCGTGTAGAATTCGGGCGCGCTCTCGCGGGGCGGTTCCGCATCCCCGAGGTAGTCGTCGGCCCGCCGGAACAACCGGTCGATCAGCTGCGCGGTATCGGTCAGCAACGCCCCCGGGTCGACGCCCGGGACGCTGAGCGCGCGGAGCCGCAGGCGCACGCGATCGGGCTCGAAGCGGTCGAGCTCGGGTACGAAGGCCAGATCCACGGCGGCGTCGGTGAAGCTCAACAGCTCCGCGACCCCGGCCATGGCAAAGCCGATGGTCTCCACGAACACCGACCCGTCGGTGACACCCATCCGCAGGTGCGTCCCATCGCCGACCACCCGCCGGGTCACCGCGTGCACGGAGCGCACCGCCCACACCGGCTGCGGGTTGCCGGGCCCAAACGGCCCGAGCTCGTCCAGCGCGGTGACGAGCGGCACTGTCACGTCGGCGAGCGACACGTCGGCGTCCACGTCGAGCGCGACCGGCGCCGCCGGTGCGTGCGCGGCCGCCACGTCGAGAAACGCACGGCGGAACGCCTCGAGCGATCCCGCGTCGATGGACAACCCTGCTGCCATGGCGTGTCCGCCAAACCCGCGCAGGTGCACGCGGCAGGCATCGAGCGCCTGAACCAGGTGGAAGCCGTCGATGCTGCGCGCCGAGCCGCGTCCCACGCCGTCCGCGAGCGCCACCGCGATGGCGGGCCGGTTGAACTGCTCCACCAGGCGTCCCGCCACCAGCCCGACGACGCCGGGGTGCCAACCTTCCCCCGCGACGACGAGGGCCGGAGCGTCCGGCTCCAATCCGACCTGCGTGATCGCCTCCCCGAGCACCTGCTCCAAGATGGCCTGCCGTTCGCGGTTGGCCTCGTCGAGCGCCTCGGCGAGGCGGCGTGCCTCCCCCGGGTCGTCGGTCAACAGCAGCCGGAGCGCCGGGGTGGGATCGCCGAGCCGGCCGGGCGCATTCAGGCGGGGCCCGAGCTGCCAGCCGATGTGCCACGCTTCGAGCGGCCCCGTGATGCCCGCGATGTCGATGAGCGCACGGATGCCCGCGATGGGCGCGGTGCGGAGCTGTCCGAGCCCGCACGCGGCGAGCCGCCGGTTGTCGCCGAGCAGCGGCACGACGTCCGCGATCGTCCCGAGCGCGGCAAGGGCGGCCAGCGTCTCCGGCGCCCCCTGCCCCGCTGCGCGCCGCCGGAGCGCCCACGCCAGGAGGTAGGCCAGCCCGGCCGCGCACGGTGCAGGGTGGAGGCCGCCGGCTCCCTCCGGCGCCACGACCACCCCCGCCGGCCGCTCGGGGCCCGGCGTGTGGTGGTCGACGATGACGACGTCGAGACCCAGCGTCGCGGCCCGGGCGACCGCGTCGTAGGCGGTGATGCCGCAGTCCGCGGCGACGAGCACACGCGCGCCCTGCGCGGCGAGCGCCTCCACAGCCGGCATCCCGAGACCGTAGCCGTCGCGGATGCGGTGCGGCACGTACCACAGCGGATCCGCGCCGAGACCCCGAAGCGTCCGCACCAGGATGGCGGCGGCGGAGATGCCGTCCACGTCGTAGTCGCCGTGGATGGCCACGCGCTCGCCCGACGCCAGCGCGGCCGCGAGCCGGTCGGCCGCGTGCGCCATGCCCGGCACCGTCAGGGGGTCGGCAAGGCGGTCGAGCGAGGGCGAAAGGAACTCCCGTGCGTCCTGCGCCGACGCGATGCCGCGGCGTCGGAGGGCATGCGCCACGAGCACGGGCACGCCGAGTTCACGCGCCAGTGCCTCGGCGCCGGCGTCCGCCGGCGCCACGACCCATGGAGGGCGCTCGAGTATGGCCATACCTGCATTATACGGGAGACCGGTATCGCGGCGTTTCGCTGCGCCCCGGCAGTGCTACGCGGTCGGGCGCCGCACCGCGTTCCAGACGGTGCTACGGGAACCGCCGGGTGTCGTCGGGACCCGGAACCGATCCGACGGTCGGCCCGGACGGCTGGGGCCGCGGCGCGCCCTCCGTGGCACGCACGCGTTGCTCCAGGTCGCGGATGCGGCTGCCGAGGCGCGAGCGATGCGGAAGCGAGGAGAGAAACGTGGCGAGCGCTCCGACCACGCCCGCGCCCACGATCGCCAGCGCCAGCGAGCCGTTGTACAGCTGCCACTGCGCAAACTTGACCGTGACCGTGGCGTTGTTGCTGAGCGCGAAGATCGTGACGGCAACGAGGATCACGAGCATCCAGATCGGCGCTGCCCGCATCGGCGGCTCCTACCGGCGGCGGCGCCCGCCCCGGCGCCGGCCGGGCGCCGGGCGGGCCGGCGCGTTCAGCACGGGAGCAGCCATTGCCTCGTCGCCGCTGCCGTCGTCCGAGATGACGGGCTCTCGCACCGGCGGGGCGGGGCGAGCCGGGGCGGCGCCCCGGGCGGCACCCCGCCGCTCCGCCCAGTTGTACCAATCCACGAGGATCGGGCTCGCGTTGAAGATCGACGAGTAGCCGCCGGTGAGGATGGCCACCACCAGGCCGAACGCGACGCTCCGGATCGTCTCGCCTCCGAACACGTACACCGCCCCGATCGCGAGCACCGCAGTCATCGCCGTATTGATCGACCGCACGAGGGCTTCGAGCACGCTGCGATTGACAAGCGGCTCAAACGGCTCCCGCGTGCGCATGTTCAGGTTCTCTCGAATCCGGTCGAAGATCACGATCGTGTCGTTGATGGAGTAGCCTGCGACCGTGAGCAGGACCGCGAGGAACGAGCTGTCCACCTCGAATTGGGTCAAGGCAAACGCGCCGATCACCACGAGCAGGTCGTGGAGCAGCGCCACGTCCGCGGCGATCGCAAACCGCACCGACTGGAACCGAATCGAGATGTAGACGACCTGGAGGAGCAGGCCGATCACGACCCCCGTGATCGCCGCGTTGCGCAGCTCCGCGCCGATCTCCGGCCCCACGGTGTCCTCGCGCAGCATCTCCGTGTGCGCAAACCGGGCGCGCACGGCGTCGGTGATCTGGTTCATCTGCAGCTGCGTGAGGGGCCGCGTCTTGATGAACACCTCGTTCTGGCCCGACCGCTGGATCACCGCGTCCGCGAGGCCGAACCGGGTCATGACCGCGCGGATGTCGCCGTCGGAGAACGGATCATCGATCCTCAGCTGCAACTGGTTGCCGCCGGTGAAGTCGACGCCCCAGTTGAGCGCGTGGTGGTCGCGCACATGGTGCACGTAGAGCGCGATGAGTCCCGGCACGATCACCGCCAGCGACAGGAGGTAGTACCAGCGGCGGTGCCGGATCAGGTTGAAGGTCTTGTCCACGCGGCTACTCCCCCGCGCCGCTCTCGGCGGCGATCGGCCGGCCGCGTCCCAGCGACGCCAGGCTCTGGATCGCGCCGGCGAGCGCCGGCGCGTCGAGCGCCACGTCCACGAACACCCGCGTCACCACGATCGCGGTGAAGATGCTCGTCAGGATGCCCAGGATGAGCGTCACGGCGAAGCCGCGCACCGGCCCGGTGCCGAGCCACAGCAGGACCGTGGCGCCGATCAAGGTCGTCGCGTTGGAGTCGAGGATCGTCACGATCGCGCGGGCCCACCCGGCCGCGACCGACGCCCGGAGGGTCTTGCGGGACCGGAGCTCTTCCTTGACCTTTTCGAAGATGATGACGTTCGCATCCACGGCCACGCCGAGCGATAGGATGAACCCCGCGATCCCCGGCAGGCTCAGCGTCGCGCCGATGCCGGCCATGAGCGCGAACAGGATCAGCGTGTACACCCCGAGCGCGAGGTCGGCCAGCAATCCCGCAAACCGGTAGTACAAGAACATGAACAGGCCGACCAGCACGATCGCGATCTCGCCGGCGCGCACGCTCCGGTCGATGGAGTCGCGGCCCAGCACGGGCCCAACCGTCCGATTTTCGACGACGGTAACCGGCAGCGGCAACGCGCCGGCCCGCAGCAGCACGGCCAGGTCACGCGCGGAGTCCAGCGTGAAACCGCCTTCGATCACGCCCTTGCCGCCCGGGATCGGGCTGTTGATCACGGGCGAGCTGATGACCCGGTTGTCGAGCACGATCGTCAGGTACTTCCCGATGTTCTTGGTCGTAAAGTCGAGGAACTTCTTCGCCGCCGTGCTCTTGAACGTAAACCCGACCTGCGGGCGGCCGAACTGATCGAACGTCACCTGCGCGTCGCTCAGATCCGCGCCGGTAAGCAGCACGGCCTTGTGCACCTTGATCGTGGACTTGTCGGGCAGCACGACCGTGTCGGTGCCGCGCCACTCCGCCCCCTGGGGGAGCTGCTGGGTCGCAGTGTCGACGAACTCGAGGAGGGCCGTCTTGCCGATGATCTCGATCGCGCGCGCCGGGTTCTGGATCCCGGGCAACTGCACCTGGATGCGATTCGGACCCTGCCGCGCGATGTCCGGTTCGGCGACGCCGAGCTGATCCACGCGGTTGCGGATCACCCGGAGCACGCCGTCCATCGCGTCGTTGCTCACCGGCGTCTGGGCCGTCGGCTTGGCCTGGAGCACGATGTTGCTGCCGCCCTGCAGATCGAGGCCGAGGTTGAGATGCGGCCGCGGTCGCTGAAAGACCGGCGTCGCGCCCTCGAACCGGACCGGCTGAAACGCGACGCCGAACGCCGCGAGCGCGATAACCAGGACTCCGATCACGCGGACCGGGTGGCTGAGCTTCACGCGCGTGTTCCCTCCCGCCCAAAACAAAAAAAGCCTTTCGGACAGCGTTCATTATATCGGCCGACCGGACGCGGTGTCAAACGAACGATCGGGTGTGCGCGCGGATTGACACGGCGTGGCGGCATGCGTATCGAGGGAGTGCGCCGCGACCCGCGGCCTACCGGGGAGGCGCCGGCGCAACGGCGTCGGCCGGACGGAACGGATCTCGACGCGCCGCGCGGCGCCCCTCGGCCAGTTCCCCCTCGCGGCCCGGCGCCGGGCGATAGTGTGCCTCGAAGAACCTGAGGGCCGCCTCGGAGAGCAGATGATAGTAGGCGGAAAAGACGACCCGCGCCTCGGCGCCGCTCCACCGCGGCGGCAGCAGGTCGCGCGGCAGGCCCGGATCGACGAACAGGAACTTTCGGAACTCGTGGACGAGCCGGGTCTTTTCCGCAAACGCGGCGGCGTCGGGGAGCGGTTCGGCAGCCGGTGTGTCGCGCCGCGCCTGCCACCGCGGCCGCCAGACCTCGAGAAACTCCTGGTACGCGCGGCCGATCGCGTCCACGTCCCAGTACCGCGCCGCGACGTCCGCGTCGGACCCCGCGCCGACACGCCGCGCCGCAAACGCCTCGATCCGGCCGGCGACGCCGTACCGCTCCGCCACGGCCGTCATC
This sequence comes from Bacillota bacterium, assembly GCA_021324975.1. Taxonomy (GTDB): domain Bacteria; phylum Sysuimicrobiota; class Sysuimicrobiia; order Sysuimicrobiales; family Segetimicrobiaceae; genus JAJPIA01. The sequence continues at coordinate 21,653 of JAJPIA010000096.1, forward strand.
AATTCCCAGAGGTCGTTGGGCGTGAGGTAGACACCACGGGCGAGCGGCGCAAACCCCATCCACGTGAGCTCGCGGCGCAGATCGGCACGCCGCGCGCGGTCGGCCGGCGGGGGCACGATCAAGAGCCGCCACACCCCGTCCCACGGCTCGGGGTGCAGCTTGAAGATGCGACGCGCCGCCTCCTCGACGCGGCTCTGCCCGCGGGCCGTGAGCGCGTAGTAGCTCGCCCGCCCCTCCCGGATCGGGCGGAGCCATCCCTGCCGCGCCATGCGGGAGACGGCCGCGCGCACGGCGGGCGCGGTGAAACCGAGCTCCGCCATAAGCGCGATGAGGCTGCCGATCCAGGCGGTGCCGCCGTAGTGGCGCACGTAGTCGCCCAACAGCGTAAACAGCAAGGACCGGGCCCGCACCGCCCGCGCGCCGGGGGCCGTCTGCGGGGTCACGTGTCGGGCGAGCGCTCGAGGAGCGTGGCGATGCCCTGCCCCACGCCGATGCACATCGTCGCGAGCCCCCGCCGGACGTTCCGGCGGACCATTTCGTGCACCAGCGTGACCAGGATGCGGGCGCCGCTCGCGCCGACCGGATGCCCGAGCGCGATCGCGCCGCCGTTGGGGTTCAGCCGGTCGCGGTCGATCCCGAGGTCGGAGACGCACGCGAGGACTTGGGCCGCAAACGCCTCGTTGAGCTCCACGAGGCCCACGTCCCCGATCGTCCACCCTGCGCGGGCAAGCGCCTTCTGCGTCGCCGGCACCGGCCCGATGCCCATGTACGACGGATCTACCGCGGCGACGGCGCCGCCCGCGATGCGGGCGAGCGGGCGCTTCCCCTGCCGCTCCACCCACTCCGCCGACGCCACCAGCAACGCCGCCGCGCCGTCGTTGATGCCGGACGAGTTGCCGGCCGTGACCGTGCCACCCGCGCGAAACGCGGGAGGGAGCGCGGCCAGACGATCAAGCGTGATGTCCGGCCGCGGGTGCTCGTCGGTCGTCACGACCGACGACTCCCCGCGCACGCCCGGGGCGGTCACCGGGGCGATCTCCTCGGCAAACCGGCCGTCCCGCGCCGCGGCGGCCGCGCGGGTCTGACTCTCGAGCGCAAACGCGTCCTGCGCCTCGCGGGCGATCCCGTAGCGCTCGGCGACGTTCTCGGCGGTTTCGCCCATGCTGTACAGCGGAAA
>JAJPIA010000098.1 GCA_021324975.1 Bacillota bacterium
CCGGAAGTGTGGGACGTGCTGGAAGAGGTGGTGCACGAGCACCCCGTGATGCTGAACCGCGCCCCGACGCTGCACCGGCTCGGGATCCAGGCGTTCGAGCCGGTGCTGATCGAGGGCAAGGCGATCCAGGTGCACCCGCTCGTGTGCACCGCGTACAACGCCGATTTCGACGGCGACCAGATGGCGGCGCACGTGCCGCTGAGCGCCGCGGCGCAGGCCGAGGCGCGCATCCTCATGCTGTCGGCGTACAACATCCTCTCGCCCGCGTACGGGCGCGCGATCACGTCGCCGACGCGCGACATCGTGTTCGGCGCGTACTACCTCACGCTCGAGGCCGACGGCGCGCGGGGCGAGGGCAAGATCTTCAGCCGGCCGGACGAGGTGGTCCTCGCGTACGAGAGCGGCGTCGTCGACCTGCACGCCAAGATCAAGGTGCGGTTCAGCGGCGAGATGATCGACACGACCGTGGGCCGGGTGATCTTCAACGAGGCGATCCCGGAGGAGCTGCGGTTCGTCAACGAGGTCTGCGACCGCAAGATCCTCTCGCAGATCGTGTCCGAGGCGTACAACCGGCTCGGCTCCACGAAGACCGTGCAGTTGCTGGACAGCATCAAGGATCTCGGCTTCCGCTACGCCACCGTGAGCGGCAGCGGCATCGCGCTATCCGACATCGTGATCCCCAAAGAGAAGGACGAAATCCTGGGCAAGGCGGAGAAGGAAGTGGACGAGATCGACCGCCAGTACGGGCGCGGCCTCATCACGTCCGTTGAGAAGTACACGCGGACCGTGGAGGTCTGGACCAAGGCGTCCGTGGAGATGAAGCGCCTGATGGTCAATGCCTTCGACCCGTTCAACCCGTTGTACATGATGTCCCGGTCCGGCGCCCGGGGCAATCCCGAGCAGATCGTGCAGCTGGCCGGCATGCGGGGGCTCATGTCGGATCCATCCGGCCGCATCATCGAGCTGCCGATCAAGGCCAACTTCCGCGAAGGACTGACGGTACTGGAGTACTTCATCAGCACCCACGGGCAGCGTAAAGGCCTCGCGGACACCGCGATTCGCACGTCGGAGTCGGGGTATCTGACGCGCCGGCTGGTCGACGTGGCGCAGGACGTCATCATCCGCGAGGAGGACTGCAAGACCACGGCCGGCGTGGAAATGGCCGCGATCAAGACCCCGATTCGGGACGGCAAGGAGGAGGTCGTGGTGGTGCCCCTGGCCGACCGGATTGTCGGGCGCGTCGCGGCCGAGGATATCGTGGCGCCGCGGAGCAAGCGGGTGATCGTGGAGGCCGGCCAGGAGATCGACGAGGCGATGACCGAGGAGATCGAGGAGGCGGGGATCGAGTCGGTCACGGTGCGGTCGGTGCTGAGCTGCAAGACGCGCTACGGCATCTGCGCGAAGTGCTACGGCCGCAACCTCGCCACCGGCAAGCTCGTCGAGATCGGCGAAGCCGTCGGGATCATCGCGGCGCAGTCTATCGGGGAGCCGGGCACGCAGCTGACGATGCGCACGTTCCACACGGGCGGCGTCGCCGGGGTCGACATCACGGCCGGGCTGCCGCGCGTGGAGGAGCTGTTCGAGGCGCGCCGGCCGAAGGGACAGGCGCCGATCGCCGAGATCGACGGCAAGGTGCACGTGTCGGAGAACAAGGGCAACCGCATCATCACGGTGAGCGGCCGCGACGACGAGCGAGAGTATCCCGTGCAGTACGGGGTGAAGGTGCGCTACGCCGACGGCGACAAGGTCTTCGCGGGCGACCAGCTCAGCGATGGGTCCGTCAACCCGCACGACGTCCTGCGGATCAAGGGGCTGGCGGCGGTGCAGGCGTGCCTCGTGAAGGAGATCCAGGCCGTGTACCGGGGCCAGGGCGTGGATATCAACGACAAGCACATCGAGATCATCGTCCGCCAGATGCTGCGGCGCGTGAAGATCGAGGAGCCCGGGGACACGGAGTTCCTGCCCGGCGAGCTGGTCGACGTGTTCGCGCTGGAGGGCGAGAACGCGCGCGTCATGGCGTCCCGCAAGGAGCCGGCGACGGCGCGCCCGGTGCTTCTCGGCATCACCAAGGCGTCGCTCGCCACCGAGAGCTTCCTGTCCGCGGCGAGCTTCCAGGAGACGGCGCGCGTGCTCACCGACGCCGCGACCAAGGGCAAGGTGGACCCGCTGCTCGGCCTCAAGGAGAACGTCATCATCGGCAAGTTGATCCCGGCCGGCACCGGCATGGCCCGGTACCGGTCGACGAAGGTGACCGTGGAGGGGCTCGCGTAGCGCGATACGTCCGTTGACACTCCTTCCGGCCGTTGCTATACTGTCCGGGTCGGCGTTCGGCCTCGGAAGAGCGTCGGGCGCCGGCGCGTGCGATGGAGCTAGCGGTTGTGGACGCTGGATGATCTGAAAACGGCGACGCAGCGGTCAATCGGCACCAACCAGACGACCAAGGCCATCAATCGCGGACACGCCCGGGTGGTCTACGTCGCCCAGGACGCCGATCGGCGCGTGACGGAGCCGGTGCTCCGAGCCGCCAAGGAACGGGGCGCCGACGTCATCGAGGTCGCGTCGATGGTCGAGCTTGGGCGGGCGTGCGGAATTGCGGTCGGCGCGGCGGTGGCGGCGATCACCGAGTAACGCGCACGCGACGGTCCGGGTGATTCGGGGAGACCCCTTGTAATGCGCCGCAGGGTGCCGGCTCCGGCACCGCGTATGGCGCATGACCAATCGTAAACAGACGGACGCGCGATAACCCGGCCGGGTCATTCGGCCGCCGGCATCGCACAGAGCCTCGGCGCGGGCGGAGGGGACGGCCCGACCCGGGGAACTCTGCGCGTGGCGGCGCCCCCCGGGGAACGGCGCGGACGGCAGGACGGCGAAAACGAAGGGAACGGCGGAACCGGGGCACCGCGGTGTCCCGCGGAGGTGGAGCGTGCCGACGATTACGCAGCTCGTGCGGTTGGGCCGGAACATCGAGCCGGTGAAGAGCAAGTCGCCGGCGCTGCAAAACAGCCCGCAGCGGCGCGGGGTGTGCATTCAGGTCAAGACGACAACGCCCAAGAAGCCGAACTCGGCGCTGCGCAAAATCGCCCGCGTGCGGCTGACCAACGGCCAGGAGGTCACGGCATACATCCCGGGGATCGGGCATAACCTCCAGGAGCACTCCGTGGTCCTCATCCGCGGCGGTCGCGTCAAGGATCTCCCCGGCATTCGCTACCACATCATCCGGGGCACGCTGGATACGGCCGGCGTCCAGGACCGGAAACGCGGCCGCTCCAAGTACGGCGCCAAGCGGCCGAAGAAGGCCGGGGCGGCGTGAGGCGGGCGGGAACCGGCCGATGCTGAACGACGGGAGGCACGCTGATGCCGCGTAAGGGGTCGGTGTCGCGCCGGCTCGTAGTGCCGGATGCGACGTACGGCAGTCCGATGGTCACCCGGCTCGTCAACAAGGTGATGACCCGGGGCAAGAAGAGTCTCGCCGAGCGGATCGTCTACGCGGCATTGGCGGCGGTCCAGGAAAAGGGCGCGAAGGAGCCCGCGAAGACGCTGGACCAGGCGCTGCACAACATCATGCCGGTACTGGAGGTCAAGCCGCGCCGGGTCGGCGGGGCCACCTACCAGGTGCCCGTGGAGGTGCGGCCCGAGCGGCGGCTGTCGCTCGGGGTGCGCTGGCTCGTGCAGTACGCGCGCCAGCGCCCGGGCCGGACGATGCGGGAGAAACTCGCGGCGGAGATCCTGGACGCCAGCAACAACGCGGGGGCCGCGGTGAAGCGGCGCGAGGACACGCACAAGATGGCCGAGGCGAACAAGGCGTTCGCACACTATCGCTGGTAGGGGAACCGGGAGCGCATGCCAACGCAGCTGGAGACGAAGCAGGGAGCAGCCATGACGGCGGAGCGGTCGCTGGACAAGATTCGCAACATCGGGATCGTCGCCCACATCGATGCGGGTAAGACGACCACGACGGAGCGCATCCTCTTTTACACGGGGCGCACGCATCGGATCGGCGAGGTGGACGAGGGCTCCGCCACGATGGACTGGATGGTCCAGGAGCGGGAGCGCGGGATCACGATTACCTCGGCGGCGACCACCGCGCAGTGGCGGGGTCACAGCATCAACATCATCGACACGCCGGGCCACGTTGATTTCACGGCCGAGGTGGAGCGGTCCCTGCGCGTGCTGGACGGCGCCATCGTCGTCCTGAGCGCGGTGGAGGGCGTGCAGCCGCAGTCCGAGACGGTGTGGCGGCAGGCCGACCGGTACGGCGTGCCGCGGATCGTCTTCATTAATAAGATGGACCGCACGGGGGCGGACTTCTCCCGCACGGTGGGCATGATCAAGGACCGCCTCGAGGCGCGCGCCGTGCCGATCCAGTTGCCGGTCGGCGCCGAGGACGGGTTCGAGGGCGTCATCGACCTGATCAAGATGACGTCGATCATCTACACGGACGACCTCGGGACCCGGAGCGACCAGGCCGACATCCCGGCCGCGCTGCGGCCGCTGGCGGAGAAGCACCGCGAGGCGCTTATCGAGGCGGCCGCGGAGATGGACGACCGCTTGACGGAGAAGTACCTCGAGGGCACCCCGCTCACAGAGGACGAGATCGTCGCGGCGCTGCGGAAGGGCACGCTGTCCACGAAGCTCATCCCCGTGCTGTGCGGCACCGCGTTTCGGAACAAGGGCGTGCAGCCGCTCCTCGACGCCGTCGTGAGCTACCTGCCGTCCCCGCTCGACGTCCCGCCCGTGGAAGGCGTGAACCCCGAAACCGATCAGCCCGACACCCGCACCGCCGACCCGGCGGCGCCGTTCTCAGGCCTGGCGTTCAAGATCGTCAGCGACCCGTACGTCGGCAAGCTCACGTACTTCCGCGTCTACTCCGGGACCCTGCAGTCGGGGTCGTACGTGTACAATGCCACCCGGGACACGAAGGAGCGCGTCAGCCGGATCTTGCAGATGCATGCGAACCACCGGGAGGACATCCAGGCGGTCACGGCAGGCAACGTCGTCGCCGCGGTCGGGCTCAAGGTGACGACCACCGGCGACACCCTGTGCGACGAGGCCCACCCGATCGTGCTGGAGTCGATCAAGTTCCCCGAGCCCGTGATCTCCGTCGCGGTGGAGCCGAAGACGCGCGCGGACGAGGAGAAGCTCGGCGCGTCGCTGACCAAGCTGGCCGAGGAGGACCCCACGTTCAAGGTCCGGTTCGACGCGGAGACCGCGCAGACGATCATCTCCGGCATGGGCGAGCTGCACCTGGAGATCATCGTCGACCGGCTGCTGCGGGAGTTCAAGGTGGAAGCCAACGTGGGGCGGCCGCAGGTCGCGTACCGCGAGACGATCCGCAA
>JAJPIA010000043.1 GCA_021324975.1 Bacillota bacterium
CGCGGCGGCTACGTGGGCCTCGCGATCTTCGTCGTGGCGTGCGCGGTCCTGTCGTGGCCGGTGCGGCGCCGCGCCTGGCCCGTCGTGCTGCTCGTCGCCCTGGTCGCGGCCGCGGCCGTCGTCGCGCTTCCGAACGTCGGCGCACGGGCCCAGAGCATCGCCCCGGAGCAAGAGGATACCGGCGTCAGCCGGCTGTTCATCTGGCGCACCGCGCTTGCGATGTGGCGGGCACACCGGCTGTGGGGGACCGGGCTCGGGACGTTCAACGGCGTGTACTCGCCGTATCGCCCGCAGGGGGTGCTCGAGACCTACGCCATGGTCAACCCCCCGGGGTCGGCGCATAACGACTACCTGCAGATCCTCACGACCACGGGCGAAGTCGGTGCCGGATTGCTGGCGCTCGCCGTCCTCTGGGGGCTGTGGCGCGTCGCGCGCCGGTACGCGCGCGGAGGGGCGGGGGATCGGATCTGGCTCGGCGTGTGGGCCGCGGGCACGGCCGGGGTCGCCGCCGTAAGCACCGTGGACGAGAATCTGTTCGTCGTCACGAACCTCGCGCTGCTGCTGCTCCTGGCCGCCGCGGTCGCGGCGCACGCAACGCTCGACGATCGCCCTCGGGCGCGCGTCTGGCAGCGGCTGTTTGTGTTGCCGCTCGTCGCCGTGTTCGTCGGCCTCCGGCCGATCGTCGCGCCGCCGGTCGCGGCCACGGCGCTCCACGACGAAGCGACGCGCGAGGTCGCCGCGGGGCAGCTCATCCCCGCGGTGCGGACGTTCCAGGCAGCGCTCGCGGCGGACCCGCTCGACAGCACGGCGCCCGCGTACTTCGGAGATCTCCTCGCCGACCTCTACATCCGGCGTCTCGACAATCCCATGGGTCCGTGGCAGACGATGCGGGCGCGGGCGGAGGAGCTCTACCGCTACGCCATCCGGGTCAATCCCTGGGACGCGTATCCTCTCGCGGAACTGGGGCGCCTCGAGCATGCCGAGAAGCGCGAAGACGCGGCCGCGGCATCGCTCAGCGCCGCGATCCGGCTCGATCCCTACACGCCGCGCTACCGTCTCTGGCTCGCGGAGGCCTACGCCGCCGGCGGCAATCGGACCGAGGCCGCCAAGCAACTCGGGCAGGCGGTGCGGCTGTTCGATGTCGATCTGCTCGTGATCGAGCACCACGACGGACGGGGGGCCCGGTATGAGGCGTCCGCGGCCCAGCTCGCGGCGGCGGAGCGACTCCTCGCGGAGGTAACGTCGGCGCGATGACACGCCGACCACCGGCGTAAGGCGTTGCTGCGTCAACCAGGTTCACCCGCCGAACATCGCGGCCACGAGTGGCACCCGGTAGACCAGCGCGACCGCGAGCAGTACAAGAAGTAGCCCCACTGGAGCCGTGAGGTGCCGTCGCCACCGGGACGTTTTCTCCACCGTCATGACCGCAGCCAGCGCCAGCATCCACCCCAGATTGACTCCGCCAATGGCGAACATCAGCAGCATGAGCGTCCAGCAGCATCCGACGCAGAACAGGCCGTGGCGCATGCCCAGACGGAACGCGTCACGGCCCGCCTGCCGTCCCCGCCAGTGTTCCACGAGAAACGAGTACGGGGATCGGCACTTTACCAGACACATGTCCTTGACTGGAGTCACCTGGTACACGCCGGCGACGAGCAGGACGGCGGTACCAATCCACTGCGCCAGGCCGGCGAAGGTCCAGCTTCGTTCAATCGCCCGATGCAAGGCGGCGTCTCCGAGAAACGCCGCGATGCCAAACGTCACCCACACGGCCAGGTATCCGAGCACGAAATCGAGCGTAAGGACCGACCGGTCGGACCGCCCTGAGACGAGCCGGCCGAAGAGATTGACAAGGGGGAGGGTGCTCGGCAGCATCATCGCGATGGTCATAAGCAGCCATCCTGCGGTGAACGCGACCAGCCGGAAGGGGGTGAGGCCGCGGCTCGCCAGCTCACGATGGGTCAGGAGCCCCGCGTAGGGCGACGTCCCCCAGGTGAGCAGCGCGGCCCACGCGGCGAGCACGAGCGCCGCAAGCGCGAGCCGGTGCCATCGGCCATCGCCAGGCGTGCGCAACGCGCCGATCATGAGAGGCCTCACCCCCTCGGCGCCGGCTCAGGCTTCGAACTTGAACTGTCCCAGCACGGCGTTGCGGCCCGTGAACTCCCAGCTCATCTTGTGCTGCGGCAGGTTGACGCGGTGGGACGTGGCCTTGCCGACGTAGGCCGGCGAGCCCGGAATGGTGCTGAAGACGGTGTCCACGAGCGTGGTCGGCCGACCCTGGGCGTCGGTGTACGGCTGCATGTCGGCGGCGAGCACGTCGCCCACGCGGATCGTGCCCTTTCCTTCGGTGAAGTTGAATTGAATCGGCGCATCATATACGCCGACGACCTCGCCGACGAGTTCCGACAAGTCGGCGAGCGGGCCGCCGAGCTTCCCGGTGTGCACGGCCAGGATGGCCTCTTTCTGTTTCGGCGACGCGTTCTTATCGACGAAGGCGGCGACCTTCCAGTTGCCCTTGAGGACGTTGCCGGGGATGCGCGCCACGAGCGCGAGCGTGAGACCGCTCACATCGATGTCGTTGATGTGGCCCCGGTCGTAGTGATACGCGAGGAATGCGTCGCACGACCCGCCGTCGGGATTGTCGCCGATCCAGCACGGACAAGGTGCGCCGCAGGAGCAGGCCTCCAAGAGACGTCCTTCGATCGCGTATGCCATCCTGCGCTCCCTCCTTTTTCGGCCTGTCGCCACCCACGACAGATACTCCTTGCAGGTGGCGATCCTAAGGCCGGTGGTCATCACGCGAAACTGCGTTACGGTGGAGGATACAGCCGGGAAAGCGCGCCGCCATCGGGAGTTCTCCCGATGGCAGTACGGATTTTCACCGCGGTCGATCGGGCGCGTCAGCCGGAGGACTTCTCCACGAGGCCGTGCTGGGTGGCCCAGACGGCGGCCTGGGCGCGGGAGCGGACGCCGAGCTTGTGCAGGATGTGCTCGACGTGGGTTTCGACCGTTCGCTCCGCCACGTAGAGTTCCTTGGCGATTTGGCGGTTCGTGAGACCGCGGGCGATGAGCATGGCGACCTCGCGCTCGCGGGACGTCAGCGGCGAATCCCCGTGCGCGCCCGGTCCTCCGGCCGTGCGAGGCGCAACCGGCGATCGCGGCGGCTGCATCCTGGACGAGAGCGCGTACTCGATCATCGCCGGGATCGACAGGCCTGCCCCGGCGGTCCAGGCGGAGTGGAACGCCTTGTCGCCCAGCGCCGAGCGGCTGGCTGCGCAGGCCCGATCATGGTCCGCGCGCTGTCCAGGCACGAGCGTGATTCCGATGCTCTCGCGCACCGCCTCCGCAGAGGCCAGGAGGCACGCGGCGCGCGCTGATTGGCCGGCGGCGGCGGCCACCCATCCCAGTCCTTCCAGCTGGACGGAGATGACCCGGCGATGGTCGAGCGCCCACAGCCCCCGGAGCGACTCCCGCATGTACCCGCCCGCGCGTTCGTGGTCGTCGCAACTCCACGCCACGCGTCCGAGGATGCTGAAGTGGAGCGTGACGCACCAAAGATCCTGTTCGGCTTCGGCGAGGCGTAGCGCTTCGCCCAGTAACGCCTCCGCGCGACCGTATTCGCCGCGCTGCCGCGCCACTTCGCCGAGGTTCGCCAGAGCCATGCTCGCGAGAATTCGGTCGCCCGTCTCGTGCGCGGCGAGCAGGGCCTCGTCCAGCAGCGCCGCGGCGCGATCGAGTTGGCCCATCCAAAGCTGCACGAAGCCGTACTGTCGGGCAACGCGGGCACGGGACGGCAGGTCCCCGCGCGTCCTCGCGAGCGCGAGGCCTTCCTCACCGAACGCCGCCGCCTCCGCCTGATTCCCCAACCAGAACGTCAGATAGCTTGCGGTCCCGAGAGCCCGTGCCCGGACAACTGCGGCGCCCTCGCCGATGAGTGGGAGGAACTGCGCCAGCCAGTCTCGCCCCTCGCGCAGATGCCCTCGGGTGTCCCAGAAGCGGAACAGCGCGTCCGCCAGTCTGAGGCCCATCGTTGCGGCACCGGACTCCCTGCGACACCAGTCCAGGGCGCCCCGCACATTGTCGAGTTCGCGCTCCAAGCGCGCGAGCCACGGTCCGAATTCCGGGCCGAGCTGCTCGCGATCGGCTCGCTCTGCGTATGCGAGAAAGAAGTCGCGGTGCCGACCGCGGGCCGACGTTTCCTCGCCGGCTTCCTGCAGCCGTTCATGTCCGTACTCGCGAACGGTTTCCAGGAGACGGTAGCGCGTCTCTCCGTCGTGTTCCTCGGAGATGACGAGCGATTTGTCGACAAGCCGGGCGAGCAGGTCGAGGACGTCCGCGGGGGCGATTGTATCGTCGACGCATACGCCTTCTGCCGCCTGGAGCGTGAATCCGCCGGAGAACACCGAGAGCCGCCGGAATAGGGTTTGCTCGGACTTGGAGAGCCAGTCGTAGCTCCAGTCGATCATACGCCGAAGCGTTTGGTGGCGGGGCAGCGCGGCGGCGTTCCCTTGGGCGAGGAACCGGAACCGGTCCGTGAGCCGGTTGGCGATCTCTTCGGCGCTCAGGGCCACGACGCGCGCGGCCGCAAGTTCGAGTGCCAGCGGGATGCCGTCAAGCCGCCGACAGATGGCAATGATCGCGCCGGCGGCGGTGTCGGTGATGGTGAAATCGGACCGTACCGACTGAGCCCGCTCGGCAAAGAGGCGGCCCGATTCGCTCCGCGTCACGGCATCGGCCGTTGCATGGTCTTGGACGCCGGGCACCGTCAGCGACGGCACGCGCCAGGCCACTTCGCCCGCGCTGCGGAACGGCTGACGACTGGTCGCAAGAATCCGCAGCTCCGGACAGGTCTGTAAGAGGGAGTCGGCCAGCCGCGCACAGGCGTTCACCATGTGCTCGCAGTTGTCGAGGACCAACAAGAGTCTTCGGGACCGAAGATATCCTGCGAGACGCTCGACAAGCGGCCGCGAACCCGCATCGCGGAGTCCGAGCGTGCGTGCCAGCGTGGGGACGACCAGTTGCGAGTCTGTGAGAGGCGCGAGGTCCACGAAGGACACTCCGTCGGGAAACTCGTCCCGCAGCCTGGCTGCCAGCTCGATAGCCAGCCGAGTCTTGCCGACGCCCCCAACTCCGGAGAGCGTGAGCAGGCGCGTTCCCGCGAAGAGCCGCCGGATCTCAGTCAGTTCCGGTTCGCGCCCGATGAAACTCGTCGGAGGGGCTGGGAGGGCGCCGGACGAGGTTCCCAGGAAGACGGCAGGCGGCACGCGCGTTCCCAGCGATCGAACGCGCGGCCGGTCGGGCGCGCTTTTGGAGGCTCGCCGGGGAGTCGTTCTCCGGGTCCGTCGCCGACGAGGAAGCCGTCCCGCACCGGACGAGCGCCGCGCGCGGGACGGCCGCCGGACCTGCGACCGCCATGTCCGCATGGTTAGGCTATCTTCGAATCGATCGCCCGCCCGCCCTCCGGTTCAGCGTAGGGCGGGCGGCCTGAGCTTAGGGCGCGGGTGCGCTCACCGGAGGCGGCCGAGCGCCCCGAGCACTTTGGCCGGCGTAATCGGGAGCGACGTCACGCGCGCACCCGTTGCGTTCGCCACGGCGTTCGCGATCGCGGCGGGGGTCGGGATGATCGGCGGTTCGCCGACGCCCTTCGCGCCGAGGTTGTTGGCGATGGGATCCGGCTTGTCCACCGCCAGCGCGACGATCTCCGGGATCACGGACGAGCGCGGCACGGCGTAGCTGTCGAACCCGAGATCGAGGACGGTGCCCGTGTCCGGGTCGGTGAGGTGCTCCTCGCGAAGCGCCATGCCGAGCCCCTGGATGACCCCGCCTTCGATCTGGCTCGCGTACACCAGCGGATTGATGACGCGGCCGACGTCGTGGCACGCGACCACCCGCAGCACCGTCACCTCGCCGGTGTCGAGATCCACCTCGACCTCCGCGATCTGCGCGCCGAACGTTCGGATCGTCACGCCGTCCGGGTTGGCGCCGCGAAACCCGCGGCCGCTCAGCGCGAAGTTGCCCATGCGACCGGCGACCTCGGCCACCGTCATCCCGCGCTCCGGGACCCCCGCCACGAACAGCCGGCCCGCCTCGAGCCGGATGTCGTTCGGCGCGGCCTCGAGCACCGACGCGGCCGCGTCCAGCAGGTGCCGGCGCACCTCGTCCGCGGCCATGCGCACGGCCGGGCCGCAGGAGGTGATCGTCTGGCTTCCCGCGGACAGCGGCGCGTACGGAAAGTCGGTGTCGCCGAGCGACACCGAGACTCGGTCGACCGGCAGCGTCAGGACCTCGGCCGCGATCTGCGCCAGCGCGGTCTTCGCCCCGGTCCCGATCTCTTGCGTGCCGATGCGGATCTCGGCCGTGCCGTCGGGGTTGAGCCGCATCTCCGCGTACGCGGGAGGGGAGCCCGCGCCGCCCCAGATCTGTGTGCCCATGCCCAACCCGCGGCGGCGCCCGTGCCCGGCCACGGCCGTGGCCGGCGCCGGGGCCCGGCGCTCCCAGCCGGCCGCCTTGGCGACGCGCTCGTAGGCGTCGCGGAGGAACTTGCTCGAGTACGGACGGCCGAGGACCTGATCGGTCTCGGCGTAGTTGCGGAGACGGAACTCCAGCGGATCGATGCCGAGCTTGTCGGCGAGCGCCTCCACTGCGGCCTCGAGTGCCACCGTGCCCTCTACGAATCCGGGCGCCCGAAACGCGGCGCACGGGGCGGTATGGGTGAATACGTTCACCACCTCGGTGCGCACATTCGGGCAGGCGTACAGTTCCTTGGCCGGCCCCGCGAGCGGCGATCCGATCGCCCGGTAGGCGCCCAGGTTCGACGCCCCGCGGTAGTCGATCGCGACGAGCGTCCCGTCGCGCTTGGCCCCGAGACGGATCTGCTGGGCGCTCTGCGGCCGCTTACCCGCGGCCTGGCTCTCGTCGGCGCGGGTGAACATCAGCCGGACCGGCCGGCCGAGCTGCCGCGAAGCCAGCGCGGCGATGATCGTGTACTTGCCGGCGCCGTTCTTGCTGCCAAACCCGCCGCCCATGAACGGGCTCATGACGCGCACGTGGTCCAGCGGGATCTTGAGCGCCGCGGCCACCTGCCGCCGCACGCCGAAGATGTGCTGCGTCGAGTCCCAGACGGTGAGCCGGTCGCCGGACCAGTGCACGACCGAGCCGTGCGTCTCCATGCTGTGGTGCAGCACGTCCGGCGTGTCCGCGTGCATCTCGACGGTCGCGTCCGCCTCGCGGAAGCCCGCCTCGACATCGCCTCGCTCGTATTGTTCGGGCCCGCCGAGCACGTTGCCCTCGGCGTGGACGAGCACCGCGTTCGGGGCGAGCGCGGCGTCGATCGTGAGCACCTGCGGCAGCGGTTCGTATTCCACCTCGATGAGATCCAGCGCGTCGCGCGCCTGCGCGGCCGTGTCGGCGACGACCACCGCCACCTCGTCGCCGGCGTAGCGCAGCTCCGGATCGAAGAGCCAGCTCTTGCCGTTGTACCACGGGATCCTGGGGGCATTGGCCGCCGACAGGACCAGCCGCACGCCCGGCGCCCGCTCCGCGGCGTCCGCGTCGAACTTCGTGATGCGGGCGTGCGCGTGAGGGCTGCGCAGCACTGCGGCGTGCAGCAGGCCCGGCGGGTCGAGGTCCGCCGTGTACCGGGCGCGGCCGCTTACCCGGTCGCCGCCGTCGACGCGGGGCACGCGGGTCCCGACGATCGCGAGCGTCTCGGTGGCGCCCCAGACCGGCAGATCATCGCCCTCGATGACAACGTCGCGCTCCTCGATCCGCCCCTCAAACTCGATCTTCTGCCTGACGATCCGTGGCATGGACTCCTCCGGTGGTGGGATAACGCCGGCGTTACGCCGGGCGGCCGGGCCGCCGGGCTTCCGCGGTGCGGGCGATCTCGAGCGCCGCGGCCTGGATGCGAAGGTAGGCGCCGCACCGGCATACGTTGCCGTCCAGGGCGCGCCGGATCTCCTCCGCCGACGGATCGGGTTGCCGGCGCAGCAAGCCCTGGAGCGCCATGATCTGCCCAGGGGTGCAGAACCCGCATTGAAACGCGTCGTGCTCGATGAAGGCCCGCTGCACCGGGTCGAGGACGCCGTCCCGCGTGAGCCCTTCGATCGTCTCCACGCTGCGGCCGTGCGCCTGCACCGCCAGCATTAAGCACGCGAGCACCGGCCGGCCGTCGACCAGGACGGTACAGGCCCCGCACGTGCCGACGCCGCACCCCTCCTTGGCGCCGGTCAGATGGAGGTCTTCGCGCAGTGCGGCGAGCAGCGTCCGCCTCGGGGAGACACGGACTTCTTCGGCGCGGCCGTTGACCGTGAAGGTGACGCTGTCGGTGCGAGACTCCAAGCTCATCCACGCCTCCATTCTTCGGGGCCGGTTCGACGGAAACTCGGAAGCGCACAGCCTCGCTTTGACACCAACACCGAGGCTTCCTACACTCGTATACGTCATGCCCCGAAGGCCGATGCCCGTCCCGGCGACCGTGCAGCAGGAGGCCGCAACCCGCGAGCTCGTCGTGACGTGGACCGACGGCCACGTGAGCCGCTACGCGTATCGTGCGCTGCGCCAGCGCTGCCCCTGCGCGATGTGCGTGCACGAATGGACCGGCGCGCAGCTGCTGGATCCTGAGCGCGTGGCCCCCGACATCCACCCGAAGGAAGTCACGCAGGTCGGCGCGTACGCCCTGCGGTTTGTCTGGTCCGATGGACACGCCACGGGGATCTACCCGTTCACGCTGCTGCGCAGCCTCTGCGCGTGCGAGGACTGCACGCGTGCGCGCTCGTAGTCGCATTCCCCTGAGCCGGCCACGCCGTCGCCGCTCCGGGAATCGCGTGCGCCGGCCGCGACGTTCGGCCTGGATGTGACGGGACCGCACCACCCAGCACGGCGCCGGCCCGCCCGGACGCCGCGGAGGAGGCGAGGGCATGGAGTGGGGGCACGAGTTTGCGGAAGCGCTCGGCTACAAGGAGTTCCTGCAGCGCCACGCGACGCCGGAGCAGCAGGCGCGCTGGCAGGCGGTGTACGACAAGGTGACGCTCACGCCCGCGCAGCGGGAACTCCTCGGCGGATTCGTGCGCGACATGCACGTGCTGTGTGTGGCCGGCGCGTGGTGCGGGGACTGCGTGAACCAGTGCCCCATCATGGCGCGCATCGGCGAGCAGAACCCGCGAATCGTGGTCCGTTTCGTGGACCGGGACGCGCGACCGGAAGCGCAGCGGGCGCTTGCCATGAACCTCGGCCATCGCGTGCCCGCGGTGGTGTTTCTCAGCGAGGATGACCAGGAATGTGGACGGTACGGGGACCGGACGCTCGCCACGTACCGGCAGATGGCGGCGGACCGGCTCGGGCCGGCGTGCCCGACCGGCATCGTGCCGCCCGGGGCCGAACTCCTGTCCGCGGTGACGGCGGAGTGGGTCGGGCAGTTCGAGCGCATTCAGCTTATGCTGCGGCTATCCAAGCGTCTCCGAGAGAAGCACGGAGATTGAGCCAGGGGCCACGCGCGTCGTTTGACATGCAGCCATGAACTCGCTAGCATAAGTGTGACGGAATTGCGATCTTCGGACAGAAAACGTCACACATCAGGGGCGCGCTGATGCCCGAGACGACGCCGGTCGTGGCGGAAGACCCCGAAGCGTTGGCTGATTTTACGGCGCGTGTCCGCGCGGGGGAGCAAATCGAAGCCGGGGAGTGGATGCCCGAGGAGTACAGGTTCGAGGCGCTCCGCCTCATCAACATGCACGCCAACTCCGAGATCATGGGGGCGCTCCCTGAGCGCGAGTGGATTCCGCGCGCGCCGAGCCTGGCCCGGAAGATGGCGCTCACGGCCAAGGTGCAGGACGAGGTCGGGCACGGCATGCTGCTCTACCGGGTCGCCGAGACGCTCGGCCGGTCGCGCGACGAGATGATTGCGGAGCTCGTCGCCGGGCGGGCGCGCTTTCACAACGTGTTTCATTACCCCGCCGAGACGTGGGCCGACGTGGCGATCATCCAGGTGTTTGTGGACGGCGCCGCGATGCAGACACAGGGCGCGCTCCGCTCATGCTCCTACGCGCCATACTCCCGTGTGCTGAAGCGGATCTGCTACGAGGAAGACTTTCACATCCAGCTCGGCCTGGACGTCTGGCGGGCGCTCGCGGAGGGCACGCCGAGGCAGCGTGCGATGCTTCAGGACGCGCTCTGCCGGTGGTGGACGCCGATCATGCACTTCTTCGGGATGCCCGATCGGGTGTCGCCGCACACGGAGAAGATGCTCGCGTGGCGGATCAAGGTCAAATCCAACGAAGAGCTGCGCCAGCAGTTCCTCCGCAAGTTCGTGCCGATCATCCTCGAGTACGGCCTCGACGTGCCCGACCCGAACCTCCGCTGGGTGGAGGACGAGCAGCGGTACGTCTATACCGAGCCGGACTGGGAGGAGCTCCGGCGGGTCGGCCGCAACGGAGGACCGAAGAGCGCGGAGCGGCTGGCGCTGCGGCAGCGCTTCCACGCCCAGCATGCCTGGGTGCGCGAGGCAATGAGCCGGTGGCGCGCCGCGCGCGCGGACGGCGCCGTCGCGTGATCTCGCCGGACGGCCGAGCGGCGACCTCGCCGGGGGAGCACGGACAAGACCGCGGCGACCCCAGGCGGGGCGGTCCACACGGCGGCACGGGCGCGTCGCGTCCTGAACAGGATGGCGAACGGGGCTGGCAGCGTCCGCTCGGCGCGGCGCCCGATGTCTGGGCGGTCTTTGTGCAGGGCCGGCACCGCGACGCCCACGTCCACGCCGGTGACGTCCACGCGCCGGACGCGGAGATGGCGCTCGTGCTGGCCAAGGAAAACTATACGCGCCGGGACCCGTGCGTCAACCTGTGGGTCGTGCGCGCGGACCAGATTCACGCCACCACGCGCCCGGCCGCGGAGATGTTTGTGCCCGCGACCGACAAGAGCTACCGGTTCGGCGGGTCGTACCGCCAGCAGCGCCGCGTGCTGCAGAGCTCCTACAAGGCGTCGTACCGCGACGAGGATCAATAGGTGCCGGACGCGCGCGCCGCGATCGCGGATCCCGCCGTGCGGGCGGCGTACCGGGAATGGCTGCTCCGCATCGCGGACGATGAGCTCGTCATCGGGCACCGGCACTCCGAGTGGACCGGGTTTGGGCCCGATATCGAGAGCGACGTGGCGATGAGCAGTATCGCGCAGGAAGAACTCGGCCACGGCCGCGCATGGTACGAGCAGATCGCGGCGGACGACGGCGGCGACGTCGACCGGCTGGCGTTCGGACGGGCCCCTCGCGAGTACCGGCACGCCGCGCTGCTGGAGCAGGAAAACGACGGGTGGGAGTACTCCATCGTCCGGCTGGTGCTGTACGAGGCCTTCGAGGTCGCCCGGCTGCGCCTCGTGGCCGCGAGCGGGCACGAGCCGGCCGCCGGGCTGGCACAGACCCTGTCCCGCGAGGAACGCTACCACGGCCTGTTCGCCGACACCTGGCTGACCCGTCTCGCCGGGGCGCCGGACGGCCTGGAGCGCGTGCAGGCGGCGCTCGACCGGGCGTGGCCCGACGCGCTGGGGCTCTTCGAGTCCACGGCCGCAGACGACGTCCTGCGGCGCGCAGGCGTGCTCCCTAGCTCGCCGGGTGCCCTGCGAGAGACATGGGTGGACACGGTCCGCCCCGTACTCGAGCAGTGCGGCCTCGCCGTCCCGCCGAGCGCCGGGGCACGCGAGGGCGGCCGCCGCGGCGTGCACACGGCGGCGTTCGAGCCGCTCCTCGTGCAGCTGACGGAAGTGTGGAAGTCGGACCCGGAGGCGCGGTGGTGACGGGCGCGGCGATCACGCTGGAGACGGCGATCTGGGACGTCCTCCGGTCCGTGGAGGATCCGGAGCTGCCGATCTCGATCGTGGATCTTGGACTGGTCCGAGACGTGCAGGTGGAGGGCGGCCGCGTCGCGGTGCGGCTCGTCCCCACGTGGGTGGCCTGCCCGGCGCTTGCGGTGATCCGCGGGCGGGTTCAGTCAGCGTTGCTCGCGTTGAGCGGTATTCGGGAGGCGACGGTCGAGTACGCGTACGACGCACCGTGGTCGCTCGACCGCATGTCGGAGCGTGGCCGGGCACAGCTCGCGTCGCACGGCCTGTCCGTCCCGCGGTGCCGGTTTGCGGAGCCTCCGGTGTGCCCCTATTGCGGTTCTCGCGACGTGGTCCAGGAGAGCATGTTTGGACCGACGCTCTGTCGCGCCACGTACCTGTGCCGGAGCTGCCGGAACCCGTTCGAGCGATTCAAGCCGCCGGCCGACGCCTAGCCCTCCGCGTTAGCCGCATGTTTTACCAAGACGCTGAGGCTCATCGTCCAACGCTGTAGTCGTCAGCGTCGATCGCGGGCTCGGCGGCCCTTCCCGTCGCTTCAGCGGCTGGACTGATGCCGGATCGCTCCGTCCAGGCCCGCCTGCGCCCGCTACCTGCATGCCTGCCAAAACGCTGAGGCTCCCCGTCGTCGATGGACACCTAGCCGCCGCTACCGCTCGGCTGCGTCGGCTGCCGGAAGATCTTCGCGTACTGTCCCGGCCCGAAGACGTAGACCTCCGAAACGCGCCCGAGGAGTGGCCCGCTCGTGTCCACGGCGAACGCGATGCCGAGCTTGTCGTACACGAGCACGTTGTGGTCCTGGCCGCTGTCCGTGGTGTCCTCGGTCCCGTACGCGCTGTGGATCGCGTCGAGCGCGGCACCCGCCCCGATACCCTTGTCCGTGCGGTATCCGTCGTCCATGGAGACGACGAGCGCGATGATCTTGTTGGTCGAGGCATCGGTCACGGTGCCGATCCGCCGCAGCGGCCAGTACTCGACCTTGAGCGCCTTGCCGACCGCGTCCTCAGAATGCACGGGACCCAGCGTGCTGACCGCCTGGCCCACGTCCTCTCCGAGTTGAAAGGTCCCGATCGCCTGCCCGGGCACGATCCCGCCGCCCGCGCCCTGCGGCGCCGCCGTAGGCGTCCCCTGACCCCACGCCATGGTCGCCATGCTCAAACCCGCGAGAAGCATCACGCCGATCACCGCGCAACGGCGCATCCCGTTCACCTCACCATCGATCGCGCTTGATTAGTGCACATTTACCCGAGCGGGGCATAGTTTGACACGCGCCCGGGTGCCGCGCGGAACGGTTGCTGGAGAGCAACGCATCCCGCCGGCGCCCAAAGCTCGTGTGCGGTCTGCCGATCCGCAGTTCACTCGGCTCAGTGGGTCGGAACTTTCGTGTACTCCCATTCCGTGGATAGCGTCAGGCTCGCCAAACGCTCCGCCTCGTCGATAGAATCTGCCTGGCCCTTGCCGAGCACCTGCGGGTCCGATTCACCGATCGGAAGCCTGATGACCAGCCAATCCCAGCGACCGCTGTTTTCCTCATGCTCGTCTGCGACGAACAAGTACCGCCAGTTGCCGTACCGGACCAGCTCAGCCTGGGGTCCCACTGCCCACCTCCTCGAGGTACGCTTTAGGCCACTGCGCAGACCCCTGTCGCGAGAGACACGTACTCAAGATCTTCCCCGGGGACACGGCAAGCAAACGGCAGCACGACCGCGCCGGGCCGGGCGGCCGGTTACATCGCTTCGATGATCGCCTTGAGCGCCGCGGCGGCGGCGACCATGCCGGCCACGGTGGCATACTCGCCGGCATTGTGGGCCTGGCCGACGGTCCCGGGGCCGATGTTGCAGAAGTCGCGCATGCGCTCCGCGAAGATCGACAAGTCCTGGCGGCCCTGGGAGAACTGCAACGGCGCGTGCCCCTGCAGGCCCGCCACGACGTCCGTCGCCACCTTGAGCGTGTGGCCGTCGCGGTCGGCGAGGGTCGGCAGGCAGAGCCGGCTGATCTCCAGCTCGTGCGCCACCCCGTCCACCGCCGTGCGAAGTTCCGCCTCGAACGTCCCGTAGTCCTCGCCCACCGACAACCGCCGGTCCACGGTGAGCTTGAGCCGGTCAGGGATGACGTTTTCCGCGATGCCCGCGTGCGCCGCCACCACGGACAGCGACGGGACGCTCCTGACCCCCGGCGCGACCTCAACCGGCTTGAGCTGTTCGGCGGTGGCCGCGATGCGGCGAACGACCTCCACGCCGCGGTAGATCGCATTATCCGCGCGCCGCCAGTCCGAGGAGTGCCCGCTGCGCCCGAGGATCGCCAGATATCCGATCGCGCGCCCCTGGCAGCCGATCCCAACGTGAAGGCGTTTCCCGCCGGGGTCGTACGATGGCTCGGTCGTGATCGCGTAGTCTGGCGTCACACGCCCGATGAGGCGTCGGACGCCGTTGCGCGGCGTCTGCGATCCGCCTTCCTCATGGTTCGTGAACGCGAACCACGTGCGCACCCGCGGCGAGACGTGCTGCGCGAGCCACAGCATGCAGGCGAGGCCGGCCTTCATGTCCGAGGCGCCGAGTCCGATCACGCGGCCGTCTTCCACGCGCGGCGAGAACGGATCGGACGCCCAGCCGTCCACGGGTGGCACGGTGTCCATGTGGCCGTTGATCACGAGCAGCCGCGGGCCGCGGCCCACTTCCGCGGTGACGTTCCCCTCGGCATCGCGGTCGACCGCAACCCCGGCGCGGGCCAACGCGTCATAGATGTACTGCGAGAGCGCGGCCTCCTCACCGGTTACGCTGCGAATGCCGACGAGGTCACACAGTGTGCGCTCGAGATAGGAGCCGGGATCCGCCATATATCAGGGCTTCGAGCCGGGAGCGGGGGAGGCCTCCGGATAGACGACCCGGAGCCGCTCGAACGCTTCGACGAGCGAGGCACCCGTCGCCGGGTCCATGAACCGGTGTTCGATCCGGCTCGTCCGGCTCAGGAACACCGGCCCGTCGACATCCCCGGCCATCGGCCGCAGCCCGTTGTCGCTACCGACCACAAACGGCGCCGTCGTCAGGAAGTACTCGCGCAGGAGGCGCGCCCGGACGAAACTCGCCAGGACATGTGGTCCGCCCTCGGTGACGACGCTCCGGGCGCCCCGGGCGGCTAAGACGCCGAGCGCGGCGGCCGGATCCGGCCGGCCGTCCGCGCCGGTCCGCACGCGCACGACCTCGATGCCGAGGCCCGCGATGCGGCGTGCCGTCTCGGGAACGTCGGGCGGGCGATCGCCGG
Source organism: Bacillota bacterium (assembly GCA_021324975.1). Taxonomy (GTDB): domain Bacteria; phylum Sysuimicrobiota; class Sysuimicrobiia; order Sysuimicrobiales; family Segetimicrobiaceae; genus JAJPIA01. The sequence goes on from JAJPIA010000043.1 coordinate 15,088, forward strand.
CGATGATGAGCCGCTCGAACCGCGGGTCGGTGAAGAGCCGGCGGGACAGGAAGTCGGCCGGCCAGGCGAGCCGCGACGCGAGGACCGCGACCGTGAGGCGGGGTGACCGGCCGGCCGCTGCGCGCCGTGCGGCCTCGGACTCCGAGAGCACCGCGGTCACATCCTCGGCCAGGACCGTGCCGATGCCCGTCAACACCACGTCCGTCGCGACTCGGAGCCGTGTCAGCGCCAGGCCGTCGACACGGGTGCCGATCACCGCGGCCTTGCCGCCGACCGCGGCCTCGCCGTTCTGGGTCATAACCATGTTCGCGACCAGATAAGGCAGACCACCGGCCGGACCTGGAAACACGAGGTCGGCATAGAACTCGCCGATCGGGACATCCCGGGGAAACGGCTCCGACGCGTGCCAGACGAGACGCACGTGGCTCGGCAGCGGGACCGTTTGCTTCCACCCGGGGCCGACGACGGGCCGTGCGCGACGGGGCTCCGATGCCACGTCCCGATGATAGCATGCGGCCTTGTGCGTTCCGGATCTGCTGCGTATGATGGCGCACGGATCACGACGTACCTTGGGAGGTCCGCGGGATGCCAGACTCGTCCGAATCAGAGGCCGCCGCCGGCCTGTGGCGGGCGCTCACACCGCTCCACGACGCCGCGGCGATGCTTCGGAGTCTCTCGCAGCAGGAGCCGCTGCTCCAAGCGCGCCCCGATTATCCGCGGGGCCCGACGCCGCACCGATCGTACGCGGATGAGCTCCGCAAGACGCTGGAGACGATCCGCGACGGCATCGCCGCCGTGAGGCGGCTCCTCCCGGCCGCGCTCCCGGGATCCGCACCGGGGCTACTGCCGGACGAAACCGCGGACGCCTTGGAGCGGTGGCTCGCGGCGCTGGCCCGGCTGACCGACACGCTGCTCGTCGAAGCGTTCGAGCCGCCCCCGACGCTTCCGAAGCACGCGCCGCCCTACGTGCTGGAATCGCCGCGGCGCGACCTCGCGGGCGCGAAGGCCATTCACCTCAGCTACGGATTGGAGGAAGCCGCGGCGTCGATCCGCAACGGCCTTCTGAGCCGCGCCAATGCCGGTGCCCGCGCGGCGGGACCGCCGGCTTAGCGGGATCGGCCGACGCGGGCCCGCCCCGCATTCTGCAGGCCCACGGGACGCGGCGCGCCGCGGCCGCGCGCCGGTGACGGAGCGGGCGTCGGCGTGTTGCGCCGCGGTGTGCCGGAACGTGCGCGGGCGGCGCGCGTCGCTTAGACGCGCGCCATGGTACCGGCGTGAGGCTTTACGACATCCAGGACCGGGAATTGCCCGGCGAGGATCGGCCCGCTCTTGACGCCCATCCACCGCTCCAGCACCGTGGCATACACGCTGCGGAAATCGATGCCGAACTTGAGGTCGCCCATGTCGAGGTCTGTGAGGCTCGGTTGCGTGCCGTGCACGCCCGCGACCGCCGGGCCGCCGACGAGCAGCATCGGCGCCGCGGTCCCGTGGTCGGTGCCCGCGGACGCGTTTTCCGCGACGCGCCGGCCGAACTCTGAAAAGGTCATGGTCAGCACACGGTCGTCGAGCCGCTTCTGCTTGAGATCGGCGACAAACGCCGCCAGCCCGGCACCGAGCGTCGCCAGCAGCCGGTCCTGACGCCCCTCCTGCGCGGCGTGCGTGTCGAACCCGCCCAAGCTCACGTAGTAGACGCGCGTCGGTGCGTCCGCCGCGATCAGGCTGGCGACGATGCGGAGCTTTTGGCTGAACGGATCGTGCGGGTAGCCGGTGCCGGTATCGCTGCTCAGCTTCCCGGCGATCCGCCGGATCTCGGAGGCGGCGACGATGGCGTTCATCTCCGTGTGCGTGAGGAAGTCCACCATCGGCTCGTCTCCCGTCACCGGCTGGAGCAGTTGCCGGAGCGCTTCCTGCTCCGCGGCGCCCCCGCCGGCCAGCGGATGGAATCCGAAGCGGTCGGGGGTGTCAAAGGCGACGACGCGCCCGCCGGTCCCCTGCATCGCGAGGGGCATCTCCGGGGAGAGCGTGATCCCCGCGGTCTGACCGCAGTCGGGGCACTCGCTGTCGAACAGGCGGCCGAGCCACCCGGTCCTGGGGCCGTGGCCCGTAGGATCGGCCGTCTGCCAGATCTCCATCGATCGGAAGTGGCTGCGGTTCGGATTCGGATAGCCGACCCCCTGCACGACGCTCACCCGGCCGTCGTCGAACAGCGCCTTGAGCGGCTTGAGCACGGGATTCAGGCCCACCTCGTCGTTGAGGCGCAGCACGGTGCCCTGCGGGACCGCAAGGCGCGGCCGGGCGCGATAGTACTCGTCGTGCGCGAACGGCACGATCGTGTTGAGCCCGTCGTTGCCGCCCCCCAGCTGGATGACCACGAGCACGGGCCAGTCCGGCCGCCCGGGTGCCTGCGCCGCAAGCGACTGATCCCACGGGTTGTTGAGGGCCAGCGCGGTGCGGGTGAGGAACATCGGGGCCGTCACGCCGGCCGAGACGATCGTGAGGCCCTTGGCCAAGAACTCGCGGCGCGTCATCATGTCGCGCATGCTCGGGTGCCTCCTCAGGCGACCTGATATTCAGGCAGTGTCATCACCAGGTGCGCGACGGCGTCGGGCCCGAGGCCGGGCCGGGCCAACACCGCGCGGCGCGCCGCCGGCAGCGGCCGGCCCAAGAGCCGCGCGGCCGCCGCGTCCGGCGAGCTCACCGCGGCGAGGTCCGGTGTCCCCAGCCGGCCCGTGGTCAACCCCGCCGCCACGTCGCTCCGCGCAAACACCGTCCCGGCGTTCATCCACCGCTTGCCGCCGTCCCAACCCGCCACGGTGGGTGGAAAGAAGAGGTGCTGCCCCATGAGCGCCATCGCGCCGGACAGGCGCTCCCAATCCGGCTGCCGGACGCCCAACTGCCGCACCGCGCCCACGACAAACTCCGTCGGGCTCTTGACCTGGGCGTGCATGACGGCCGGCTGATAGAACGCGCGCGAGCGGAACAGCGAGCGCAGCACCGGCTTGAGCTCGTAGTTGCGGGCGGTCACCTCGGCCGCAAGCGCGTCCAGGAGCCCTGCGGGCGGCTCCGGCGCCACGAAGAACGCCGCGAGCTTGCCGGCGATCCAGCGCGGGGCGGCGGACGTCGCCAGGATGATGCGCATGATGTCGCCGCCATCCCAGGCGCCCGTCTGGCCGAGAAACGTCTTTTCACCCGCGTCGTGGAGCTGCGGTTTGAACGCGAACGACCGGCGCCCTTCGAATGTGCGGTAGTCGCGCAGCGTCCATCCCGTCCACGCGCGCGCCGACTCCCGCACGTCCGTCTCGGTGTAGTGGCCGATCCCGAGCGTGAAGAGCTCCATCAGCTCGCGCGCCCAGTTCTCGTTCGGGTGGCCTTTGTGGTTCTGGTCGTTGTTGAGGTAGCGCAACATCGCGGGATCGCGGGCGACGCCGTCGAGGAGCCGCGCGAAGTTCCCGGCCGCGGCCCGGCGGAACAGGGCATTTTGATAGTACATCGCCATCGCATCGTGCACGTCGCCGAACGAGCTGGTGAAGTGGCCGTGCCAGAACAGCGTCAGCTTCTCCTGCAGCGGGGCGGGGGAGCTTGCCATCCGATCGAGCCACCACGCGGTGAGCGCGCCGATCGCGCGCTGGTGGGCGCGATTGACCTCCTCGAACAGGGGGCGAAGCTCAGGATGGTCCCTGGGGCGCTCGCGTCGCACCAGAATCCCATCGAGCGCGAGGTCGGCTTCGCGCTCGGCGCCGATCGCGTCGCCGAAGATCGACGGCATCGGCGGCTCCGGGGGAAATTTGAACAGGCGGTCCACGGCGCGGTCCGGCCCCGCGGCGACCGCGGCCGCAACCTCCTCCGGCAGGGGACCGAATCCCGCGCGGCGCAGCAGGTGCCCGGCCTTGGCGGCGTCCCATGGATCGCCGGTCGACAGGACAAACGGCTCGAGCCCCGTAGGCATCCCAGACCTCCTCGAATCGTCGGGTACTGGGTCCGGGACGGCAACCTCCGGCGGCGAGCGCGTCCGGCCGTGGTGCCCGGTCCCCGGCACCGGTCTCCAAGCGCCGCGCCGTGCGAAAAAGTTCCTGTGCGCGCTGGTGCGCCATCGCATTACTTCGACAAGGGCTCGGGCCGGGCGGACCTGTCCTCCGCTCCACGCACCGACGCCTGACCAGTGCCGTGCCTTCGCATGATCCGCATCGCAAGTAAAGTGATGCCACGCAGCTGTGAGCATCGCGGGCGTCGAACGCCCGCTCCGGCCAGGCCCGCCCGGCCCGACTACACTCGTCGCACATACGAGATGAGGCGCTAGGCTTGCCGAAAGTCGGCCCACGCGCGCTCGACCGTGGCCGGCGAGGCGAGCAGGTCGATTGCGGTCATCACCATCACCTTGGCGTCCTGGATCATGCCGGCAAGGCCGATCTCGGCCTTGCCGGCCTCGAGCGCTTCGCGCGTGTGCATGCCGACGCCGCGGGGGCACGTCGGTAGTGTGTAGCTGATCGTCGGCAGCGCCTGGCTCAGATTGCCGAGATCCGTCGACGCGCCCACGAAGCGCTCGTCGATCGCGAAGCCCAGGGCCTCCGCGTTGGCCGTGACGAGCGCCCCGAGCGTCCGATTGTACTTGAGCGCGTCAAAGAGCATCCCCTTGGAGGTCGTCACCGTCGTCCCGGTGGCGTCGGCCGCGGCGCGGCCGCACGCCTCCACCCGCGCCATGAGCTCCTTGTGGTACGCGCTGTCGGCGGAGCGGACCCCGAACGCCGCGGCGGCGCGCTCCGGCACGATGTTCACCGCCTGGCCGCCGTCGGTGATGATGCCGTGGATGCGCGCATCCGGCCGCATCTGCTGGCGCATGGCGTTGACGGCGTTGAACAGCTGGATCACGGCGTCCAGGGCGTTGAGCCCGTTCCACGGCGCCGCGGCGGAGTGCGCCGGGCGTCCCGCGTACTGGAACTCGACGCCCTGCACGGCGAGGCACCCGGTGGCCACGGACGCGTGGTCGCCGGCATGGTACTGGATGGCCGCGTCGCATCCTTGAAAGGCGCCGCGCTCCAGCATGAGGATCTTGCCGCCGCCCCCTTCCTCCGCCGGCGTCCCATAGTAGACGACCGTGCCGGCGAGATCCGGGAGCACGGTCTGGAGCGCGATCGCGGCCGCGGCCATGCCCGCGCCCATCAGGTTGTGCCCGCAGGCGTGCCCGAGCCCGGCGAGCGCGTCGTACTCCGCGATCAGCCCGACCGTAGGGCCGCTGCCGCAGCCGCGGGCGCGCGCGATGATGGCCGTCGGGATGTCGGCGGCTCCGACCTGAACGTCGTAGCCGTGGCGGCCGAGCGTCTCGGTGATCCACCGGACGGCCTGCGTCTCCTGAAAGCCGATCTCGGGATGCGCGTGGATGCGAAGCGCCAGCTCGCGCGCCTCGGCCTCGTGGGCGTCGAGCGCGGCGAGCGCGCGCGCCTTGAGCGCGGCGGTGTCGGACGCGGCGTGCGTCGTGGCCATGACCTGCTCCTCCTTGGTGACGACGGGTGTCACCAAGGTTCGGCAGGCGGCGCGGGGTCGCCTTTGCCCGCGGTTAGCCGGTGCGGCGCGCCAGCCCCGGCGGCGCCGGAGTGGGGCGGCGCACCGGTCGGGCGCGACCGGCCTCGCCGTAGCGCAGCCGTTGCACGGCCCGGCGAAGCCGGGCGTCCGTGACCTCGTAGTAGACTTGCGTGGTCACCGGGCTCTCGTGGCCGAGGAGCCGCTGCGCCTCCTCGATCCCGAGGCCGACGTTGGCCATCTGCTGTCCGGCCGTGTGCCGGAGATGGTGAAACGCGATCCCCTCGGGTATCGGCACGCGCGCCCGGGCCGCGTACTGCTTGAAGATGCGCTCCACGCTGGCGTAGTGCAGCCGCGCGCGGCGGCGCTGAAACGGCAGCCGGAAGAACAGGGCGGTCGTGGGCGCCGCCGGGCGGGCCTCGAACCACCGGAGGAGGGCCGTCCTCGCGTCCGCCGTGAGGGGCAGCACCTGCTCCTTGCTTCCCTTGCGCCACACGACGATCGCGGCCTGCTCCGGATCCGTGAGGCGGATCACCCGCTCGGTGTCCAGGCGGGTGACCTCGCTCACGCGCAGTCCCATCAGTCCCAACTCCGCCATCGCTCGATCCCGCAGGACGCGCGGATCGTCGCCCTCAAACGCCGCGCGAAACCGTGCAACCTGCTCCTCGGTCCACCATCGGTGCACGCGCCGCGTGCGGCGGGGCGGGCGGATGTCCTGCGCGACCGAGAACGGACGGCGCTGCCGCCGCCGCAGCCACTCGTAAAAGCACCGCAGCGCCGTGATCCGGCGGGCGCGAGTGGCCACGGACAGCCCGGCCTCCGTCAGGTGGCGGCTGAAGCGCAGGAGATCGTCGCTCGATGCCTGTTCGAGGCGGTTGTCGACGTACTCGGCAAACTGCTGCAGATCTCGGATGTACGCGAGGCGGGTGTTGAGACCGCGATTCTCTCCCTCGAGGTCCGTCCACCACTCGAGGAGGAGCGGGTGACTCGACGGCACGGGCGAGCGGAGCGACCGACGGCGTGCTGGCATGATGTCGACCCCCGAAAGGTGCCACGATGATAGCGTCGATCGTTGCGGCGGAGCGTCTGTCTCACCGTCCGTTCGGCGCGTGGTGTTCGCAGGCACCCAGGGATTCTCCTGCGCTCACACCGGACCTTAGGTGGGGCCGATCCGGCGGACTTCCGCTACCGCCGCGGCGAGCGTGGCGGTCCACGGCGCGCCGTGCCCGCACAGCGCCACCGACACGTCGAGCTTCCGGAGGCGATCGAGCGACGCCAGCGCCTGCGCCGAATCCACGTTGAACGACCGCGGCAGCAGATGCGGACCGGTGCGTCCCGTGACCGGGTGCCAGGTGCAAAACGCGTCGCCCACGGCGAGTACCCCCCGGTCCGGAAACACGAGCGCGCTGTGCCCGCGCGTGTGCCCGGGCACGTGAATGACGGTCGGCGTCCCCGGGACGTCGAGGGTCTCGCGGTCGGTGAACGTGCGCGTCTCCCTGATGGGCTCGATCCGGGGACCATACGTCATGAAGTGCGCGAGCAGGCGATACGTGCCGGCGTACTTAAGGTAAGGGAGCATCGACTCTTCGGGCTTCTGCACCCGGCCGGTCCGCGCGGCTTCCTCGTCCGCCGCGTGCACGTACACGGGAACTTTGAGCTCTCGCCGCCACGATTCCGCGAACCCCATGTGATCGGCGTGCGCGTGCGTGAGCACGATGGCCCGGACATCTGCGGGCGTGCGGCCGATCATCCGCAGCACGTCGGGGAGTTGCACTCGGTACTTGGGCAGCCCGGCGTCGACCACCGTCACGCCGTCCCGCACGCTCACCAGGTACCAGTTCACGAACGGCGTCCCGCATCGAAAGATGCCCGGCGCCACCTCGCTCGTCACGCCCCACTCCTCCAGCTCGCGTCGCCAACCCGCGCCTCAGCGATCAGGCGCGCCCGCGCGGCACAGGTCCCGGGCCTCGGCGCTATCCGGTCGCGTCGGCTCGCATATTGGGCCGCAAGTGACTTGTTCCCTGCGCCGCCGATCCAGGTCAGGATAGCGGGCTCGGGAGCGGAGCCCTCGCAGTGTATCATCTCTGGTGACGGCACCCGATCACCAGGAGGACACGACATGGCGACCTGCGCCAAGTGTGGAAAGGAATACGTGCAGGGGATGAAGGGCTGGTTTGCGCGTATCGAAGGATTGGGCCCGGGCGGGCGGGGGGATGGTCCGCTGGCGCGGGTCCTCCTCTGCCGGGACCACTTCGCGGAGATCCCGCGCGCCGAGCGTGCCGCCTGGCACGAATACACGGGCGCCCCCTCGGGTCCCACCCGGGAGAAGCGCGTCGGCCGGCTCACCGGCACGTGACGCCGACCCGGACGGACAACTCGTTACACGGCCGCGGCCGCTTGGAAAAAGGGGGAGAGACCCACGGAGCGAACCTGACCGTACCATATCTAGATCTAGACCGAACTAGGCCACTACACGCTACATCGCCGGAGAGGGGGTCTGCGATGATGGCCCGGTTCACGCGTCGCGAGTTTCTACGGCATACGGCTGTAGCCGCGGGCGCGGGCCTGGCGGCGACCTACGCCGCCGGGGTGCGCGAGGCCGGCGCCGCTGCGTCCGTTCCCAACGCCGACACGCTCTTCTACGGCGTGTATTGGGAGCCCGTGAACCTCGACCCGCACGCGATCACGGACTGGGGCAGCATGTGGATGCTCGACAACATCTACGAGCCGCTCCTGCGATACCAGACCAAGCAGGTCAACGGGCAGACCGTGGGGACGGCGGACGTAGGACCGCACCTCGCTCGGGACTTCAACGCCTCCAAGGACGGCAAGACGTACACCTTCCGGCTGCGGCAGGGCGTGAAGTTCCACTCCGGCGATCCGCTCACGGCGGACGCGGTCAAGTACTCCATCAACCGCATGCTCACCGTGAACCTCGGTCCCGCCAGCCTGATCTCGAAGTTCATGGACCAAAAGAGCACCACCGTAGTGGACCCGCAGACGGTGCGGGTCGCGCTCACGCGGCCCTGTCCGTTCTTTCTCAAGCTGCTCGCCGCCACCAACACCGGCGCGATCGTCAACCCGAAAACGGTCGAGGCGCACGGCGGCACGCAGCCGGGCAAGTTCAACGAGTGGATGTCGCGCAACACCGACGGCACCGGGCCGTTCAAGTGGGGCACGTGGACCGCCGGCCAGGAGTTCGATCTCGTCGCGAACGATCAGTATTGGGCGGGCACGCCAAAACTTCGCCGCGTCGCATTTCGGGTCATCAGCGACTTCGCCACCCAGTTCCTGCTCTTGAAGCGCGGCGAGCTGGACATCGTGTACCGCCTCCCGCCGGACATGACGACGCAGCTCATCGGTAACCCGGACATCGTGATCAGCCGCGACAGCGGCATCGGCATGCACCAGATCTACATGCAGAACCGCATGAAACCGTTCGACGACGTGCGGGTGCGCCGCGCGATGGTGTACGCGGTCGACCCGTTCGCGATCAACCGCGCGGCGGCGTTCGGGCTCGCCACCGTCGCCCGCAGTATGCTCCCGAGCGGCCTCGAGGGGTTTACGCCGTCGCTGTGGCCCTACAAGCACGATCCCGAGAAGGCGAAGGCCCTCCTCTCGGAAGCCGGGTACGCGAAGGGATTCGCCACGACGATCGCGTTCAACGCCGGTAACACCGAGCGTGAGCAGACCGCCGTGCTCGCGCAGGCGTCGCTGCGCAACGTGGGGATCGACGCCAAGGTCGAAGGGATCCCCTGGGGCACGTTCGTGACCAACTATCAGGACGGCAAGATGCCCTTGTTTGTGCTCAGCGGGCTCGAGCTGCCGATTGTGGACAACTACGTCAACAACATCTTCTACTCGAAGAGCGCGGGCGCCAAGGGGAACTTTGCCTTCTACAGCAATCCGCAGGCGGACCGGCTCATCGACCGCCTGCTCGCGACGGTGGATCCGCAGGCGCGCAAGCAGACCGTCACGGAGCTGCAGCGCGTGCTGAACGCGGACGTCCCGAGCGTGCCAATCTACGACTCACTCCTCATGTACGCGCACCGAGGTTGGGTCAAGGGGTGGGTGCTCTACCCGTCGGGGAACTGGTACTTCTTCCCCGTGGAGAAGCGCGCCTAGGCGGGGCACCGGCGCGCTGCTCGCGAGGGGACAGCTCTGACCGGGTTTGTTGCACGGCGGTTCGCGGCCGTCCCGCCGATCCTCGTCGGGATCACGCTCGTCACGTTTTTGCTGCTTCACGTGGTGCCCGGCGATCCGGCGCGCATGTACCTCGGCGAGGGCGAGCAGGATCCCGGGGTCGTTGCCGCGCTCCGCCACCAGTGGGGGCTCGACCGCCCGCTCCCGGTGCAGTACGTCGATTACCTGCGCAACGCCCTCTCCGGTAACCTGGGGTTCTCGATCCACTCCGGCCGGCCGGTCGCAGACGACCTGCGGCATTATATGCCCGCCACGGTCGAGCTGAGCCTGCTCAGCTTCGTGATCGCGGTCGTCCTCGGCATCCCGCTCGGTGTGCTCTCCGGTGCGCGCGTCAACACCGCGACGGATCACGCGAGCCGCGTCGGCTCGCTCCTGTTTCTGTCAATGCCGAGCTTCTGGTTCGGCCTGATCGTGATCTACGTCGGGTACTTCGTGCTCGGCTGGCTGCCGTCGCCAACGGGGCGCCTGGGCATGACCGATACCGCGCCGCCGCCCGTGACCGGGCTCTACCTGATGGACAGCCTGCTGGCCGGCGATCCCGGCGCGTTCGTGCGGGCGCTGTGGTACCTGCTGCCGCCCGCGTTCACGCTCGCGCTGCCCTCGCTCGGCCTCGTGGTGCGCATGCTGCGCAGCAGCATCGTCGAGGTGCTGGGGCAGGACTACATCCGCACCGCCCGCAGCAAAGGGGCGGCGGCCCGGAGCGTGCTCTACCGTCACGCGCTCCGCAATGCGCTCATCCCCACGGTCACGGTCCTCGGCGTGCAGTTCGGCCTCTTGTTCAGCGGCAACGTTCTGGTCGAAACCGTCTTCTCGTGGCCGGGCATCGGCGCCTACCTCGTGCAGGCGATCTCGTGGCTGGACTACTCCGCTGTCATGGGCTGCACGCTCCTCATCGCCGTGCTGTTCGTCGCCGTCAACGTGCTCGTGGATCTCAGCTACGCCGCGCTGGACCCTCGCGTGACCTATGGTTGACGCGGTCCGCGACCGGCCGCGCTCCGACGCCGCGGCGGCGTGGCCGGTCGCTCGGATCGGCGAGTGGTGGGTCGCGGCGCATCGCCTCGGGCGCAACGCGCTGTCGCTCGCCGGGCTCGCGATCCTCGTGCTGTGGGCCGTCATCGCGCTTGCGGCCCCGGCGGTGGCGCCCCACGATCCCGTCGCGGTGGACGTCGCCGCCCGGCTCCGGCCGCCTGACGGAGTGCATCCCCTCGGGACCGACTTCTACGGCCGGGACATCCTGAGCCGCATCGTGTACGGCGCCCGGTACGATCTCATGATCGGCATCGTCGCCGTCGGCATCGCCGCCGGCGCCGGCACACCGTTCGGGGTTGTGGCCGGGTACTACCGCGGATACCTCGACGACGCCATCATGCGCGTGTGCGACGTGCTGCTCGCGTTCCCGAGCCTCGTGCTGGCGCTCGCGCTGGGCGCCGCGCTCGGCCCCGGCCTGTGGAAAGCCGTCGTCGCGGTGGCGATCACCAGCATCGCCGGCTACGCGAGGCTCGCGCGCGGCTCCACGCTCGTCGGCCGCGAGGAGACCTATGTCGAGGCCGCGCGGGCCCAGGGCGCCTCGGATGTGCGGATCCTGGCCCGCTACGTGCTCCCGAACATCGTGTCGCCCATCGTGGTGCGGGCCACGATCGGCATGGGCTTCAGCGTGCTGCTCGCGGCCAGCCTCAGCTTCGTGGGGTTGGGCGCGCAGCCGCCCACGCCCGAGTGGGGGGCGATGATCAACGAGGGCCGCAACCAGCTCGTGACCGGCGTCTGGTGGATCTCGACGTTTCCCGGCCTGGCCATCATGTCTGTCGTGCTGGGATTCAACCTGCTCGGTGACGGGATCCGCGACGTGCTTGACCCCCGCGGCGCGACCCGAATATAGCCTGCCCGGAGCCCGCGGGCAGGACTCCCGCGAGGCGTCGTGGGAGTGTAGCGCGCAAACATCGCCGGCGCACATCGCCGCCGGGCCGCACCGGCGGCACTTCGGCACGGGGCAGGGGAGGCACCCATGGACTACACGGCGCGCATCGAGGCGGCACGGCAGCGCATGGCCGCCCGGGAGATCGATCTCCTCGCGGTCGCCCCCAGCGACGATCTGCGCTACCTCTGCGGCTATTCCCCCACCGCGGACGAGCGTCCATGCTACCTGCTCGTCAATGCGCGCGCGGCGGCGTTCGTCGTGCCCAGCCTGAACGCCGCGCAGGCCGCCAAGCACGTGCGCGTCCCGACCTTCGTGTACACGGATGCCGACGGCCCGGACGCGGCGCTCGACGGCGCCCGCCGGCACCTCGGCCCCCCGAGCCCACGCCGGCTTGCCGTGGGCGACACCATGCGGGCCGACTTTGTCCTCGCGCTGATGGGCGCGTACCCTGATGCGCGCCTCGCCGCGGGGTCCGAGGTCCTCGCGGAGCTGCGGATGCGCAAGTCGCCGGAGGAGCTCGACGCGCTCCGGCGGAGCGCCCGGCACGCCGATCAGGCCATGCGTGAGGCATGGGCGGCCTGCCGCGCGGGCGCGACGGAACGGGAGATCGCGGACGTGGCGGCGGCCGCGTTCAAGCGCGCAGGATCCCAGGAGGTCTTGTTCACGAGCGTCGCGTCGGGCCCGAACGGCGCGTTTCCGCACCATCACGTCACGGGCCGGCGGCTCGCCGTGGGGGACGCCGTCACCCTCGATCTCGGCGGCCGGCTCCAGGGGTACGCGTCGGACATCACGCGCATGGCCTTCGTGGGCGAACCCAGCGCGCGATACATGGAGGTGCACCGCGCGGTCGACGAGGCCGTCCGGACGGCGATCGCCGCGATCCGCCCCGGCGTGCCGCTCCGCGACGTGGACCTCGCCGCGCGGGGCGTCATCGAGCGCGCCGGTTTCGGGGAGTACTTCATTCACCGCGTCGGGCACGGCCTCGGGATCTCGGGGCACGAGCCGCCGAGCGTAACGCACCTCAACGCGCTCCCGATCGAGGCCGGGTTTGTGTTTTCCGTCGAGCCCGGGATCTACCTCCCGGGTGAGCTGGGCGTGCGCCTGGAAGAGATCGTGTACGTCGACGGCGGCGGGGCGCGCGTGTTGAGCGAGCTGCCCCGCGAAGTCTACCGGGTCCGCGCCGCGTAGCCGCGGCGCGCGCGGCGACGGCCGTCAGCGCACGGCCGCGGCGATTGCCTCCCGCAGCACGGCCACGACCCGATCGAGCGTCTCGGCCGGCGTCATGAGCGGCGGCGCGAGACAGATCGTGTCGCCGATCGGCGGGTCCGCCGATCCCGCACGGAGCCGCGGGAGCAGCCCGCGCGACATGGACTCGCGCACCACCTTGGGGCCGAGCCCGAGCGCCGGCTTCTTCGTGGTCCGGTCCTCCACGAGCTCCACGCCGCACATCAGGCCGAACCCGCGCACGTCCCCGACGGCCGGGAGATCGCGAAGCGTCTCGAGGCCGGTGAGCAACCGGCGCCCCATCTCACCGGCGCGCTGCACGAGGCCTTCGCGCTCGATGATCTCGACGTTCTTGAGGCCGACCGCGCAACACACCGGATGTCCGGAGTATGTCGCCGCGTGCATGAACTTGCGATCGAGCGGCGCTTCCTGGATGGCCGCGTGCACCCGCTCGGAGATCAGGATGCCACCGAGCGGCAGGTACGCGCTGGTCACGCCCTTGGCGAACGAGACGATGTCCGGCTCGACTCCCCAGTGCCCCATGGCGAACCAGCGGCCGGTGCGGCCGAAGCCCGTGATCACCTCGTCCGCGATCAGGAGTACCTCGTACTTGTTGCAGAGCTCCCGCACGCGGGGCCAGTAGGAGGGCGGGGGCGGGATTACGCCGCCGGCGCCCATCACCGGCTCGCCGATCACGGCCGCCACCGTGTCGGGACCCTCCTCGAGGATGACCCGCTCGAGCGCGTTCGCGGCCTCCAGCCCGACGTCGCCGCCCCCCGGCCAGCGATACGCGTAGGGCGCGGGGGCCTGCACGAAGTTCGGGACGAGGGGGCCGAACATCTTGTGGTATGAGGCCATGCCCGTCGCGCTCATGGCCGCCATCGTGACGCCGTGGTACCCGTGCACGCGCGAGATGATCTTCACCTTGTCCGGCTTGCCGAGCACCTTCCAGAAGAACCGCGCCGTCTTGAACGCCGACTCGTTGGACTCGGCGCCGCCGGTGGTGAAATAGACGGCCGAGGTGCTCGGATACGCCAGCTTCACCAGGCGCTCGGCGAGGCGGATCATCGGCTCGTTCGATTGACCGGCGTACGACGAGGCAAACGCGATCTTGCGCATCTGCTCGGCGGCGGCCTCCGCGAGCTCGGCGCGCCCGTGCCCCACGTTGACGTTCCAGAGTCCCGCGAGGCCGTCGATGTACTCGCGTCCGCCGGCGTCTCGGAGCATGGCGCCGCGGCCCTCGACGAAGAGCAGGGGACGCTCGTGGTCCTTCGGGTGGTGGAGCGGGTGGATCAGGTGGCGCCGATCCTCCTGGATCAGCAGCTGCGTGTCGTCCGTCATGACGCCTCCCTCCGTGTCCTCGCCTACTGGACAGCCGTACCCTGGAAGAACAAGTAGAAGGTCGGGGAGAGCACGAAGCCGTGCTCCCGCCGGGTCGTCGCGGCCGTCTGCAGCGCGTTGTCGATGAAGATCCACGGCGCGTCCTGGGCGATGATCGCGCTGGCCTGCCGGTACAGCGCGCCCCGCTTCGACTGGCTCTCGACGGTGGACGCCTGCTGGAGCAGCCGGTTCACCTTCGGGTCGTCGTAGTAGCCGCTGTTGAATCCCTTGGGCGAGATCGCCGCGCCGTCGACCACGAGGCTGAGCATCGGGGCCGGGTCGCCGGGATCGAGCATGAACGACATGGCGCCCATCTCCGCGCTGCCGAGTCCCTTGCCGTATTGGTTCAGGTACGCGCCCCACTCGTAGGTTTGGATCGACACCTTCACCCCGACGTTGGCCAGATCGGCCTGGATCGCCTCCGCCATGATCTTCGGCGACTGCATGCCGGAGCCCGACTCCGGAATCCAGAACGTCCCGCTGAAGCCGCTCGGATACCCCGCTTCGCCGAGTAACGCCTTGGCCTTTGCCGGGTCGTAGGGGTAGCCCTTGACCTGCGGATCAAACGCCCACGTCACCGCCGGCGGAATCGGCCCGTCGGCCGGCGTGCACGTCCCCTTGAGCACGTCGCGACAGATCGCCGCTTTGTTCACCGCGTAGTTGACCGCCTGGCGAACGCGGACGTCGTTGAACGGCTTGATGCGGGTATTGAGGGTCACCCACCAGATGTGCGGCCCCGGCGCCTGGTAGACCTGGAATCGAGCGTCCTTCTTGAGTTGCGCCAGGTTGTCCGGCGGGACGTCAACGATAAAGTCCACGCCACCGTTGAGCAGCTCCGTCACGCGCGTCTGGTCGTCCGGCAGCGGCCGGAAAATGAGCTGGGCGAGTTTCGGTGCGCCGCCCCAGTACCGCGGATTCCTCTGGAGCACGATGCGCACGTTCTTCTGCCAGCTCACAAAGGTGAACGGCCCGGTCCCGACGGGATGGCTCGCGAAGTCCTTGCCCCACTTCTTGACTGCGGCAGGACTCACAATACGACCCGTGTTGAGCGTGAAGTTATGCAGCAGCGGCGAGAAGGGATGCTTCAAGGTGAACCGCACCGTGGAGGAGTCGATCACGGCGGTGGACTGAATCGCGCCGTAGTAGAACGGTGCAAACGGGAACGGTCCGGTGTCGTGGTACGGGTTTTGCGGATCCAGGAGCCGATCGTAGGTAAACTTCACCGCGGCGGCGCCGAACGGTGTGCCGTCCTGAAAAACGACGCCGCGCCTGAGCTTGAACGTGTACTGCAGACCGTCGGGCGAGATGCTCCACGACGTCGCCAGCCCGGGCTCGAGGGTAAACGTCCCCGGGGCGAACTGCACCAGCGTGTCGTACACATTTGAGAGGACGCGCATGGAGTTGATGTCCGTCAGCTGCCCCGGGTCCATCGACGTCGGCTCGGCGACGAGGCCCACGACGAGGGTCCCCGGCGTCACGGCGCCGGTTGGGGACACCCACAGGGTTCCTCCGGCCACGGCACACACCGTCGCGACAACGATCAGGAGCCGTCTCACGCGCATCGCCTCCCTCGGCGCTCGGCATAGCGAGTCGTGTTATTGCAGGAGCTTCCGGCGTACGCTAGGATCTGAGAAGTGGTTCACTGGGTCGCTCAGATGCACCTCCTCGCGCTCGCGGCCGCGCCCCGAGCGCACGATGCGGGTGCCGCTCCGCGGGCGACACTGCTGCGCCGCACGCGCCACGGAGCGGGGTAGGCATGTCCCGCTATCTCGTGCACCGCCTGGCATGGGTCGGCCTCGTGCTGTGGGGCGTCTCCGTCGTGACGTTTATCCTCATCCGGATGACGCCGGGCGACCCCGCGGAAATTCTGCTCGGTCCGCTGGCGACGGCCCGAGATATCTCCCAATTGCGGCGCGAGCTTGGGCTGGACCGGCCGCTCGCCGTCCAGTACGTCCTATGGCTCGGGCACATCCTTCACGGCGACCTGGGGCGTTCCATCACCCTGCATCGCCCCGTGCTCGACGAAGTCCTCCGGCGCTTCGTGGCCACCCTCGTGCTCAGCGCCGGAGCGGTCGTGTTCGCGTTCGGCCCCGGCATCGCGCTCGGCATCGGCGCCGCGCGCCGGCCGGCCGGGATCGCCGATCGCACGGCCCTCCTGATCGCCGTCGGCGGTGTGAGCGTGCCGTCGTTCTGGCTCGGGATGCTCCTGATTATCCTGTTCTCACTCCGACTGGGGTGGCTCCCGGGCGCCGGGATGTACTCGCCGTCCGGGCAGCCGACGGTGCCGGACCTGCTGCGTCACCTGATTCTGCCGGCCGCTGCGTTGGGCGCGCTGCCGCTCGCGGTGATCACGCGGGTGACGCGCACGGGCATGGCCGACGCCATGCGCGAGCAATACATCCGCACCGCTCGATCCAAGGGGCTCGATGAGCGCGCCGTGGCGCTGCGTCACGCCTTTCGCAACACGATGGTAGGGATCGTCACCGTCGTCGGCCTCGAAATGGGCTTTCTGCTTGCCGGCGCCGTGTACGTCGAAACCGTCTTTAGCTGGCCGGGGGTCGGCTCGATGCTCGTCAATGCCATCCTCACGCGAGATTTCCCAGTCATTCAGGGGACGGTGCTGCTGGTGGCACTCGCGTACGTGCTCATCAACTTGCTGACCGACCTGCTGTACGCGTATCTCGACCCGCGGATCCGGTTCGAGTAGCATGCTCGAGCGAGCGACGACGCGCCCGGCGACGGCACTACCCGCGAGCCAGCCCGCGCACGCCTACGCCCGAGCGCTCGTGCGCCTGCGCCGGAACCCGCCGGCCCTGGCCGGGCTCACGGCGGTCCTGGCCATGGCGGCACTCGCCGTCGCCGCGCCGCTCCTGCCGCTCGCGCCGCCCGACCAAACGCATTTCGTCTCGCGCCTCGCGGGCCCGCTGTCCTCCGGCTACCTCGCCGGCTCGGACCAGCTCGGCCGTGACCTCCTGAGCCGGGTGATCTGGGGCACCCGAACGTCCCTCGTCGTCGGCATCGGCGCGGCTCTGCTCGCGCTCGTCATCGGCGCGTTGGTCGGGATCACGGCCGCCTACTACGGCGGGTACGCCGACAACCTCCTGATGCGCGGCATCGACATTCTCTTGGGCTTTCCGGAGATCTTGCTGGCGATCGCGATCGTGGCGGCCTTGGGCCCCGGTCTCATCCACGCGATGATCGGCGTGGCGCTCGCCAACGTGCCGTTCTACGCGCGCGGGATTCGCGGCGCCGTCCTCACCCTGCGCACTCATGAATTCATCGACGCGGCGCGTGCGGCCGGGGCGAAGAACCTCCGCATCATGAGCCGGCATCTATTGCCCAATATCGTCGGCGCGATGGCCGTGTTTGTCTCGCTCAACGTCGGGTGGATGCTGACGGAGACGGCCGGCCTCAGCTTCATCGGGCTCGGCGCTCAGCCCCCGACGCCCGACTGGGGGACAATGCTCGCGGACGGCCGCAGCGTCATTACGGTGGCGCCCCACGTGGCCACGGTGGCGGGGGCGGCGATTGTCCTCGCGGTGCTCGGGCTCAACATCTTCGGCGAAGGGCTCCGCGAGATCATCGACCCACGCCGGTAGCCCCGCGTCCTTTCCATTCCGCGTGTCGAACATGCTACAATCGGGAGCGCGATGCGACGTCAAGAAACACGGGCGTCGTATGCGCAGGCAGAACCAGTGCCTCATCTCGTATGTGCGACGAAGGGTAGAGAGCCGGGCGGGCCTGGCCGCAGCGGGCGTTCGACGCCCGCGATGCTTGCAGCTGCGTGCCATCACTTTACTTGCGCCGCGGACGAAACGAAGGCATGGCATTGGGCGGGCGTCGGTGCGTGGAGCGGAGGACAGGCCCGCCCGGCACCAGCCCGTGTCCGAAGTAGTGCGATGACGCACTAGCTGTAGAGGAGAGTGATCGCCGCATGCCAGGCCGGTTCCGTCCCGATGCCCTCACCGCGCTGGGGACGAAGATCTTTGAGGCGGTGGGCGCGCCCAGCGACATCGCCGCCATCGTCGCCGGCTCGCTGGTCGACGCGAATCTGACGGGCCACGATTCGCATGGGGTGCTGCGGATCCCGCACTACGTCCAGCGCATCCGCGACGGACGCGTCAGGCCGGCCGTGCGGCCGAAGGTGATCGAGGACCGCCACGCGATCGGCGTCGTGAGCGGCGAGTGGGGCTTCGGCCAGCTCGCCGGACGCCTCGCGATGGACGACGCGGTGCGCCGGGCGCAGGAGTTCGGGGTCGGTGCCGTCGGCGTCGTGCGGTGCAACCACTTCGGCCGGATGGGCGAGTACATGGAGCGTGCGGCAGCCGGGGGCTGCGTGGGCTTTGTGTGGGTCGGGGGGCTCGGACAGCGCGCGGCGGTGCCGCACGGCGGCAGCCGGCCCACGCTGGGCACCAACCCGATCGCGGTCGGCTTTCCCGTGGCGGGCGAGCATCCCGTGGTCGTCGACTTCGCGACGACCGCGGTCGCCGCGGGGAAGATCATGGTGGCCCGCGCACGTCACGTGCCGCTTCCCCCCGGGTGCATCGTCGACCGCGATGGCCGGCCGACGACGGATGTCGAGGACTTCTACGCCGGCGGGGCGCTGCTGCCGGCGGCCGCGCACAAGGGCTTCGGCCTCTCGGTGGCGGCGGAGTTGCTTGGCCAGGCGCTGACCGGCGCGGATGCCATCCACGACGCGCCCGGCACAGAGGCCGTGCACGGCCACTCGGGCGCGTTGTTCATGGCGCTCGATCCCGGGGTGATGCGTCCCGCCGCCGACGCGAGGGCGCAGGCGCGCCGGATCGTGGACCGCATTCGCGGCATTCCGCCCGCCGACGGCGTCGACCGCGTCCGCACGCCGGGGCAGCCCGAAGTCGAGTCGCGGCGGGCGCGCGCCGGGGGCGTTGAACTCCCGGACGATACATGGAGCGCGCTTGCGGAGTGCGCGCGAAGCGTGGGGCTTCGCGAAGACGACTTGCCGAAACCGGCCTAGGCCATCGTCGCGGAGGAGCGCCCGATGAAAGTCACCCGCGGCGAGGCGGCGTGTTACCGGATCAAGCTCCGCGAACCGTGGCAGAGCGCAAATCACGTCATCACCACCTTCGAACTGATCACCGCCCGGCTGTGGACGGACACGGGACAGGAGGGTGTGGGCTGGGCGTTCACCGTCGGTGCCGGCGGGACGGCGATCGCCGCCTTCCTGACCGACGACCTGCTCCCGGCCGCGGCGGGTGCCGACCCGGTGCTGGTCGAGCGTGCCTGGCACCGGCTCCACAGTACGGTGCGGGACGCGGCGCCGGGCGGGCTGGCGTTGCTCGGGCTCTCCGCGGTCGACGTCGCGCTGTGGGATCTCAAGGCGCAGGCGGCGGGCGAGCCGCTCTACCGTTTGCTCGGCGGCAGTCGCGACCGCGCCGAGGCGTACGGGAGCGGCATCAACCTCAACCTCTCGATTCCGGATCTGCTCGCGCAGTTTCGCCGCTGGAAGACGCGCGGGTTCCGCGCCTTTAAGATGAAGGTCGGCTCCGACGATCCGCGCACGGACCTCGAGCGCGTGCGCGCGGTGCGCGAGGAGATCGGGCCCGGCGCGCTCTTGATGCTTGACGCGAATCAAAAGTGGACGGCCGGCGAGGCGCTCCGGCGGATTCGCGGGTTCGAGCCGTACGATCCGTACTGGATCGAGGAGCCGCTGCCGGCGGAAGACGTTGGCGGCCACGCGTGGCTGCGCGCGCAGGCGCGGTGCCGGATCGCGCTCGGCGAAAACCTCTTCTCGCCCGCCGCGTTCAACGAGTTTCTGCGCCACGACGCGGTCGATATCGTGCAGCCGGATGTGCTGCGGGTCGGCGGCATCACGCCGTTCCTCAAGATTGCGCACCTCGCCGAATCGTACGGCACGCCGACGGCGCCGCACCTTGTGCTCGAGCTGTCCGGGACGCTGTGTTGCGCGATCGGGCATGCATCCATGATCGAGGACCTCGACGGCGGCAACCTGACGGAGCTCGAGGCGCTGGAAGAGCCGATCCGCACGGAACAGGGCTATTTCACGCCGCCGCCCCGCCCGGGGCATGGGGTGCGGTTCGACTGGGACGCGCTCGCCCGGTGGCGCGTCCGTAGCTGATCTCGCCGATTCACGCGCTACTGGAAACAGAATTCGGCAAGGGTTGGAGCTGGGCGGACCTGTCCTCCGCTCCTGTGCCCACGGCGTGAGCCAGCACGCCCCGACACCTGACCATTGCCGTGCATTCGCCTCGTCCGCAGGGCATGTAACGTGAACCCACGCAGCTAGCGCATCGCGGGCGTCGACCGGAGGCGGCCCAAGCCGCCGGAGGGGTCGAGGCCCTCATTGGATTGGCTTCATGAGGGCCGAGACCAACCCCGCTTCGGCCATGTCCGCCCAGCCCGCCTACCCTCGTGGCACATATGGCACGAGGCGCTCGGCGTGTCCGGCGCTCACTCCGTGCGCCGGAGGACGACGATCGAGCGAGCGGCGCACGGCACCTGTTCGCCGGCCCGGAAGCGGTCGGTGCTCGGCCGCTCATCCGCGGCAGTATCCAGCACGACGCTCCAGCGCCGTCCCCAGTCGCGGTCCGGCAGGGTAAAGGGCAGGGGTTCATGGTGCGCGTTGAACAGGAGGTAAAAGCTGTCGTCGGCGATGCGTTCGCCCCGACGTCCGCGGCTCGCGATGGCGTCGCCGTTGAGGAAGACGCCGAGTGACTTCGCAAAGCCCGTCTGCCAGTGCTCTTCCGACATCTCCCGGCCGTCCGGGGTGAACCAGGCGATATCCAGGACGTCCGCACCGTGCAGCGCGCGCCCCTGAAACCAGCGTGGACGTCGAAAGGTCGGATGAGCCCGCCGTAGCGCGATGACCGACCGCGTAAACTCCAGGAGCTCCCGGCCGGCCTGCCCCCAGTCCAGCCACGACACCTCGTTGTCCTGACAGTACGCGTTGTTGTTCCCCCGCTGCGAACGCCCCAGTTCGTCGCCGGCGAGCAGCATGGGGACCCCTTGGGACAACAGGAGCGTCGCAAGTAGATTCCGCATCTGCAGCGCCCGCAATGTGTTCACTGCGGGATCGTCGGTCGGTCCTTCCGCTCCACAGTTCCACGACCGATTGTCCGACGTCCCGTCGCGATTGTCCTCGAGGTTGGCTTCGTTGTGCTTCTCGTTGTACGAGACGAGATCGCGCAACGTGAACCCATCGTGCGCCGTGACAAAATTGACGCTCGCGTACGGGCGGCGTCCCGTGGACTCGTAGAGGTCCGGGCTGCCGGTAAACCGCCGCGCGAACTCGGCCAGCGTTTGGTCCGCGCTGCGCCAATAATCGCGGAGCGTGTCCCGGTACCGGCCGTTCCACTCCGACCAGTTCACGGGAAAGTTGCCGACTTGGTAGCCGCCCTCGCCGAGGTCCCAGGGCTCGGCGATGAGCTTGATGCGGCTGAGGACCGGGTCCTGCTGGATGATGTCGAAGAACGCCGACAGACGGTCGACTTCATGGAGCCCGCGGGCCAACGTGGCGGCGAGATCGAACCGGAAGCCGTCCACGTGCATCTCCTGCACCCAGTAGCGAAGGCTATCCATGACCAGCTGCAGCACGTGCGGGTGCCGCATGTTGAGGCTGTTCCCTGTGCCGGTGTAGTCCATGTAGTAGCGGGGATCCGTTGCGACCAGGCGGTAGTAGGCGGCGTTATCGATCCCCTTGAACGCGAGCATCGGCCCGAGATGGTTGCCCTCGGCCGTGTGGTTGTAGACGACGTCGAGAATGACCTCGAGCCCTGCGGCGTGAAGCGTCTTGACCATCTGCTTGAATTGCGTCACCTGTGCGCCGCGCTGGTCGCCACAACTGTACTCGTTGTGCGGCGCAAGGTAGCCGAGTGAATTGTAGCCCCAGTAATTGCGCAGGCCGTGTTGGACGAGGCGGTCGTCGTGCACAAACTGGTGCACGGGCATGAGCTCGATCGCGGTAACCCCGAGGGCCCGCAGATGGTCGACCGCGGCCGGGTGGGCGAGCCCCTCGTACGTGCCGCGGAGACCTTCCGGGATCTCCGGGTGCCGCATCGTAAATCCTTTCACGTGCGCCTCATAGATGATCGTCTCGTGCAGCGGCGTCCGCGGCGGGGCATCGCCACCCCAGTCAAACGCCGGGTCGACGACGATGCACCGCGGGACGTACGGGGCGCTGTCGTCCTCGTTCGGCGGCCCCGCCGGATCGCGAAACCGGTGGGCATAGACGGCTTCGTTCCAGGAGACCTGGCCTTCGATCGCCCGGGCGTATGGGTCGCAGAGTAGCTTGGCGCGGTTGCACCGGTGGCCCCGCTCAGGCGCCCACGGGCCGGTGACCCGGTACCCGTAGCGCTGCCCCGGACGGACGCCAGGCATATATCCATGCCAGCGGAACCCGGTCACCTCCGGCAACAACGTGCGGTGCTCCGTGCCGTCGTCGTCGAACAGACAGAGCTCCACCTGCTCCGCGACCTCGGAGAAGAGGGCGAAGTTCGTCCCGTTACCGTCGAAGGTGGCCCCGAGCGGAAGCGGCCGCCCCGGCCACACCGTCACCGCGGCCCCTCCGCCATGACCGGACGCATACCGGCGACGTTTTACCCAGCGGGCCAACATTTTCGGCGCCGGACTCCGCTGGATCTTCGACCCGCACCCGCGGCCGCGCGTCGCCGAAGGTACCCGGAGACCCGCCGCGGCGCCGGGTGAACCTGCCGCGGCGCTCAGCCGTTTCGTAAGGAAGGGAGACGGGAGCCCCACACACCGTGGAAAACTCCGATCAAATCCTGCAGCGTATTGTCCATGCGCCGGCGCCGGGCGGTGCGTAGGCCCGCCCGGCCCGGTTGGGGGCCATCCCCGCCGCTGGAATGGCCCCCGTCGGCCGTGCGCCGGTGGCGGTGAGCCTCCGGCGCACGGCCAAATCGTTTCCTCCCGGCTCGTTCGCCCCCGTGATGGCGACCGGAATCGTCTCGCTTGCCGCGTGGTCCGCGGGCTGGCACGGGGTCGGCTCGGCGCTGTTTCAGATCAACAAGGCCGCCTACGCGGCGCTGGCATGCCTGGTGGTGCTGCGGGTCGCGTGGCATTGGCCGGGCGTGCTCCGCGACATCGTGGACCACGCTCGGGGGGCGGAGTTTTTCACGATGGTTGCCGGCACGTGTCTGCTCGGCATGCAGTACCTCGTCCTCGGTCACGATGCCCATGCTGCGCTCCGGCTCTGGGCCGTCGGCGCCGGATTATGGGTGGTGCTGACGTACACGTTTCCGGCGGCCGTCGTCGTGCCGGACTCCAAACCGGACATCGGCCGCGGGCTCAACGGGAGCT
Source organism: Bacillota bacterium (assembly GCA_021324975.1). Taxonomy (GTDB): domain Bacteria; phylum Sysuimicrobiota; class Sysuimicrobiia; order Sysuimicrobiales; family Segetimicrobiaceae; genus JAJPIA01. The sequence continues at coordinate 38,636 of JAJPIA010000043.1, forward strand.
GGCTCCTGCTGGCCGTGGCGACGGAATCCGTCGCCGGGTTGGGCGCAAGTTTGGCGCCCGGCCTGGACGGTGCACGGGTCCTCATGCTCTTTGTCACGCTCGTGCTCTTTTTCGTCGGCGCGGCCATGTACGGAACGATCATTGCGCTGATCGTGTACCGGCTGATCTTCATCCGGCTCGCACCGGAGACGCTGACGCCCTTGTACTGGGTCAACATGGGTGCGGCCGCGATCACCGCGCTGACGGGCACCTTGATCGCCGCGCAGGCGTCGGGCTGGGGCTTCCTCCATGATTTGCTCCCCGCGCTCGACGGCCTCACGCTGCTGGCGTGGTGCGCGGCCACATGGTGGATTCCGCTCCTCCTCGTGCTGGGCATCTGGCGGCATGCCATACGCCGCGTGGCCCTCCGCTACGACCCGGAGTACTGGGGGCTCGTCTTTCCGCTCGGCATGTACAGCCAGGCAACGCTGGCTCTCGGCGGCATGACGGGCCTCGCGTTCCTCTCGAAGATCGCGCGGGTGTTCGTCGATGCGGCCTGGCTCGCGTGGCTGGCAAGCGCCTTTGGTCTCGTCCTACGAGTCGGCGGCGAGCTGGTGGGCAGGCGTGGCCGGTCCCGGCCTGCTACAAGGCCAGGCGCATCTGCTGCGGAGCGTTGACGCGTGCGGGATAGCGTGCCGCATCCACCCCGGCGTCGACCTTTTCTCTTTCAACCATGCGGCCCACCGCCGTCCGGTACGGCTGGGGCGCATACTTCCCGCCGTACATCTCGCCGTACCGCGGTAGGAGATCCGGACGGTACCCCTTAAGAAACCGCATGAAGGAGTCCCGGGTCACCGGGCCCAGGTGGAGCACGTTGTGTCCGATGAAGCGCGCGCCGTGGTCGGCGGCCGCGTTGACCACCGCCTTGAGACTGCCGGGCGAGTCGGTCAGCCCGGGGAGGATGGGCGCCACGAGCACGCCGCACCTGATGCCCGCGTCGACGAGCAAGCGCACCGTTCGCAGCCGCTGCATGGGCGGGGCGGCGTGCGGCTCGATTTTCCGGGCGATCGACGCGTCCACGGTGACCACGCTCAGGCAGACCGTGACGTCCGTCGTCCGACCCAGCTCGGTAAGCAGATCAACATCGCGCCGGATGAGCGGCGAGCGCGTCACGATGCCGACGGGATTCCGAACCTGCACAAACGACTCCAGGATCTTCCTCGTCAGGCGGTAGCGGCCCTCGACAGCCTGATATGGGTCGGTCGCCGTGCCGAGCGCCACAGTCTCACGGCGCCACGAGGGGCGGGCAAACTCCCGGCGCAACACCTCGGGCGCATTGACCTTGGCGAAGATTTTTGTGGACCACTGATCGAGACCGTCCTCGTCGAGGAACCAGTGCGTCCGCCGCGCGTAGCAAAACGGGCACCCGTGCGAGCAGCCGCGGTAGGGATTGATCGACCACGCAAACGGCATGCCCGTGACCCTGTTGAGGACAGATTTGACCTGGATCTCGACGATCTCTCGCGGCACGGTGTGATTATATGCGAACGTACGTTCGATTTCAACGCCCGCATCCGCCGTCGCCTCGAGCATATCACCCCGATTCGAATAGTAGCGACTTCGGGGAGCCAGGCCTCTGGGCCCACGGTCTCGGCAGGACGTGACGCACCCCATCGTCGAGCGCGGCGTAACGACGCAAGCCCGACGTCACGCGCGCGAAGACGCGTGCCGCGGACGCGCCGCATCGTCGGGGTCCCAGGGTAACGGTCGCCGTTTAAATCAGGACCGCGGGTCCGCGACGGTGAATAGTCTACAGCGTGGTACCTCTCATCATCCTCATCGCGCTTGGCTTCAACTTCATCAACGGGTTCCACGACGCCGCCAATTCGATCGCGACCGTCGTCAGCACACGCGTCCTCAACGTCCGCTGGGCCGTGGTGTGGGCGGCGCTTTTCAACTTTGTCGCATTTCTCCTGGGCGTGCACGTCGCTGCGACCGTGGGGAAGGGCATCGTCGACCCACATGCGGTGACCAACCTCGTGGTGCTAGCTGGGCTCGCCGGGGCGATTGTCTGGGACCTCGTGACGTGGCTCTACGGGCTTCCCGTATCCTCATCCCATGCGCTGATCGGCGGCTTGATTGGCGCGGCACTGGTGGCCCGCGGACCGCGCGTATTGGTATGGGACGGCATCAGCAAAACGCTCGTGTTTATGGTGTTGTCCCCGGTCATCGGGCTTATCCTCGCGCTCGTGCTGATGCTGGTCGTGATCCTTCTCTTCCGGCGGTCGTCGAACGCCCGGGTGGATCGTCTCTTTCGCCGGCTCCAGCTGCTGTCGTCGGCCCTGGTCAGCCTCGGCCACGGCGCCAATGATGCGCAGAAGACGATGGGGGTCATCGCGCTCCTGCTGTTCATGAACGGGTATCTGGGAGCGACATTCTTCGTGCCGGTGTGGGTTGTCGTGGTGTCCAATCTCGTCATGGCCGCGGGAACGGCCGCGGGCGGGTGGAGGATCGTCAGGACCATGGGCATGCGCATCACCAAACTCCAGCCGGTCGGCGGCTTTGCGGCCGAGGCGGCGGCCGCCGCCTCCATCCTCCTCGCGTCGTTTGGCGGCATTCCGGTCTCCACGACGCACACCATCGCCGGCGCCATCATGGGAGTCGGCGCGACCCACCGCCTGTCCGCGGTCCGGTGGGGCGTCGCCACCCGGATCGTGTGGGCGTGGATCATCACAATGCCCGCCGCCGCGGCCGCGGCGGCCATCGCATACCTACTCGCGCGCGGCATCGGCGTTTGACGGTCCGCCGGCAGCACTCGCCACGAGCGGCGCCCGAGAACCGGTGCCGGGCCGGATTGAACAGAGGAGGGAGATGCGCAGATGGTGCTCAGGTTTTTCCCGCGGGAGGAGAGCTTCTTCGACCTCTTTGCCGAGGCGACCGACAACGTCCTCCACGCCGCGCGTCAGCTCCGGGAGCTGGCGGACGACTACCGCGACGTGGACGCGCGCGCGGCCGGGATCAAGGCGACGGAGGACCGGGGAGACGACCTGACCCATGCGTTGATCGAGCGGCTCAACCGCACCTTCGTGACGCCGTTCGACCGCGAGGATATCTATAACCTGGCCAAGCAGCTCGACAACGTCCTCGACTGGATCGAGGCGGCCGCGGCGCGGATGGCCGTCTACCGGATCACGCAGGTGACCCCGGCTGCGCGTGAGATGTGCCACATCATCGTCAGCGCGTGCGAGGCGCTCGTCGATGCCATTGGCAACCTGCGGGCGCTCGACCGCATCGACGGCGCGATTCGCGAGATCCACCGCCTCGAGAATCTGGCGGACCACCTTCAGCGGGATGCTGTCGCGGCCCTGTTTGCGGAGAGCACGAACGCGATCGAGGTGATGAAGTGGAAGGAGATCTACGAAACCCTTGAGGAGGCCACGGACCAGGCCGAAGACGCCGCGAACGTTCTGGAAGGCATCCGCACGAAGCAGCTGTGAGCTCAAACGGCGCCTGCGGCGCAGGAACGGTCACGACCGCCGGCAGAGTCGTGGCCGCCGTGAAAGAAGGTGAACGCATGGCGACGCCCCGCGAGAATCACGAGCTGGCCCAGTGTTTTGCCTGTGGCCCGGCCAACCCCCGCGGCCTGATGCTGCGGTTCATAACCGAAGCCGGAACGGCCGTTGCCGAGACGCGGTGCTGCGCATCCTGGGTGAGCTGGCGCGGGATCATCCACGGCGGCATCCTCGCCGCGATGATGGACGAGGCGATGGGCTACGCGGTTGCCACGCACGGCTGGACGGGCTTGACCGCGCGGCTGACGGTGGACCTACACCTGCCGGTGGCGCCGGGGCAGCACCTCACCGTCCGGGCCTGGGTTGAGCGTTGGCGACGCCGTCTGGCGCGAACGGCGGCGGAGCTCGTCACGCCAAACGGCACGGTCGTGGCCCGTGCCCGCGCGCACGTGCTGCTCGTGCAGGAGCTGCCGTCCGTCGAGCTTCACGGGTGACGCGGCGGCCGCGCGGCGCGGCTGCCCGCCGGCCGACCTGTCCGCCATCCCCTTGCGTCACGAGCTCCGCGGTCCTATGCGACGAAGCAGGGGACCGCTCCGCCGATGCACGGCCACATCGAAGGCCAAGAGCCCCACGCCCACGCCGAGAATCAAGAGGGTGGACAGCGCGGCCATCGTGGGATCCTGGAACGTCTCCATGTATAAGAACATCTGCACCGGCAGCGTCGTGACGCCGGGCCTGACGAGGAACAGCGTCGTCTCCAGCTGATCGAATGAGATGATGAACGCGAATACGCCCGCGGCGAGAACGGGCAGCCGGATCTGCGGCAGCACGACATGCCAGACGACCTGCGGGACCCTCGCGCCCAAATCCAACGCCGCCTCTTCCAGCGACGGATCAAGATCGAGAAACGCCGCCCCCGTCACGATCACGACGAAGGGCAGGGCCACCACGAGATGGGTCAGGACGATGCTGACGACCGTCCCGTTCAACCCCAGTCCGAGAAAGAAGATGAACATCGCCAGGCCGAACACGATCTGCGGGATCACGATCGGCGCCGTGAGGAGAGCCCGCCAGCCGTCCGCCCACCGCAGCCCCCGCCGCGTCAGGACGAACGCGGCCGGCGAGCCGATGAGGAGGGCGAGCGCCGCCGTCGCGGCCGCGATCTCCAGGCTGACGCGGATCGCGCTCCCGAACTCCGGCAACTGGAAGAGGTGCGCGTACCACCGCGTGGTCAGGGACGGCGGCGGAAACAAGCTGTAGGCGGTCGCGTTCAGGGAGTTGATCATCACGATGGCGAGCGGCGCGAGGATGTACAGGACGGCGGCGCCGAGGTAGATCCTGAGCGCCACGCGGATCCAGTCGCGCCGCCGGAGGCTACTGAACCTGAAGCCCACGGGCCCGGCCGCTACGCCGCGTGATCTGCAAGAGGATCAAGATCGCGCCGGTGGTCAGCATCAAAAGCGCAATCGACGCCACGGTCGCGATCGGCCAATTCACGTCGATCGTGGTCTGATAAATGAGCGTGGAGAGCACCAGGACCCGCCCGCCGCCGAGCAGTTGCGGCGTGACGTAGGCGCTGAGCGCCAGCGGGAACACGAGCTGCGCGCCCGCCGCGAGCCCGTGCGCCGTGAGCGGCCACGTCACGGTTTGGAAGATGCGCCATCGAGGGGCGCCGAGATCGGCCGCCGCCTCCTTGAGCGCGGGGTCCACGCGATCGAGCGCCCCGAGGAGCGGAAACACCATAAACGGCAGGAGGACGTGCACCGTGGCGATGGCGACGCCGGTGAAGTTGTTGATCAACGGGAGCGGACCATGGGTCAGCCCCGCATGCTGCAGCGCGTAGTTCACCGCGCCCTGGCGCCCAAGCAGAACGATCCAGCCATACGCGCGCACAACCACGCTCACGACGAGCGGCGACATCACCGCCAGCGACACCCACCGTCTTGCGCGCGGGCTGCGCACGCTCCAAATCGCGTAGGCGAGGGGATAACCGACAACCATGCAGACGAGGGTCACGACGGCCGCGAGCTTCAGCGTCGTCCAGACGTTGAGCCAGTAGTAGGCGTCGCCTGCAAACGCCCGATACGCATCCAGGCTGAAGCCGCGAATCAACCGGCCCTCGTGCAGCGTGTCGAAGCTAAAGCGGAAAAAATGCAGGAGCGGATACACAAACAGCACCGCGACGACCGCCACCGACGGCACGAGCGGTGCCCACGCCTTCCACCGGCGCGGGCCGGGCGCCGCGCCGGTCGCGCGCGGAGCGGGCGTCAGCTTAGCGGCTGACCTTCGCTTTGATCATGGTGTCCCACAAGCGGTTCCACCCCTCGGTGTTCTTCGCCAGGCTGACCCAATCGAGGTTGATGACATGCTTGAGAGCCCCGCGGGGGTATGCCGCGGCCACGTTCGCCGGCAGCGGCAGGTGCGTGTTTGTCGGGACGTACAGCGTCGCCGCGGAGTACTTCGTCAAGGTGTCCGGCGCGATCAGCTCGTTGATCAAGTCGTCGAGCACGGCCAGTTGCGCCGGCGTCTCGCCGCGGGTCACCTCGATGAAGAGCGGCCACGCCACCGCGCCCTCCCTGGGAATCGCCGTGCCGATTGGCGCGCCCTGCTTCGCCCAGAGCATGGCGATCTGGAGGTCGAAGAAGGCCAGCGTGCCATCGCCGCTCACCAGCGCATTTTCAAGCTCTTGGTTGGAGTGGATGAACGTGGCAATCTGATCGGCATGCTGGGACCATAGCTGGAACCCCGGCATGATGTTGGTGCCGCTGCCGCCGTTGAACAAGGCCGCCAACATAACCGGTTCGAGGACGTAGTCCCACAGCACGACCTTGTGTTGGAACGCGGCATTTGCCCACAAGTCGGCGTACGAGGTCGGTGGCCGTTTCACGAGTTGCTTGTTGTACACCAGGCCGAACGGGCCATAGGCAAACTCGACGCCGGTGTCCTGCGGCTGACGGAACTGGGGTGCGATCGTCTTGAGATTGGGAATCTTGGACGCGTCCAACGACTGCCACATCTCGTTCACGAGGCCTTTGGTCATCGTGTCGGCGTTGTAGTACCCGATGTCGATGAACGGCTTGTCGGGCGTCGTCTTGAAGGCAGCGAGTTGCTGCGGAAACGTCTTCGCGTTGCTCGATTCGACGAAATCGATTTTGACGCCGGGATGGCGCTGCATGTAGGTGCGGGCCACCGACTCCGGCACGTCCATATGCCCCGCGGCGGCGAATACGAACATCGTCAAGTGCACCGGCGCGTCGGCCGCGCCAGCGCCGCCGCCCCATGCCGCGAGACTCAATCCCAGGGCCATCACGCTGCCTGCCGCCAGCACGCGACACAGCGCGCGCGTTTCTCGCCGCATCACGACCTCCTCTCGGACCAGGTCGTTGCGCGGCTTCGGTGCTCATCGCGCGGTCTCCTCTGCAGCGGACACGTCCGAGCCGCGCTCGGACGGCAACCGGGCGCGGGGCAGCATGCGGCCTACCGACCGTGACCGTCGAACATCTCGGATCGCGCGATCGGACTGAAATATTCGCGCACGTGCGCGGAGCTGGTGCTTATGGTTTGTAACCGGCGGGCCACACGACGAACGTGCCGACCTGGCCGAGCGACGCGTGGTTGTACTGCTCACACAGAAAGTTGAACTGCCCGGCGCTCTTCGGCACGAACGACACCTGCGCTTCCTTGCCGTCGTCTATGAGCACGTACTTCCAACCGTCCTTGGCGACGCCTTGCTTGGCGTCGCCGGTTACGGTGAGATCGACCGCGGAGAACATCGGCGACGCGACGCTGTGGGCGCGGCCCGGGTGCTCCTTGTCGTCGTTCGTGATGTCCAGCGTGACCTTGTCGCCGACGTTCATCGTGAGCACACTCGGATCGTACTTGAACGACGCCATGGATACCTTGATCACCCGCGCCGGCGGCGTCTGCGCCGAGGTCGTCCAATTGGTCCCGAACAGCAACGCCGTCGCAAGCAGCGCGGCCCACGCCGATCGCCTCATCAACCCGATCCCTCCCTTGAGCGTAGTCTCGCGCGGCTACAGTACGCCGCGCCCGTAAAACTCGTGTCACGGCGCGGGCCCGCCTTGCCGGGCGCAGCGCCGCCGTTGCGTTTTTCGCCGGGCGGCCGAGGGGAAAATCTTCCCGGACCGCTCCGCAACGTACGGGCAGGGGAGTCGGTTCATGCGCAGGCACGTCGCACCCGGCGGTCGGACCACCGTGAGCGTAGCAATCAGAAGATTTTTGGCTTCGCTGTCCATGCCCCCAACCATGGCTGCGGTGGGCCTCGGCGCCTTGGCGCTGCTCGTGGCGGTACCGGCGTATAGCGAACGCATCACGGGCCATCCCATCGACGTCACGTGGCTGTTCACGATCAACCTCGTCATCGTCTACGCGCTGCAGGTCGCTCCGCTGTTTGTGTATGCTGCGTTCGCCAGCCGCCCGGTGCGCCGTTTCCCGGCGTGCCCGCCGCGGACGCGGTTTCTGTGCGTTGTCCCCGCGCACAATGAAGAACGCGTCGTCCAGGTCTCCGTCGGCACCCTGCTGGCCCAACGGTACCCGCGCGACCTCTACGAGGTCTGGGTGGTGTCGGACGGCAGCACGGACGCCACCGAGGACGTCGCCGCGAGCCTGGGCGCCCACGTCATGAGCACGACGACCGGCGGGCTCGGCAAGGCCCGCGCCCTTGCCTACGCATTCCAGCGAACGCTCCGCGGCCCGGACGACGATCGCTACGTGTGCGTCGTGGATGCGGACAATCGCGTGGACCCGGACTTTCTCGCGGAGATGAACAACGCGATCTGCACCGGCGGCTTCCGATGCCTGCAGGCGTTTCAGGACGTCGTGAACGGACCGGCGAACTGGATCACCAAGGGACTCTGGATCACCACCCTGGCGTCCTCACGATTCTACAACATCGGCCGCTCCGAAGGCATCGGCAACGCGCTCATCTTCGGGACCGGGTGGTGCTGTCAGGCCGGGCTCCTCCACCGGTACTGGCCGCGGATCCAGACGCAGACCGAAGACATCGAGCTCAACGGGCTGTTGCTCTTGCACGAGGGCATCGGGGTGCCGTGCGTACCCGGCGCGCGAATCTACGACGAGAAGCCCACGAACCTCTGGATCGCGATTCGCCAGCGCCACCGGTGGATGACCGGCCACATGCGGACGGCCGGCGTGCTCTTTTGGCCGTGCCTGCTCGCGGGGCTGCGGCGGCGCGACGTGCGGCTGGTTGAGCTCGCCCTGTACTACCTGCTGCCGTTCGTCATGAACCTGGGGAATCTTCAGGTTCTGCTCTCCACGGGGCTGCAGGCCCGGTTGCTTGCGGTGCACGGTCCGGCCGCATCGCCCATCGTGCAGACGTGCGTGTTGAGCCTCACGTTCCTGTACCTCTTTGGGTACCAGGTCATCGGCTTTGCGCTGGAAACACGGCTCTGGGGCCGGGCGCCACTATACAGCATCATGGCCGCGATCTCCAGCTTCATCACGTGGACGCCGGCGCTCGTGTGGGCGTGCTTCACCATCTCGCGGACGGACTGGATGTTTCACACCCCGCACACCGGCGCGACCGAACCCAGTGCACCCGCGATGGTACGTGTGCGGGGCGCGCTCGCGCGAGGGTGGGGAAGGGGGCTTGCACCAGCGCCGCTGCTCCGCGTGACCGCCGCCGCGGTCGCCCTGCTCGCGCTCCTGCCGGTCGCCGGACTGGGTTCAGAGGTCCCGACCGGCGGCCTGGGTGCCGCGCCCGTCATGGCGCCGGTGATCGCCGCTGCGCCCCTGGACGCGCCCTTCGGCCACGTGACCCGCGCCAAGGAAGGTTCGACGCTGGCCCGGGCGTTGGAAGCGATCCTCGCGGGGCACGCGGCGCAGGCAGTCACCTTGTTGGAACCGTTCGTGGCCGCGGATTCGCATAACATGGAAGCGGAAGGGTTGTTCGCGGCCGCCCTCTACGTCAGCGACCGTCGCGTCCAGGCGGAGTGGCAGGCGGCCGTCCTGCGGCGCCAGGACCCGTCGGGGCGGCAGACCGCGTTCCTGGTGGCGCGAGATCTGCTTCCCGCGTTCGCGAACCGTCTGCCGATGGCGGACCAGCTCGTGGACCTGCTGACGCCGGCCGGCGGACCCGATGGGTACGTGTGGCTCGGGCAGCTCTTCGCGGAGCGAGGACGCTACGATGACGCCAGCACGATCCTCGCCTGCGGCGCCGCCGCGCTGGACGACCCGGCCGACCCGTCGTCCGCGTCGCTCCTGTCGGCGCTCGGGTTCAATGCCTGGAAGGCCGACCTGCCGGCCACCGCGGTGACCGCGTACTGGCAGGCCATCCGGCTACGCCCGCGATCGTGGCAGCTGTACTTTGGTCTCGGCCGTGCCTACTACGCGTGGGGGCAGTACGGAGCAGCCACCGCCGCGTGGACGACGGCAGACCGGCTGCGCCACGGTGATCGAGCGACGCCCTGACAGGAGCAAGACAACCACATTCGTAACCGCGCCGGCCAGGGAAGCGCCCAGCGCAGCGCCGCTCGACCCTCAGGTTTGCCGGCCGAGGTACGCGCGCACAGCACCGCCGGCGGTGACGATCCACCGCGGCCCGCCGAGCAGCACCCCTAAGATGTCGTACCAGCTCCAATGGTACCAGGCGAAGGCCTGGGGAAGCAGGACGCGCGGCTCGGCGCCGCGGTGCACGTCCGCGGCCGCGCGATTCGTAATGGCGACCGCTGCGACAAAGCCTGCGTACGGATCGTCGCCGAGCGACACCAGCCCGTAGTTCGAGTTTTCACCGTCCCCGCGGCCCTGACGGGGCTCGTCGGCCCAGCGGAACCAGTGATATCCGATGGCTTCCGGCAGGCTCTCCAGCCTCGTCACATAGTCGACGTAGGCCCACGCACGCGTCCACTCGTTGAACACCCATGGCCCCGCTCCCACGGTGTTCGGGAGACCCGAGTCGAGCGCGCGAAACGAGAATTCGCTAATGAGGATCGGCCGCCCCGTCACGGCGTAGGAGCGCTCCACCGCCGCGCGAGGATCGCGGTCGTACAGATTGAGCGACACGACATCGGCCGCGCGGGCCGCGACGAGCACGGGTGTCGGGGGTAGCCCCACGAATCGGGCTCCGAGGTACAGGTGGTTTGGATCCGCTCGATGGATGGCCTCGGCCGACACCGCGAAGTAGCGCTCGGCGACCAGAGCGAGAAACGCGTCGGCGTCTGCGCGGTACGCCGCCGCCGGCGCCTGCGCCGGCAGGTCCCAGAAGTCCAGGGCCGCCACGCCCCAGGCGCGGTCCAGCGCCGCGATGTTATCCTGATACCGGGCCCGGAGGAATTGCACGGCCCGCCTGCGCCCGGGGGCGGTGGGGGCCATCTCGAGGTAGGCGCCCAAGACAGTCCCGCGGTGACGCCAGTCCGTCCCCCACCATAGCTCGTTGTCGCTGAAATAGCCGACGAGCATCCGGTCGTGCGAACGCGGCGCCGCGTCGTGCGCAGCAATCGCGGTGGCGGTCCGCTTGAATCTCGGATCGAACACGTCCGCCGGCCAGCCCTGCGCCGAGACGGCACCGGATCGGGCCGCGAAGTCGAGAATGACCGTGTAGGGGACGCGCTGGGACCAGAGGGCCTCGTCGGACCACGCTCCGAGCGTGTTGAAGCCCCATCCGTGCAAGCGCGCCATGGCCGCCCGAATCCACGCCTGCGGTCCGTGATACCGCCGATCGGCCGCTTCCTGGTAGGGAGAGGGCCCGCTCCCCAGAATCCGGTCGCCGTCGTAGGTGACGTTGTCGATGCCGATGGACAGCGTCGCGTGGCCGTCCGGGTCCACGAGCCACCACACGCCCTGGTGCTCCTCGACCCGGAAGTACCCCGGAGGGTACGCGGGCGGATTCAGCACCGGGACGCCGTCGAACGGCGCGGCCGTGGTGAGGCCGAGGCCAAACAAGCCGATGAGCATCGCCGCGGTCGCCCGCGGCAAAACGGCGCCCGCCCACCGGCCCCACAGACGCGCACTGATCCCGCGCCCGGCCTTCCGGGCTGTCCGAATCAGTGTCCACAACGCTTGGCCTACGCGCGCGGTAGAAACAAGCCGTGGTGCGATCATGCGACCTCTATGCACATCCTCATGCCGACTATTTACAACGCGCGGCCCGTGCGTTCGGTTCCCGTCCGATTGCCCATTCCGGCCTCACTGTAGCGGCCAAGCGGCAGGGCAGGGGGTGGGGCCCAGCGGTGCCGGCTCTCCCGAAGGCCGGGCGAGGATACTGCGTGCGTGTCTGGCTTAGAGTGGGTTTGCAGACGGTCGTGTTTGATGCTAATATTGCATCAGTATGATGCAACCATGATGCAAGGGGGACCGTAATGAAAGTGATAACCTTACGCAATCTCCCTCCGGACCTTGCCCGAACGATCCGGCGAAGAGCCGACGAGAGCCGGACGAGCGTCAGCAAAACGATCCTGACGCTCCTGGAGGAACACCTCGGCACCGTCGGACGCTCCGGGAGTCGCCGGGTCTACCACGATCTCGATGCCCTATACGGCTCCTGGGCCAAGGACGAGGCCGAAGCGCTAAGCGCGTCCCTCGCCAACCAACGTGCGATCGACGAGGACGTCTGGAAGTAGGCATGCGGATTATGCTCGACACCTCAGCATACTCAGCCTTCATGTCGGGGCATCCCGACGCGAAGACCGTCTTGCAGCAGGCTGATGCCATCTACGTTAGTCCGATCATTCTCGGTGAGTTGCGGGCGGGGTTCCTGCGGGGTCGGTGGAGGAAGAAGAACGAGCGCGAGCTGAGTACGTTTCTCGAATCGCCCCGCGTGCGCGTCGTCGATCTGACCGACGCGACCGCAGAGCGGTATGCTGCAATCCTGCACTTCCTCTGGACCAACGGCACCCCGATTCCCACCGACGACATCTGGATCGCGGCCAGCGCCATGCAGCACGGCCTCAGGATTGTCACAACCGACGCGCACTACGAGAAGATCCCACAGGTCATAAGCCAGCGCCTGTAGCGGCCGGGCGGTTACGGGGGTTCCCGGCCCCGGGCCCGACTTCCACGGATTGATTGTACGCCTGGCTCGAGAAACCCGGGATGGCGGCGCCATGACGACGCGCCTGCGGGCGTAGGAGGGGCGGTGCACGCGCGCCGAGCGCGGCCCGGGGTGTCGCGGCGTACCCGCGCCGGAACCGACGTTTAAATTTGGAGAACGGTTCGAGATCGGCGATGCCGAGGCGCCGGGAAACACGGCTCGAGGCTGGGACCGCGGACAGATGGCTAGATCACATAACGGCGATTACGCCACCTAGAAATCCTGAAATGGAAAGCGAACCGTGGCCGCCTCGGTCACCTGGTAATCTTCGCATCACACTCCCCCTCGTCGCCCGGTCGACATGGTCGCGGGCGCGTCGGTCCGATAGGAACGACGCTCGGCGGGTGTGGAAAGACACGCGCTGGTGGTGTGCGGCGGATCGCACGACCCGTGTACGATATGGACACCACGGAGGACGATTACGGTCGCAGAGTGTATGCCTCCGACAACGGCTCAAGGAGGACTGTGATGGCGGATCGGCGGCCGCCACGGCGGTGTGTACTCGCGGTCGTTCTCGGCATGCTCGTGGCGCTATCCAGCGGGGCAACTCCGTCGTCGGGGGCGCCCGGCGGCGGCTTCGTCGGCGCCGCCAACCCGCCCAAGCCGGGCGACTCCCCATATTCCTACGTCTCGCAAAATCTGTCCAGCATGTACCAGGCCACCGTTGTCGTCACGGGCTCTGACCGGCGGTACCGGAGCGCCGGGTTCGCCCGATGCCTGCGGACGGTGCTGGTCAAGGCCTCGGGCAATCCACGGCTTGCCGCCGACCCGAGGGTCGATCGATTCGCGCACGAGGCAAACCTCTTCATCGCCTCCTTTGACTACGTGGATCAGCTCGCGGCGTACCACATCCACGATGACCAGGGAACCTACGACCGGCCGTTCAACCTCACGGTGCGCTTCGTCCCCGCGATGATCGACCGGCTGCTGGCGGACCTGGGCGACCGGCCGTGGCGGGGAGACCGGCCCGTCATCGTGCCGGTGCTCGCCGTGCGTGGTGTGACGACGGCCTACGTTCTCAGCGCCGAGGTCGCCACCGGCGCCGATCAGCGAGGTTCGCTCGAGGAGAGCGCGAGCGAGCTCGGCCTGCGCGTCCGTTTTCCCACGGATGCGGAGTTGGCGGGCTGGGGCGTGACGGTCGACGGGTTCCCCTCGCCTCATGTGGCGCCCCCGGCCGACTGGGCGCTCGTGACCGGGACGCTCGAGTTCGAGCCGGCGGCGCCGGGCTGGACGGGATCGTGGAAGACGCGTTACCAGGACCGTGAGTATGTGTGGGGCATCCGCGGCGTGAACTTCGACAAGGCGTTTCAGAATCTCGCCGCCGGCGTCGCGCAAATCGCATCTGGGCACGGCGTCCCGGAGTAGCAGGAACAAGCACGATCAAGGCCGCAGCGCAATTTCATATCTGAAGAAGGACGCCGGTGGCTTTCTTCGCGGTAGCCTGGGCGACGGCGGCGGTATAAAGATAGACTTGGCGACGATAATGCCGTTCGCCGCCTCTAATCTCAATATCGGTCTTGAAGTCGACGATCGTCCATCGGTCCCGTTCTTCGAACGCCAGATCGAGGACGCCCTCGATGAGTTGGCCGTTCTCGTCCATCCACGTGACCGGCGCTTCCCGCCGGCATTTTCCGACGGCCCACGCCGCTTGCGCGCGCTGTAGCAGCGGATGCGCGAGTAAGCCTTCGACGATGCGGCGGGCAACGTCGACTTCGATGTCGGGGGCCCCGACGATGCGGCCTTGCGTTGCGGCTGCCGCGGCGACCTGTTCATGCGATGCGTCCAGCGCAACTGTCGCCAGGATGGCGTGGACAAGGGTTCCAAACCGGCGGCCGCCGGGTTTGACGATGCCGAGGTTCGCGTCGAGAAGTTGGACCGCGGCCGCGGCTTCATCCAGGTCCGGCGTTCCTCGGCGGGCCGCCGCGGCGGCCGCGTCGACGGCGACGCTGGGCTGCTGCCCCCGTTCTCGGACGCGGTCGCGCTCCTGCCGCCACTCTTCGTACGCCCGCAGGCTGGCAGCGACGGTCTCCCCATCGGTGTCGACGATGAGGTCCTCACCGCGAACACCCGCGGCCGGCGGAGCATCGAGGCGCAGCGCATGGGCGTCCCACCAGACGACGTCGTAGCGGGTCCCCGCGTTCTCACCAAGGACGTGGAGGCCAGGTCGGATCGTCCGAGGTCCCGCGGACTCGCCGGATGGACGGTGCACGACGCCGTCGTCGCCGAACGCCGGGCAGCCGCACGGAGCGGTTGACTCGCGGCGCATCGCGCGGGCCGGGTAGAGAGCGCGCTGAACCGTGGCCATCCAACTATCGTCGGCCGCCTGCCAGCCGCCGTCAAACGGGTCGTCCCCGAGGGCGGGAATGACGAGCAGGTCGCGGGCGCGGGTCGCCGCGACATACGCAATGCGCAGCCCCTCCGCCCTCTCGCGGTCCAGTTCGTCGGTTTCATGATCGAGCAGGTCCCACGGCGCCCAGCCGCTGAGGCGAAGGGCGCATAGCGCGGCGTCGTTGTCGACGTACCGAGAGGCGCCGGTCCACACGAGGTTTGCGGTCGGGTCGGCCAGGATGACGACGGGGAATTCGAGCCCCTTGGCCTTGTGGACCGTCATGATCCGTACCCCTTCACTGCCCTCTTCCAAGACCGGGGCTTCCGGCGCCTCGCCTTCTGCGTCGCGCTCGAGACGTTCGACGAAGCCGCGGAACGAGAGGCCGCCCGTGGCCTCGTAGGCGCGGGCGAGGTCGGCGACGCGCATCGCGTTGGCGAGGGCCTGTTCGCCGTGCGGCCGGAGGACGAGGCCGGCATGGGCACGGGTGGCCACGAACAGATCGTTGATGGTCTCTTCGACCGGCCGGCCGTTGCGCCGGCGGTGCAAGGTGCGGAGGAGCGTGAGCGCGCGCGCGATCGGGGCAAGGTGTTCCGGTAGTGCCGCCTCCTCGGCAGGCAGGCGATACGGGTGCAACCGGCCGAACCCGTGGCGCCATTCGAGCAGCTCGGCGTCGCCGATCGCAAAAAACGGTCCCTTGAGAGACGCGAAGACCGCCAGCTGATCATCGGGCCACTCGATCGCGGTGAGGACGGTCCGGAGGCTCTCGACCTCCTCGCGCGCGTGGAACGATTTGCCGCCGACGAGCAGTTGCCGGATGCCGCGCGCTTCCAGGGCATCGACGTATGCCTGCGTGCTGTCGGCGCCCCAGTCGGAGAACTTGCGGAACAGCAGACACACATGCCGGGCTTCGACGGGCACCGGGTCCGGCTGGTCGCGCTCCGTCACGGTCCAGCGGCTTTCACGGATGAGCCAGTCCACAAAGGCCGCCACCGCGTGCGGGACGGACGCGCCGATGGCCTTCTTCGTGACGCATCCCTGCCAGCCGTGCGGCGACGGCACGGGAAGCGCCACGATCGAGACCTGGTCACGCGCCGGCCGGTGCGGCGCGAGCGGGACGTAGGCGGCCTGCAACGTGCGACGGTCCTCGGCCATCACGGAGCGGAAGGCCCGATTGACGAGGCGCTGGAGCGGCGGGACCGCGCGAAAGCTCGTCGTCAGTTCGAGCGGCGTCGCGCCTCGGCCGCAGAGGAGCGCCTTGATGGCCTGGTACATGCCGACATCGGCGCCGCGAAACCGGTAGATGGACTGCTTCGGGTCTCCGACGACGAAGAGTTTGCCGAGGACCGGGGCGACTTCGCGCCAGTCAGACACGGCCGGATCCGCCGCGGCGAGCAGCAGCAGGATCTCGACCTGTAGCGGGTCCGTGTCTTGGAACTCGTCCACGAAGATGTGGGTGAAGCGGCGCTGCATCGCCGCGCGCACATCGGCGCGGTCTCGAAGCAGATCACGCGTTTTCACCAGCAGATCCGCGAAATCGAGGACGCCCTGCTGTGTCTTCAATGCATCGTACCGGTCGAGCGCGGACCGGAACTCCGCCTGCAGCACCGCGGCAAGATCGGCGTCGGCGTCTCGTTTGAACTCGTCGAGGGCCGCGACGAACGCCGCATGGTGCCGAAGAATGTCGGCGCGCGTCACGCCGCCCTGGTAATTTCGATCGCTGCCCGGGCCGGGCTTTCGAAGGGTCTTGTCGTTTGCCAACGTGACCAGCGCGCTTTCCAGCGCGTCAACGTCGCGCGGCTGCTCGCGTTCGGCGAACTCGATGTGGTCGCACAATTGCCGGGCGGCCTCCGTGTCGGCGAAGAGCCGATCATCCCGCCGCGCGCAGGTCCGCAGTTGCCGGACGAGATCGCGCAGTTGATCGACAAGCGCGGCGATGCGCGCCTCGCGGTCAAACGGCGGTCGCCGCCAGGGGGCCCCGAGATGGCGCCACTTCGCCAGTTCCCACCCCGCCCGCCGCAGGCGCTCCGTGGCCCGGCCGTCGCCGTCCGGGTCGTCGCGCAGGTTGGGGCGGCTGAGCGCGCGGCGGACGCCCGCGGGGGGGTCATCGAGACACGTCTGCATCCAGGCGTCGAAGGCGCGATCGTTGAGGTCCCGCGCTTCGGAATCTTCCGCGACGCGGAAAGCCGGGTCCACGCGGGCTTCGACCGGCCGTTCGCGAAGCAGGTCGGCGCAGAAGGCGTGGATCGTGCCGAGACGGGCTTCCTCAAGCCGAGCGATGGCGTCTCCCAGGTAGCGGCGCCGGTCCGGTGCGTCGGTGCGCTGCCGTTCGGTTTCGAGGCCGGCCCGCAGCCGCAGTTTCAACTCCCCGGCCGCCGCGTCGGTAAACGTGACCGCGACGATCGACTCGACGGTGCCGCGGCCGGCGGCGAGGACGTTGATCAGGCGGCCGACAAGCGCCGTGGTCTTGCCGGTGCCGGCGGCCGCTTCTACGATCAGCGTCTCATCGAGCGACGTGCAGATGCGCTCGCGCACCGCCCGATCGGCGGGATCTGTCACCGGAGCCCCCTCATCCGGTTCAGGTCGGCGAGGCGGCTCTGGGCTTTTCGGGCGATCCGCCGCTCCTCGTGGTGACCGCAGACCTCGCGGACATCGCACCATCGACACGCTCCGGGCCGCGGCGCGGGAGCGAGAAACCCCGTCGCGACGGCGTTGTCGATGGTTGCGAGGACCTCCTGCGCGCGCGCGGCGGCACCCGTCCCGGCGATGCGGACGACCCGCTCTTCGAACGCCCCATCGCGGGTGCAGTAAAAGAGGCGGGCCTCGACGACGGGCGTCCCGAGGACGTCCTGCACGGCCAGCGCGTAGAGGACCGGCTGAAGCACCCTCCCTCCCCCGACCACGACGCCCTTCGGTGTGCGGACCTTTCCGGTTTTGTGGTCGGTGACGCGGAGCACGGCCTCATGACGATGCCGTTCGATGAGGTCGGCGACCCCGCGGATCCTGTACCCGCCGTCAATGACCACCTCGTGCGGCACGCTGCCTTGGTCAAGCCCTGCGATCTCGTCCACCGGGAGACCAAATGCCAATTCAAAGGCGATTGGATCCCACGTCGCGTGCGCATCGATCATGCGTTCAAGCCACATCCGAAGGTCGACGCGGAGGGCCTCGACCGACGACTCCCACACTCGAGGAATCGCCGGCGCGAGCTGCTCACGGTAGCGCGCCGCGACCTCTGCCAGCGTAGCATCGAGGGCCTGCCGCGCCGCAGCGGCACGATCCGGGCTCAGGGGCAGCAGCCCGTCCGCCCGCAGGCGCCGCATCAACTGGGCCTGCACATCGTGAAAGAGCGCGCCACGGGTCATCGGGTCGAGGTGCTCAAGCGGCGCCGGCTCCTCCCGCGGTTCGAGCCGGTGGATGGCCAGCAAGAGAAAACGGTACGGGCACTCCGCGAAGTGCTGGAGCGCGCCGACAGAATAGGCGCGGGCGGTGAGCCGGGCCGCCTCCAACGCGGGGCGGATCGCGTCCGTCGGCTCGACGAGACCGTCGGCGGGCCTCCATTCGGGCCGCCACCGGCGCCAGCGAGCCCGCAGCGAGCGCGCGAGACAGTCGTTGAGGGCGAGCAGGTAGCGGGCGCGTCCGCGGCGCCGGTCGTCGGACTCGTCGAGAAGAATGCGCAGCGTCGCGAGGTCGTGCTCGATCTCGTCGATGGCGACGCTCGGGATGTCGGGGGCGGGCCACGCCAGCCGGGTCCGGCCGGTGTCGGCCGCCGTGCGGGCCAGGGTCTCGGGATCCGGAATGTCGCCGGTGAGGGCCCGCTGGACCTCGAGCGCGTAAAAGGAGGCGACCCGTGGCCGGCCTTTGTCGACGTCGAGGCGGGGGTACGAGAGGTACAGGCGGCGCATCGCGGCGCCAGCCGTCAGGCGCAGCAGGAGCCGCTCGTGGTCGCTGCGGTCTCGCTGCGTCACAAGGGGAAGCGCGAGCGCCTCGCGGACCTCATCGAGCAGAATGGGATCCTCACGCAGTTTCTGCGGAAAGCCCCGTTCGGCGAGACCGGGGGCGAAGACGACCTCAAACGCGCGTCCTCTCGCCTCCTCGATCGTGCCGACGAAGAGCCGCCCGTACCGGTCAGCCGGCGGCCGTTGTTCCAGGTTGGCAAGGTGTGGAGCCAGGACGGCGCGCACCTCGCCGAGGTCCGCCGGACCGACGGGACCGAGCGGCCGCAGCTCCGCGAGGACCGCGAGCACACGCTCGGGCCGACGGAGGACGCGGGGTGCCAGCGTTTCCAGCGCGGGCAGCCACTCGGCCCATGTGGCGCGATTGGGAAGCGCCGCGAGCGCGTCGATGACAGGCAGCGCAAACGTCCGCAGTTCATTAAGCCGGCGGAGATCGCGCTCGACGGCGGCGGCGCGGCTTGCGTCGTCCGGGTCGCGGGCGAGCGCGCGGATCTTGAGTCGCATCTCCGCGGCCAGACCATCGAGCCGGCGGCGCCATCGGTCCGCGCCGCCCACCACGGCGGACTCGACGAGGAGGTGCTCCCATTTCCACGGCGCGTGGAGGCCACCGTCTCCCCTGCCCCTCTCCCCTTCCTCTTCCGCCGCCGAGGGAGAAGCCTCTGTGCCCGTGTGGTCGACGATGCTGGCGCCAGTTGCCGAAGCAGGCTCGGTCCCGAACTGGACCGCGGCGCCCATCGTCTCGTCCTCGGGAGGCATCCACGGAGCCTCGCCGCCGGCCGGCACCGATCCGCCAACCGGGACTTGGCCGAATGCGAGGTACTCGGCGAACCGCTTCGCGGAAAACCGTTCCAGCGCGCAGTCCAGCAGGGTAAGAAACGCCCGGCCGGCCGGATCCGGGCGCAGCGTGCCGCGGGCGAAGTAGGCTGGAACGCCTGCTCGGGCGAGCGCGGTCTCGAGCAGCCGCGTGTACCTCGCCGGATCGCGCAGCAGGACGGCCATCTGATCGAAGGCCACTCCGTTGCCGGCTTCCTCCAGCGCCCGCCGCGCGATCTCGATACACTCGCGTCCCTCGCCCGGCGCCGAGAACAGGACGACGTCGCCGCGGCGGACGTCGGCGGGCGGCGGCTCGGGCGCGAACAGGTACGTCCGCACGCGCCCGAGTTCGTCGTGCCC
>JAJPIA010000111.1 GCA_021324975.1 Bacillota bacterium
CGGCGGCTGGCGGAGGCCAAGAGCAACCTGCGGCAGTGGGGCGACGGCGCGGGCGTGTACCGCCGCGCGGTCAAGCGCTCCATCGTGACGCTGCCGCGCGTCGTGGCGCACTACGGCATCAGCTCGCTGTTCGAGCCGTACGAGACGCCGGACACACCGCTCTTCAGCTACACGGTGCACCACCGCGACGGGCGCCGCGAGGCGGCCGGCGGCCACGTGCTCGGGGCCGAGCTCGTCACCGTCACCTCCCGCGTCACAGGGGAAACCGCGGACGCGGCGTACGCCGCGCTCCACCTCGGCGGCCACGACCTGCAGTGCGGCGTCCGGCTCGGGGCGACCGAGGCATGGTTCGAGGAGACGAAGCAGGCGCTGGTCGAGGCGTTTCAAGGACAGGGTGCGAGTGCCGCGCTTCGCATGCTGGACGACCGGTTCGGCCGCGGCCTGTTCGGCCTTCCCGACCTCTTTATGGAAGAGCGCCGGAAGATCCTGAGCCTGCTCACCGAGGACCGGCTCGGCCGCTTCGAGGGTGTGTACCGCGAGCTGTACGAGGAGTCTCGCCCGCTCATTGCCTTCATGCGCGACTCCGACATCCCGATCCCGCCGGCCTTTCTCATGGCCGCGCAGTACACGCTCACACGCGCGCTGGCCCAGGAGATTCGGCGCGCCGCGGAAGAACCGCTCGGCGATCGCGCGTTCGAGCTGGCCGGCGACCTCGACGCGCTCGGGCTCGTGGCGGAGTGGCATGAGGCGGCCTCGCTGCTGCGGCAGGTCCTGGAGGCGTGCGCGGAGGACCTGGCGCACGATCCGCTGGGACCGCCGCTGGCGCAGACCCACCGGCTCCTCGATCTCGCCGACGCCCTCGGCGTGACCGTGAACCTATGGCAGGTGCAAAACCTCTACCACGCGGCGGCCGCGCGCCATCGGGACCTGCTCACGGATCCCCCGGCCCCAACCGACGCGGAGGACCATGCCGCCCCCGCGGCGGAGTTTCGCCGGCTCGGAATCCGCCTCAACTTCAACCTCGACGCGCTCCTGACGAACGCCCAGACGCCCACGTAATCGACGGGCGGGCCTGTCCTCCGCTCCACTGGGCCTGCGGCGCGCGCCAACAAGCTAGAGGCGCGCCGCGACGACGACGCCCGTCACGCGGTGCCGCTCCGCGCCCGTGTCCACAACGAAGCTGATCCCGAGGGCCTTGTACTCTACGAGGTCGTAGCCCGGCAGATGCAGCACCCCCGACGGGCGCCCGAACGCCTCCTGGACCACGTGGTCGGTGTCGCCGGGGCCCACGCCCTCGCGGGTGCGGTACCGTTCGTCGTGCGCAACGCTGATCAGGATGACCAGGTTGTCCACGGCCTCCACGGCAATCGACCGCAGCGAGCCCGATGCTTCGCGCCACGTGTACCAGACGGTCCGAGGATCCCGGTCGACCCTCGCGGGTGCTCCAAGAATGGCTTCCACGTCGTGGACGTGCATGCCGAGCCGGATGGGCCCCATGCCAATGCCGGGAACTACGAGGTACCGTGCCTGCGCCGGGGCGGCGAATACGGGGAGCGCAACCAGAGCCACTGCGAGGAGCGCGACGACAGATGAGCGCATGTGTGCGACCTCCGTTGCTGCGATGTATACTGCGGCGTACGCGACGACGGTCTTGCGATGAACAACCTATAGTGTCGCGGCCGTGTGTTCGGCAGCCGGGCCCGGGCGGCCTCCTTCCGCCGTTTCTATGATCAGGGCCGACGGCGGCGAAGTGGCAGAGCCGCCGGGACGCTTGGTCGCCCCGCCGGGCGGGTGCCCGTCAGGCGGCGCAGCAGGAAGATCGCCGCACCCTTGTCGAGAGGCGTGTTGAGGTTGCCGCACTTCGGCGATTGGATGCAGGACGGGCACCCCGCCTCACAGGGACAGGCGGCGATCGCCTCCCGCGTCCTTCCCAAGAGAGCCTCCAGTTGCCGGAACCCCTGCTCGGCGATGCCGACGCCGCCTGGGTAGCCGTCATAAATGAAGATCGTTGCGTGACCGGTCTGCGGGTGGACCGGGTAGCTCACGCCGCCGATATCCCACCGGTCGCACATGGCTAGGAGGGGCAGCAGCCCGATCGCGGCATGCTCGACCGCGTGGATGCCGCCGGCGAGGTCCAGGCCGGCGCGCTCCACCGCCGAGACGAGGGCGTCCGGAAGCGCGATCCACACAGCCGTGGTGCGCAGCTCCTGCTCCGGCATGTCGAGCGGCTCGACCCCGAGCACCGTGTCCGTGACGAGCTGCTTCCGCCGGTATTCGACCACCTGCTGAGACACCCGCACGCCGCCAAACCGCGCCTGGGCGGGGCCGATGGGCTCGGCTCCCGACGTGCCTTCGATCGCGAGATCCGTGAACACGCGCGCTTCGGTGTAGTATCCGCCTGCGTCCGGCTCCACGAACGCCGCGCGCGCGTCGAGGTCGAGCCGCGCCACGCGATACGACTCTCCTTGATGCAGGTAGATGGCCCCCTCGTGCAGTTGCTCGAACGCGCGCATCGCGTCCACCGTGCCGAGGACACGCCGCGTCCCGGCGCGCACGATCCGGTAGATGTCGCCCGATGCCGCGCGGATGTCCACAGTCCCCGCGGGGTACGCGCGTCGCGGAGCGTACCAGCGATCACCCCGGCGCGCGAGTGCACCGAGCCCCTCGAGCGCTCGGGCAACGTCGGCCATGCCCGGTCCAAACACCGGCTCGTCACCGGGCCACAGCGCGATCTCCGAGGCGGCGCACCGCAGATGGCCCGCGAGCACGTACGGGTTGTCCGGATTGACCGCGGCGCGCTCCACCGCACGCCCGAAGAAATACGCCGGCCGCCGCATGAGATACTGGTCCAGCGGGTCCCCCAGAGCAACGAGGACGGCGACGGACTCGCCGGCGCCCCGGCCCGCGCGCCCGGCGCGCTGCCAGACGCTCGCCATCGTCCCCGGATAGCCGACGAGGATCGCCGCGTCCAAGCCCCCGACGTCGATGCCGAGCTCGAGCGCGCTCGTGCTGACGACGCCGGCGAGCTCGCCGTCGAACAGCCGCCGCTCGATCTCGCGGCGTTCGTGCGGCAGATAACCGGCGCGGTACGGGCGGACGCGCCCGGCCAGCTCGGGCGCATCCTGCAACCCTTCCACCGCGTAGCGGTAGATGAGCTCCGTGATCTTGCGGGCCTTCGTGAACACGATGGTCCGCAGCCCGTGCCGGAGGAACGCGGTGAACAGGCGGCTTGCCTCCAGGTATGGGCTGCGCCGCGTCATGTCGGCCCGGTCGATGACCGGCGGGTTCCACAGGACAAACTGCCTCGGTCCGCGCGGCGCACCGTCCGACGACACGGGGCGGAGCGGCACGCCCGTGAGGCGGCTTCCGAACTCCTCGGGATTGGCGATGGTTGCCGACGTGCAGATGAACTGCGGGTCGGCGCCGCGAAACCGGGCGAGCCGCCGGAGGCGCCGCAGGATGAGCGCGACATGGCTGCCAAAGACGCCGCGGTAGACGTGCATGTCGTCGAGGACGACATACCGGAGCGACCGCAGGAAACCGGTCCATCGAGCGTGTTGCGGCAGGATGCCGACGTGCAGCATGTCCGGATTGGTGAGGAGAATCCGAGCCTCCGCGCGCAGGCGCCGCCGCGTCTCCTGCGGCGTGTCCCCATCGTACGTCCCGAGATGCAGTGGGAGGCCGAAGCCGGCGAGCGCGTCCATCTGATCCTGCGCGAGCGCTTTGGTGGGATAAATAAACAGCGCGCACGCCGCGGCATCGGCAAGCAGCGCCTCGAGCACGGGCAGCGCATAACACAGCGTCTTGCCGCTCGCCGTCCCCGTGGTGACGATAACGGACGCGCCGCCGCGGACCGCCTCGAGTACCTCGGCCTGGTGCGTGTACAATCGCCGCACGCCGAGACGGTCGAGCGCCGATGCGAGGTCCGCCGGCAGCGCCGGATCCTGCGTCCCGAACCGCGCCGCCCGCGCCGGAAACTGTTCGCGGTGGACGATCTGGCCGCGGTACTGGGGGTCGGACTCGATCGCGTCGAGGACGGGGGCAATCTCCATGGGGCGCAGTTCGGTACGATCGCAACGGGCGCCTGCGCCACCGTACGTGCCGGTGGGCCGTGCCGCTATTGCATCATCGCATTTGTTGGCCCTCGTCGCACATACGAGACGCTGCACTACGGCGGACCCCGCGCCGTGGGAGCGCGGGGCGCCGTCAACGCCCGCGCTTGAGTGTTACCCGCCGTCTCGTCGGCGGGACGCGCCCGTCGATCGCGACGACCTCCCGGCCCTTGTGTTTGTAGATCGCGGCGGCCTCTCGGCCCTTGTGTTCTTGGATAATATTCCCGCCGTCTACCACGATCGATTGACCGGTCACGTAGCTCGCCGCGTCCGACGCGAGAAAAGCGATCACGGCCGCGACCTCGTCGGGCCGCCCCGGGCGTCCCACAGGTGTGTGGCGCCCCCCGGTCTCTACCACCGCCTGCGCGCCCCCCGGCCGCGTCAAGATCCAGCCCGGCGCCACGGAATTTACCGTCACGCCGTCCCGCGCGAGCTCCAGCGCCAGCGAGCGGGTCAGGCCGTCCATCCCGGCTTTCGCCGCGGCATACGCGCTCCCGCCATCGTATGCCACAAACGGCCCCGTCACCGAGGAGACGTTGATGATCCTCCCGTAGCCGCGCTCGACCATGAGCGGCGCCACTGCCCGCGTCACGTGGAACGCCGTCGTCAGGTTGCGATCCAGCGTGCGCTGCCATTCGGCCGGATCGAGCTGCACGAACCTGCGCGACCTCGCGGCCTTGCCGACTTGGGCCAGCCCCGCATTGTTCACCAGGATGTCGACCCGCCCAAAGCGCGCCCGCACCGCCCGCGCGAGCGAGGCGACCTGGTCGATCTGCGTGAGGTCGGCGACAAAGGCGGCCACCGTGCCGCCGGCGCCGGACAGCTCGTGCGCACGCTCGTGGATCCGCGCCGTCGTCGACGCGATCGCCACCGCCGCGCCGTGCCCCGCCAGAACGCGGGCCGTGGCAAACCCTATGCCGGTCGGGTTGCCGCAGCCGGTGACGAGCGCAACCCGTCCTCCCAGAGGTGGCTGTCTTGGATCGCGGATTGCGCTCGACATAAGCCCCCCGTTCTGCGTCTCCATGGGTCCGGCCGTACCGTGCCCGCGATTTTTCGTGTAGGGGATAGTTCCCCGGGCGGTGCTTGGGGGTCCTCCGGCCGTCGATGGGCCCGCGGTGCTCACGGGCCTCCGCGCGTCGATAAGCTCCCGTCGCACTCGGGGAAAATCGATATGAAGCGGAATGGAGGTGACCGCCGATGATGAGGCTCGCGGCGCGAAGCGCGCTTGTCCTAGCGGCGTGTTGCGTCTTGATCGGTTTGCCCATCTTGACGCCGGTGCCTGCCCATGCACAGGGCTTCAATGTCCACTTCTATTTTGGCGGCCCACCGCCGCCGCCGGCGTATGGCCCGTATGGCCCGCCGAACTACGTATCGACCGACTGGTATTACTATTGCCGCGAGGCTTACTGGCACCGGGATTGGTACGCGATGCGGCAATGCCGTAGCTACTACTACTGGCATGGGTATGGCTATTGACTTGATTGGCTAGGAGCACATCAGGCTGGTTACATTAGGAAAGACATTCGCTAGGAGCATCTGCTGGGAGAGCGTCATTGAGTGAAGGTTTGACCGAGGTGGCCGGCACCCGATGGGCGGCGGCCACCTCCGCGCACGACCCGGCGGCGGAATCGCCCGAAGTCGTCGGGACGCACTCAGCCCGAAACTGCAGCGGTCCCGCGGCCTCGATCGCCCGCCGCTCCAACACCAGCACCGGCCGCACGCGTCGCACCCAGCCCAACTCTGCCCAGCGCCGCACTCTGGCCTGCATGGTCTCGGCACCGCCCGCTGCGCTCGCCGCGACCGATGAATCAACGCGAAGGGTCACGAGGCGGCCCGCCCGCCACACCGCGCGGACCGACCGGCGATCCCCGTCCGGCGGCACGGCGAGCGCCGCCTGCACGAACTCGCGGAGCGCGCTTCGGTCTTCCGGGGTGGCTGTGACGCTTGGCGACCGGCTGGGCAGAGCGCGATCGGTTGCGCCGACCACGGACGATGCGCCGCTCTGTCCTGTGCCGGCGGCCGAACCCGGGAGGGCGCGCCGGTCTTTCACGGTGGCTGCTACGCTTGGCGACCAGCTGGGCAGAATGCGATCGGTTGCGCCGACCACGGACGATGCGCCGCTCTGCCCTGTGCCGGCGGATCGCGCCTGCGTCCACGCTGTGGCTCGGGCACGAAGCGGCGACGCGTCCTGCCGGCCGTCGGGGGGCATCGGCGTCTCGGGCGGCACTTGGCGGTGCGCCGGATCTTCGCCGGGCGGCGCACCGAGCCGGCGGCTTCGAAGATCGTGGTACACGGTGATCTCCGCGGTGCTTGGCGGCCGGGCGGGAACGAGGCCAAGATACTCGGGGCGCCGATAGTATGGAGGGCACCACAGGCGTGCCGGCGGCACGCCCGCACTGCGGACGAGGGTCTCGTGCGAGGCCGCGTCGACGCCCTGGAGTTCCTGCGGTGAGCACAGCGGCACGCCGATCACGCCCCGGTACGGAGCCTTCCCAGAGGTGCGCGGGACGGAGTTTTGCCGCACGTCGGGCACGCCGGTCAGCCCGAGCGTCCGGCTCAGCCGCTCCGCATCACCGTCGGCCAGCGGTGCCAGGTAGATTTTTGTGACGAGGTTGGCGGCCACCGCCGCCCACCCGGCCCGACCGTAGACGTGTTCGCCCTGTGCCTCACTCTGAATCGTCGCCATGATCGCCACGCCCCGGCTGCGCAGCGTCGCCAGGTGTTCGGCAAACGCCGGCAGTGCGCCCCACGCGGGCAATTCCTCAAACACCGCAAGCACCGGGACCCGTTCGTCTGATGCGCGCGGCCGGAGCAGAAGCGAGTTGAGATCACGAAGAAACAGGCGCCACAGCCAGTGGCATCGCTCGAGCGCGGACTGGGGAATCCCGACAATGAGCAGGATTGGCTCTCGCCGGAGACGATCCAGCGGCAGGCGGCGATGCGGGGGCGCCGCCCGCGTCGCGGCGCACACCGCGGGATCACTCCACGCATCCAGCCGCGACGCGATGCCCTGAAGGATGCCCGCTTGGTCCTTCGGCAGCATCGTGCGGTACGCGCCGAGGTGGCGCTCCAACAGCTCGGCGCCGGCATGCTCGTGCACGTACGCGCGCACGGCATCCGGGCCGGCCGCGGACAGCGCACGGACACGATCCAGCGCGGCGCCTCCATCGGACGCCACCGCGTAGATGAGCGTGGCGCACACGTGCCGTTCGACGCCGGCCCAGTACCCGAGATCAGGGCTTCCGTCCCGAGGCTCCTCGAACAGCATCGTGGCAATCCGCTGAGCCGCCGCTATCGTCCGGCATCCGTCGAGCGGGTTCCAGCACAGCGACGCCGCCTCCAACGGGGCGAACACGCAGACATCCCGGTCGGCGCGCTGCCAAGCTACCGCTGCGGAGGCGAGCGTGTCGTCTTCGCCGTACTTGAGGTCGAACACGACCGCGGAGACGCCGTGGCGCGCGGCTTCGAGCAAAACCGGCATCGTGACGGTACTCGTCTTCCCCGCGCCGGTGAGCCCTACGACCAACACGTGGCGGGCCAAGGCGGCGTTGGGCAGCCGGAGCAGCGGCCCGCACAGCAACCGCCGCAGCGGCGCAGACCGCCTCCCCACGAGCGCGCGGGCGACTCCCCGCGGCCCGGCGTAGCCGAGAGGGAACCACGCGTCGCGCCCTCGCCGCAATCGCCGTAGGTCCGCGCGCCCCGCGAACCGTGCGCCGCGCCGCCCGAGCAGGCTTGGAGCGTCGTCGCGCAGGAGCCGCCACGCGGCCGCCGCCGCGGCGAGCACCAGCGCACCCCACCACGCGAGCGCCATGACGCGCTCACCGTACATATGGAATACCATAGCCCTCGGGAACCGCCTGCACGGTCACGGAACACCACGCACCGTTCCACCGGATGAACAGAAACACCGCGTACCCGTCGCGCTCGTACTCCGCCAGATCGCTGACCCATGGCGCCGCCGTCTTCAGAGCCTCCGCGCCGGCCGACCCGGGCGTCCGCAGGGAGGCGATGACGGCTGCCAGGGCGCCCGGCACCGGGGCCTCGCGGGACGCGGCTTCGAGCGCGGCGGCAGCCTTGGCCGCCGGGTTGGCCGTGGGCGGTCCCGTGATCAACATCACGATCGCGCCCGGACCGGGACAGCCGTCCCAGAAGTACGGAACATAGGGTGCGACCGCGATGTCCACTGGTGCACCCGGCCAGTGCCGGGTCACCTCGACGATCCCGGACGCCGCATCCACGAGGGAGAGCACCGCCGCAGTACTCCCGGCCGGCAGCGCCGCGGCCCTACCGGCGCACGGGCCGATGCCTCCGCAGGGGCCGCCGTGCGGCGGCGCGGCGAGCGCAAGCGCGGTCGCGGCAATGCCGGTGGCAATCTTCGCGGTGCGCCGGGCTCCCACGATCACGCCTCGATCACGACGCCCGGCCCGTCGGCGGCATTACCGTCGCCTCCTGGGCTCCACCGGTAACGCTCCAAACGCCGCCTGCTGCCGAGTATCCCGTGGCCACGTTGGGCTCGAGGGGGCCGGCGGCCGACCCCTCGATCCACGCGGCGGCGTGACGCTGAAGCCACAGCGGGCCGCCGAAGAGGCCCTGGCCGAACGCGACCCCTTCAATGAACTGGCCGACCAAGTGCTCGGCGCGAAGCATCGCGTAGACGCCGATGCCCGTCCCGATCAGCATGAGGAACAGATAGCCGGCAAGATCGAAGACGAGCAGCCCGACGGCCTGCGCCGGGTTCGCACCGGGTTGCGGGAACCCTTCCCGAACGCCGGACGCGACTTGCTGCACCGGCACGATCACCGCGAGGTACAGTACCGCGGCGTGCAGGATGCGGACACAAAACACGACGAGCGCCGTGCGCACGACCACCACGGCCCAGCGGGCCGCCCACCGCTGCGTCGCCGGCGCCGCGAGGAGGGCCATCGCAAGCGGCGCCAAGAAGATGGCGAGCAGCAATGTCAGCTGCGCGAAGAACAGGATCGCGAGGTAGACCATGATGCCGGCCGCCAGCAAGAGGATCCCGAGCAGCAACCCAACCAGCATCGCGCCGAGCGCCCAGGGATAGGTGAACCAGGGACCGGCGGCGTCGAAGAACGCGCCCATCTGCGGCACGAGCCAGCTGCGCGTGAACTGATCCCAACTCTGCCCGATCAGGCTGTTGAGCACGGCGGTCCCGGCGTCGCGGAACGTATCGAAACCGAGCACGATCGCGTGCGTCACCGGCCCCACCGCCGTGAGGAGCCCGCCCGCAACGATCAACCGCCCGAAGGCTTCGATCAGGTCGAATTGACGGCCGGGCCGGCTGGCCGCGGCGACGTGCCCGAGCCATAGCACGGTGAGCACGGCCCACGCGAGCCGTGACATCGACGCCGTCGCGCCGGTCGAGACCAACCACGCCTCGAGGGTGGTGAAGACGTCCGCGATCGCCTGCTCGATACCGGCTGTCACGAACGCACACGGGCTCAGTACAGCGCGGCAAGCGGTAGTTCGACGTCGGGCTGTTCGTCGGCGCCCGCCAGCATCTCGGTCAAGGCCTGGCCGCCGGCGCGGGCCGCGTCCATGAGCCCGAGCCGCGCGTCGAGCCGCTGGCGGTCCTGTTCGGCGTCGCGCGCCGTCTGAACAGCGGCCGTCTCGCCCAGCGCCGCCAGTTGCGTGCTCACCGATGCCATCTGTTGGGCGAGGACGGCGAGACGATCCGCCAACGCGGTGCTGAAATCCGCCTGCGCCTGCATCCCTGCGCCCATGCCGGCGACCAGCATCTCGATCCCGGCGCGCGCGCTCGGGAGTTGCGGCGCGCCTTGGAGCAGGGCGGCCGCGGCCTGCCGCGCCGCGAGCGCGGCCGCGGGAACGGTGGGATCAGCTGTCACCGCGGCCGCGGCTTGCGAGGCAACGGCCGACGCCGCATCCTGGCGAACGTCCGCGGCGTCGACCGCGGCGGATGTGACGGCCACGTCGATTGCGTCGTGCGCCAGCTGCGGGCTCGCCGTGACGTACTGCTGATGAACGGCCGCCGGCGTGCCGGGCGGCACTGTCCCTTGCCACTGCGCGATGGTGGCGGCGAGCGCCTGGCGCAGCGCGTCCGGTAGTCCGGCGATGGTCCCCATCAAACTGGAGAGGTCGACGCCGTTCGGCAGATATCCCGGCGCCGCCCAGATGATCTCCCCGATCGCCTGGCGAACCGCGTCGTCCGCGCTGCGAATCCAGGCGTCCAATTCCTGCAGCATCTGTTGAAGGCCCGTGATGTCGGCGGCGAGATCGCCGGCAACCACCGGCAGGCGCGGTAGCGCCGCGGCCTCAACGGCATCCCGCCGAGGCGCAGGCGCGCCGGACGCGGCGCTCGCGGGCTCACCCGTCAGCACCATGACCGCGGTTGCCACCGCCGCGACGAGTCCTGCCACAGCCATCGCGCCCGCCGTGGGCGCCGTGGAGACGGCGCGGATCGCGCGCGCCGTGGACGCGGTGGGGACGGCGCAGATCGCGCGCCGGCCGGCGATAAGGATAGCTGGAGACACTTTCATCGGCGTCATCCTCCCGTTCTCGGCTCGACGCTTTGGGCGCGACCTCGTGCCGGGGCACGGACGCGGCCATCATCCGCGGCGCCGGCGCGCGGCCAGTTGTTGGACCGCCGGCCAGATGCCGATATGGGCGGCGAGGCGTTCTCGTTCCAGGCGCTCCTCCGCGGTGGTGGTCGCGATGACGTAGTCTTCGGGGATGTCCCTGACGACGGCCACGCCGCCTTCGCGTCCTTCCAGCAGATCCAAAACGATGAGCACCTCGTTGAAGGCGCCGCGGTGCTGCCCGAGGCTCTTCCACAGCGCGCGATACTGATCGCTCAGGTGCAGGGCGTGCGCGACGCGGTCCACGTTCGCCGTGCGGGCCAGCACTTTCATCGGCGCGTTGTCCAAGATGCCCTGCGCGTGCTCGCTTTCGAAGTCTGAGAGCCGCTGGCTGATCGCCATGACGCCCGCGCCGAATTTCCGAAAGCGGCGGAACATCCCCACCAGCGACTCGGCCGCCACGGGGTTGAGGAGCGCGGTCCAGGTCTCGTCGCTGACCACGTATTTCGGGCGCGCCGCCTCGCTGCGGATGCGCCGGTAGACGAGGTGGTTCGCGAGCAGCGCGGCGATCGGCGCGAGCTCCGGGTAGTCCGCGTCGAGCCCCTCGGTGTCGAGACAAACAATCGGCGTGTGCAGGTCGACCGTGGACGGCCGGTCGAGAAGATGCGCGTACAGGCCGCGGCCGCTCCATCGTTCGAGCCGCCGCGCGATGCCGCGGGCGGCGGCCCAGTCCTCCGGCCCCGCCTCGTGGCCGCCGACCTGCTCGAACGTGCGAAGCGTATGCACGAGATCACGCAGCATGACCTCCCCGCCCGCGGCGCGCTCGTAGGTCTGGCGGATCGCCGCTTCGAGCACCGCGAGCTCCTGCCGGTTCAAGCCGGCGCCGGGGTCCACGACCATGAACGCGACGAGGCTGCGGAGCAGCGCGAGCTGCGCGGGATCCGGCTCCGTCTCGCCGGGGAGCAGCTCGAACGGGTTCACGGCCACACCGGCGCCCGGATCGAGGCGCACATGCTGCCCACCGTACAGCTCGCAGAACGGGCGGTACGCGCCTCCTTTGTCGACGATTACGATGACCGGGTCGAGGGCGAGCAGGTGGGAGAGCCACGCGATGGCAAAGTGCGTCTTGCCGCCCCCGGACTCGCCGACGACCACCGCGTTCCATGACGGCAGCCGTGGGTCGAACGGGTCGAGGGCGACGACGCTGTCGCCGCGGGTGAGCAACGGGCACACCGGCCGTGCGGCGCCGCGCCACGGCGCGTACGAGGGGATAAAGTCCGCGGCGTTGCTGCTCAGCATCCGAAGCAGTCGCTCATTCGGGAGCCCGCTGAACGGCGCCAGCTGGAAAAACTGTCGCCGCAGCGCCACCGATTCGATGCGCGCGTCCGCGCCGGGAATCTGGCGAAAGGCGTCGAGCGCGTGGCGGGCGGCTTCCCGCGCCGCCTCGGGCGTGCGCTCCTGCAGCACCACGGCGACGCCGACGCGCATCACGCGCTCCCCGGAGACCTGCATGAGGTCCAGCGCGCTCGCAACCTGGCGCTCGACGGCGCGGGCGTTGGAATCGCCGCCGTCTTGGGCCCGCACCGCCTGACGGCTCAGGCGGCTCTTGAGTTCGAGCCGCTTCAATTGATCGGAGCGCGGGTCATTCCACGCCTCCATGAGGATCCACCGAGGGCCGCGCAGGGCGAGCAGCGGGGCGAGGATGTTTGGCGACGTCGGGCGGTCCGGAAGGACGTCGAGCGCGACAACGGCGTGCGCAAACCCATCCATCCAGAGAAAATCCCAGCGCCGATACAGGTCGGACCGCGCCACCACGGTCCGCACCGACGCTCGCCCGAGACCAGGCCAGGACGCCAAGAGGCGGCGCGGCAACTCCAGCTCCTGGCTGGCCGCCGGCACGGGCGGCGGTCCCCCGAGGCGCTTGCGGCCGGGGTTGAAATATCGCCAAATGGTCGCCACGAGCCCCTCGTCCGTCATCGGCGACGCCCGGAACCCGGCACGCCCGGCGTGCACCACGAGCGCATCGCGGAGGAAGCGCAGTTCCTCCAGGTGACGGGCGTACTCCGTGCCGTCCACCGGCGTCCACCAGCGCCTGGTGCGACGCCGAGGATGGTATGAGAGATCGAAGAAAAGGCGATAGTTGGTCAGCTGCTCGCGTGCGTGCGCTTCGCTCCACGCGGCCACGCGCCGGTGGTGCAGCTCGCGAACCAGCGGCTGCGAAGAGCGGCAGCCGTCCGCGAACGCCCGCAGCAGTGCGGTGTAGTCGGCATGCACTTCGACGACCACGCGGAGGCACTCGCCTTCGGGGACCGCGGCGCCGAGCATCGTGCGGAGGTGATCGTTGCTCCTTGCGAGTTGCGCGGCGTCCCACGCCTCAGTGCCGGGAAGCGTGACCTCGAAGCCGAGCCGGTAGCTCCCGTCGCGCAGGACCACGGCACCATCACGCACCGTCCAGTATGGGAGCTCTCGCGTCAAGTTCCCCGCAGGGTCGGTACGCATCCCGGCGGCCTTACCGCACGTACGGGTTGGCGTCGACATCGGACCCGACGGTATAGGCGTGCGGTTCACCCAGGTACTCGAGCAGGTGGCGCAAGTAGTGGCGCGGGGCGCGCTCACGTACGCGGCGCCACACGGCAAAGAGCGCGCCGGTCATGAGCAACGAGGCGCCGGCTTCCGCGCGCGGCCAGCCGAACAACCCGCCCACGACGAGGTCGCTGACGCGCGACAGGATGACGAAGGCCACGCCCAACCCGAACCAGTCTTCGAGCTCCACGCTGAGCAGCGTCACCGGGGCGTCGAGCTTACGGTAGACGGGATGCTGCGGCAGCATCGACGCTCACCCGTGAATCATGCGGATGATCTGACCACCGAAGAAGAGGACCACCGAACCGATGATGACCCAGAGTGCGTTGCGCACGCCGTTCCGGTGATCTGCGACGATCACGGCGCCGGCCACCAGCAAGGCCGCGGTGGCGTAGGCGAGCCCGAACGCACCCGACAGGCTCGAGGCGGCTTCGTTGAACAGGTTCGTCAACGGCGCGAAAAGATCGCCGCCGGAGGCTGTCTGGGCCCCGGCGGCGGGTGGATATGCCGCGAGCCCGGCCGCCGCGCCCGCGTTCGCTACTACCATCGCGGCTGCACGCCGCATCGCCCGGCGCGTCATATCAGGACGCCTCCGTCACGAGGATGACGAGCGGCGCCCCCGCGGGGAGCTCGCTCGTCGCGATCGGCCCCGAGGGGCCGCCACGCGGCGCCACGGTTCCCGCCAGCGACGATGCAAGATACGCCCACGGCGGCGCGGCCTGGCCCACGGTCGCCTGTCCCCAGCTCCCGCTGAGCGTCAGGCCCTGCTGTGCAAGCGCCTGCCCGTACGCGGCGGTGGCCTGGGCAGCGGCGATCAACGCCGCCGCGGCGGCCTGCGGCTGCCGTAACGTGGTTCGGCCGGCAAGCCCGGGAACCAGATGATCGGGATCCAGGGCGACGCCGTGCGTCGTGCTCCGCCCCTGGGTCAGCGTGAAGCGAATCTCGATGCGCCCATCCGGACTCAACGTGGCTTCTCCGAGCCACGCCGCGGCCGGATGCTCGGTCTCCGCGATCGCGGGTGACGGCGTCCCGCTCGACGCGACGAGCACGCCCGTGGCCAACCGGGCGGTCAGGCGCGCGCCGACGGTCCAGTGTGCGTCCTCTCCGGGGCTCTGCGCACCGTCTGCCGGCGCAGCCGCGTTGCCCCGCCCGGCCTGCTCCGGCGGGGGTGCGTCGCGCTCATAGACGAGCGGCGACCCCGGCGGGGTCGCCTCGGGAACGGCGGCCGCGCGCAACGCTCCCATCGTCGAGGACGTGTCCGGCTCCTGATCACGATTGAATACCAGCGGGCTGCGAGGCGGGGCGGGGTCCTGCGCGGACGCGGGGGGCATCACCGTCCATGCCTGGGGGACCGGCGGCAGCGTGGGCAGGCTGGCTACCGGGCTCGCTACCGATGGAAGCCCGCCGCGGCCCGCGTGCGCGACAAGCGGCGGGCGCCCGGCCTCGGCGATGAACGAGCGCAGCATCAACGCGTGCGATGCCGGCGGTGCGACTCGGCGGGCGTTCGGCACGGGCGCGTGGTGGCGGACGAGCGAGGACGCGGCCAGTGAGAGCAGGATGAGGCCGGCCAGTCCCAGCGGAATCGCGGCCGCGACATGGCGTTTGGCGATCAGCCGGTCTCCCGCATCACTCTCGTACTCGCCCCACCAGAACAACCGCGCGCGCAACACGCGCCACCACCGCGAACGAGCGAGCGCACGCTCGCTGTCGAGCCGGATCTGCGTCCCGGACAGCTCCGCCAGGACGTGGGAGTAGACGCTCGGAGCTTCGACGGCCAGCCGCGCGAGGACAGACGGCACGGCGCTCGGCGTGAGATCTACGTCGTCGCCGAGCACCTCGCGAATCCGCTGCGCCGCGCCTGGTGTGAGCGTGATCTCCATCGGGGTGCGCTGCTCCGTCGCCGCTTCGCCGCGGCCGTCGATCTGCGATGTCTAATCTTCTGAACGTCTAGACATCAATATATCCATCGAGGCTTACGCGTCAAGAGGCGAACTGTTGCTCTCCACCGAAGTGCACCTGCACCATGACTGCCTTTCCCCACGATGCCCGGCAAGTCCCCGCGGATGCGCTCACGTGGCGCTGTGATCCACAGCAGCTTGCGTTCCGATCCACGGAAGAGGTGCCGCCCGACGTCCAGATCATCGGCCAGACGCGCGCCGTCCGCGCCCTCGGGTTTGGACTGAGCATCGAGCAAAGCGGCTACAACATCTTCGTCAGCGGGGCGCCCGGCACGGGACGCAGCACCTACACGCGGGCGGAGGTGGAGCGGCTGGCGCGCACGCGGCCGGCGCCGCCCGACTGGTGCTACGTCCGCAACTTTGCCAACGCCAGCCAGCCCACGGCGATCTCGTTGCCGCCGGGACGCGGCGCGACGTTCCAGCACGATGTGGCGGAGATGGTCGCCGAGGTGCGGGAGGGGCTACGGCGGGCGTTTGCGAGCGACGTATACGAGCGCCGGAGAACCGAGGTCATCAAGCAGTACGAGCAGACGGTGGGTGCGATCTGGCAGCGCCTCGAGGAGCAGGCGCGTCAGCAAGGACTCCTGCTGCAGCGCACGCCCGCCGGCGTCGTGACGGTTCCGGTCGATCTCCAGGGCCGTGCAATCTCCGAGGAAGTGTTCCAGCAACTTCCCGAGGCCGACCGCGAACGGATCAGGCAGCGCACCCAGGCGCTCCAGGACGCGGTCGCGGAGATGCTCCGCCAAGTTCGGGCCAAGGAACGCGAGGGGCGCGAGGCTCTCCGGGCGCTGGAGCAGGAGACGGCACGGTACATGATCGACGCGCCGGTGTCGCGCGTCAAGGAGGAGTACGCGGATCACCCGGCCGTCACGGCGTTTCTCGACGCCGCGCGCCGCGATATGCTCGAGCACCTCTCGGAGATCCGGGGCGACGGCGAGGAGGAGGGCGGGCCTCGACCGGAACTACCGATCCCGCGGCGGGATCCGTTCGCGCGATACCAGGTCAACCTCTTCGTCTCGCACGCGCAGGAGTCGGGGGCGCCGGTCGTCGTCGAGCCCAATCCCACGTACTACAACCTCGTGGGCAAGAGCGAGTACCGTGCCGAGTTCGGGGCCATGGTGACCGATTTCACGATGATCAAGCCCGGTGCCCTGCACCTGGCGAATGGCGGCTATCTGATCCTGAACGCACGGGACGTCCTGCTCAACCCCATGGCCTACGACGGTCTCAAGCGCTCGCTGCGGAGCGGGCAGGTCCGCATCGAGTCGCTCGCCGAGACCCTCGGCATGGTGCCAACCGCCACGTTGAGGCCGGACCCGATTCCGCTGAACGTCAAGGTCGTGATGATCGGCACACC
This sequence comes from Bacillota bacterium, assembly GCA_021324975.1. GTDB lineage: Bacteria > Sysuimicrobiota > Sysuimicrobiia > Sysuimicrobiales > Segetimicrobiaceae > JAJPIA01. Next base: position 16,568 of record JAJPIA010000111.1, read on the forward strand.
CGAGCTCTACCACCTGCTGTACGCGCTCGACGAGGAGTTCGAGAAGCTGTTCAAGGTGCGTGCGGATTTCGACGTCGTCATGGATCGCACGCCGGAGACGATCCAGGAGTACGCGCGCGCGATCGCCGCGATCTGCCACCGCCACCAGCTCTGCCACCTCGATCCGACGGCGATGGCGAGCATTCTGGAGTACAGCGCCCGTCTCGCGGCGCGCCAGGATAAGCTCAGCACGCGCTTCAACGAAGTCGTCGAGATCGTCTTCGAAGCGACAGCGTGGGCGCGCCAAGCGGGCAGCCCGCTGGTGACGCGCGAGCACGTGGCGCGCGCGATCGAGGAAAAGGCCTCCCGCTCGAACATGGTGGAGGAGAAGATTCGCGAGATGATCACGCAGGGCCAGATCCTCGTGGACACCGCGGGCACCGTCACCGGGCAGATCAACGGCCTCTCCGTCCTCCAGCTCGGCGACTACACGTTCGGGCAACCCAGCCGCATCACCGCCCGGGCCTACGTCGGCGGCCGCGGGGTCGTGAACATCGAGCGCGAGACGCAGATGTCCGGGCGGATCCACAGCAAGGGCGTGTTCGTCCTCTCCTCCTTTCTGGCCAGCCGGTTTGCGCAGCAGCAGCCGCTGAGCCTTTCCGCCTCGCTGACGTTCGAGCAGCTCTACTCGGACGTGGACGGCGACAGCGCGAGCTCCACCGAGTTGTACGCGCTCCTCAGCGAGCTCTCCGGCCTGCCGATCGACCAGGGGATCGCGACCACGGGGTCCGTGAACCAAATGGGCGACCTGCAGCCGATCGGCGGCGTCAACGAGAAGATCGAAGGCTTTTACTACGTGTGCAAGGCGAAGGGGCTGACGGGACGGCAAGGGGTCATCATCCCGCATCAAAACGTGTCGCATCTCATGTTGCGGGACGAGGTGGTCACGGCCGCGCGCGAGGGCCGCTTCCGCGTGTGGGCCGTGCGCAATGTGGACGAGGGAATCGAGATCCTCACCGGCACGCCCGCGGGGATGCCCGACGAGTCCGGCGGTTATCCCTCGGGATCGGTCAATGCGCGGGTCGCCGCGCGCCTCGCCGAGTTGGCGAGCCGCTATCGAAGGTTTGGGGAACGCGATGGGCGGCCGGAGGATCGGCCGCCTCAGGGCGGTCCGCCTGCGTCCGACCGCTAGCCACGTGTCGCGTTCCGCCCCGGCCGGCGCATGCGGCGCCGCGGGGCCGTATCCTGTCGTCCGGAAACCTTCCTACCATGCCGCCGCTGTGCCGCGCGACCCCGCGGTCACGGTGCTCTACCGGTGGCGGGCCGCGGCGGCGCGTCTGTGGTCCCGTCTCCCGCTGTGGGCCCGATACACGCTCGTCTGGTGGTTCAACGCGCACTTTGTGATCGGCGCGGTCGCGGTGGTGCGCGACGATGCCGGGCGCGTGCTCGTCGCCCGGCACACCTACCGGCGCCGGCGCCCATGGGGCCTCCCCGGGGGCTGGGTTCGGCGTGGCGAGGACCCGGCCGAGACGGTCGTGCGCGAGGTCCTGGAGGAGTCTGGACTGCGTATCCGGGCGATTCGGCCGATGACGGTGCAGCGGGAAGCACCGCACCACCTTACGGTGGTGTACGCTGCGCGTCCCGACGGCGGCGTGTTCCGGCCCAGCGATGAAGTGACAGAGATCCGGTACATCGTCCCGGGTGAATGGCCGGAGGGGTTACGGGAAGACCACCGGACGTTGATCCTCGCGTCCGTCGGGCATCCGTCATTCACGGAGGGGCCCCCAGTCGCCGGCCGTCCGTGATCGCCGTGAAGCCAGCGGCGCGGCACCAACCTCATCCAGACTGACGCGGCTGATGCGCTACTAGGGACGCGCAGAATGTGTGGCGGTCGTCGACTCGGCTTGGCGGGCGCGCCGGCGATGTGCTAAGGTGATCGAGAAGTTGCCCCCATCGTCTAGGCCGGCCCAGGACATCGGCCCTTCAAGCCGGTAACGCGGGTTCGAATCCCGCTGGGGGCACCACGCACTGTTCTGCCTCGGCTGTACCTCGCTGCTGGAAGGTTCGTCTGGCAAGGCTTCTGGCCCCTCTGCCGAGTAGAATAGGACTGCACGGTGCTGCACGATTCGGAGCGCCGGACAAGAGCAAATTCAGTTTCGGACATGCGTGTTTTCCGCTCGTCGTGACCCCGCGGTTACGCGGCAATTGAATACTGGAATCCAGCGTTTACCGCTACGGAGGCGGGAACAATGCGAAATGTGCTTGCTCTGCTCTCGGTTATCACAGCCGCGCTGGCGATGTCCGGCGTGCCGGCCTCTGCCGACACCCCCAGCTTTGCCGTCTACACGGCGCCAACCACGACCCAGGCCGGCCCGCCCATGCCTCGGATCGCGGGTCTGCCGCCTGTCGGCTCAATCCGATCCACGACGGGAACGGGCAGCTCCGCATCGTCGCCAACAGGCATCACGGTGACGTCCGCGAGCCCCCAGACCGGTGCCTACACCGTGCAGACGGCCACCACGCAGCCCTCGCTGCCGGGCGTGACCATGTATGGGCCGAAGGTGCTGGTGCCGCGCCAAGCAACACGCAGGGGACGTCGCCGAGCCTGGTGCTGTCGGGCCTGCTCCAGAGTGCCTTCCCGCCGGGGACGTACGTCGTGCTCCCGACGCACTAGTACGTCATCGCATTAGTTCGGCAAGGGTTGGTGCCGGGCAGGCCTGCCCTCCTCTCCACTATGCCTGCGGCGCGAGCCAAAGCGCCCGACGCCTGACCAATGCCGTACCTGCGCTTCGTTTGCAGCGCCAGCACAGTGGCGCCACGCAGTTGTGGCTATCGCGGGCGTCGACCGGAAGCGGCCAAGCCGCCGGAGGGGTCGAGGCCCTCATTGGATTGGATTCATGAAGGCCGAGACCAACCCCGCGCCGGCCAGGCCCGCCCGACCCGTCTACCCTCGTCGCACATACGAGACGCTGCACTAGAGCGACGTTGCGGCAGCTTCTGCGGAGTTGCGAGTAGCAGTCACTGCGGCGCGGCGGCGCGGCGCCGGCGCGGGAAACGCTCCTCAAACAAGACGTACATCAGCGGGATCACCAGGAGGGTGAGCGCCGTCGAGACCGTGAGGCCGCCGATGACGGCGCGCGCAAGCGGCATGTTCGTTTCCGCCCCCTCACCCAGCCCCAAGGCCATCGGGACCATGCCGAACACGGTCGCGATCGCGGTCATGAGGATCGGGCGCAGCCGGATCCGGCCGGCGCGAATGATCGCGTCGTGGACCGACAACCCGGCCGCTTGCTGCTTGTTGCCGTAGTCGACCAGCAGGATGCCGTTACTAACCACGATGCCGATCATCATGATCACCCCCATGAAGGAGATGATCGAGAGCGTGGTGTGGGTCAGCAGCAGCATCCAGATGACGCCGATGAATCCGAGCGGCACCGTGAACATGATGACGAACGGATCCACGAGGGATTGGAACTGAGATGCCATGATCATGTACACGAGCATCAACGCCATGACCATGGCAAATCCGAGGCTGGCAAACGCGCCCGACTGCGCCTCGGTCTGGCCGGCCATGTGGTATGTGAATCCGGCCGGGAACGGCATGCGGTTCAGCTGATCCTGGATGCCCTGAGAAACGGCGCCAAGCGGCCTGCCGACGACGTTCGCCGTCACGTCGATCACCCGCTGCTCGTTTTTGCGGTTGATCTGCAGCGGCGAGCTGCCGAGCCTGATCCCCGCCACGTCGCGCAGGCGGATCGGGACCATCGGCTGCGGCGGGGCGTTGGCGGCGCCCGGATCCGCCAGCACGTTGAGCGGCACCGCGCCCAGGTCCTCCGGCTGCGACCGATACTGTTGCTGAAGCTGCACCACCAGGTTGTACTCATTGCCCGTGATCGGGTCGATGAACTGGCTCGCGGTCGCGACGTTCCCGGCGATGGCCGTGTTGATGGCGTTCGCAACCGTGGTCGGGTTCAATCCCAGCTCCGCGGCCTTTTCTTTGTCCACATCGACGTTGAACGCCGGGGTTTGCCCCCGGGGCGTGATCTGCACGTCCGCGGCGCCGGGAACCGCCGCCACCATCGCCGCGACCTGTTGCGCGAACTGTTGCCCCAGGGACTGATTGTAGCCGAGCAGTTGAATGTCGATGGGCGCCTGGGAGCCGAAGTTCACGACGCGGTTCTGCAGTCCGCCGGTCTGGATAAATGTGAGCACGCCGGGGAACCTGCCCGCGATCGCGCGGCGAACGTCGTTCGCGTACTCATCCGACGACTTCTTCCGGTGCGTCGGCGACACGAGCCGCACCTCGACCTCGCCGTAGTTCTCCCCGGCATTGGATCCGAAGCCGCCGCTGTTCGTGGGGACGCCCGTGTTCGTGTACACCGCGGTCACGGCGTTCGCCGGGAGGGTCTTGCGCACGATGTTGGCGATCTGCTCGACGAGCGCCGACGTCGCCTGCACCGCCGTCCCCTGCGGGGCCTGCACCTGCACGGAAAACTGGCTCTCGTCTGTCGCCGGGAAGAACTCCGTGCCGATGCCATGGGCGGCCAGCACGGAGAGGACGAACACCACGGCGATCGCGCCGAGCACGAGCGCGCGGCGGTCGAGCGTCCACCGGAGCGTCCGCTGATACTGCTCGTCGATGGCGTCCATCGTACGCTCACTCCATCGAACCAACCGCGGAATGAGCCCGTGCCCTTGCGCCTCGCCGCCGGTCGTGGACCGCAGCAGCCGCAGGCTCAGGAGGGGATCGATCGTCATCGACACCACGTACGAGGCGACCAGCGCGAAGATGACCGTCAGCGCCATCGGCAGGAACAGGCGCTGCGAGATTCCGCTCAAAAACACCACGGGGAAGAACACGGCGATCGTGGTCGAGGTCGACGCGAGCACCGGCAAACCGACTTCCTGCGTCGCCTCGAGGACGGCCTGCAGCACGGGCGTGCCCGGCACGGCGAGGTGGCGCGTGATATTCTCGCGGACGACGATCGCGTCGTCCACGAGCCGGCCGATCGCGAGGGTCAGCCCGCCCAGCGTAAAGATGTTGAGCGTCTGGCCTGAGAAGTAGAGCAGCAGGAGCGCGGCCGACACCGACAGCGGGATGCCAATGCTAACGATCACGACACTCCACAGGCTGCGGAGAAACACCAGCACCACGAGGAAGGTCAGCAGCGCGCCGATCACCGCCTCGTGGGCAAGCGTGGCGATCGCGGCGCGGATATACTGGGATTGGTCGAAGCCCAAGCCCAGCTGTACACCCTTCGGGATTCCCGTCAGCCTCGGCAGCACGGCGCGGACGGAGTTCACCACCTGGATCGTGTTCGCGTCCGGCTGGCGGGCGACGTACAGCAGCACGCCCGGCTTCCCGTTCACATCCACGATCTGCGTCTGCGTGGCGGCGGCGTCCACGACCTGGGCGATATCGCCCACGTGCACGGGGACGCCGTTGTTGGTGGCGACGACAACGTGCTGAATCTGCTGTACGTTCTGTAGGAGCGTCGGCACGTTGAGCTGGTAGTTGATCTGAGAGTTCTGGATATTGCCGGCCGGGATCAGCTGGTTGTAATTGTTGATCGCGGTAATCACGCCCTGGAGCGTTTGCCCGGTGGCCTGGAGCTTGTTCGGGTCAACGTTCACGTTGATCTGCCGAACCAGGCCCCCGTTCACGCCTGCCTGCGACACGCCGGGAATCCGCTCGAGCTGCGGCTCGATCGTGTTGTAGGCGAGGTCGTAAAGTTGCCGGGCGTCCAGGCCACCGCCGGCCACCACGACCTGGACGACCGGGATGTTGGAGATGTCGAACTTCAGCACGAACGGCTGGGACACACCCGTGGGCAGGTTTCGCAGCGCTCGCTGGACGTTCTGGATGACCTCGATTTCGGCCACGTCCAGGTTCACGCCCCAATCAAACCAAATCTGGATGTTACTGCTGCCCTGCCTGGTCGTGGACAGGATCTGGGTCACGCCCGCGACGCGCGTCACGGCCTGCTCGAGCGGATAGGTCACCGTCCGCTCCACGGTTTCGGGGTTCGCCCCATTGTAGTTTGTCTGCACTGCGATGACCGGAATGGTAATCCGGGGGAACAGGTCGCGGGGGAGCCGCTGCAGCCCGATCTGACTCAGCACGACGACGGCAATACACGCCATCAGCACCAGGGTCGGGTTGCGAACGGCAGCGCGGGTGAGGAACACGGTGGGCTCCTACGCCCTTACAGGCCGACAGGCAACAACTTCATCGGCTGCTCCTCGCGCACCAGGGTCGGAGCGGCGGAACGCCGCGAGGTTCGACGGATGGAGGCCCTTCGTGATTTCCACCAGCGAGCCGGATGACCACCTCGCAGACCTTCCGGCCGCAACGCGTTTCTCTCTTTTACGGACGGCCGCCGGATCCTGTTCCCGGGCGCCGCTCGGACCGCCGCGTCTTCGTCGTTTCCGTCGCATCCGTGACCGATCATCTCGTACACGGCGAGCACGAACTTCCGGGCGGCATTCTTGCCCTCCGTCCGCGGCTCGCCCCGCGCCGCCGGCCTCGTGGTGCCGCGTGTGCGCCCGAGGTCGGATGCCTATCTGTGGCAGGAGTGCGGGCGGCTCCCAATAGAAACACCGGGCGCGGCGGGGACGGACGGTGTCTAGGCCGATTCGAAATCCACGGGAGGTGTGCGGCTATGGAGAGGAAGCGGTGGGCATGGTTTGGAACGGCAGCGCTGGTCGCGATTGCGGTGATCGCGGGCGCCGCCGCGCTACCCGGCCACTCGCAGGCGGCGATGACCGTGAACGTCGCAAACGCGACGGTAACCGGGCAATCGCAACCGATCCTCGTCGACGGCAAGGGGCTGGCTCTATACTATCTCACCTCCGACACAGCCACGACGAGCGCATGCACCGGCGGCTGCGCGGGGTTCTGGCCCCCGCTTACCAGCACCGGCACACCAACCGGGCCTTCTTCTCTGCCGGGCAAGCTCGCGGTCGTGAAAACGGCGAACGGCTCGCAGGTGAGCTACAGCGGCCACCTTCTCTATCGCTACGCGCCCGACACGAAACCGGGGGACGTTGGGGGCGACGGAAAGACCGGGCCGCAAAACGGCACGTGGCATGTCGCCACGCCGACGCTCTAGGGCATGTAGGCGGGAACACCGCTGCTACGGCCCCGTAGCCTTGACGGTGCGCCCCGCGCATAGCGGACGCTACCGTTCGACCGTCAATATTCCTAGGCACATCGGCGGCGACGGGCCACTACTCAGGTACAGTTTCAGGACGGGAGTCGCGGCGGGCCGGAGAGGGCGCCGGATATGGGCTGCCCCTCCGGCCCGGACGTGTCTACAGCTTTATCTTGCCGAGACCCGCTTTCAGGTCATCGGCGTTCATCACGGGCGTAAACTCCACGGTCGCATTGAGTGCCATGAAGAAGGGCTCCGCGATCCGCGGCAGATCGCTGGAATCCTTGAGGTCGAAGACGATGAATCCGCCGCGCTGTCCCCCTCCGAGGGTCGTGAAGTAAGCCGCTTCAGGCTCCAGATCCTGAAGCGCTGATTGAACGATCTTCGGGAGGCTCCCGTCTCTCAGCGCCTTGTTCCCCTGCTCGACAGGAATCGTGACGCGCATCATCGTACGCATCGGAGCACCTCCTTGGGGTAGAAGCGCCGCATCTTTCTCCTGACGCCGGGACTCACCTGCTCGGGGTCGGCATGGCCGGCCACCGCGCCGGCGGTCGCACCCGACGCTTCCGGTCACCGCGTGCGTGAGGTGACAAAAATGCCCGGAAGCGAGGGCCGCGTAAACCTCCCTCGCGCCTCCGGGATCCTAGGTGGGGATGGCGGCGATCCAAGCGTAGGCGGCGCCACACGCCATCCGTCCGTGGGAACGAGCATCGCGAACTTTGAGCCGGCGGACCGTGGTCGATCCTTGAAGACTCCGGCCGGCTATCGCGTGCTCGTCCGGTCGAGGCGGAGCGCGGCGTCCGCGCATCCTCCGTAGGGTCGCTTTTAGCGGCCCCGGCGGACCGCCATCCGCGCCATGGCCTAGCGCATACCGATTAAATGGCCGTTAACCCCGGTCGCGCGCGGCGCAAAGGATTGGCGAAACTTCTCGGTGCCCCCTCGCCCGGCTCGGACCCGCGGCAGCGGGCCCGGACGGTGGGCATCTACCGAGCGCAGCCGGCGACGGCGCCAGCGGGACCGCCGGATCGGACCACAAATGTGACGCTGATCCCAGTACCACGGGCGTCGCGGGCAGGCCCCGCACACGCTGCGGGTGAACATAGGGACCGCCATCACGCTGGTTCGGGGGGCGGCTCCAGAGGTGTTCATCGAAATCCTCGCCTTGTCCGTGGTAGCGGGCGTACTCGGCGCCTTGCTCGGCCTGGGCGGGGGCATCATCGTCGTGCCCGGATTGACGCTGCTTATCGGGCTGCCGATCCGTTACGCCGTCGGCGCGAGCATTGTCTCTGTGATCGCGACGAGCAGCGGTGCGGCGGCGGCCTACGTACGTGGCGGCATCGCAAACCTCCGCATCGCGATCGCGCTCGAGGTCGCGACCACGGTGGGGGCGCTTTCGGGCGCGTTCCTCGCCGGCCATGTCTCGCCCCGCTGGCTGTACATCGTATTCGGTGTCTTGCTGGCCTATTCAGCCGTCGCCTTGCTGGGCCGGTTGACGGTCGAAGTCCCGGGCGAGGTACCGCTTGATCCACTCGCGGAGCGCTTGGGGTTCTCGGGTGAGTACTACGATCGCGCGCTGGGGCAGCGGGTACCGTACACCGCGACGGGCGTGATCCCGGGCGGCGCGATGATGTACGTGGCCGGCGTCCTCTCCGGGCTCCTCGGCATCGGGAGCGGCTCCTTCAAAGTGCTTGCGATGGACATCGTCATGCGCCTGCCGATGAAAGTGTCGACGGCGACGAGCAATTTCATGATCGGTGTGACGGCCGCGGCCAGCGCGGGGGTCTACTTTGCCCGGGGCGACATCCACCCGTTGATCGCTGCGCCCGTCGCGCTCGGCGTGCTTGCCGGCGCGTGGACCGGCACCCACGTGATGCAACGCCTGCGCAACGTAACCATCCGAAAGTTGTTCATTCCGGTGCTCGCGATCACCGCGGTCGAGATGGTCCTTCGGGGCCTCCATGTCTAGCGTGGCCGTCGATCGCAGCACCGGCCCGCAGGCGACAGCAGGCACCGGCGGCCCCGACGCCTTGATCAGCCGCGTCCTGCGCTGGGGCGTCATGACGGCCGCGGCCATCATCCTGAGCGGCGTCGCCTTGTTCGTGGCCCATGCCGGCCTGCGCGCCGTCTTGCTCTCGCCGGAGCACCTCTCCGGAATTTCGGAACAGGATCCGCACGCGCTCCGGGTCGTCCTGCACGAGCTCCTGCCGCCGCAGGCCGCGGCGGTGACGGACGTCGGACTGCTCCTCCTCATGGCGACCCCGGTCGTGAGCGTCGCCATCGCCGCCGTGACGTTTGCGGTGCGGCGAGATTGGCTGTACCTGGTGCTCGCTGGCTTCGTGTTCACGATGCTCATGATCGGATTCGCGGTCGGCCGCACCTAGCGCCCCGCCCGAATCAACGGCCGCTCCAGCGGGCCGCCCGCCGCTCGCGAAACGCGGCGATGCCTTCGCGGCAATCCTCGGTCTCGTACAGTTGGCGCTGCAGCCGGCCTTCGAGCTCGAGCCCCTCCCCCAGACCCCGGGAGATCCCGGCGCGAATCGCCCGCTTCGCGGCGCGGACTGCGAGCGGCGCGTTGGCTGCGATGACCCGTGCCACCTCCACGACCGCGGGCACGAGCCGATCCGCGGCCACCACCGCGTCCACGAGTCCGATGCGGTAGGCTTCGTCCGCGGTGACGGGCGCGCCGGTGTATATGAGCGCCATGGCGCGCGAGGAACCGACCAGCCGCGGGAGCCGCTGCGTCGCGCCCGCCGCCGGGATGATGCCGCGCGTCACCTCGGGGCATCCGAGCACGGCGGTGTCGGCAGCCCATCGCAGGTCACACCCGAGCGCCAGCTCGCATCCCCCGCCGAGCGCCGGCCCGTTGATGGCGGCGATCGCCGGTACCGGAAGCCGCTCCAGCGCGTCCGGGATCGCCGCGATGCTGCGGTTGTGCGCCCACAGCGCCTCCAGGGTCGCGCCCTCGCGCTCGCGCAGGTCGGCGCCCGCGCAAAACGCCCGACCCGCGCCGGTGAGCACGAGGACGCGTGCTCCGGGATCCGCCGCAACGCGCTCGAGCGCGGCCGTCACCTCCCGGCACAACGCGACGTTGAGCGCGTTCAGCACCGCCGGCCTGCGCAGGGTCAGGGTAAAGATGCCGTCCTGGCCGTCCAGCGCCGCGCCCGTGTTTTGCATGCTCTACGCCCCCCTCACTCGCTTCTGCCGCGGCGCCGCCCCGCAAGTCCCCGCAGCGACGCTCCCACGGCCTCCACCAGCCGGCCGAGCTCGTCGTCAGACACCACGAGCGGGGGCGCCATGATCACGGGATTGTCGACGAAGCACAGGACCTCGCGGCCGCGGAGGTCCGCCTCGAGCCGGCGCAGGCCCCGCGCGGACAGCCGGGCCGGAGCACGCGTGTGGACGTCATCGACGAGCTCGACGGCCGCCATGAGCCCGATGCCGCGGACGTCGCCGACGACCGGACAACCTGCGAGCTCCGCACGGAGACCGTCGAGAAGGCGGCGGCCCAGGTGCGCCGCGCGGGCCACAAGATGCTCGTCCTCGAGTATCCGCAGCACCGCGAGCGCGGCCGCACACGCAGCCGGGTGTCCACTGTACGTAAAGCCGTGCGGGACCGCGCGGCCGGCCAGCCGCTCCGCAATGTGGCGGCGCATCACCACCGCGCCGAGGGTCTGGTAGCCGGCCGTCATCCCTTTGCCCAGCACCAACAGGTCGGGCACCATGTCCCAATGGTCGCACGCGAACCGTCGCCCGCTCCGGCCCCATCCGGTGACGATCTCGTCGGCGACAAGCAGCACCCCGTAGCGGTCGCACAGCGCCCGCACCGCCGGCCAATACGGGTCCGGGGGCACGATGACGCCGCCGGGCCCCGGCACCGGCTCCGCGAACACGGCCGCAACCCGATCGGGGCCCGCGCGGACGAGCACGTCTTCGAGCGCGCCGACGCATCCCAGCGTGCACGCGGGCTGCCCCGAGCAATGGGGACAACGATACCGGTACGGGACCGGCGCGAAGCGGACGCCCCGGAGGCCCGGGCCGACGCCGCGCAGCAATCCCCGGTCGGGATCGCTGAGCGACAGGCCGGCGTACGTGCCGCCGTGCGCCGAGTATTCCCGGCTGACGATCATCCGGCGCCGGCGATCGCCGCCGGCGTAGTGGAACAGCCGCGCGAACTTGAGCGCGGTGTCCACCGCCTCGGAGCCGGTCGGCACGAGCGCCACGCCGTCGAGGTCCCCGGGCGCCAGCGCGCCGATGCGGGCGGCGAGTTCCTGCGCCACGGGCGCCACGGCGTCGGTGAGCGGCGCAAACGACAACGTGCGGAGCTGTGCGCTCACCTCGGCCACGATCTCGTCACGGCCGTATCCGAGCAGGACCGCCCAGAGCCCGGACCGCGCATCCAAATAGGCCTGCCCGCGCGAGTCCCAGACGCGGCTGCCACGACCGCGCACGAGCCGCAACGGGCCGCCCGCGCGGGCCAGCGCGGTCTGCACCTGCCCCTGGTACCACAGCGACGGGGACCTAACATCAAACGCGCGCGGAGGCATCGCCGCCGCAGTGTTCTCCCCGAGCGCCGGCCGATCCCGTCTGCGCGGGGGGACCGGGAGGAGCACCCATGCCCCCGCCGAAACAACGTCCGCGCATGCCGGGTCCTCAAGAAATCGAGATCGTCTGTGACATCCTCGTCGTCGGTGCGGGACTCGGAGGATGCGCCGCGGCGCTCCGGGCGGCGCGGCTCGGGCAGCGTGTCTGTCTGGTGGAGGAAACCGGGTGGCCCGGCGGGCAGATCAGCACCCAGGGCGTGTCCTCGCTCGACGAACACCGCTACATCGAGACGTTCGGCGGCACGGGCTCCTACTACGCGCTCCGCAACGCCATCCGCGACTACTATCGCACCCAGTACGCGCTCAGCCCGGCGGCGGCGGCCGCGCCGCAGCTGAACCCAGGCAACGCGTGGGTGAGCCGCCTGTCGTTCGAGCCCCGCGCGGGCGCGGCGGTGCTGGAAGCGATGATGGCCGGGCCGCACGACCGCGGCGAGCTGCAGGTGTTCTACCACACGCGGGCCGTCGCGGCGGAAGTCTACGACGCGCGCGTGGCGTCGGTGTTGACCCGGCACCGGGACAACGGGACGTTCATCCGCTTCCGGGCCGGCTTCGTGCTCGACGCCACCGATCTCGGCGACGTCCTCGTCTACACGGCGACGGCCTACGCTCTGGGCCAGGAGTCGCGAGGAGAGACCGGGGAGCCGTCGGCCCCGGAGGTCCCCAACCTTGCCTGTGTGCAAAACTTCACCTTCCCCGTGGCCGTGGAGTACTGTCCGGGCGAGAACCATACGATCACGAAACCGGACGGGTACGAACGGAATCGCGAGGCGCAGCCCTACACGCTCGTCTACCGTCCCTGGCTTCCGGCGTCCACGCCCTACAAGATGTTTGCGACGGCGCCGGGCGCCGGCGGTCCGTTTTGGACGTACCGACGGGCGCTCGACGCGCACAACTTCACCGACCCGCGCGTGCCGCGGGACGTGAGCATCATCAACTGGACGAGCAACGACTTCCGCGGCGGCACGGTCGTCGACCGGCTGCCGGACGAGCAGGACGCGCGGTACCGCGAGGCGCGGTTGCTGACTCTCGGCTTTTTGTACTGGCTGCAAACCGAGGCGCCGCGCGACGACGGCGGCACCGGCTATCCCGAGCTTCGCCCCCGGCCGGACATGATGGGGAGCGCCGACGGCCTCTCGCAGATGCCGTACGTGCGCGAGGGCCGGCGCCTCAGAGCACTCTACACGATCATCGAGCAGGACATCGCCGCGCACACGCATCCGGAGTCCCGGGGCGCGCGTTTCGCGGACGCCGTGGGCATCGGATTCTACCCGATCGATCTGCACGGCTGCGGCGAGCGGACCACCGATATCGACACCAAGCCCTTTCAGATTCCGCTCCGCGCCATGATCCCGGTCCGCACGCTCAACGTACTGCCGGCCGCGAAGAACATCGGGACCACGCACATCACCAACGGCGCGTACCGGCTCCACCCTGAAGAGTGGGCCGCCGGCGACGCCGCCGCCGCGGTGGCCGTGTTCTGCCGGCGGACCGGGATCTCACCGCAGGCCCTCGCCGCCCGACCCGACCTGCAGCGCCGCCTGCAATTGCTCCTGCTCGACGAGCAGATCCCGATCTACTGGTACGACGACGTCCCGCTCGGCCACCCCGCGTTTGTGGCCACGCAGTTGCTGGCCGTGGAGGGCGTCTGGGAAGGCGGCGATGCCGACCTGCACTTTGGACCCGACCTCCCGGTGCGCACGGACGAGGGCAAGCGCCGGATCGCGGCCGCCGCGGCGAGCATCGCACGGTGGGGCGGTCCGGCGGATCCCGAGTCCCCGGCGCTGCAGCCGGCGCCGGAGGACGACGTGCTCCCGCTCCGCCGCGACGCGGCGGCGACGCTCGTTGCGCTCGGCATCACCGGAGCGCGACCCACGGGCGAGGAAGACGCGCAGATCATCACACGGGCCGAACTGGCACGCACCCTCGGAGCGCTCGTGCGCACCGCGATCGAGCGTTACACTCCTGCCTCCTAGTGCAGCATCGCCAAAGGGCGACAAGAGCAAGCGCGAGCCGGAGGGGTCTCGCGTGAGCGGGCGTTCGACGCCCGCGATCTTTGGTGCGAGCGTGGAGCTCCGTTACTTGCAATCCTGACGGATCGAGTCCAGCAGTTGCCAGAGGCGTCGGGCGTGGAGCGAAGGGGAGGCCCGTCCGGCTCAACCTTTGGCGAACATCCGCGAGCATGCACGAGACGCCCGGCGCAGCTTGCAGCGCGCCGAGGCCCCGGTCCGCGTCGACAATATCGGGACCGAGGGCCCGCGATTGCTCGCCGTCGCCGCGGGGCGCGCGGAGATGTTAACGCTCGAGGTATTCCTTCCGGAGCGGATAGAAGACGTCCAGGACGCGCGCCGGGCCGCGGACCGCCCAGGCGGCATGCCGCGTGCCCCCCGGGATCACGTACGCGTCGCCCACCCGGAGCGCTCGGCGCTCGTCTCCGATCTGCATCTCGATCTCGCCCGACACCACGACGCCCAGCTGCTCGTGCGGATGCTCATGGAGCTGCACGCTCGATTCCGGTGCCAGGTCGACACAGGTCAGCATCACGTGCTCGCCGGCGAGCGGGCGCATCGTGACGCCCGGCGCGATTTGCTTGCCCGGGAGCGCGTCGAGCGACGCAAAGACATGCTCCTTGCCCATGATTGTCCTCCCCGGCCGCGGCCGTGGATGGGCCGCCCGGCCATGTGATCTCCGGGTTCGCGAACCGCTCGGGCGTCCCTGCCCGCTCATGCATGCGCCGGGCGGATACGTGACGGCGCCGTGGGTGGACACTGGCGCGGCGCGATGCGAGCGGCCGGAGAAGGAATTGCTCCGCGCCCCGCGAAGTCGCGGGTGACATCTTGTCGCGAAGGAGGTGAACGCGGTGGCACTCGTCGCATTTCTCGCACTCGTCGGCATCACACTGTGGGCAACCGGCCACCTCATCGTCCGCTGACCGCGACCCGGCGGAGTACCAAAACGTCTATGTGTCGATGAGGGGGGCATTATTTGTCCTCCTCATCGGCGTTCTCGAGGGCGCCGGTGACGCTTTGGGATCGGGGGAGAGCGCCGAGGGAACGACGTTTGCGCCCCGGCCGTCCGGGGGAAAGACCTGGGTGGATGGAACGAGGGGGGGATGGTTCGGTGGTCGTCTTCGTCTTGTTGGCGCTTCTCATACTCGCCGCCACGGGCCACATGATCCTCCGCTAGGCAGGAGTGGAGGGACGATGAACATCCGGTGGAACACCGTCATCCTCGTGGCCTGCGCGGTGCTCACGCTCCAGGCGCGCGCGCCGTCGATCGTCGCGGCTCAGTCCTCGCCGGGTGCGGCGTCCGGCCAACCGTCCAACCAGATCGAATCCGTGACGCTGGCCAAGGGCATCAAATCGGCGTCGCTGTTCGGGAGCGGCACGGTCACCGCGGTCGACCCAGCGACGACGTTCGTGAATTCCGACCTGCCCTACGCGATCGTGCGCATCAAGGGGCTGGCGCCGGACACGACCGTCGCGCTGCGTCTGAGCGACCCGACGGGCGAGGCGTACATGGTGCAGGCGAAGATCCCCCCGCACAAGGGCAACCCCAAGACGTTCGACTTCGCGGCGCCGATCTACATCTTGGGCACGGACCTCGAGTCGCACACAGGGACCTGGCACCTGCAGGTCCTGATCAATAACACGCCGGCGAACGAGACGGCATTTCAGTGGCAGGCCGCGACGCCCGCGGACGTGGCGAAGATCAAGAATGCGGTGGACGCGTCTCCGCTCAGTGCGGACCTGCACTGGCGCTACGGCGCGGCGCTCGCCCTGGTCGGGCGCCTCTCCGACGCGATCACCGAACTCCAGCGGTCCATTGGCCTCGACCCGCAGTACGCGCTGTACTATATCAGCCTGGGCCGTGTGTATGAAGCGCAGCACCGCGTGACCGATGCCACGGCGCAGTTTCAGAAGGCGCTTAACGTGCACGGGAGCGCGTACGACTCCGTGTTTCAGGGTTGGGCGCGCGCCGATCTGTCCCGCCTCCAGGGACATTAACCCGGCTCGGTCATCCACTGAGCGCGCGAACGCAGCTCACTAGGCCCAGATGACGGGCGAGCAACGGCTCGCGGCGCCAACCCACCTGCGGACGCTGTGCTTCATCCGGTACGGCGATCGCGTCCTGCTGCTCCAACGGCGGAACCCGCCGAACCAGGGCCTCTACAACGCGCCCGGCGGCAAGATCGAACGGAATGAGGATCCCTACGAAGCCTGTCTGCGCGAAGTCCACGAAGAGACGGGCATCCGGCTCCGCAAGGCCCGGTTGCGCGCCATCCTCACGGTGATCAGCCGCTCCACCGGCGCGCGCTGGCTGCTCTTTGTCTTCATCGGCGAGCGGCCGTCCGGGAGCGCCGATCCGGTCACCACCGATGAAGGCACGCTCAGCTGGGTGCCGCTGTCCGAGGTGCCGTCGTTGCCGGTGCCGGCGGACATTCCGCTGATCCTGCCACACCTGTTCACGCCCGACCCCGGCATTTTGATCGGCAAGATCCACGCGGACGACGACGTGTTGGTGGATTACGAGTTCCGCATGGCGTGATGCGCAGGAGTTGCCGCCGCCAAGAGACAACTTGAACGGCATGCCCGAGCAGGTCCTCGTGGTGCCGCGGGAGCGGCTGTTTCCGCACGGCGGGTTTCACGGCTTCACGCGCGAGGGGCTCGCGGCCTACCTCGGGGCCATCGAATCCCATGCGTTCTTCACGCTGCGCGATCGCGTCGAGGACGACCCGAGTCTCAAGCAGATCATCCCGTACGTGATCCTGCGCCACGGCGGGCAGATTTTTCTCGTGGAGCGCACACGCGGCGGATCCGAGGCCAGGCTTCGCGACAAGCTCTCCATCGGACTGGGCGGCCACATCAATCCCGGGGACGGCAATCACGCCGCGGACCGTGTCGCCGCGGGAATGGAGCGCGAGCTCACCGAGGAAGTCGACCTGCCGCCGGGGTGGCGGGCGAAACCGATCGGGCTGCTCAACGACGATGTCGAGGCCGTGGGGCGCGTCCACTTCGGCCTCGTCTACATCGCCGATCTCCCGTCGCCGCGCGTCCGAATCCGTGAGACCGCCAAGCTTGCCGGCGAATTTGCGAGCCCCGAAGCGATCCGGGCGGCGTATCCGCGCCTCGAGTCCTGGTCGCAGTTCGTCGTGGACGGGGTAGATCTGCTCGACGTTTAAGCCCGTGTGGACGCTCGAGCCCGCGGGCCTCGATCTCCGGCGCACGCTGGACTCCGGCCAAGCGTTCCGGTGGCGATGGGAGGATGGTCACGGCTGCGGTCCGATCGCCACGGGCATCGTCGGCCGCCATCGCTTCCGGGTGGCGCAGGACCGCGACGGCATTCGTCTCCTCGCGCCGGCGACGGCCGAGGCGCGCGATGCGATCGCGCGGTATCTTGGCCTCAGGCCGCGCTCGGACGCTCAACTGGGACGGCTCGTCGGAGCGCCCACGATCACGGGCCGCCGAGCGCCCGCCGTGTTGTGCGACGGTATGCGACCGGGCCCGCTCCCGGCGTCGCCCACCGGCCTCGCGCGGATCGAGGCCACGCTGGCGGCGGACAGGGTACTCGCGCGCGTCATCCCGCACACACGGGGCACCGGCCTCCTGATCCAGGACCCCTGGGAAGTCTTGATCTCGTTCATCGTCTCGCAGAACAACAACATCCCCAAGATCAGCAGGTCGATCGACGCCCTCGCGCGGGCGCTCGGGGATCGGGTCGACGAGAACGGCTACGCGTTTCCGTCAGCGGAGCGGCTCGCCGGCGCGCCGGCCGGAATCCTGCGTGCGTGCCACCTCGGCTACCGGGCGCCGTACGTCCGCGCGGCCGCGCGCCTGGCGGCGTCGGGGCGTCTGGATCTCGCGGCGCTCCGGCGGATGCCGGAGCAGGAAGCGCGGGACACGCTGCACGCCGTGCCGGGGATTGGCGACAAGGTCGCGGATTGCATCCTGTTGTTCGGTCTCGGGCACACGACGACGTTTCCGGTGGACGTCTGGGTCCGGCGGGCGATGGAGCGGTTGTACTTCAAGGGCCGGCCGCGGCCGATTTGCGATATTCGCGTCTTCGCGCGGGCCCGCTTCGGTCCGTTTGCGGGGTATGCGCAGCAGCACCTGTTCGCGTACGCCCGCGAGCATCTCCGGCCTCGCGGCCCTCACATCAGCGCGCGACCACAGTGATCTCGCCCTCGCCGCGGCCGCTCACTTGACCGATCACGGCCGCCGCCGGCGTCCCCCGCTCCCTGAGCGCTCCCACGAGCCGGTCGACGCGGCTCTCCGGGACGGCGATCAGGAGGCCGCCGGACGTCTGCGCGTCGCACAGCAGCACCTGGGCGTCGTCCGCCACCCCATCCCAGCGCACCGCATCCCCGAGTGCCGCGCGGTTGCGCTGGGTCCCGCCCGGGATGGTGCCGCGTCGCGCCAGGCTCCACGCCTCCTCGAGGATCGGAACGGCGGCGAGGCGGACGCGCGCCTGGACACCGGCCGCGCGGGTCATCTCGTGCAGGTGACCAAGCAGACCGAACCCGGTGATGTCCGTGGCGGCGGACACGCCCGTCTCGATCATCGCCTCCGCCGCGGCGCGGTTGAGCGCGGCCATGATCCGGGTCGCCTCGTCCACCGTTTCACGCGACGTGCGTCCCTGTTTGATCCCCGTCGTGATCACACCCATGCCGAGCGGCTTGGTCAGGACGAGCGCGTCGCCTGCTCGGGCGGCGGCGTTGGTGATGACGCGCTCGGGATGCACGAGGCCCGTGATGGCGAGCCCGTACTTGGGCTCCGGGTCATCGATCGTGTGACCGCCGATGATGGTCACGTTCGCCTCGACGCACTTGTCGCTGCCGCCCCGGAGGATCTCGCCGAGGATATCGAGCGACAGCCGGCTGCGCGGGAACGTCGCGATGTTGAGCCCGAGCCTCGGCACAGCGCCCATCGCGTACACGTCGCTCAGCGCGTTCGCGGCGGCGATCGCTCCGAACCAGTAGGGCTCGTCCACGATCGGCGTAAAGACATCGACGGTCTGGACGAGCGCCAGGTCCGGCGTGAGACGGTAGACGCCTGCGTCGTCCGCGGTGTTGGTACCGACGAGGACGGCGGGATCGGTGATCGGTGGCAGGTGGCGCAACACGTGCGCCAGGTCCGTCGGACTCAGCTTGGAGGCTCAGCCGGCGCAGGCCACCATCGTGGTCAGCCGGATCCGGTCACGCTCCGTCATGGGCTCACCTCAGCGGGCCGGCGCCGCCTCTATGCGGACGCGCCGGTTTCATAGACTCCTTCCATTCTAGCATCCGGCCGGCGCCCTTCCTCACAGGGAGGCGCCCCTGTTATAGTAAGACCCGGGGACGGCTCGATGGCCATCAATCTGCACCAGCTGAAGATTTTTCATACCGTCGCGAAGTCGGGGAGCTTCTCGCGCGCGGCCGCGGAGCTCAAAATCAGCCAGCCGTCGGTGAGCATTCAAGTCGGGGACCTCGAGCGGCAGTTTGGCGTCGAGCTGTTCGAGCAGGCCGGGAAATCGGTCCGGATGACCGAGGCCGGCCGGATCCTCGACGATTACGCGGGCCGCATCCTCGCCCTGATCGACGAGACCCGGCGCGCGATCGACGACGTCAAGGGTCTCGGGCGCGGGCGGCTCGCGATCGGCGCAACCCCGACACCGGGCGCCTATTTGCTCCCGGGCCTGCTGCGGCGGTTTCGCGAGGAACACGCCCGCGTCGAGCTGGCGCTGCGCGTGGCGGGAACGCGCCGCATCCAGGAATGGCTCCTCGGGCGCGAGATCGACCTAGGCGTCGTGGGGTGGCGGGTGACGTTTCCGGACCTCGAGACGGTGCCGATCGCCACGGATGAGCTGGTGCTCGTGGCCGCGCCGGAGCACCGCTTCGCCTCGATGCCCTCGGTGCGAATCCCGGACCTGGCCCACGAACCTTTTATCCTGCGCGAGCGGGGATCCGGCACCCGCGACGTCGTGGACGACGCCCTGCACCGCGCCGGCATCCACATCGCACCCGCCATGGAGCTCGAGGGCGGCGAGATGGTCAAACAAGCCGTGGCCGCGAACCTCGGCGTCTCGATCCTCTCCCGCCAAGCCGTGCACGCGGACGCGGCGGCGGGGCGCCTGCGCGTGATCCCCATCGAGGGACTGCGGATCGAACGGGACATCCTCCTCGTGTATCATCGTGACCGGCGGCTGCCGCGCATTGCCCGGGCGTTCGTGGACATGGTGACGCCGCCCGCCGCCGTGCTCGACGCGGAGCACCGGCCGTAAACACCGGCCCCGAGCCGGGCACCCCCATCGGCGGCGTCGGGCGATCAGGAGAATGAAGCCATCCCCATCTTTTCGAATACGACGTTGGCGCATGAGTATCTCGTACAGGCGTTGCGGCCATCTCCACCGGTGCGCGCCTGGACAGCCTCAGCGGCGGGCGACAAATAAGCGTTGGCACGGCCGCACTTCCGCAGTTCGCAAATGATTCGACGCGTCGAGGCAAGAGCGGGCGAGAACCATCAAGCCGTCTGCTATAATTCCCACGGGTTGGCGATAGATGAGCAACCCAGCGAGAACCCATGGAGATCTACGAGATCCTCGAAGGGCAGCTCTTTCAGAGCGGCGCGCCGGAGGACGCCGCGGAATGGGCGTCGATTCACGCCCGCGGGATCGACGCCGTCGTCGATCTCTACGGGACCTTGGATCCCGGCGTCCCGACGGCGCCCAACTCGATCCTCTACATCTTTTGGCCGATCGAGGATGGGCCCGCGCTCCCGGACCTGGGGATCCTCGAGGTGCTGGTGGACACGGTGGTCCACCTGATCCAGCGTGGCCACAAGGTGCTTGTCCACTGCCACCGGGGCAAGAGCCGTTCAGGCCTGGTGAACGCGCTGGTGGCCATGAAGATGCTCGGCATCAGCGGGCCGGAGGCGATCGAGTTGGTACGCCGCCGCCGGGCCGGCGCCCTTGGCAACGCCGTGTTCACGGCCTACCTCGAGGCGCTCCCCGCGCCGTCCGGGACGGCCGTCTGAGCGTTCACCGCTCCGTCAACCACGTCGTCCGAAACCCGATGTACGATGTGTTGAGCCAGTGGCGGTAGCCGTGGACGTTCCGGCGCACGGCCTCGTACTGCGTGGAGTGGAACAAGAAGACCATCGGCACGGTCTCCTGCAGCCGCAACTGGGCCTGCTGGTACAGCGCGCGCCGCTTCGACTCGGCGGTCACGAGGCGCGCCTGCTCCACGAGCTTGTCGAACTGCGGGTCGGAGTACCCGACGAAGTTGTTGCCCGCGCCGGTATGGAAGTTGTTGTACAGGTAGTCGTCGGGATCGGTCTGCCCCGAGGTCCCCAGGATCGTCAGCGTGAAGTGCTTTTGGAACACGGTCGGCAGGTACACGCTCCAGTCGGCCGCGACGATCTTGGTTCGGATGCCGATCCTGGCGAGCTGCGCCTGGACCAACTCCGCCGGCGCCCGGAGAAAGTCATACGTGCTCGTCACGTATAGCTCCGCGTCGATGCCGTTCGGGAACCCGGCCTCGGCGAGGAGGCGCTTTGCCCGGTCGACATCGACCCTGTCATAGACGTTTTTGGTGAGCGCGTAGTAGCCGCCCGGCGGGATCGCGGTGCCCGTCGCCACCACCCCGCCCACGCCGAACAGCGCGGTGTCGACAATCTCTTTGCGGTTGATCGCCCAGGCCATCGCCTGCCGCACCTTGACGTCCTTGAACGGCGCCACGGCGTTGTTGATGTACAGGGCGCGGAAGTTCGCGGAGAGCCCGCCGACGACCGTCACGTTTGGATCGCCACGCAGGCTCTGCACGTCGGAGGCGGGCACGTACTCGATCCAGTCCACGTTGCCGGTGCGCAGCGCGGTCGACCGCGCGACCGCATCGGGGTAGAAGACAAACTCGATGCGGTCGATGTACGGCAGCCGGCGCCCCGTGGCGTCGCTGCCCCAGAAGTCGCCGCTGCGGACGAGGATCAGACGCTGCTGCGGCGTGTATCCCACGAACCGGAAGGGTCCCGTCCCCACGGGTGCCTTGTTGAGGTCCCCGTCGCGCTCCACGATCTCATGGGGCACGATGACGTTCGTGGACAGCGCGAGCTTGGCGAGCAGCGGCGAGAACGGCTGCTTGAGCCGGATCGCCACCGTGAGCGGCCCCGCGGCCGAGACGTTGTCCACGACCGCGAAGTCGGACGCCCGGGGCGACTTGGTCTTGGGATCGCGGATCCGGTTGAGCGAGTACACGACGTCATCCGCGGTCATCGTGCGGCCGTTGTGGAACTTGACGTTCGGCCGAAGTCGGAACGTCCAGACGAGGCCGTCCGTGGACGTGGTCCACGACGCCGCGAGGCTGGGCTGCACCCGCAGCATCGGGTCGACGGTCACGAGCGTGTCGTAGACGTTTTCCATCATGTTCCGCGTCGCGGTCGCCGTCGTGGTGTGCGGGTC
>JAJPIA010000128.1 GCA_021324975.1 Bacillota bacterium
CGGTTTCGTCCGCACCATGTCCCGGCTGCAACTGGCAAGGACTGCTGTGCTCGTAACTTCGGGGGTCTCTCGCCTCTTGACACGGGGGCCCTCTACAGATAAGGGGGGTTTTCATATGACGCCGGATCGGGTACTCACTGCACCGCTGTCTGATCTCCTGCTCATGGTCGCGGAGGAAGAAGCGAGCGATGAGACGAGCAGCCCCGAAGAAGACCTGTGGGCCGGACTGCTGCGGGAGGGACCGGATCTCGTCCCGCGTCTCGCCGAGGAGCTCGAACAGGTCGACACCGGGGACAGCGAGACGGTGGATCCTGATGAGTGGTCGACGCTGAACAAGGCCGTCGGGGTGATCGTCACCCGTGACAATCGGACGGGCACGACGACGGCGCGCGCGTTCGCGGAGGAACAGGACCTCCTCGCCGCGTGGGAGGCCATCAAGACGGAGCTGGCGCCGCTCACCCCCGGCGGCGACGACGCCGAGGTCGACGAGGACGCGGATGCCTCGTCCTCACGATTCGATCAAGATGACGAGCCGTAGCAGCCTGCAGCGCGACCGGGCGCACCACGACGTCGGCCGGCGGGGCAGCGGCCAACCAAGGGCCGGCAACGACCACGACCCTGACGACGACGGGCGGATCCGGGCTCACCGGCGGGGGCGGAAGCGCGGGCGCCGCGTCGCAGGCGCCACCCGCGGGCGCCGCTTCGCCAAAATCTCACCGCGCGGCAGGCACTCAAGGAGCTCCCCCAGAATCTCACCACGCCGCCCGGCGAGAGTCTCGGCACCGCCTCGGCGGCACTACATCGAAGAGGGGGCCCGCGCGGGACGTGGGATCGGCACGCGCCGTCGTTGCGCTCACCGGCGTCGCGATCGCCGCGTCGCTCGCCGCGGTATTCACCGGCATCGCGGCCCATCACCCCGGCGAAGCAACCATCCCGCGTGGCAGCGTCGCCTCGGCGCCGCCATCCGGCGGCGCGGCAAACACTGCCGCACCGCGTGAAGATGGACCATACTATGTGGTGGTGGAGAAGCACTACGCGGAGGTCGACCCGCGTGACGACACCGCCAGCTGGTTCTACGGAACCGTGCGCAACGACGGCAACGCCCAGGGCGACTGCCGGGTCATCGCCTACTACTTCGACGAGGACGACCGGGCCATCGAAGCGACCGTGGTCGACATCAAGCCGCTCGCGCCGGGTCAGATGACGACCTTCACGACCCACCCGAACGTGCAGAACGTCGCGTCGGCGGCCGTGGCGTTCACCGGACGCTGCGGGCACGGGCGGCTGTGGCATTATGAGCCCTGAGCAGCGACCGCATCCGCCCAAGGTGGTCGTCACCGACCATGTGTTTCCGTCCCTGGACGTCGAGCGCGCGGTGCTGCGCGCCGTGGGTGCGGAGCTGATCGTCCTGCGGGCCACGTCCGACGCCGAGCTCCTGGACGCCGCGGCGGAGGCCGACGCGCTGCTCGTCTGTTACGCGCCGGTCACGCGGCGGGTCATCGAGCGCTTGACGCGGTGCCGGGTCATCGCCCGGTACGGGATCGGCGTGGACAACGTCGACGTCCCGGCCGCGACCGAGCGCGGCATCGTCGTGACCAACGTGCCCGATTACTGCATCGACGAGGTCAGCGACCACGCTCTGGGGATGCTGCTCGCGTGCGCGCGCAAGCTGGCGTGGCTCGACCGCCGGGTGCGCATCGGCCGCTGGGATGCCCGCGACGCGGCCCCGATGCACCGCCTGCGCGGTCGCGTCCTCGGCCTTGTCGGCTTCGGCAAGATCCCGCGGTGCCTCGCGGGCAAGGCGCGCGCGCTCGGCCTCGAGCTCGTGGCGTTCGATCCCTACGTCTCCGCGGATGAAATGCTGGCGCACGGGGCCCGCAAGGTAACGTTCGACGAGCTGCTCGCGCGCTCGGATTACGTCTCGGTCCACGCGCCGCTCGTCCCCGAGACCCGAGGCCTCATCGGCGAGGACGCGTTGCGGGCGATGAAGCCGACCGCGTACCTCATCAACACGTCCCGCGGCCCGATCGTCTCGCTCGGCGCCGTTGCGCGCGCGTTGCGCGAGCGCTGGATCGCCGGGGCGGCCCTCGACGTGCTGGACACCGAGCCGCCCGCGGATGCGGACGCGTTACGCGATCTGGAAACGTTGCTGCTGACGCCGCACGTGGCATTCTACTCCGAGGAGTCCGTCGAGGAACTACAGCGCAAGGCGGCGGAAAGCGTCGTGCAGGTGCTCTCGGGCGAGACGCCCCGCTATCCCGTCAACGCCGCGGCGCCGCGCCCGGGAACGCCGTAGCATCCCACGATCGCGCCCACTCCGGCCGGCGGGGGCCGTCGGTCCGGCGGCTAGACGAGGTTGAGGAGCCGCCCCAGGTTGCGCCCGAGGACCTTGCGCTCGCGCTCCTGGCCGAGGCCGAGGCTGCGAACGACCTCCACGGGTGCGGTGTATCCCATGTCGTACGGGTAATCGCTGCCGATCACGACGTGGTCGTCGCCCATCCGGTCGAGCAAAAACCGCAGCGAGGCCCCGCTGTGGGTCAGGGTGTCGCAGTACAGGTTCCCCAGGTACTCGCTGGGGCGGCGCGGCAGATGCTCGTTCAGCTCGCGCCGCACCTCGTAGCCATGGTCCAGCCGTCCGATCTGGTAGGGGAAGTAGCCGCCGCCGTGGGCCAGGACGACCCTCAGGCGCGGGAACCGCTCGAACACGCCTCCTAGGACCAGATGCGCCGCGGCGAGCGCGGTTTCGGCCGGAAAGCCGACCAGGTTCCAGATGTGATGGTTCCGCATGCGGCGCATGTCGCCCCAGTTCTGCGGGTGCACGAAGAAGGGCATCCCGAGCCGCTCGGCGACCGCGTACACCGGGGCCAGGCTCGGATCGTCCAGGTCCATGCCATTGATGTGCGTGCAGATCTCGACGGCGCGCAGCCCCAGCGTGCCCGCCGCGCGCTCCACCTCTCGGGCGGCG
This sequence comes from Bacillota bacterium, assembly GCA_021324975.1. GTDB lineage: Bacteria > Sysuimicrobiota > Sysuimicrobiia > Sysuimicrobiales > Segetimicrobiaceae > JAJPIA01. Next base: position 2,966 of record JAJPIA010000128.1, read on the forward strand.
AGCTCGCCGTCCTGCATGGGGGCCGTGGCCATCCCGATGAACCGGTCCGGGTGCGCGCGCACCATCGCCGCGATGCCGTCGTTGAGGGCCGCGGCCAGCCGCGCGCCCAGCGCCGGGGACGCCCAGTAGCAGAACGCCGGCGACGGTCCGATAACGGCGGCGGCGAGACCGCGCCGGTCCATCGTCGCGAGCATGAGGTTCTCGTCGTACTCCGCCGGATCCAGCGCGGTATCCGGCTCCACCACCACGCTCGGCGGCGCGTGGTAGATCATGTGGTCCACCGTGCCACGGCGCTCGATGTGCACGGCGTCCGCGAAGTCGCCGCGCCGCACCGCCTCGAGGAACTGCGGCGGCACGACGTGGAAGTGGATGTCGATCGACTCCATCACGGTCGCCCTATTGCGCCGCCCGGGCGTACTCTTGCACGGCTTGATCGAGGGCCTGCTTCGGGTCCGCGTTGTTGAGGATCACCCGGTCGATCATACGCGACAGGATCGTCTGCAGCTCCTGATAGTGCGTGGTGCGCGCCACGGGGTGTCCGATCGAAAGGTCGTGGATGTACACGCCGAGGAAGGGATCCCGCTTCGCCTCGGGCGTGTCGAACCATCCCTTCCGCGACTGCACAAACCTGATGTCGCTCCACCACTGCAGGGGGCGCGAGCTAAGGAAGTGCACCAGATCCCAGGCCGCCGCGCGCTCGTCGGCCGGCGCCTTGGCGTACACGGCCCAGTTGAACGCATAGACCAACGTGGCCGGATGGTCGGGACGGATCTGCGGCAGCGGCGCCACCGTGTAGTTCCCCTTGATCTTCGGGTTGATCCGCTCGATCGAGGGGCCCCCGTTCGGCCCCATGAACGTCATCGCGTCCTGTTCCGTGGCGAAATCCTGGTACGGCGAGCTGCACGTGTTCTGCGTAACCTGGGGCGCCACGGTCACGCTCTTCCAGACCTGCAGCGCCTTCACTCCGGCGTCGCTGTTGAACGCGGGCCTGCCTCCCTGCAGGATCGTGCCACCGGCCTGGTACAGGAGGATCTGGAACATCTGGGCCTGCCAGTGCCCGTCCGGGCACGCGTACCGCATCTCGAACCCCTTTTGCACGATGCGGTCGCCCTGCTTCTTCGTCAGCTGCTTGTTGAGCCGGGCCACGTCGTCCCATGTCTTCGGCGCGTCCTTGGCGGGATCCAACCCCGCCTCGCGGAACAGCCGGTTGTTGATAAAAAGGCTGTGCGCGTTCTGCTGATCGGGGATGGCGTACAGGTTGTGTCCATCGTACGCTGCGTCGAGGAGGTGCGGGATGTACTGGTCCAGCACGCCCGCGACGCTCGACCGGCCCCACGCCGCGGGCGGCAACGGGTCGAGCAGGCGCACCTGCACGTACTTGGGCAGGTTCCAGTCCGCGACCTCCACGAGCGCCGGCGCGGTGCCCGTGCTCAGCGCCACGGTGACCTTGTCCGACGGCGTGTCGGTCTCGAAGTTGATCTTGATGTTGGGATGGAGCTGCTCGTACTCGGCGATCAGCTGGCGCAGGAGCGTGCTCTTCGTGCTGTCCCCGCCGTCCCAGTACGTGAAGGATACCGGATGCGAAGGCAGCGTCCACGTGGCCGCGCCGCTCGCGTGCGGCGCGCTTACACCGCCATACAGGCAGAGGCTCACGACGAGCGCGATCCCAAGCACAGGCAAGGCACGGTGCTGAGACTTCACCTGGCGGCCCCCCTTTTCCAGCAATCGCCGGCCCCATCCCCAAGCGCGTGTCTGTCCGTGGGCGGATCTTCGAGGATGTCACCAGCCGCGCGACGCGCGATCGCTGGCGAGTTCTCTTCCCGGGGACGGCAGTCCTGCGCGGGCCCGTGCGCGACGCGGCATCGGGCGCACGCATTGCCGCGGTTGGCCTGCCCGAACCGGACGGGCGCCGAGCGCGCGCCGGTTGGTAGGGGGCATACGCGCCGGTCGAGAACGTCGGGAGGATCCCGGCGCCGATCGAGCGCCGGGCATGCCGTGGCGGAGCGTGCGTATGGATCGTCCACGCATCGGCGTCATCGGGCTCGGCAAGATGGGAGCGCCAATGGCGCGCCGGCTCCTGGGCGCGGGCTACCGGGTCGGGGGGTACGATCTGCGGCCGGACGCCGTCGCCGGCGGCGTTCGTTACGGGTTGGAACGCGAAGCGAGCGTTGGGGACCTGGCCCGCGACGCCGGGATCGTGATCACCGTGCTGCCGGACGGACGGGCCGTCGAAGCGGCGGTCTACGGGGACGGCGGCCTCGCGCACGTCATGCGGTCCGGACAGATCCTGATCGAGATGACGTCGTCATCCCCACGCGTCACGCGCCGCGTGGCACGAGACTTGGGCCGCGCCGGCGTCGAGGTGCTCGACGCCCCGGTGTCGGGGGGCGTGCGCGGCGCGGTGGACGGGACGCTCTGCGTCATGACCGGCGGCCCCGCGGACCTCATCGAGCGCTGCCGGCCGGTCCTCGCGTGCTTCGGCAAGATCGTGCACGTCGGCGATGCGGCCGGCGACGGCGACGCCGCCAAGACCATCAACAATCTGCTGTCCGCCGCGGCGCTCTGGAGCACGGCCGAGGCGATCGCGCTGGGGCGGAAAGCCGGGCTATCCGCGGACCGCCTCATCGCCGCCGTGAACCGCTCGACGGGGCGCAGCTACACGACCGAGGTCAAATACCCGCGGTTCATTCTGCCCCGGGACTTCACGGCCGGCTTCACCGTGGCGCAGTATCTCAAGGACCTCGACATCTGTCTCGACCTGGCTGACGAGCTCCGGGTGCCGATGCTCCTGGGCGCGTTAACCCGGCAGGCGTGGCGGATCGCCGTGCGCGAGGGCATGGGCGACGCCGACCACACGGCCCTCGTCGAGCTGCTGGAGCGGTGGGCCGGGGTGGAGGAACCGCCCTCGGCTTAGTGTCGTACGTAGACGGGCAGGGCGGACATGGCCGAAGCGGGCGTTGGCCTCGGCCCTCATGAATCCAATCCAATGACGGCGTCGACCCCTCCGGCGGCTCGGGCCGCCTCCTGTCAACGCCCGCGATGCGCGCAGCTGCGAGGGCTCACTTTGCCATGCGCCGCGGACGAAGCGAATACAAGCGACGGTCAAGCGTTGGGGCGTCCTGGCTCACGCCGTGGGCACCGGAGCGGAGGACAGGTCTGCCCAGCGCCGACCCTTGCCGAAGGAATGTGATGGTGCGCGAGCGCGCCGCCGGTCAGCCGCCCAACATGTCGTCCGCGTGCTCGCACAGCGTGAAGATCTCGTACCCCTTGTCGGTGACGACGAGGTTCTCCTCGAGCCGCACCGTCTGCTCCAAGCCCGGATGGCCGGCGAAGGTTTCGATCGCGAAGTACATGTTCGGCTTGAGCTCCGCGGGGTACTTGAGGGAGTAGGCGCGGGAGATCCACATCCCCTCGTACAGGCTCAACCCGATGCTGTGCGCAAACTGCTGCAGCGA
>JAJPIA010000126.1 GCA_021324975.1 Bacillota bacterium
CACGACGCGCGGCAGCGTCACGATGGAGCGCTTGACCGCGCGGCGGTACACGCCCGCGCCGTCGCCCCACTGCCGCAGGTTGCTCTTGGCCTCCGCCAGCCGCCGGACGAACTCGTCCTCGAGCCGCGCCCCAAACCGCTCCGCGAGCTGGAGGGCGCGCGCGGCGTACTTGATGACCTGCACCGTTTCGATCCCGGAGAGCTCGTCGAAGAACCACCCGCACGAGGTGTACATGAGCATGGCGTGGCGCTGCATCTCCAACAGCTGGAGCATGTGGAGCCGGTCGTCGGCGTCGCCGCCGGACCGGCCGTGCGCCGCCAAGAACGCCTCCGTACGCTCCGGCGCACGGTCCAGGATGACGCCGATGTACGCGTCGCGCGCGGCCCAGGGATCCTTGAGGAGACGCCCGCCCTCGCGCTCGAACAGCGGGGTCAGCTCGTCCCGCAGCCAGTCCAGCGCCGCTCGAAGCGGGCCGCGCCAGGCCTGGTTCCATCCAGGATGCCCTGTCCGGCAGCCGCAGTTGGCGCGCCACCGCTCGACCCCGTGCACACACGACCAACTCGTGCGCTCGACGATCTCCGCCTCGTGCCGGGGCGGGAACATGGCCAGGTACTCGCCGTAGTTCGTCAGGTGGCCGAGCTGCTTCTCCTGGATCACACGGAGCGCGTACGTCAGCGCCATTTCGCCGAAGGCGTGGTGATGGCCGTATGACTCGCCGTCGGTGGCGACATGGACCAGCTGCGGGCCGGGCTCGTCGGTGAATCCCCCGGCCAGTCGTTCAGCGAACGCCTCGCCGCTGTTGAGCAGGCCCTCGAACGCGATCGCGCGGGAGGTCGGGCCGTCGTAGAAGAACAGCGTGATCCTGCGCCCGCTCGGCAGCGTGCACAGGTACGGCCGCTTCGGATCGACGCGCGCTCCCTGGGCGTCGTTCCACTCCGCTCGGCCCAGCGGCCGGACGCGCGCGGCCTGGTGCGGCGCCAGCACCGTAAACGCGATGTCGTGCGCCGCCAGCGTCTCGAGGGTCTCCGTGTCGGCGGCCGTCTCCGGAAGCCACATGCCCTCCGGGTCGTGGCCGAAGCGGTGGCGGAAATCGGCGATGCCCCACAGCACCTGCGTGTGCTTGTCGCGGCGGTTCGCGAGGGGCAGGATCATGTGATTGTAGACCTGGGCGAGCGCGTTGCCGTGGCCGCCGCGCTGGGCGCGGCTGTCCCGATCCGCCTCCAGGATGCGCGCGTAGGCCTCCGGCGCCGCGTGCTCGAGCCACGCCAGGAGGGTGGGGCCGATGTTGAAGCTCATCTGCGCGTAGTTGTTCGTGATGGCGACGATCCGCCGGTCGCCGTCCAGCATGCGGGAGGCGCCGTTCGGCGCGTAGCACTCGGCCGTGACCCGGGCGTTCCAGTCGTGATAGGGCGCCGCGGAATCCTGGACCTCGACCGCCTCGAGCCACGGATTCTCCCGGGGCGGTTGGTAGAAGTGGCCGTGTACGCAGATGTACCGCTCAGTCATGGGTCCTCTCGCGTGAGGCCGTCCCAGGCGCCGGTGTGGGACCTGCTACGCGCGCACCGGCTGGCTTCTGCGCACGCGGGTGACGCCGCGTCCGAGCACGGCGATGCCCGAGCCGTCCAGGATGCCCGCGGCGAGGTCGCGTTCGCGGTGCCAGCCCAGGGTCGCTCCCGGCTCCACCACGTTGAACCGGTCGATGATCGCCCGGCGGATGCGCGCGCCCTGCCCGATGGTCGTGTAGTCCATCACGATGCTGTCCTCGATCGACGCCCCGGCCTCGATGACCACGCCCTGACCCAGGATCGACCGCCGGACGGATCCGCCGCGGATGACGGTCCCTTCGCCGAGGAGCGAGTCCTCCACCTCGCCGGACACGATCCGCGCGGACGGTCCCGCGAACGCGGGAGTGAAGATGGGCCAGTGCGGATTGTCGAGATCGAGGGCCGGTGACGAGCCGAGCAGGTCCATGTTGGCCTGCCAGTAGGCCTCGATGGTTCCGACGTCACGCCAGTACCCGCGCTCCTCGGAGGGCCGGAGGTCCGGGATCGTGTTCGTCAGGAAATCGTAGGCGTAGACCCGGGCGTATGGATACAGCTCGGGAATGATCGTCCGCCCAAAGTCGTGATCGGTGCTGCGCCGGGCGTCCTCGATGAGCACCTCCTCGAGGAGCCCGGTATTGAAGATGTAGTTGCCCATCGACGACAGGGCCCGCCCGGGATCCTCGAGCATCGGCCGGGGCGCCGCGGGCTTTTCCTCCCAGCCGACGATGCGGCCGCCGGCGTCCGCCTCGACGATGCCGAACCCGGAGGCGATCTCGATCGGCACGGGAAGCGCCGCGACCGTGACGTCGGCCCGGCGGGCGAGATGGGCGTCCACCATCTGCTGAAGATCCATGCGGTAGATGTGATCCGCCCCGAAGATCGCCACGAGGTCCGGATCGACGTCGCGGATCAGGTTCAAATTTTGAAAGACGGCGTCCGCGGTGCCGCGATACCACGTCTCGCCCCATCGCATCTGCGGCGGGACCGGGATGATGAAGTGCTCGTCGACCACGGCGCTCATGCGCCAGCCGCGGCGGAGATGGTCGATGAGCGACTGGGATTTGTACTGGACCAGGATGTACAGCGAGTAGATCCTCGAATTGACGAAGTTGCTGAGCACGAAATCCACGATCCGGTACTTGCCGCCGAACGGCACCGCCGGCTTGCTGCGCTCCTTCGTGAGCGGGTAGAGTCGCTCGCCCCGGCCGCCGGCGAGGATGACGCCGAGAACGCGGGGCCGGGTCACCGCGATCGGAAGCGCGGGCCGAGGATCATGCCGGCGGCAGCGCAGCCGCGGCTTCGAGGTGCTCGGCGATCCCCGGGAAGCAGAAATCCTGCGTCTCTTTGCCCACCAGCAGTTCTTCGTCCTCCCACGACACGGCGCCGCCGCCCTCCACGCGCTTTGCCAGTTCCAAGAGGCGCGTGAAATCGGCGTAGTGCTGGGCAAACCGCGCTTCCGCGTAGTTGCGGGCCGCCCACGTGGTGATCAAGAACTGCCAGTCCGACGCCTGCAACAGGAGCAGCTCGCGGCCGAGCTGGGCGACGACGCGGCGCAACAGCGGCTGCTGCCGCCACGCGGCGCGCGCGACAAAAGCCCACAGCTCCTCCTCGGCCTGGTACACGGTCTCCCACGTCCATGCCGTGTCCTTGTTTAGCCAGACCCGATGGTCTCCTCCTTCACCCCACGATCCCTCGAGCAGCGTGATCGGGCCCTGCGCAGGCTGCTCGGCGAGGTACGCGCTCGCGGCGACGGAGGCGATACCCGCGCCCGCCAGGCCCCGCAGCACGTGGTCCAGCCACAAGGGGCCCTCGTGCCACCAGTGGCCAAAGAGTTCGGTATCGAAGGGGCTGCAGAGCACGCCGTTGTCGCCGGTGGCGCCGGCGTGCCGCTCGAGCACGCCGCGGACGAGCCCGATGAAATGCTCGGCGTGCGCGCGCGTCCGGGCCGCGGCGCGTTCGGGCACGTAGACTTGCTTGTCCGCGAGATCCCCCGCCGGCGATGTGACCCGCCAGAAGCGGAGACCGCCGGGAAAGTGCCGTTTGTGAAACTCGAGATACCACTCGTCGCCCGGATACCCCGCGTCACGGCTCCAGACCTGGAGCGTTGTCTCGGGGTCGCGCACCAGCGCGACCGCGTCGCCGGTGCCGCCGCGCGAGGCGACCCGGTACGGCAGGTACGGGCTCCGTCCCTCGCGGCGCCGGAACTCGGCCTCCTGGCCCTGGACGGTGCGCAGCCGCGGGAAGTAATCGCGGTACGCCGAGAGCGCCTGACCGCCGCGCACCAGATGCACGTCGGTAAAGAAGTACTCCAGCCTGTGCGCCGCGAGCAGCTCCTCCACGCCGCGCCGCCGGTACCGCACCTTCCCGCTGCGGGGTCCTGCCGGGGGCGTCCACTGATAGCGGGGGCGGTAGGCACACTCCGGGAGCCAAATCCCTTGTGGCCGGCGGCCAAAGTGCCGGGTGTGCGCGTCGATCGCCGTCCGGAGCTGCAGCTCCAAGCTCTCATCGCGGCTGAGCAGCGGGAAGTAGCCGTGGGTCGCCCCGGTGGAGATGAGCTCCACCGTGCCGCGGTCGGCGAGCGTGCGAAAACGCGCCAGCAGGTCGCCGCCCATGGCATCGAACTCGCGACGCCGCTCTTCGTGCACCGCGCGCCAATAGTCGCACAGCGCGACGAGATCGTGCTCCTGGGTGTCGGTAAAGTGCCGGCGCGTCTCCTCGCAGCTGCGGAGCCGCTGGTCGAAGAACGCCGTCATCTCCTCCTGAAACGCGCTGCTGGCGAGCTGCTCGCACAGGATCGGCGAGATGTTCATCGTGATCGAGGCCGGGACATCGTCACGGGCGAGGCCGTCGAGCATCCGCAGAAGCGGCAGGTAGCACTCGACCGTGGCTTCGGACAGCCAGTCGCTCCCGTGAGGCCACCGCCCATGGTTGAGGACGAACGGGAGGTGCGTGTGTAGAGTGAAGACCAGGTGGCCTGCCGGCTTCGCCATCGTATCCCTACCGGGACGCGGATCAATGCTGGCCGAACCAGATTCCACGGGAGCGGCTATATTATTGTAGCATGGCCGCTGCGCCACAGGTCACGACCGCGCGAGACCGGCGGGTTTGGCGCTTCAGCGCCTCGGGAGGGGGGAGGGGGCCGCCGGCGTCTCGGCGCGGCGGCGTCGCGACGTCCGCCAGCGAGTGAGGCGGCCGATGTAGCGCACGAGGATCTCGGCGTCGTCGGGCGGCAGTGTGCCGACGCGCCAATTGATCTCCCGCACGAGCTCCGCGGACGTCATCTCCGGGACGTCCACCGAGCCATCCGGGGCGGCCCGGCCGCCGCGCGGGACCTCCGTCCGCTTCCGGCGCAGCCGTTCCATCATCGCCACGACGCGCCGTTTCGCCAGTTTCGGCAGCAGGTAGGCGTTGATTTTGATGAACTCGCGATCGCGCATCAGCGCGCGCACGTTCACGACGCGCCGCACGGGCTGCGTCCGGCGCCGCGCCTCGGCCGGCGCGCCGCCCGCCGGGTTCCGCCTCGGCGGCTCGAACGATCGGGGCATATCGGTGCTTTTCGAGCCGGCCGCCGCGGCCCCTGCGGACACCGGGTGCCGTGTGCTCGCCGGGCCGGGTGAGGAACGTCTGTCGCACCCGGCGAATACGCCGCCATGACGATCCTCGACGACCCATCGCGCCTCCGCGCGGCCGATCCGTCCGGGATGCTCGAGACCGTCCTCGCGTTTTCCTCGCAGTTGTCCCAGGCATGGACGCAGGCGGCCGCCCAACCCATCCGGCGCCCGGCGCAGCCGCTCGCGCACGTCGTGGCGATCGGGATGGGCGGTTCGGCCATCGCGGCCGACCTCGCCGGCGCGTACCTCGCGCCGGAGCTGCGGGTCCCGCTGATCACGGTCCGCGACGCCCGGATCCCGGCCTATGTCGGGCCCGGCTCCGTGGTCATCGCGACGAGCTACTCCGGCGAGACCGAGGAGACGCTCGCCGCGGCCGGCGCGGCCCTGGCCGCCGGCGCGCACGTCGTGGCCGTCACGTCTGGCGGGCGCCTTGCGGACCTCGTATCCGGTACGGTGCTCCGCGTTCCGGGCGGCCTGCAGCCGCGGGCGGCACTCGCGTACCTGCTCGGCCCCACGCTCGCCGTGTTCGCCCAATGGGGGCTCGCGGCATCGTGCGCCGCCGACGTGGATGAAGCCGGCGCGGTCCTCGCGGCGCTTGCGGCCGAGGCGGACCCGGCCATCCCGGCCGCGCGCAACCCTGCGAAGAGGCTGGCCGAAGCCCTCGGCGGCACGATACCCGCCGTGTACGCGGGCGGTGCCACACTGGCGCCCGTGGCCCGCCGGTGGAAGACTCAGTTCAACGAAAACAGCAAGACGCTCGCCACGTGGGATGTCTTCCCGGAGTTGACGCACAACGAGGTCGTCGGGTGGGGGGCGTCCCCGGACCTCGCCCGCCGCGTCGCCGCGGTGATCCTGCTGGCCGGCGACGAGGTCGCACGGGCCCTCCGGCGGATCCGCGTCGCGCGGGCCGGCGGACTCGAAGACACCGTGGCGGGAGTCCACGAGGTCTCCGGCCGGGGCGCGGGCCGGCTGGCCCGCATGCTCTCGCTCGTGCTGCTCGGCGACCTCACGAGCGTCTATCTGGCCTGCTTGCGCGGCATCGACCCGACGCCGGTTGCCGCGATCGATCGGATCAAACAGGGCATGCGCGCGGCGCCCTGACGCGCGCGCCGGAGTGATGCTCGGGACCCGACGCGGGTGGGCGGGGGAGGGGTCCCTCGCGGGCGCGTCGTAGATGCCCCACAGCGCAGCGGAAACTCACGGGGTGCGGTGTCGCCGCGCCGAGACTGGTCTGCCGCGCGGAGGTGGCCGGATGGCCAAGGTGATGCTCGAAGAGGTCGTCAAGCAGTTCGGCAACGTCCTGGCCGTGAACCACGTGACGCTCGACATCCCGGACCGGCAGTTCACGGTGCTCGTCGGGCCGTCGGGATGCGGCAAGACGACCTGCCTCCGGCTGATCGCCGGCCTCGAGGAGACCACGGCCGGGAACATCTACATCGGCGACCGCATCGTCAACGACGTCGCGCCGAAAGATCGGGACATCGCGATGGTGTTCCAGAACTACGCGCTGTACCCGCACATGACAGTCTACGACAACATGGCGTTCGGACTGCGTCTTCGTAAGTACGCGCGCCCGGAGATCGACCGGCGCGTCAAAGAGGCGGCCGAGATGCTCGGCATTCAGGAGCTGCTCGGCCGCAAGCCCAAGCAACTATCAGGCGGCCAGCGGCAGCGGGTCGCGCTCGGCCGCGCGATCGTGCGCGAGCCGCAGGTGTTCCTGATGGACGAGCCGCTTTCCAACCTCGACGCGAAGCTCCGCGTGCAGACGCGCGCGGAGATCAAGAAGCTGCACGCGCGGCTGCAGACCACGACGGTGTACGTGACGCACGACCAGGTCGAGGCGATGACGATGGGCGACCGGATCGTCGTCATGAAGGACGGCGTCGTCCAGCAGGTGGACAGCCCCCTCAACCTCTATGAGCGGCCGGCCAACCTGTTTGTCGCCGGCTTCATCGGCTCGCCGGCGATGAACTTCCTGGAGGCCAAGCTGGCGCGGCAGGATGGCAAGCTCCTGGTCGACGGCGGGGTCTTCCGCGCCGAGGTCCCTGCGCCGTTCGTGCCCAAGCTCGCGGACTGGGCCGGCCGGCCGATCATCTTCGGCATCCGGCCCGAGGACGTGCACGACCGGGCATTTCACAAGGGCAGCGAGAACGGCGCGGTCATTCACGCCAATGTCGACGTGCACGAGCCGCTCGGCTCGGACGTGATCCTCTACCTCACGGCGGGCGAGCACAGCGTCGTGGCCCGCGTGGACGCGCGCACCCAGGCGCGCATGGGGCAGACGGCGGAGGTCGTGCTCGACATGAACAAGATGCACGTGTTCAACGCGGATACGCACGAGGCTGTGATGTAATCCGCACGGTCTTTCCGACCGTCGTGCGGCGGGACCCGGATCACCGGGTCCCGCCGTATCTAGCGCAGCTGCGGGCTGGTGCTTCATCTGGTATGTGCGACGAGGGTAGACGGGCCGGGGCGGGCCTGACCGGACGTCCTGGCCCACGCCGTAGGCGCGTACTGGTTCACGCCCGTGGGCCCAGGGCGTTCGACGCCCGCGATGCTCGCAGCTGCGTGGCATCACTCTGCTTGCGCTCCGGATGAGGCGAAGAACGGCATTGGTCAGGCGTCGTGCGTGGAGCGGAGGACAGGTCCGCCCCGACACTAGCCGTCGTCGAGGTAATGCGATGACGCACTAGGGGGAACGCGGCGCCGCCCGGCCCGCGCCGTCGACGAACGGCTGCAGCAGCTTCGTAAACTCCATCGGAAAGACGAACTTGGTCGACGGGCTCGCGCCGAGCGCCTTCAGCGCCTCGAGGTACTGCAGGCTCATGGTGTTGGCGTCCACGCCCTTTGCGACCGAAAAGATCTTGTCGAGCGCGAGCGCAAAGCCTTCCGCCCGGAGGATCGCGGCCTGCCGCTCGCCCTCCGCTTTGAGGATGGCGGCCTGTTTCTCGCCCTCCGCGATCGTGATCGCCGCCTGCTTCTTGCCGTCCGCCTCGGTCACAAGCGCCCGCCGGCTGCGCTCGGCCGACATCTGGCGCGTCATCGCCTCCTGCACGTCCTTCGGCGGGGTGATCTCGCGGATCTCGACCGTGGTCACCTTGACGCCCCAGCGTTCGGTGACCTCGTCGAGCTTGGCGCGCATGATCTGGTTGATCTGGTCGCGTTTGGCCAGGACCTCGTCCAGGCTGATATCGCCGATGACGGCGCGGAGCCCGGTGGTGGCGATGCCCTGCGCGGCCCCGGCAAAGTTGCCGACCTGAATGACGCTGAGAGAGGGGTCCACGACCTTCCAATAGATGAGAAAGTCGATGGAGATCGGGGCGTTGTCCTTGGTGATGCACGTCTGCGCGGGGATCTCGAGAAAGACCTCCCGCAGGTCCACCCACACGGCCTTGTCCACGAGCGGGATGAGGTAGACGATGCCCGGCCCCTTTTGCCCGACGCTGCGGCCGAGGCGGAACACCACCAACCGCTGGTACTCCCGGACGATCTTGACGCCGTTCCACCAGAGCAGGATGGCCACGATCACGAGCGCGACCAGAAACGCCATCTGTGTCCCCCCTTTGCCGTGGGAACGTCGTTCGTGCCGCGGCGGGAGGCTCCCTGCCGTCGCCGCGCGGCGCCGGGCGGGAGCGGGGCCGCGCGGCGCCGAAGTCCCCCGCGGCCCGGAGAGCGAGCGCCGCGCGGCCCGTGGGGCGTCGCAGGCTCCTGCGACCGTGCGCCTGCCCGGTGATCGCTGCGCGGGGCCCTCGTCGCGGATGGGGCTTCACGGGACGTGAAGGAAGCGAGGTGCAAGAGATGCGGTGGATGATCAGCGCGGACGAACATCGGCGGCGGCAGGCGCGGGTGCGCGACGCGCTGGGCCGCCGCGGGCTGGTCGGGCTCTGCCTGTTCAGCCCGACGCAGGTGTTCTACGTGACGGGCTTCGCGTTCATTCAGACCGAGCGACCGATCGGGCTGGCCTTCCCCCGCGAGGGACGGAGCGTGCTCTTCGTCCCGCAGCTCGAGGCCGAACACTCCCAGCTCCACGCGCTCGTGGAGACGGTCGAGTCGTACCCTGAGTATCCGGGGCGCACGCACCCGATGAAGCGCTTCGCGGAGATCTGCCGGGATCTCGGCTTGGGTGGCGGCCGCGTCGGCGCGGACGGTGATGGGTACGGCGGGGGTTACGGCTACCGGGGGCCGGCGCTGAGCGAGTTGCTGCCGCAGGCCACGATCGTGCCGTCACGCGACTTGATCGAGGACATGATCGCGGTGAAGTCGGGCGAGGAGGTCGCGCTGATTCGCGAGAGCGCGAAGTGGGGCAACCTCGCGCACACGCTCCTGCAGCAGTACACGCGCCCGGGGCTCACGGAGACGGAAGTCAGCGGGCGTGCGTCGTTCGATGCCACGCAGGCGATGATTCGTACGCTGGGTCCGTCGTACCGGCCGCTCACGTGGCTGCGCGCCGGTGCGCACGCCGGGTACCGCGGGCAGATCGGCAAGGATTCCGCCCTGCCGCACTCCCTCACGACCAATGCCGTGTTTCACGCCGGTGACGTGCTGGTGACGGGCGCCGGCGCCGGCGTGGGCGGGTACGGGAGCGAGCTCGAGCGCACGATGATCATCGGTACGCCGGACGACCGCCAGCGCCGGTACTTCGACCTGATGGTGGGC
>JAJPIA010000039.1 GCA_021324975.1 Bacillota bacterium
GGATTTGAACCCGCGATCTCCTGCGTGACAGGCAGGTGTGTTAAACCAGGCTACACCACGCCCCCACGTACGGCGGCACTCCCGCCATCATGCAGTCTACGGCCGGGTCCCTACCCTGTCAATACAACCGCGGCGATCCGCGCGCCTACCGTCGCGATAACGGCGGGATCACCGTCGCGGTGACGGCGCGACCGCGTCGCGCCACTGTACCGCGTCGGCACGACGGTGGACAGGCGTCGCGCCCGCGCTCATCGCGCCGCCCGCCGCTACAAGCGCTTGTCCCACTCCCGGGCCGCCCACGACAGCGCCGCCTGCGGGGGCATGCGTCCAAAAAACGCGTCCTCCACCGCTTCGCGGAACACGCGAAAGAGCTCGTCGCTGTGGGGCGTCACAACCGTGAGGTCACGCGCCATCGCGAGCTCGCGCGCCGCGATCGCCCGGCTGCGGTCCACGGGCGTGGTACCCGCTCGTGTGAAGTAGGGATCGGCGGCGGCGGCCCGCGTGGAGGGAAACGCGACGACGATATGGCAGAGACCGAGCTGATTCTCGTCGTCCGCCACGAACTGCGCCAGCTGCACGGCTTCCCGCCGATGGTGGCCGGCGAGCGGTACCGCGACGTCCATTGTGGGAAGGTCGAGGACGCGCCCCCGCCCGGCGGGCATCGGCGCGACCATGGTATCCCGGTAGACGTCGGGGCCGTCCGCGCGCACGCGCAACAGGAACTCCGGACCGGTCACGAGCATCGCCAGTTGGCCGGCGCCGTACCGCTCGGTCGCCCCGAGATACCCGTGCCGTAAGGTGTCGGCGGGAAACATATCGCGTTTGAAGAGGTCCACATACCGGGCCAGCAGCGCCACGTGCGCCGGGCTGTCGAACACCGCGTGCCGCCGGTCCGGGCTGAGCACCGGCAGGCCCTCTTCCTGGAACAGGGTCAGCAGCCGCGTGGTATCTACGTTCGGCATGAACCCGTACACGCCGGTCCGTCGCTTGATCGTCACCGCGTCCTGAATGTACTGGTCCGTGGTGGCGGGCGGCTGCGCGGGATCGAGACCCGCGCGGCGGAAGAGCGTCCGGCTGTAGGCGAGGACGTCGGGCTCCACGTACCAGGGAATCCCGTAGGCCCGCCCATCCACGCGCAGGGAGGCCCAGATGTTCGGGAAGTACCTGGCGCGGACGGCGGCCGGCACGGCCGAGTCCATGTCGACGAGCGCGCCGGCCTGGGCCATCCGAATCGTCATCTCGGTGTTGAGGTTGACGACATCGGGGGCCACGCCGCCCGCGATGGCGGCGAGGAGCTTTTGGTCGAAGGCCTCGAGTTGGAGATCGACCCAGCGCACTCGCAGGCCCGGATGGATGCGTTCATACCGGCCGAGCATGGCCTGCACGTAGGATGTGAGGAGCGGTTGCAGCGAAATGGTCCACAGTTCGAGCTGGGCCTGAGGGGCGGCAAACGCGGCTGTGGGACAGAGCATACACGCCAGCGCGACGAGCGCCGCGAGACATCTCCACGAGCGCGGACCGGACATGCGCTCGGCGTTTCGCCGTGGCGCGCGCCCGTTCCTGGAGCGGAAGAGCCGGACCCGCGGCCGAGCGGACCCTCCGCGATAGGGGACAGGAGGCTGGAGGCGGTGATGCTGGCGGGAATCTATCCGATCGTGCCCACACCCTTCGACGACCAGGGAGCGCTCGATCTCGGGAGCATCCGGTCGCTCACCGAGCGGTTCTCCGGGCTCGGCGTCGACGGGCTCGCCGTCCTCGGCGTGATGGGCGAGGCGGAACGGCTCACGGAGGCGGAACGGGACCGCGTCGTGTCGGCGTTCCGCGAAGCACTGCCGCGAGATCGCGCGCTGATCGCCGGGGCGGGCGGCGCCGGCACGGACGTCGCGATCCACGCGTGCCGGCGTGCGGTCGAATGTGGAGCGGACGCGCTCTTGGTCGCGCCGCCGCGGGTGCAGAACGATACGGTCCTGCTCGGCTATTACGAGCGCATTTCCGGCGCCGTGCCCACGCCCATGATCGTGCACGACTACCCGACCGCGACTGGCGTGCTCTTGTCTCCGACCCTCCTCGCTCGCCTCTACGCGGAGGTGGAGTGGGTCCGGTACGTCAAATTGGAGGACCCGCCGACGGGCCCCAAGATCGACCGCGTGCGAGCGCTCGCGGGCGGGCAGTTCGGGATCTTCGGCGCGCTCGGCGGCCTGTACGCCCTGGAGGAGCTGGAGCGCGGAGCGTGCGGGATCATGACGGGGTTCGCCTATCCCGAGCTCCTGGTCCGGCTCTACCGCCTCCACGGGGCCGGGCGGGCGGACGAGGCCGCCGAGCTGTTCGACGCGATCCTGCCGCTCATCCGCTTCGAGTTCCAACCGGTGCTCGGCGTCGCGCTGCGCAAGGCGCTGCTCGTGCGGCGGGGCGCGATCCGGACGGCCACGGTGCGTCATCCCGGTGGCCCGGCCGACCCGACGACGCTCCGGCAACTGGAGCGCATCGTCGAGCGTCTGACGGCCCGTGGGTACCTCGAGCCGGCGGACGCGGCGCGCCCGCTGGCGCCGGCTGTTGGGGACCCATGACGGACGGCGGGCACCTCGATCTCGTCGTGCAGGGACGCGTCGTCCTGCCGGACCGCGTGCTCGAGGACGGGTTCGTCGGGGCCGCCGCCGGCCGCATCGCCGTGATCGGCGATCTTCGATCGGCCGGGGCGCTGCCGCGCGCGGCGCGCACCGTCCAGGCGGGGCAGGCCTACGTGCTCCCCGGCGTCGTCGATACGCACGTGCACACGCGGAGCGAGCCGGCGGAAGGCATCACGCGTTGCACCGCGGCCGCGGTCGCGGGAGGCGTGACAACGATCGTGGATATGCCCTATGACATGCCGTCGGCCGTCCCCGACGCCGAGACGCTGCGGCGGAAGATCCGCGACGTAAACGCCGAGGCCGTCGGCGACGTGGCGCTCTACGGCACGATCCGCAAGACCGGGGGCCTCGACGAAATCGAGGGCATCGCGGCCGCCGGCGCCTGCGCGTTCAAGGTCTCCACGTACGAATCCGACCCCGTGAGGTTCCCGCAGATCCCGGACGGAGAGCTCCTGGAGGCCTTCCGGACGATCGCGGCGACGGGCCTCCCCGTCGCGGTCCATTGCGAAAACCAGGACATCGTCGACCGGGCGATCGTGCGGGCGCGAGCGGCCGGGGACACGGGACCGCTCGCTCACTGCCGGACGCGCCCGCCGGTGTCCGAGACCGAAGCGGTGGCGCGGGTCCTGGAGCTGGCGCGGGACGCCGGCGCCCACGTGCACATCGTGCACGCCAGCGTCCCACGCTCGTTCGAGCTCGTGGAGCGCTATCGGGCCGAGGGCGTTAGGGCCACCGCCGAGACGTGCGTGCAGTATCTTGTGCTGGACGAGGACGCGATGGAGCGCCTGGGCCCGCTCGGCAAGATCAACCCGCCGCTGCGCGCGCCGGCGCACCGAGCCCGGTTGTGGGAACTGCTCGCGGCCGGCCGGATCGAGCACGTGACGTCGGACCACGCGCCGTGGACGCTCGACCGCAAGAACGATCGCACGGACATCTTCCGGAACGGGTCCGGCGCGCCCGGCGTGGAGACGCTCCTACCCCTGCTCCACGACGCGGGCGTTCACACGGGGCGCATCTCGGTCCTCGATCTCGTGCGCGTGCTGGCCGAGCGTCCCGCACGGACCTTCCACTTGTTCCCGCGCAAAGGGATCCTGGCACCGGGGGCGGACGCGGATCTGGTCGTCTTCGACCCCGACGACGCCTGGACGATCCGCGGCGCCGAGCTGCACAGCGCGGTCGGGTGGACGCCGTACGAGGGCATGCGCGTGCGCGGCCGGGTGCGACAGACCTTTGTCCGCGGCCGCGCGGCATACGAGGACGGTGCGGTCGTGGCCCGGCCCGGCGACGGGCAGTTTGTCCCGGCGCTGGGTCCGCACGCGTAGGAGACGCGAGCCCAGGGAGATCCCGCGCGCCTCTCGAAACAACACCGCTCAGGATACGCGTCTATCTGGCATCATCCCGGAGGTCACCGAATGCAGAGGTCCGTCCGGCGCTGGCTGTGTGCCGCCTGCTCGCTGCTCGCGGTCACCGTCCCCGCGTACCCCGTCACCCTGGCGGCACAAACGCCTGCGCGCGGTGGTACCCTCATCGTGGGCGTTCCCTCGGAGCTGCCCAACCTTGACCCGCACCGCTCGACGCTCACGATCACCTACACGTCGCTCAGCGCCGTGTACCAGCCGCTCGTCGAGCTCGCCGCCAACCTCGCGCTCCGACCGCAGCTGGCGACGTCCTGGAAGGTGTCGCCGGACGGCCTGACGTGGACCTTTGCCCTGCGCCACGGCGTCCTGTTCCACAACGGGCGCGAGCTGACGTCCGCGGACGTCAAGTACAGCATCACGCGCATCCTCGATCCGAAGACCGGCGCCCGCGGGCGCGGCGACTTGAGCTCGATCGACGCGATCACCACCCCCGATCGCTACACGGTGCAGTTCAGGCTCAAGGGCCCGTTCGGCTTCTTCCCGAACAAGCTGGCCACGACGTACCAATCGATCGTGCCCCCGGAGGCGGTCGACGCCGCAACGAACCAGATCACCAAGCCGATCGGGACGGGGCCGTTCCGCTTCGACGACTGGAAGACCAACGACCACCTGGCGCTGAAACGCTGGGACCGGTATTGGGAACCGGGCAAACCTTACTTGGACGGGGTCACGATCAAGCCGATTCCGGACGAGACAGTGCGGCTCACGGCGCTCCAGACGGGCGACATCATGCTCTCCACCGACGTCCCCGAGGCGCGGCTCGAGGAGCTCTTCAAGCATCCATCTGCGGACTACGTCATTCGTCTCGACCGGGGCGGCGCCGGCCAGGGCGTGGTCGCGCTCAACACGCGGCACAAGCCCCTCGACAACGTCAAGGTCCGTCAGGCGATCGCCTATGCCATCAACAAGCAGGAGTTGGTAGAGGCCGCCTACCGCGGCTGGGGTCATCCGGTCAACCAAAACTTCCCGCCGAGCTCGCCGTGGTATCTGCCGGTCAAGGACCGCGCGCAGGACATCGGCCGGGCCAAGCAGCTCCTCGCCGAGGCCGGCATGCCGAACGGATTCAAGGCGACGATGATCGTCGGCAACGGCTACGGGCTCGCGCCGGTGGCGCAGGTATTCCAGGCGCAGGTGCAGCGCATCGGCGTCATCGTCAACCTGCAGCTGTACGATATCCCGACCTGGTCGCAGCGGTTCGTGGCGGGAGACTATGACTTCGTCAACACGGGCTTCTTCGCGAAGGTCGACCCGGACGACGCGTACTATCGCTACCTCCACACGGGCGGCGGCGCGTGGTCGATCGGCGGCTTCATCAGCGA
>JAJPIA010000036.1 GCA_021324975.1 Bacillota bacterium
GAGGAGATGGGCATCAACCTCCAGGATCTGTTCGGCAACATCCTGCCGCGCCGGCGGAAACGGCGGCGCATGCCGGTGCCGGACGCGCTTCGCGTGCTCACCAACGAGGAAGCTCAGAAGCTCATCGACATGGACGAGGTCGTCCGCGAGGGTATTCGCCGGGCCGAGCAGACCGGTATCGTGTTCATCGACGAGCTGGACAAGATCGCCGGCCGGGAGGGCGGCGCGGGGCCGGACGTGTCCCGGGAGGGTGTCCAGCGCGACATCCTTCCGATCATCGAGGGCTCGACGGTGACGACGAAGCACGGGCCGGTCCGGACGGACCACATCCTGTTCATCGCCGCCGGCGCGTTTCACATGAGCCGCCCGGCGGATCTGATCCCCGAGCTGCAGGGCCGGCTGCCGATCCGGGTAGAGCTGGCGTCGCTTGCCGAGGCCGACTTCGTGCGCATCCTGGTGGAGCCGGAGAACGCGCTGACCAAGCAGTACGTGGCGCTGCTGGCGACGGAGGGCGTCGAGGTCCAGTTTCCCGACGACGGCGTGCGCGAGATCGCGCGCGTGGCGGCGGCCGTCAACACGGAGCAGGAAGACATCGGCGCGAGACGGCTGCACACGATTCTCGAAAAGGTGACAGAAGACCTGTCGTTCGCGGCGCCCGAGGCCCCGGCCCGGGTCGTCATCGATGCTGTTTACGTCCGTGAACGGCTTGCCGGGATTCTCGCCGACCGCGATCTGAGCCGGTACATCCTCTAACGCTTCCGGCGCGAGCCCGATGGGTCGTTGCCACCCGGGGCACGGATCGGGTATCGTGGGAGCGATTGGTGCCGGGATCTCGCTCGCCGCATGCTCCGCTGTCCGTTGTTTGTCTCCCTATAGGGCCTGTGTTATACTACGGCAAGACTTCGCACGCTCCAGGGACCGCACCGGTGGTGCCCGGACGGCGCCGACTCCCGGCCAACGGCCGCGGGAAGCCGTCGGGGTTCCGGTGTGGGATGAACGGGGCGGACGCAGAACCGATCAGGGGAGGATATTGTGCCAGTCGTTACGATGAAGCAGTTGCTCGAGGCGGGCGTCCACTTCGGCCATCAGACGCGCCGATGGAACCCGAAGATGTCCCGCTTCATCTTCACCCAGCGCAACGGCATTCACATAATCGACCTCCAACGCTCGGTGCCGCTGATCGAAACGGCGTACCGGTTTGTCCGTGACACCGTGGCGTCGGGCGGCACGGTGCTGTTCGTGGGCACGAAAAAGCAGGCGCAGGACGCCATCCGCGAGGAAGCGACGCGCGCCCACCAGTTCTACGTGAACCAACGGTGGCTCGGCGGCATGCTCACGAACTTCGCCACGATCAAGAGCCGCATCGATCGCCTGCACGAGCTGGTGGAGATCCGGGACAACGGGACGCTGGAGATCCTGCCGAAGCGGGAGCAGGCCGGGTTGATGGATGAGCTGGAGCGGCTCGAGAAGTATCTCGGCGGCATCTCGGAGATGCGGGGGCTGCCGACGGCCGTCTACATCGTGGACACACGCAAGGAGCACATCGCGATCGCGGAGGCGCGCAAGCTCGGCGTGCCGATCGTGGCGATCATCGACACGAACTGCGATCCTGATGAGGCGGACTATCCAATCCCCGGCAACGACGACGCGATACGCGCCGTCCGCCTGATCACGAACCGCATCGCCACGGCGGCGTTGGAAGGCTACGAGGAGCGGCGGAAGGCCGAGGTGCTGGAGGAGGAGGCGGTCGCGGAGGAAGCTGTGGAGCCGGCGCCGATGGCACCGCTTCCGGGCGAAGAGGAAGTCGTCGACGAGCCCGTGGAGGAGCAGGAGGTCCAGGCGTAAGGCGCGCGGGGTTGCCGGCCGCGGCGCGCCGACAGGCACAGGAGGCACGGGTTGGCTGAGATCACGGCAAATCAGGTCAAGGAACTGCGGGCACGGACCGGCGCGGGCATCATCGACTGTAAGAACGCGCTCGCCGAAGCCGGTGGCGACCTCGAGAAGGCGCAGATGCTGCTGCGCGCCAAGGGGCTCGCGGCCGCGGAGCGGAAGAGCGGGCGTACGGCGAAGGAAGGGCTCGTGGCTTCGTACATTCATGGGGAGGGCCGGCTCGGCGTCCTCGTGGAGGTCAACTGCGAGACGGATTTCGTGGCGCGCACCCAGGAGTTCAAGACGCTGGCCCGCGACGTGGCCATGCAGATCGCCGCCAGCGATCCACGGTATGTGTCCCGCGACGAGATCCAGGCGGAGACGGTCACCGCGGAGCGCGAGATCTACCATGCCCAGGCCAAGAGCGAGGGCAAACCCGACGCGATCGCGGAGCGCATCGCGGAGGGGAAGCTCGAGAAGTGGTTCGCCGCGGTGTGCCTGCTCGACCAGCCGTTCATCCGTGACGACAGCCGGAAGGTTGCCGACGTGGTGAAGGACGCCATCGCGAGGACCGGCGAGAACATCCAGATCCGCCGGTTCGCCAGGTTCCGGCTCGGGGAGTAATGACGAGCCCCGGGGCCGCCGCGTCGCCCGACGGCTACCGCCGGATTTTGCTGAAGCTGAGCGGCGAGGCGCTGGCGGGGGTGGCCGGGGCCGGGGTGGATCCCGAGGTGCTCTACCTGGTGGCGCGGGAAGTGCGGTCCGTGCGGGACGCGGGCGTGGATGTCGCCATCGTGGTCGGCGGCGGTAACATCGTCCGCGGCGTGCAGATGGCGGAAAAGACGGGAGTCGCGCGCGTCACCGCCGATTACATGGGGCTCCTCGCCACGGTGATCAACGCCCTGGCGCTGCAGGACGCGATGGAACGGGAGGGACTCGAGACCCGAGTCCAAACGGCGGTCGAGATGCGTCAGGTGGCGGAGCCATATATCCGGCGCCGGGCGATTCGGCACCTTGAAAAGGGCCGCGTGGTGATCTTCGCCGGCGGGACGGGCAGCCCGTACTTCACGACCGACACGGCGGCCGCCCTGCGGGCGATCGAGATTGAAGCCGACGCGATCCTCATGGCGAAGAAGGGTGTGGACGGCGTCTACGACAAGGACCCGCGCGACAGCCAGGATGCGACGCGGTTCCGCACGCTGGACTACATGGAGGTCCTGAACCGGGGCCTCAAGGTGATGGACGCCACGGCGACGTCGCTGTGTATGGACAACGGCATGCCGATCATCGTCTTCGACATTACCCGTCCGGGCAACGTCAAGCGGGCCGTGTTCAAGGAGGAGATCGGTACGTTGGTGGCAGGAGGAGCCGGGCATGAACGACGTCCTCGCGGACGCGAAGGCGCACATGCAGAAGGCGATTGAGGCCGCGCGGCGGGAGTTCGGAAGCATCCGGACCGGCCGCGCCAACGCCTCCCTCTTGGAGCGGGTGATGGTCGAGTACTACGGGGTGCAGACGCCCGTGACGCAGGTAGCCTCTGTGACCGTGCCCGACGCGCGGCTGATCGTGATCCAACCGTGGGACAAGAGCCTGGTCCGTGAGATCGAGCGCGCGATCCAGAAGAGCGAATTGGGGCTCACCCCCGCCAACGACGGTACGGTCATCCGGCTGCCGATCCCGTCGCTGACCGGGGAACGCCGCCGTGAATTGGTCAAGGTCGCGCACAAGCAGGCGGAAGAGGCCAGGGTCGCCGTTCGCAATATCCGCCGGGACTACAAAGAACGGCTCGAGCGCCTGGAGAAAAAAGGTGAGGTCTCGGAGGACGCGGCGCACCGGGCGGTGGACGAGCTGCAGAAGCTGACCGATCACTTCATTAAAGAAGTGGATGCGCTGCTCGCCACCAAGGAGGCCGAGATCACCGAGGTCTGATCCGAAGGCGGTCTTGGGGCCTGCCCCGCCGCCCGGATCTCGGCTTGGTGGGTCGGGATCGATGCGCAGCGCGACCGGACGGGAAGCATGAGCGCGGAGGGGCGGCCTCCGGACGTCGTAGGGTCTACGCTTGACGACGCCCGCGCTCGCTTGGCGGCGGCGGGGTGGGGCGCGGTCGAGGTGACGGAGACCCGCCCCCCGAGGCGCGTCCTGCGTCCGCCGTGGCGCGTGGTGCGGCAGCGGGTGGCCGCCGGCGGTCGCGTGCTCTTGGTGATCTGCGGCGAACACGCGGACCCCGCCGAACGAGACCCGGACCGGGGGACGCCGGGCGAGTGAGCGACGCCCGCAGCGTGCGTGCCCGCCGGGCGCATCGTGGCCGGCGTCGAGGAACATCGGCGCGGCCCCCTCGCCCCGAGGGGGCCGCGCTACTTGCGCGGCGGGTCGCCCGCAGGGCACCCGGGACCATGCGCCGTATGGCGTGCGAGGAGCCGGATGCGCACCACGAAACGTGACACCCACGACGAGCTCGAGCGGGCGGACGCCGTTCGGGCGACACTCGACCCGACCCGGGTTCCCCGCCACGTGGCGATCATCATGGACGGGAACGGCCGCTGGGCGGAGGTCCGCGGTCTGACCCGGCTGGAGGGGCATCGCCAAGGGCGCGAAGCCATCCGGCGCACGCTGGAAGCCGCCCGCGAATGCGGCGTGGAGATTCTCACGCTCTACGCGTTCAGCACAGAGAACTGGAGGCGGCCGCTCGAGGAAGTGGAAGCGCTCATGGCGTTGCTGATCGACGCGCTCGAAGCCGAGGCCGATGGCCTGCATCGCAACGGGGTCCGGCTGCGGGTGTCCGGGATGATCGACGAAATGCCGGACGACGTGCAGGGCGCGCTCCGGCGCGTCATGGCGCTCACCGAAGGCAACGCGTCGCTCACGCTAAATCTCGCGTTGAATTACGGGGGCCGTCGGGAGCTCACCGAGGCGGCCCGGCGATTGGCCGAAGCCGTCGCCGCCGGGCGGCTGTCGCCGGATGATATCGACGAGGAGGCGCTGGCCCGCTCCCTCTTTGCGCCCGATCTCCCAGACCCGGACCTGTTGATTCGAACGGGGGGCGAGCAGCGGCTGAGCAATTTCTTGCTGTGGCAGCTAGCCTACGCCGAAATGTACTTCACGAATGTGCGGTGGCCGGACTTCGGAAAGCTCGATTTCTTCGAGGCGATCCAAGCCTACCAGGCGCGAGACCGCCGGTTCGGGGGCGTCGACCTTGGATAGCCTGTCCCGGCCGGGCGGCGTTGTGGCGCCCGCGTCCGTGGAGGGCCCCGAGCGGACGCTGCTCCACCGCACGATCACGGCGTTCCTCGGGGGCGCGCTCACCGTCGCCTTGATCCTGGCGGGCGACGCGTGGCTGGCGTTCGGCGTGGCGTGTGCCGCGGTCATCGGTCTCCGCGAATTCTACCGGATGGCGGAGCGGGCGGGCTATCACCCCGTGCGGGAAGCGGGTCTCGGCGGTACCGTGCTCTTCGTGGCCGCGGCAGCCTATCCGTCGGCGTGGGAACCGCTGTTGCTGCCCGCGCTGCTCGTCTACACGATGCTCGTGCAGTTGCGCGGCGGACGGACGGACCGCGCCCTCGCCAACGCCGGGGTCACCGTGCTCGGCGCGCTCTACGTCGGCTACCTCTTCAGCTATCTCGTGCGGCTGCGCGCGCTGCCGTTCGGGCCGCTGCACGCGCCGGGGCCGTTGCCGCCGCTCCTCGTCGTGTGCGTCGTGTGGGCCTCCGAGAGCGCCGCGTACTTTGTGGGGCTACAATGGGGACGGCGCAAACTGCTCCCGACCGTCAGCCCGCGCAAGTCGCTCGAAGGCGCCGCGGGGGCCGTCGCGGCGGGGGCCGTTGCCGGCCTGATCTTCGCCGTGGCGGCCGGGCTGCCGGCCCCGATTGGCGCCTGCGTGGGCATCGTGTGCGCGCTGGCCGCGGTCTGCGGCGATCTCTGGGAGTCTGCGATCAAGCGAGAAGTCGGTGTCAAAGATGCGGGGTTGGCGCTGCCCGGTCACGGCGGGATCCTGGACCGGTTCGACGGCCTGCTGCTGGCCGCGGTCGCCGGCTACGCCGTGATGGCCTGGTGGCCGGGGCGCTGATGCGGCGCGTCATCGTCCTCGGATCGACCGGGTCGATCGGGCGCGCGGCCCTCGACGTGGTCCGCGGGCTCGCGCCCGAGCTCGGTATCGTCGGACTGTCGGCGCAACGCGACGTCGACACGCTGGTGCGCCAGATCCGCGAAGTCCGGCCGGAAGCCGTAGCCGTTCCGACCTCCGCGGCGGCGGCCGCCGTGCGCGACGGGGTACCGGACTGGCGCGGCGAGGTGTTTCACGGCGCGGACGCGACCGCGCGTCTGGCCGCGGGGCCCACGGCGGACATCGTCCTCGTCTCGGTCGTCGGGATCGCCGGTCTTGCGCCGACCCTGGCCGCCCTCAACGCGCGCCGCGATGTCGCGCTCGCGACGAAGGAAGTGCTTGTTGCCGCGGGCGCCTTTGTCATGGAGGCGGCGGCTCGGTCGGGGGCGCGCGTGCTGCCGGTGGACAGCGAGCCGTCGGCAATCTTTCAATGTCTCGCCGGCCGCGACCCGGCGGAGGTCGTGCGGCTCTGGCTCACCGCGTCAGGCGGACCGTTTCTTCGCGCGCCGGCGGCGGCGATGGCCGCCGTGACACCCGCCCAGGCACTCCGGCACCCCACCTGGCGGATGGGGCCGAAGGTGACGATCGACTCCGCGACCCTCATGAACAAGGGGTTTGAGGTGATCGAGGCGCACTGGCTGTTCGGCGTCCCAATCGACCGGATCGACGTGGTCATCCATCCGCAAAGTATCGTGCACTCGTGTGTGCAGCTCACCGACGGCGCGGTGCTTGCGCAACTGGGCGCGGCCGATATGCGCTTGCCGATCCAATACGCGCTGACCTATCCGGCGCGCCGGCCGAGCGACGTCGCCGTGCTCGATCTGCGGCGCCTCGGCGCCCTCGAATTCGAGGCCCCGGATCCCGGCCGGTTCCCGTTGCTGGACTACGCGCGCGAGGCGTTGGCGCGCGGTGGCACGGCGCTCACGGCCCTGGGCGCGGCCGACGAGATCGCCGTGCAGTGGTTCCTCGAAGGGCGGATCGGCTTCCTTGAGATCCCGCGGCTCATCCGGCGCGTCCTCGACGGTCACCGCGATGGCGCGGCGGATAGCCTGGAGCACATCCTGGACGCGGATCGGCGGGCCCGCGCGGACGCGGAGGCGGCGTACGCCGCCGTCCTGCCGGGTGGGACGCCCGGCGTCCGCCCCGAGCGGGCGCCGTGATCCCGTCGCGGCACGTCCGCAGCATCGATTCGGCCGAGCGCGAGGAAGGTGATTGGTGGTGCCGACGCTCATTCTAGCGATCCTGGCACTGGAATTGATGATCTTGGTGCACGAGCTGGGTCACCTCATCGTGGCCAAGCGGGTGGGGATCGCGGTGCACGCGTTTGCGATCGGCTTTGGGCCGAAGCTGTTCGCGTTCACCGCGGGGGAGACGACGTACAGTCTCAACCTGCTGCCGGTCGGCGGCTACGTGAACATGGCGGGAGAGGACAACGAGGCGTCGTCGCCGGACGTGCCGCCGGAGCGCCGGTTCCGCGCCAAGTCCGTGCTGGCCCGTATCGCGGTCGTCTGCGCGGGGCCCGCGATGAACTTCCTCCTCGCGATTGTCCTGCTCGCAGCGATCGCCGTGCTGTACGGCGTGCCCTCCCAGGTGAGCACCCGCATCGACAAAGTGGTGCCGGGGGACCCCGCGGCGCAGGCCGGCCTGCGGTCGGGCGACGTCATCCTGGCGATCGACGGCCGCACGATGACGGACGGCAACGAGGTCATCCGGCTGATCCACACCAGCAATGGGCGGACGCTGTCGTTCTTGATCCAGCGCGGGCCGGCGCGCTTTCTGGTCCACGTGCCGACGAAATATGATCCGCGGCAGCATGTGTGGCTGACGGGGTTCCTGCCGGCCGTCTCCCGGACCCACCCGGATCCGATCCGGGCGCTCGGGTGGGGCGTGCTGACGACCGGACGCGACGTCGTGGCGTACATGACGGCGCTCGGCGCGCTCGCCCGGTCCGGCCAGTTGCTCGGGCAGTTGGGCGGCCCCGTCACCGCGGTGAACGTGCTTGGGCAGGCCGCGCACGCGGGTGGGGAGACGTTTCTCTACTTCACCGCGTTCTTCAGCATCATCATCGGTCTCTTCAATCTGTTTCCCCTGCCGGCGCTCGACGGGGGCCGGGCCGCCTTTCTGCTGGTGGAAGGGTTGTGGCGGCGGCCCCTCGATCCGCGGCGCGAGGGCTACATCCACTTGGTGGGCTTGGCCTTGCTGCTGTGCCTCATCCTGGCGCTGACCGTGCGCGACGTCATGCACCCGGTCCACTTGACGCTGCCATGACGAGGTGGACGGGCGCCGGACGGTCTTGCCACGAGGGCATGCAACGTCCGCATGCACCGTGGACGTGCCGGGTCATGGTCATGGGTCCGCTGTAGTCGAGGAGGGATGCGATGCGGGACATTCTGGTCGAGAGCCTGTCGGGGGTGCCGGTCGGCGAAACCCAGGTCGAGATGGTCGAGCGCAAGGGTATCGGTCACCCCGATTCGATCTGCGACGCGATTATGGATCGCGTGTCGGTGGAGCTGAGCAAGGAGTACCAGAGCCAGTTCGGCCACATCCTCCACCACAACATCGACAAGGCCTTCCTCGTCGCCGGCGACGCCGAGGTTCGGTTCGGGGGCGGCGCGATCCGGGAGCCGATGAAGCTTATCTTCGGCGACCGGGCGGCCTACGGGATGAACGGGCGCGAGCTGCCCATCCGGGAGATCGCCATCCGGACCGCCAAGAACTGGTTCCACGAAAATCTCCGGTTCGTGGAGCCGGGCGGACCGGACGATCAGGATGGGCCGCACGTCACCTACCAGATCGAGATCAAACCCGGCTCGGCCGA
Organism: Bacillota bacterium; assembly: GCA_021324975.1. Taxonomy (GTDB): domain Bacteria; phylum Sysuimicrobiota; class Sysuimicrobiia; order Sysuimicrobiales; family Segetimicrobiaceae; genus JAJPIA01. The sequence continues at coordinate 8,787 of JAJPIA010000036.1, forward strand.
ACTCGTCGACATCTTCAACCGCGACACCGCGGGGGCCAACGACACGTCCGCCGCCGTCGGGTACTGGCCGATGACGGAGACCGAGCGACTGGTCCGCGAAACCGAGCAATTCATCAACTCGCGCACGTTCAAGGAAGACTTTCCCGAGGCGGGGGAGGACGTCAAGGTCATGGGCGTGCGCATGGGCCGGGCGCTGCGGCTCACGGCCGCCGTCGCGTTCGTGGATCGCTTCGTGGAGGGAGAGGACCACTATTTCCGCCGCAAGCAGGCGCTCTATGACGCGGTGATGACCTTTCTCGCTAAACGCACGACGATGGAGCGCGTCGCGTTCGATCTCAACACCCTCGACGAGCCCGGACGGGGCCTTGCCGGCGTGTATCTGTCGGTGCTCGGGACGTCCGCGGAATCCGGTGACAGTGGTCAGATCGGCCGAGGGAACAAAGTCAACGGCGTCATCGCGATCAACCGGCCGATGGGCACGGAAGCCGCGGCCGGCAAGAACCCCGTTTCACACGTCGGGAAGATCTACTCCGTGTTCACGCATCTGGTCGCGCAAAAGGTGTACGACGAGGTGCCCGGCCTGCGCGAAGTGTACGTCTGGATGGTGAGCCAGATCGGGAAGCCGATCGACCAACCGGTGACCGCGGCGCAGATCATCGCGCAGCGCGGCATCCGAAAGTCGGTCGTGACACGGCGCGTCCGCGAGGTGCTCGACCGGGAACTCGCCGGTATCCACGTCTTTTGCCGGGAGCTGGCCGAAGGCAAGTACAGCGTGTGTTGACCGGGCTCCATCGGGCGCGGCTCGCCGGCATCGTGCTGGCGGCCGCGCTCGTGCTTCCGGGCTGTACGGTTGTCCGGACCCCCCTCGGGCTCGGGCCACCGTTCCTCCGGGTCGCGGGAGTGGTCGAGGTCTCCGACGTCGCGGCCACCAGCCCGCCCGCCTGGGATCCATCGGCTCGCTTCCTCGCGTTCGGTACGGATGACGGTGTGTGGCGGCTGGCCCTCGGACGGCCGCGCCCCCGCCGTCTCGCTTCCTTATCCAGTGTGACGGAGGTGGCCTGGTCGCCGGATGGGCGACGCCTGGCCGCCGTGGCCGACGGCGGGCTCTATCTCGTCTACCCGGACGCGCGGCCGGCGGAACGGCTCTCCCAGTCGGCGGTGGTACGGTTCCCGGCATGGGATCCTCGCGGCCGTCGCCTCGCGTACGTGGCGTCCGGCGTCGACGCCGAGCGGCTGGCAACGTGGGACGCGGATCGGGGCGCAGTCCGGGCGGCGGTGCTCCCCGCCGGCGTCGCGGCCCAGGCGATCGGATGGCTGCCGGACGGCCGGGCGCTTCTCGTCGCGCTTGCCCCCGGCGGAGGCGAGGGGGGACTCCTCGTCCGCGTGGAGGCGGGCCCGCGCCTGACCGTCGGCCCAGTGGCGCGCCTTGAGGTGATGCACGATCCCGTTGTCGACCCGTTCGGCCGGTGGATCGCCTACGTGGCGGCTGCGCCGGGCGGCTCGGGCGGGGCCCAGGAACAAGTGGTGGTGGCGAGGCCGGACGGGTCGGGCCGCCGGGTTCTCACGCCGCCGGGTAACTACACCGGGGTCTCGTGGGCACCCGCCGGGACGCTTATCGCCTACGGGACCCTGCTCGGCCCCGACGAGGTGGCGGTCGAGATCGTCGACGTCGCGACGGACGCACGGCTCCGAATCGCGGACTACCACCCCGAGCTTGCCATGTATGCGCGATCGATCGTCACCCGGTGGTCTCCCGATGGCCTTCGCATCGCCTTCGGCACGGATACGGACGGCGGACGCGGCCCTGTATGGGTCGCCACCGTGGAGCGCCGGTGACTCCCGGAGCGCCCGGCTGGCTTGACACGGTCGCGGCGCACGCCGACAATATTATATGGATGCATGGCTGCCTACCCGTAGGGAAGCCTGCTCGCGAATACGTCGAGTCACAACAACCGAATCGCCGGTTTTGTCGCTTTCCGCTCCGCGCGCGGGCGCGGCGGCGGGGCCGGTGTGTCATGCGTGGAGGTGGGAGCATGCCGCTATACGAGTACCGGTGCACCAAATGCGGCCACCAGTTCGAGGTAAGGCATGGGGTGGCCGAGAACGTAGAGCGCTGCGAGCGCTGCGGCGCGACCGTGCGCCGGGTGTTTTCTCCGGTGGGGATCATCTTTAAGGGGTCGGGGTTCCACATCAACGACTATCGGAAGACCCCGCCGCCGTCGGACGGTGACGGAAAGTCCGCAGCGCCGGCCAAGGAATCAACGGCAAAAGATGCATCGGCCTCGAAGGCGAAAGAGTCGTCCACGCCGGCAGCTGGTGCGACGGCAAAGTCATCCTGACGAGAGCGCTCGAGCGAGGGCATGGCCGGCCGGCCATGCCCTCGCTTTGCTATGGGCCGTCGTGGCGACGATCTGCGGGATGCATCCCGCGGCCGCGTACGGCGAGGATCTGTCGGTCCGCCTCGGGTTCGGCGGGGCCCTTCGCGTGGGCGTCCCAGTTCCCCTGACGGTGGTGGTGCCGCCGCTGCCCTATGCCGGGCAGGCCAGGATCGAGGTCGACGCGCCCGTCCTGGGCCGCACACGGGGAGAGACGGCGACCACGACCATGGTACCGTTTACGGCCGTTCCCGGCGTGCGCCGGACATTCGAGATCCCGGTCCAGATCGGCAACATTCGCCGCCTGGTCGAAGTGCGGGTGTCGATCGGCGGCCGCGAGCAGCTGCGGCAGGCGGTGGCCGTCGATCCCCAGAAGGTCGGGGGCCGCCTCGCCATCGAGATCTCGGACACCTCCTCGGGGTTGGCGCCGCTGGCGGGCCTGCCGGAACGCGTGGTCACCGCGTACGTCGGCCCCGAAGCGCTGCCGCGCCGCTGGCAGGAGTACGCGGCGATTGACCTGCTCGTGGCGCGCGACCTGGACCCCGCGCGTCTGGACGACGCCCAGCGGGATGCGCTCGCGATGTGGGTTCGTCTCGGCGGGCGCCTCGTCGTCATCGCGCCGCCGGGCGCACCCGCGCTCGATGCGCTCGACGACATCTTGCCGGCATCGGTCGGGACCCCGTCGGTCGTCCCGTCCGAGCCGTCCCCACCGGCCGGCGCCTCATTGCCGCCGGGCCCGTACCCTGTCGATGCGTTGCGTCTCCATCCCGGGGCGAGCGCCGTTCGCGCGGGGGGAATCCCCGTGATCGCGGAGGCGTCCGCTGGGGCGGGGTGGGTAGAGATGTGGGGCTTCGATCCAGGGGCGCCACCATTGGCCCGTTGGGCCGGTCGCGCGGCGCTCTGGCAGGCGGCGCTCGGACCGGCGGGCATCTCGCCGGTGCAGATCGACGCCGCGGCGGGGCAGCTGCCCGCCTCCCCCGCGATCGATCCGCTGGTCCACGCCGAGGTCGGCGGAGCGGTGCTCGCGTACCTCGCGGCGCTGTACCTCATCGGCCGGCGCGGGTTGACGCGGGCCCGCGTGCTCAGTGCCTGCGCGGCGGTCGCGCTCGCGGTCGTGGTATTTTGGCGGCTCGCCGGCGACGTGCGCGCGCGCTCGACCTCGGTTGTGGAAGCGACGTTCTTGGAGCAGGCTTCGGACACAGGCATCGCTCGGGCGATCACCGTGGGCACGGTCGCCGTGCCGTACGGCGGCCACTACGCCGTTCGCGTGCCGGTCGGCAGTGTGGTCACGCCGGTGACGGCGTCCGGCGCGCTCCGGATAGTAGTAACTGATGAGGCCACCGTGCTCGACGGCGCGCTGGAGAACGGCGAGGCTCGTGCCTTTGCCGCGACGGCCGCAGTGCCGTCGTCGGCCCGCGCCGATTTGTCGCCCGACGGTCGCGTGCTGCGCGTGTCCCTCGGGGGGCCGGCGCATCGCGCGGAGCTCCACTGGGGGAATCGCTGGTACTGGATCGGGGATGTGGGCCCGGCGTCCACGATCACGCTCGATCCGAAAGGCTGGGGGTCAGGCGGGGGCGAGACCACGAGCCACGACCGGTCGTGGGTCTTTGTGGGCCCAAGCGACGATGCTATAATCAGTCCCACGACGCCCATGCTCGTTGGGGAAATCCAGCCGGCCGCGCCCGCGTTTCAGTTGGTGGATGGGGGCGGGCTCGATCGCCGCCCCACGATCTTGTTGCTACCGGTCGGGCGGCGGTAGTCCGGGCACCGTGGCCAACGCCGTGCTGCGAGGAGATCTCCGGGCCCGTGGGAGCAGCCGCAAGGTGCGCATCATGGAGCTCTTGTATCTCGGGATTCTCGCGCTCCTGCTCCTGCTTGGTCTGCCCCCCGAGCTCAATCAAAACGACCCGTCGCGCAGTTCCGTGGGGCTGGCGCTCGCGCTACTCGGCGTGCAGGTCGTGCTCGTGACGTACTTCGCGTCTGCCAGCGCGGCGCAGGAGATCGCCGTCGAGGGCGAGCGCCCCGCCGTCGACCTCGCGTTCGGCCCGTTTTCCCGCCGGACGATCGTCGCGGGGAAGAGCTTGGCGACCCTCGTGACGGTCGTGTACTGGCAGCTGCTCGGGCTGCCGCTGCTGATGCTGGCGATGGAGATCCGCCGCCTGCCGCTCGGGGCGCTCGGTGGGGTGTGCGCGCTGGTGACCCTGCAGGCATGGGCGGTGGCCCAGATCGGCCTGCTCTGCGGCATCGTATTCGAGGCGGAGTTTACGCGCACGCTGGCCCACTGGACCGCGCTGCTCGCGATCTTCGTCGCCACGCTGGCGCTCCCGGACGCGATCCGGTGGGCGAACCCGGTCGTCGCGGTCGCTCAGGCCGCCGCCGGAGCGATGCCTGTGCAGGGCGTCGTGTGCTACGCGGCGTTGGGACTCGGCGCCGGCGGACTCGCCTATGCCGCGCTGCGGAGGTTTGGCACTCCATGACGCACGAGGCGCTTGAGCTCGCAGCACTGCTCCGGGGTATCGCGCGCCGCCTCGCGACGATCGCCACCTGGCGCCGGCTCGCGCGCGGGGCCGCCTGGGGGGCCGGTGTCTTGGTGGCGTGGGCGATCGCCACGATGGTGTTCCCCGTACCGCTGCCGTTAGGCCGCGTGTCGCTGGTGCTCGCGGCGCTGCTCCTCGGAGCGTACCCGGTGATCCTGCGGCTGTCGTGGCCGTCCGCGCTGGACGCCGCGAGGATCACCGATCGGCGCGCCGGGCTCCAGGACCGGCTCAGCACCGCGGTTGAGTTGCTGGCGCAGTCGCCGCAGCCGCCGGGGCTCGGCCGCCTGCAGGTGGCCGATGCCGTGGCCGCGGTGCAAGACCTCGAGCCCAGCCGCGTGGCGCCGTTGCGCGCTCCAAGGGACGCCGGGTTGGCGCTCATCGGCGGGCTCGCGCTCCTTCTCTGGTCTCTGTTTCTGAGCGGGTGGTCGTTGCCGGCCACGCCCGCGGCGCGGGCGCTTGCCGTGGTCCATCGCGAGGGACGCTCCATTACCGAGGCCGGCCGTCGCCTCGAGGCGCTGGGCACATCGCAGGCGCTGCCCGAGGCGCGGCGCTTCGGGCCGCAGCTGCGGGCGCTCGGCGAGCGGCTCCAAGGCTCCCGGATGGACCGGGAGCGGGCGCTCGGGCTGGTGCAGGATCTGAACCATCAGCTTGGCGCTACGCAGGATCTGCTGCATCGCCAGCTCGACGCCTCGTTGCCGCAGGTGCAGGGGCCCGGCGGCCGGCGGGCGCCGGCCGCGTCGCAGTCGGCGTCCGGCGGTGACCGCCTCCAACGTCTGGCCGCCGCCGTGCGCGGGGTCCGGGGGTTGACGGGACAGCTGGAGCGCGGCGGGCAGCCGGTCGAGCCCCAGATGCTGTCCCGGGAGATGCGGGCCCTGGCGGATTCCCTCGATCAGATGAATGCTCCGGTCTCGGCGCGGCAGCGTGTCGTGCAGGCCCGGCGCGAGGCCTCGCAGGGACATCTCTCCGCCGCCGCGGGATCGATGAACGACGCGCTGCAGGACCTCGAAGGGCTCGAACGTATGGCAGGTGACGCGGAGGCGCTCGGCGACGCGCGGCAGAGCATGCAGCACGCCGCGACGAGCATCGCCAAATCCGGCCCCTTGGGCGGCGGTTCCAACGCCCGCGTCCCCGAGACGCCGTCGTCGAGTACGTCGTCGCCCCAGGCGTCCGGGCCCAATGCGCCATCCATCGACGAGAACGGAACGACGCCGCCGCCCCCCGGCCCGAACCAAGGCAGCCTCCCCGGCCTGGGCACCGGGCCGCAGCTCGGGGCGGCCGCGCCCCGTCTCCAGGGGACGCACGTGCCGGAGCATCTCGGGGGAACGCCGGGGCAGGGCCCGTCGACGACGCGGCTGGTCGTCGCCCCCGGCCAGACGGGCGCGTCGCGGGTCGCCGCCGGGCGTCTCCCGGCATCGGTCGCGCACGAGCTCGACCGGGCCGTGTCGGAAGCGCCGTTGCCGCCGGCGTACATCTTGATGGTCCGCCAGTACTTCCAGACGGAGGGAGGCGCTCCGTGACCGACCACGCCGGGCCGCACGACGTAGAGGAGTTCCGCCGCACGTTCGCCGCGGTCCGCCAGGAGCTCGGCCGGGTCATCGTTGGACAGGAGACGCTGCTCGACTTGGCGGTCACGGCGCTGCTGGCGGGAGGCCACGTGCTGCTCGAGGGCGTGCCCGGCCTCGGCAAGACGTTGCTGGTGCGTACGCTCGCTCAGGCGCTGGACCTGCGGTTCTCACGGATCCAATTTACGCCCGACCTCATGCCCGCCGACATCCTGGGGACGAACCTGATCGTGCAGGACGACGGCGGCCGGCGACGGTTCGAGTTCCAGCCCGGGCCGGTATTTGCGCAGATTGTGCTCGCCGACGAGATCAATCGCGCCACCCCCAAGACGCAGTCGGCGCTGCTCGAGGCGATGCAGGAGCATGGGGTCTCGATCGCGGGGATGTCCCGCCCGCTCGAGGAGCCGTTTTTCGTGCTGGCGACCCAGAACCCGATCGAAATGGAGGGCACGTACCCGCTGCCCGAGGCGCAGCTGGATCGCTTCTTGTTCAAGCTTCGGGTACCGTTCCCGGAACTGGACGACCTGCGGGCGATCGGTGAGCGCACGACCGGGCCCGACGAGCCCACGGCGCGATGCGTGGCGGACGGTCCCACGGTGCTGCGGATGATGGGCGTTGCCCGCCAGACCCCCGTGGCCACGCATGTTCGGGACTACGCGGCGCGGCTCGTCCTGGCCACGCACGGCGGATCATCGCACGGCGCGGCGCCGGCGAAGCGCTTCATCCGGTATGGGGCCAGTCCGCGGGGGCTGCAGGCGCTGCTGCGCGCCGGCAAGGTGCGCGCCCTGGCGGAGGGCCGGCTCAACGTGTCGGTCGAGGACATCCAGGCGCTGGCGATCCCCGCGCTCCGCCACCGGCTCATCCTCAACTTTGAGGCCGAGGCCGAAGGCGTCGATCCCGACGATCTCGTGCGCCGGACGATGGACGAGCTCGGCGGCGTCGGTGCGGCCGCGGGCGGCGCATAGGTGCCCGCGTGGACCGGACCGGCGCCGATCACGGTGCGCAGCTCTTCGATCCGGAGTTTCTGCAGCGCCTCGAGACGCTGAGCCTGGTGAGCCGCCGCCTCGTCCGCGGCCAGCAGCGGGGCGAGCGGCGCAGCCTGGTGCGGGGCCGCGGGATCGAGTTCGACGACTACCGGGCCTATCAGGCCGGGGACGACTACCGGTACATCGATTGGAACATCGTCTCCCGGCTCGACCGTGTCTTCGTCAAGCTGTTCAGCGAGGAAGAGGACCTGGACGTGCATCTGCTCCTCGATACCAGCGCGTCGATGGCGGCGGGGGCACCGAGCAAGCTGGCGCTGGGCAAGCGCGTCGCCGCCGCGATCGGGTACATCGGCCTGTGCAACTTCGACCGTGTCGGGGTGACGGCGTTTGCGTCCGGGCAGGGGCCCAGCCTTGCGCGGCTCCGCGGGCGCGCGCGCGCCTTTGACCTGCTGCGGTTTTTGGACGGACTGGAGCCCGCGGGCCGCACCGATCTCGAACACGCCTTGACGCGCCGCCTCGGCGCGTCCGGACGGCGCGGCCTGCTCGTCGTGATCTCCGATCTCCTGAATCCTCGCGGCTACTCGGCCGCGCTGCTGCACGCGCGCCATCACCGCTTTCAGACGTTTCTCGTGCACATCCTGGCGGATGAGGAGATCGCGCCACAGCTCGCCGGCGACCTGCGCCTCATCGACGTCGAGACGGGCCGGGCGCTGGAGTTGACCGTCGACGCCGACGCCCTGCGGGCATACGTCGGGGCCCGCGACGCGTACTTCCGCGATCTCGAGACGTTTTGTTTTCGTCACGGGATTGATTACGTGCGGACCACGTCGTCGGTCCCCGCGGACGTGCTCGTGTTGCGCTACCTGCGCCAGGGCGGGTTGGTGCGGTGACGCTCGGCGCTCCCGCGGCCTTGTGGGGCCTTGCCGCGCTCCCGCTGCTCGTGGTGCTGTACCTCTTGCGGGTGCGGCGCCGGGACCAGCCGGTCAGCAGCATCCTGTTGTGGCAGCGATCCGCGCCCGCGCTCGCCGCGTTTCGGCCGTCGCGGCGGATCGAACGCAGCCTGCTGCTGGCCCTCCAGTTGTTCGCGCTCGCGGCGATGGTCGTGGGGCTCGCGCGTCCGGCCGTGCTGGGCCGTGCCGTGGCCGGCCGGGACGTGGTGCTGGTGCTCGACGCGTCGCTGTCGATGCGGGCGCGCGACGTGGCGCCGACCCGTTTCGAGCGGGCGCGCGCGGAAGCGCTGGCGGTGGCGCGGCGCCTGGAGCCGGGCCAGCGCGCGGCGGTGATCCTCGCGGCGCCGCATCCCGTCGTGCTGGCGTCACTGACGACGGATCGCGGCACCGTGGCCGCGGCACTGCGGCATGCCGAGCCCTGGGACGCCGCCGGGGACGTTGATGCCGCCGTCACGCTGGCGGGCGCGATGGCGGGCTCGGCGGCGGACAGCCGTGTGTTCGTGTGGACCGACGCCGCGCGCGGCGCGCCGCCGGCTGCGGCCGGCGTCATCTACCATGTACTTGGCACGGCGGCGGACAACGCCGGCATCGTCGCGTTTCGCGTGCTGACGGACGCGGTGCGTCCGGAGGCGCTCGTGCGCGTCGCCAATTGGAGCCGCGGCGTGCGCCGGATTCCGCTCGACGTGCATCTCGGCGACGCGACGGTGTACCATGCGACGCTGGCGGTGCCCGCCGGCGGCACGGCGACCGCCGTGTTCCCGGTCCGGGACGCCGGCGTGCTTCACGCCCACATCGTGACGCACGACGTGCTGCCGGAGGACGACGACGCGACGGCGCTGGTCGCGTCGTCGCCGCTCGGTTCCGTGCTGCTCGTGGGCCGCGGTAATCCCCCGCTCGAGCGGGCGCTGCGGGTCCTGCCGGTGGCGCGTGCCGTGGAGACGGCGACCGTGGACCCAGCGGCGTGGTCCGCCTTCGATGTCGTCATCCTCGACCGCATCGATCCCGGACCGTTGCCGCCCGGCAACTACCTTGTGATCGGCGCCGTGCCGCCAAACCTCCCGGCAACGGCGTCGGGTGTCGCCGCGCGCCCGGAGATCGCGGCATGGGACCGCCAGGATCCGGTCCTGCGGTTCGTCGACCTGCGCGACGTGCGCATCGATCGCGCCCTCCAGCTCGCGGTCGAAGGCGGGCGCGTGCTGGTGGCGGGCGCCACGCCGCTCGTCTGGGAGTACACGGGCCGCGGCGTGCGGGCGATCGTCCTCGGCTTTGCGCTCGGGGATTCGGACCTCCCCCAGCACGCCGCCTTTCCGATTCTCATCCGCAACATGCTGGCATGGTTGAGCGGGGCGGTGGATCACGTGACGATCGGGGACGAGGTGCAGGTGCCGGCCGGCGCGGCGACGGCCGGCAGCCTGACCGATCCGCTGGGGCGCCGCGTCGACGTGCGTGCGACGGACGGCGCCTTCGTGCTGCCGCCGTTTACGCGCGCGGGGCTCTACCGCTTCTCGACCGCGGCGGGGACGCGCACGTTTGCCGCGGAGATCGGAGCGCCTCACGCGGGGATGATCCGTCCAGGGCGGGCCCCGGCTCCGCTTTCGGCGGCGGGACCCGCGGCCGGAACCGTCCTGGTGCACGTGCCCCTCTGGCCATGGTTGCTGCTCGTCGGGATCGCGGCGCTCCTCGGCGAATGGGCTCTGGCCACGCGGCGGCGGGGCGGTGACGCGTGATGCCGCCGGTCACGTTTCAACATCCCTGGTGGCTCGGGCTGCTCCCGGCCATGCTCGTCGTGTGGCATCTCGGGCGGCGGCGCCTCGGCCGCCGCTGGCGGGTGGCCACGGTGCTCCGCTTGGCGACGCTCGCGCTCGTGATCCTCGCGCTCGCGGAGCCGATGGTGCGCGCGCCGTCATCAGGCACGCGTGTGATGTTCGTCGTGGACCGATCGATGAGCATCACCCCCGAGGCGCGCGGCGCGACCGCCTCGTTTGTGGCGGATGCGCTTGCGCGAATGCACCCGCAGGATGAGGCGGGGCTCGTGACCTTTGCGGGGGCGCCCTCGCTGCAACTCCCCGTGGCGCCGCACCCGGCCGTGGACGCGCTTCGTGCCGCGCCAGAGCCGGACGCCACGAATATCGGCGCGGCGATCGACCTGGCCCGGCAGGCGCTTCCGCGCGACGGTGCCCGGCGCATTGTGGTGCTGAGCGACGGCGCCGAAAATGCGGGAGACGCCGCGGCCGCGGCGCGCCGCGCGGCGGCCGACGGGGTCGTGATCGACGCCGTGCCGCTCGGCGGCTCGCCGCCGCCGGAAGTGCTGGTGGACGATGTCGTGGCGCCGCCGGAGGTGCACACGGGCGAGACGTACCAGGTGCGGGCCGTGATCCGCGCCACGGTGCCGGCGGACGCCACGATCACGTGGAGCCGGAACGGGGCGCCGGTCGCGACCCGCCACGTCGCGCTCCGCGCGGGGCAGACGGCGCTGTCCTTTACGGATCGCGCCACCGGCGCGGCGACCGTGCGTTACCGGGTGGACGTTACCGCCACGCCCGACACGCTGACCGGCAACAATCACGGGGAAGCGATGGTGGTGGTGATGGGCGCGCCGCGCGTGCTGTTTGTCACCACCGAGCCGACCGTGCTGCCGGACTGGCTGGCCCGTCAGGACCTCCGCGTCGACGTCCGGACACCGGACGCGATCCCAACCGCACCGGCCGCCCTCGGGCCGTACAGCAGTGTGATCCTGGACGACGTCGGGGCCGGTGATCTCAGCGCCGCCCAGCAGACGGCGCTTCAGAGCTACGTGGGGACCCTCGGTGGCGGGCTGCTCGCCATCGGCGGCCCGCACAGCTATGGCGTGGGCGGGTACGCGGGCACCCCTCTCGAGGCGATGCTGCCCGTGCGGATGGACGTGCGGCAGCGGACGGCGTTTCCGACAGTGGCCGTTGTCCTGGTCATCGATACGTCCGGCAGCATGGAGGCGTTCGGGACGGAGATTGCCAAGGAGGCGCTGGCGAAGGAGATCGCGTCGTCGGTGATCGATCTGCTGAGTCCGCACGATCAGGTCGGCGTCATCACGTTCGACCAGACGTACCGCTGGCTGGTGCCCCCAACCGACGCGCGCTTCCGCGACCGGATCCTCGCCGAGGTCGCCCGCATCCAGGCCGGCGGCGGCACGCTCATGTACCCGCCGCTCGCCGCGGCCGGAAAGTTTCTGGCCACGTCCCCGGCGAAGGTACGGCATGTGATCGTCGCCAGCGACGGTCTCACCGATCCCGGAGATTTCCACACGTTGGCGTCCGCGCTGGCGCGACAAAAGATCACGGTCAGCACGGTGGCGATCGGCTCGGACGCAGACCTCGCGTTCATGCGCAATCTCGCGCGGTGGGGCGGCGGACGATCGTACGTGGCCAAGGATCTCTACGCGATCCCGCAGATCTTTACGACCGAGGCGCTCGTCGCCATCCGCTCGTACCTTGTCGAGGAGCCGACGCCGCTCGAGCGCGGGGAGGCTGCGCCGACGCTCGCCGGCCTGCCGACGCCGCCGCCGATCGAGGGATACGTTGCGGCGGTCGCCAAAGCCGGCGCGGACGTCGCGCTCGCCGGACCGCGAGGCGATCCGGTCCTCGCGACGTGGCGCTACGGTGTGGGCCACGTGGTCGCGTTTACCTCCGACGACGGCACGCGGTGGACCGCGCCGTGGGCCGGATGGTCCGCGGTCGCGCGGTTCTGGTCGCAGGCCGTGCGGTGGACCCTGCGGGACGAGCAGGCGGGGCTCTACGTGTCGCTCGGCCACGACCCGCAGGGCGCCTCAGCCCGGCTCGTCGTCGACGCCCGCCGGCCGGACGGCGCCCCATGGGACGGTCTCGCCCTCCGGGCACAGGTTGGTGGCCCCGGCGGGATCCGCCGCGCCGTCGATGCCGTGCAGACGGCGCCCGGGCGGTACGAGGCGGAGTGGCCCGCGGAGACGCCGGGCACGTACTCGGTTATCGTGGCCGCCGCGGACGCGCGCGGACCCATAGGCACGCGCGCCGCCGGGCTCGTCGTGCCGTATTCCCCCGAACTGCGCGAGCCCGGCGGCAACCCGGCGCTCCTGGCGCAGCTTGCGGAGACGACGGGCGGGCGGCTCCTGCGCTCGCCCGAGGAGACCTTCCGTGAGGGACGCGGCACCGGCACCGAGGACGCGTGGCCGCCGGTGGCCGCCGTCGCCGCCGCGGCGCTCATCGCGGAGGTGACCGTCCGTCGCGTGCCGGCGATCGTCGACCGCATCGGCGCTCTGGCGGTGTCGGTGGGCGCGTTCGTGAGAAACGACCGCGGATCGGGCGACGCCGTGCAGCAGGCCGAAGACGAGGCGTACGCGACGTCGGACCGCTGGGCGACCGAGGAGGCGAGATTTGCCGAAGAGGAACGCCTGCGGGCCGCCTCGATGGACCAGGCCGCCCGGATCTACATCGCGCGATTGCGGGGCACGCGGCGGCCGTGAGAACGCGTTCCGCTACGGGCCGGTAGCCGCCGGCAGCGCGCCGTCGAGCGGCGGGCAGAGCGCGAGCAGGTTCTCGGGCCGCGCGACGATGTAATCGGGCCGCGCGGCCCGCAACGCGTCCGGATCGACGGCGCCCCACAGCGCGCCTGCCGTCGCGGCGCCCGCGTCGCGGCCCGCTTCGACGTCGAACGGCGTGTCGCCGACCATGAGGGTGTCCGCGGCGGCGACGCCGAGGCGGCTCACCGCGAGGCGGACGGGTTCGGGGTCGGGCTTGTGCCGCCGTGTATCCTCGTCCGTGATGATCACCGGGCACCACTCGGCGAGGCCGAATGCGCCCACGGCGGCCTGGGTCGTGGCTCGACGTTTGGACGTCACGACGGCCATCGCGTAGCCACGGGCCGCGAGTGCGCGGAGGAGGGCGGGGACGCCGCAAAACAGGCGAGCCAACCGGTCGTGAAGCGCGAGGTAGCGTCGGAGGTAATCCCGGGACAGTTCCTCGTCGCGGCCGGGCGCGAGCGCGTGAAACCGCTCCCGAATGGGGCGCGCCCAGTCCCGCAGGATCGTCGCCCGATCGATATCGCGGTGGAGCCGCGAGCGGCACGTCTCCTGAAACGCCGTGATGATCAGCTCGGCGCTGTCGAGCAGTGTGCCGTCGAGGTCGAACAGGATCGCGGCGAGGCGGCGTCCGGGCGCCCCGCCGCGCGACGCTATGACGTCCATGCGTACGCGGGGCGCCCCTCCCACATTGCCTCGTAGAGGGACAATAGCGGGCCACGCTCGAGCGGCCGCGGGTTGTTCGGCCGCGGATAGTGCTCGAGGCACTCGGTGACCATCTCGCCGAGCTGCCTCCGCTCGAGGCCGAGCGTTCTCAGCGCTTCGGGCACGCCGAGATCGCGGCACAGGACCTCGATCCCGCGGACGGGATCGGCGCCGCGGCCGCCGGCGGCGTCACCGATGCGCCGCAGCCGCTCCGGCGCGGCCTCCCGACTGTACGCGACCGCGTACGGAAGCGCCAGGGCGCACGATAAGCCGTGGGGCAGGTGGAGTCGGTTCGCGATCGTGTACGCGATGGAGTGGCCCAGCACCATGCCGGCGTTGAGCGCGAGCCCGCCGCAGTAGGCGGCGAGCACCATGCTCCCGCGCGCGGTCTCGTCGCCGGCGGCGGCATAGGCCCGCGGCAGCCACTCGGCGATGAGCTCGATGCCCCGCACAGCCTGGAGGTCGGTGAGGGCCGTCGCGTGCGTGGAGAGCAGTGCTTCGACACAGTGGCTCAGGGCGTCCAGTCCGGTGTGCGCGGTCACGTCGCGCGGCAGCGAGACCGTGAGGGCCGGATCGAGCAACACGCCGGCCGCCAGCAGTTGCGGATAGTTGTTCGCAAACGCCTTTTTGGCCCCGGCGGTCACGACGGCGTTTTGGCTGGCTTCGGCGCCGGTCCCCGCGGTCGTCGGCACGAGAATGGTGGGTACGGCGCGGCCTCGAAGACGGCGCCCGCCCAAATGCGTGTACTCGAGCACGCTCCCCGGGTTCTCGATCATCGCGGCCCCGAGTTTCGCGACATCCATCACGCTTCCGCCGCCGACGCCGACGATCAGGGCGGGCGAGAGCGCGCGCACGGCGGCCGCGCCTCGATCCGCGACCTCCACCGTCGGTTCTCCCGGGATCTCCGAGAACCGATGCACGGCAAAGCCCGCGGCGCGAAGGCTTTCGATCGGCTCGCGCGCGAGGCCGAGCCGGTCTACCGCGGGATCCGCAAAGACGAGCGCGGCGCCGGGGGCGATGCCGAGTTCAGCGGCACATTCCGCCGCGCGCGCCGCCGCGCCTAATCCGTACCACACGCGGCTGGGCCCGCGAAACGGGCGAACCAAGCTGTGCGCCGCCTGCATCGGCACCTCCGAATGAACGCACGCCACTCCAGGGAATGACGACGACGTCCGCGCGTTCGTCGAGCCGTGGGGCAGAACGGCGAATGAAACCCCGCGCAAGTTGACCCATCGTCAACGCAGATGATACCATCGTAGCAGCTAGAGGCGCAATTTCGCGTGCCCCGTCGTGTGGTGGAATCCGAATGGGGCGCGGCCGCCGGCGGGAGCGCCGGCCTGTTTCGTCTCGTGGCCCCGCGCGTGTGTCGGATATCCTCCTTTGCGGCGTGGGACATCGCGGTCAGGATTGCAAACGAGCGCGCGCCGGTTCCCCGGTTGTTCGCGGGGAACGACGGAATGGGAATCGTCGCTACGGAGCGCGTGACCTTTACCTTATAGGACAGGGAGGCGCCGGTGCCGCGCGCAGAGATCGGGGTGTTTGGCGGCTCGGGCTTTTACTCGCTGCTGGAGGGCGCCCGCGAGCACAAGGTCGAGACGCCGTACGGCGAACCCAGCGACACGTTCACGCTCGCGGAGATCGCCGGGCGCACCGTCGCGTTCCTGCCGCGGCACGGCCGTACGCACCGCCTGCCACCGCACCGGATCAACTACCGCGCGAACGTCTGGGCCATGAAGTCCCTCGGCGTCGAATGGCTGTTCGGCCCCTGCGCGGCCGGGAGCCTGCAGCCTCACGTCAAGCCCGGGCACTGCGTTATTTGCGACCAGTATGTGGACCGCACGTGGGGGCGCGGGGACACGTTCTACGATGGGCCGGTCGTGACCCACGTCTCCGCCGCGGATCCGTATTGTCCGACGCTTCGGCCGCTGGCCGTGGAGGCTGCCCGGGCCATCGAGATTCCCGTGCACGATCGGGGCACCGTGGTCGTGATCCAGGGTCCCCGGTTCAGCACGCGGTCGGAGAGCCGCTGGTTCCGCTCGCAGGGGTGGGAAGTCATCAATATGACCAACTATCCCGAAGGGCATCTGGCACGGGAACTGGAGTTGTGCTACGTCAACATCTCGTTGATCACGGACTACGACGTCGGGCTGGAGGGGTCGCCCGATGTTTCGCCGGTGTCGCACGAGGCGGTGATCGCGGTGTTGCGGGAGAATAACGAAAAGCTCCGCCGGCTGCTCTTTGCGATGATCGAGCGGCTGCCGCGGGTGCGGTCGTGTTCGTGCCAGACCGCGCTCGCCGGCGCCCGGCTGGAGTAACATGCGTTTGCGTGACACACGGAGGTGACCGCATGGCTCGCACCGGTGGAGACGGCGCGGGGCGGTCGGCCGGCATGACGGTGTTTGTCCTCGGTGTGCTCCTGCTGCTCGCCGTGTTCGGCCTGGCGTATGTGCAACTGGTCGCCTCCGGGGCCCTGGCCGAATCCGTCGCCGCGCGGTCGATGGGAGACACGATTCTGATGGTGGCGAGCAAGGGATTGTTCCTGTTTCTGCTCGGATTCATCGCGTCCGCGGTCGCGAACAAGGGCATCGCGCTCTACCAGGCGGCGATGATCACGCGCGACGACGACTAGGGCCGAGGCGCGTCTCAGAGGGAGGGACGGCGATGGAGCTCCAGATCGGAGCCCGGACGGAAGGGACCGTGACGGTGATCGAAGTTGCGGGTGAGGTCGACCTCTACACGGCGCCGCGGCTGGAGGAGGCTCTGACGCGCGGCGCGGCGGGCGCACCCCCGCTGCTCGTCGTCAACCTGTCGAAGACGACGTACATGGACAGTACCGCGCTTCGGGTGCTGACGGCCGCCCTCAAGCGCATCCACGAGCGCGACGGGACGCTGGCCGTCGTGTCCACACAGCCCAAGATCGGCAAGCTGTTCACGATCACCGGGTTGGACCAGGTGTTTCCGATCTATTCCACCGAACTGGAAGCGATCGAGAAAGCGCGAGCCCACGGATCGCCCCAGTCGTAACGGCGGGCGATCGGGACCGCGCGGGCGTCGCACGCGCGAGCGAGTGGCCGGGCGCGAAACCGGACGGGGGAAACGGTGATGCGGCTCGGTATTCGAGGCAAGGTCGCCGGCGTCATCCTCATTTGTATGGTCCCCGTCCTGGTGCTCGGTGTGCTGTTGAGCCTGCAACAGGACCAGGGCCGCCGCAACCTCGTGCTGCGCAGGCAACAGGATGCGGCGCGTGCGCTGGCGTCCGATATCAGCACGTTTGTCGAGAATACGGTGCACGCGGAGCTGGCGGCCGGATCGGCGGTGCAGAGCCAACCCTACCCGGTGGTCGGGATCGTGCAGTTGCTGACGTCGATCCGCGCCTACGAGACGTCGTTCCTCTGGCTCGGGCTCATCCTGCCTGACGGGCGCGTGGAGGCATCGGCGCCGCCCGGCGATGCCTACGCGAACGTGGCGACCCATTGGGGATTCGCCACGGTGCGCGCCGGCGCGCCGTGGGCGGTCGGCGTCGTCAATTCCCCCGGCCGCCGTCCGGAGCTCGAGGTCGCGACCGCGATCACCGAGGGCCCCCGGCTCACCGCGGTGGTGGACGGCGTCGTGGATCTGACGCGCGTGCGGCCGATGCTGCCAACCGCGCTGGCGCCCGACATGGACGGCATCATCGTCGACAACGGCGGCCGCGTCGTGTTCGACCTTCGACGGCCGGGCCGGCCAGTCAACGCGCTCGCTTCGCTGCCCGCCGTGCAGGCGGCGCTTCGAGGCCAGCCGAGCATAATCGAGGGCTACCGGGACGCGGCGGCCGGCGGGCCCCAGATCGGAGCCGCGGTGCCGATCACCGACCTGCGCTGGGCGGCCGTGGTGCTGGAGCCGGAACGGGCGGCGCTGGAACCGGTGCGGCGCGGCGGTCAGGAGGAGCTGGGATGGGTGCTCGCGGCGGTCGGCCTCGGTGTGTTCCTGGCCTGGGTGTTGGGCACGGAGCTGACGGCGCCGATCGTGGCCCTGGCCAACGGTGCGCGCGCGATCGGCCGCGGCGAAGTGGGATATCGGGTGCGCCTGCGCCGCACGGACGAGCTGGGCCAGCTGGGGACCGCGTTCAACGAGATGAGCGAGCGGCTGGCGCGGTCCCTCGCGGAGATCAACGCCCTGCAGAGCGTGAGCGATGCCGCGCTCTCCACGGTGCGGCTCGACGAACTCCTGGCGACGCTCGTGCAGCAGATCGCCGCCGCGCTGCGCGCGGACGGCGGCACCGTATGGTTCGTGGACGACGCGACGGGGGATCTGATCGTCACGCAAGACTCCGATCCGGGAGCGGTGGGCGCGCGGCGGCTGGCGCGCGGTGAGGGGCTGGCCGGACGGGTGGCGGACGGCGGGCGCGCGCTCGTCCTCTCGGGGGAGGAAGCGTTCCGTGCGCTCGACCCGCGCCTGCTCGCGCAGGGCGTGCGGGCGGCGGCGTGCGTGCCGCTGCGCGTCGGCGGCCGGGTGATCGGCGTGTTGGAGCTGATTACGCACGAGGAACGAGACTTTCGCGCCCAGGACGTTCGCCTGATCGAAGCGTTTGCCGATCGTGTGGCGCTGGCCGTGGACAACGCGCGCGCCTACGGCCGGCAGCAGGAGATCGCCGGCGTGATTCAAGAGGCGCTGGTGCCGACGCCCAGCGTCCGGCTGCCCGGTATCGCCATCGCGGGCCGGTATGTGCCGAGCCGGGAGGTGGGCGGCGACTTCTATGCCGTGCTTCCCGTGGGGCACGGACGCGTCGGCCTCGCCATTGCGGACGTTTCGGGCAAGGGCATTCCCGCGGCCACGCTGTCTGCCCGCGCGCGGTATCTCCTCGAGGCGTTTGTGCTGGACGGCCGCCCCTCCGAGGCGGTGCTCGCGCGGATGAACAGCGTGCTCACCCGCGACGCCGCCTCCGGTTTGTTCGTCAGCCTCTTCTACGGTGTGGTCGACCCCGAGGCGGGGACGCTCCGCTATACGAGAGCCGGGCACCCGACGCCGCTCCTCCTGCGCGCCGGCGTGCAGGCGCCCGAAGCGCTCGAGGCGCCCGGGTTACTGCTCGGCGTCGACGCCGCGGCCCGCTACTCGGCGGTGGAAGTGCAGGTGGGCCCCGGGGATCTGCTCGCGATGTTTACGGACGGGATTATCGAAGCGCGCCGCCCGGACGGGGAGGAGTTCGGCGACCGGCGTCTGGTTGACTACCTGATCGAGCTGCGGGAAGCGCAACCGGAGCGGATCGCAGACGAGATTATGGCGGCAGTCGGCCGGTGGAGTGGCAACGGTCCGACGGACGATCAGGCCCTCGTCGTCGCGCGCGTGTTGCCCTGGGGTGCCAACATCGCGGAGCGTGCTGCTCGCGACCATGCTGTTCGTTGACGTGTGCCGGTTCGTTGACGTGCGTCGGGGGGTATGCTAGGTTATACCTACAAAATCGAATGATTGCTTAAGCAGAAGCCATCTGCTTCTCACCCTGCGGCGCTCGGTGCCAAGCGCGGGAGTTGCCGGCAGGGTTTACGCGGACGATCGTTGTGGAGGGGATGGCATAGCCATCTCCTCGTTCCATATTACGGGACAGAAGGAGGCCGAAGACCCATCACACCCATAGAGCGCGAGCGAGAGACGCGGATCAACAACCGCATCCGGGCCCGTGAGGTGCGGCTGATCGGGGCGAACGGGGAGCAGTTGGGTGTTATGTCGTTGCAGGAGGCGCTGGCCAAGGCACAGGACGCCGGGGTCGATTTGGTGGAGGTGGCGCCGACCGCGTCTCCGCCAGTCTGCCGGATCATGGACTTTGGCAAGTACAAGTACGAGCAGGCCAAGCGTGAACGGCTCGCGCACAAGAAGTCGAAGACCTCCGACCTCAAGGGCATGCGGCTCAGCCCCAAAATCGGGGAGCACGATCTGCAGACCAAGACGCGGACGGTCAGCGGCTTTCTCAAGGACGGCGACAAGGTTCGGGTGTCGATGTGGTTTCGCGGGCGCGAGATGGCGCACCCACAGGTGGGCGAGCAGATTCTGCGACGTATGGCGCAGCAACTCGCCGAGGTAGCGGTGGTGGAGCGGCATCCGTTGATGGAGGGCCGCAACATGGTGATGATTCTCGCGCCGAAGAAGACCTGAGCGGCGCGCGCGGAAGGAGGTCGTGATGCCGAAGCTCAAGACGCACGGCGGGGCGTCGAAGCGCATGCGCGTGACCAGTCGTGGGCGCGTGCTGCGCGGACGTCAACTGGGTGGACACCTGATGGTCCACAAGCGCGGTTCCCGCAAGCGATCCCTGGCACAAACGAGAGAGATCGAATCGTCCGACGCGGCACGCATCAATCGCCTGCTTCCTTACCGTTAGAGGGGGCGCGTGGCGGCAAGACGTTGCGATGAGCCGCCCCCGAGGGGGTTGGCGCATCGAAGGCGCCGGGACAAGGGGGGATCGCGATGGCACGGGTAAAGCGGGGCATGGTGGCGAGGCGGAGGCACCACAAGGTGCTGAAGCTCGCCAAAGGTTACTGGGGGAAAAAGAGCCGCTGGTTCAAGATGGCGAACCAGACGGTGCTGCGGGCGTTGGCCCAGGCCTACGCTCACCGGCGCGCGCGGAAGCGTGATTTTCGCCGGCTCTGGATCGCCAGGATCAACGCCGCGGCGCGGACGCACGGCACGTCCTATAGTCGTCTCATTTGCGGCTTGCGTCGCGCCGGCATCCAGATCAATCGCAAGGTACTTGCCGATCTCGCCGTGCGGGATGATCATGCGTTTCAAGCGCTCGTCAAGCGCGCGCAGGCGGACAAGTAGCCGGAGGCGCACATGGAGCGGTCGGGCCCTCCCGGAGCGGGGAGGGCTCGCTCGTTTGTGGGCGCTGCGCGCACGGCGCATGAGTGCCCGCAGGCCGGCGGCGTGGGGAGATCGACGGTCTCCGTGATCACGAGTCGAAGCAACCCCCTGATTCGCGAATTGCGCGCGCAACTCCGCGCGCCGAGCCGGCAGGCGGAACGGATCCTGGTGGAAGGATGGCGTGCCGTCGAGACCGCGGCGGCCGCCGGTGCCTCCCTGGACCTGCTGGTCTATACGCCCGAGGCCGCTGGCGATCCCCGGCTGGCGGCATTGCGCGCGGTGGCGCGTCCCCGCGGTGCGCGGGAGGTCGTGGCCGCGCCGGACGTGTACGCGGCGCTCGCACAGGTCGAGACCCCGCAGGGAGTGATCGGCGTCGCGCGGCGACCGTCGCCGGCGCCGCCCGCCCTCCTCGCCGAGCCGGACGCGCTCATCGTGGTCCTCGACGCGGTCCAGGACCCTGGGAACGTCGGGACGATGGTGCGCACGGCGGCAGCCGCTGGGGCGACCGCCGTCCTGACCATCGACGGCGCCGCGGATCCGTTCGGGCCGAAGGCGTTGCGGGCGTCCGCGGGCACGGCGTTTCTTGTGCCGCTCCGCCACTACGGCGAGGCCGACGCGGCGGCCACGGAGTTACGGGAGCGGAGCGTCAGGCTCATGATCGCCGGCCCGGTGGGCGGACAACTCGCTGCCGATGCATCGTTTGCCCGTCCGCTCGCGGTGATCTTCGGTAACGAAGGCGCGGGTCCGCAGGCCGCGTGGTCTCGCGCGGGCGCGGAGACGGTACGCCTACCACTTGCCCACGGGGTGGAGTCCCTCAACGTGGCGGCAGCGGCCGCCATCCTGCTCTACCGTGCCAGCGGGTTGATCTAGCGCCTGTACTCCCCGTGCCCTTGCCGCTGCCCGTTCGGGCATCCGCGATCTGCCCGTTCGGACGACGTCGTCGTTTGCCGCATCTGGCAGGATGACAACGACGGACAGATTGAGAGAGAGGAGGGTGATCGCCATGAAGCGGTTGTGGAAGGCAGCGTCTGCAGCGCTCGCGGCATTCGCACTCGGGACTGTTCTCGCGGCGATGCCGGGCGTGGCGAGCGCTGATCAGGAAGCCACCGGGATCGCCTACGGCTCCGCGGGCGGCGCGCAGTTCACGCCGGAGTACCAGCAGGGCAATGCGCAGGGCGACGGCGGCGGGCGATAGCGCGCCAGACCGCGCCGGACGGACGCCCCAAGTGTCGGCTCCACGCGTCCCCACGGGGATGAAACGAGACTCAGAAACGGAGGGAAAGACCATGCGATATGCACTCGGAATGCTGCTCGCGCTGGGCATCGGTGTGACGACCGCGGTGCCGGCCGCCCTGGCGCAGTCCCCCGCGCCCGGTTGTTATCGGGACGGGGTGGCAGTGAACTGTGTCCAGCCCGCGCCGGTTATCCTGCAGCCGAATACATCAAACTCGGGATCGCTGGCGGGCGAAACGGTCGCGCCAATCTCGCAACAGCAGGGCAACGCGCAGGGCGACGCGAACGGCCGGTAGTCCAACGCCACCTTCGCGAGTAAGCAAGATGCGCAACCGACGAGGTGGTCACCACCTCGCCGGTTGCGGCGCGATCGATATGGTGCCGCGTGCGCGACGGCTCACGATCGGGGCGGACGATGATCAACGCGGGCGGGAAAAACCGCAGGACGCGGGCGTCAGCGGATGGTTGGGAAACGGCTCCGGAGATCCTGCTCCCCGCCGGCCGGGCGCAGAGCTGGGCCTTGCGTGACTTCCGGGGGAAGCCCGTCGTCCTTGTCTTCTACCCCGCCGACTGGGAGCCCGTCTCGACCGATCAACTGATCCACTACAATGAGATAGTGCCACAGCTGCACGCCCTGGACGCGGAGCTTGTTGGCATCTCCGTGGATGGCATCTGGTGCCATGAGGCGTTTGCAAAAGCCCTACGGCTGCGGTTCCGGCTGCTCTCCGACACGGATCCTCAGGGCGCCGCCGCCCGGGCCTATGGTGTGTACCGGCCCAAGGACGGAACAAGCGAGCGCGCGCTGATCGTGATCGACCGCAGGGGCATCATTCGCTGGCGGTACGTAGCGCCCCGAGAGATCAACCCAGGCGTCGACGGCATCCTGACTGCGCTGGAAACGCTGGCCGACCGTACGGAGCCATCGTAGCGGATACCCGCCTCGTGTCCTCCGGATGCCCGTGGGCGCGGCGGCACGCTCGTCTGAAGTAGAGCGGATCCCCCTCAGAGCAAATCGCGCTGTATCGCCGCAGCCGCCGCGTGCGCTCGGTTATCGACGCCCAGCTTGTTCATCGCCGAGGTCAGGTGCGATTTCACCGTGCGCTCGGCAATGTTCAACGACGTGGCAATTTGCTTGTTCGGCAGGCCCTCCGCGATGAGGCGCAGGATGGCCCGTTCGCGGTCGCTCAGGAACAGGCCGGAACGGTCGGCCGATACGGATACCGCAGGGCCGTGGCGCTCCGGAGACACGAGGGATTCCCGCGCCATGGCGACAACCTCGTCGACCGACATCGCCTGCGCCTCAGCCACGGCCGCGCGGTACGCAGCTTCGCCCAACTGCCGCATGGCGCGTGCGCGCAAATCAGCGTGCGCGGCCGCGACATGCCACGCTGGGTTGACGACCTCCCCGGCCCGTTCGGTCCACGGCTCCACGGCCGACAGCAGGCGTAGACCCCTGCCGGCGTCGCCGCCGCGGTCGCTCAGGAGAGCGGCGACCTCGACGACGTACTTGATGCCGCGCCAGAATCGCGCCTCCTGCGCCAGCGACAACGCCTCCGTGGCCACGCCGGCGGCGCCCGCATAATCGCCTTGCTTCAATTTTAGGTGCGCCTGGCTCATCAGGGCGAATGCCGTCAAGCACTTGCTCCCGGCACTGCGGGCGAAGTTCAGACCGTCGGTAGACATCGCTTCGGCGCGCTGCAGATCCCCCAAGAGTATGAAGGTCCGGCCGAGATGCAGCGCGGCGCATGCTGCGTCCGAGGCGTTCCCCACCTGCCGGCAGAGCGGGAGACTGCGGTCCAGTTGCGTCCGTGCCTCGCAGGCGTCGCCCTGGAGCGCGGCGACGGCCCCGAGGCGCCACCGGACGCGAGCTTCCAATGCCGGGGTGCTTGGGTCGACGAGCGCCAGCGCGCCCTGCAGCAACGCCCGGGCCTCCCCGTAGTCTCCTTGGAACAGCGCGAGGTAGCCTTCGCCCCCGAGCGCCTTTGCCCGCAGCAGGGAGGGCGTCCCCTCACCGAGTGCCCGCGTCCGCTCCAGCCAGCGCCGTCCTTCACGGAGGTAGCCGCCATACGCCCAAAACTCTGCCAGCGCTCCTGCGAGGCGCAGGCTGCCCTCGGTGTCTCCTCGTTCCGCCGTCCACCGTAGCGCCGCCCGCAAGTTCTCGTGCTCGGCCTCCAAACGCTGGAGCCATGTCCGCTCCTCGGGCCCCCACATCGCCCCTTCGGCCTGCTCCGCCAGGGTGATGTAGTACCGCGTGTGTCGCTGCCGCGCCTCGTCGATCTCCCCGCTTTCCACAAGGCGTTGCCGCGCGTATTGGCGGATCGGCTCGAGCAACCGGTATCGCCGCTCATTGCTCGCGCGGGCGTCGGCCTGCACCAGGCTCTTGTCCACGAGCGCCGCAAGCGTCGACCACACGGGTGTCGCCGGATCCTGGTCCCCGATCACAGCCTCGGCCGCCTCGAGGGTCCATCCGCCTACGAAGGCGCCCAGTTGCCGGAACACCGCCTGCGCTCGCTCTCCCAGGAGGTTGTAGCTCCATTCCATCGCATCGCCGAGGGTATGATGCCTCGCCGCCGCGTCTCGCGCCTCCTCCGCTGCGAGGAGCGCCTGCCCACGCAACCGGGACAGCATCGCCGCGGGAGACAGCACGTTGCTGTGGGCCGCGGCGATGCGAATCGCGAGCGGGATGCCGTCGAGCCGGTGCAGGAGCTCGGCCAGCGGGCGCGCGGCTTCCTCTGTTAAGACGAAATCCGGCTGGATCCGCCGCGCGTGCTCCAGGAAAAGTGCTCCCGCGGGCGCCTGCGTCACCGATGCCGGATCGGGGGCGCGCAGATCGGGCAGGGCCAATCCGGCGAGCGGGAGCCGGTGTTCCAGCCGCAGGTTCAACGGCTCGCGGCTCGTGACCAGCACCTTCAACTGTGGTGCCGTGGCCAGGAGCTCCGCCACGCGCGCAGACGCCGGTAACACGTGCTCGAAATTATCGAGGACCAAGAGGAGGCGACGGTCCTTCACATACGCGATCACGCGCTCCGCGGGAGAAAGAATCGCCGCTTCCTCGAGCCGCAGGGCCTGCCTGATCGCGGCATCGATGCCACTCGGGTCGTGGAGCGGCGCGAGGTCGACGTACCAGACGCCGTCGGGAAAGGCCGGCTGGGAACATCGCGCCGCCGCGAGGGCGAGCCGCGTCTTCCCGATGCCGCCCGCCCCGGTCACCGTCAACAGGCGGACCGAATCGCCGAGAAGTTGGATGCGGACGGCCTCGAGTTCGCTTTCTCGGCCGATCAACGGGGTTGGGTCCGAGAGGATCGTGGAAGGCAGGGCTCCCACGTCCAATGACGTCTTCCGTATCTTCGACCGCGTTCGCCCACGCGCTCCGGCCACCGGCGGCCTCCCATCCTGCGAACTATCCGCGCTCGCAGGGACCGCGGCATCGCAAGTGATCGAACTGATTTTCCAGTGATATGCCCCTCCACTGCAAAACGGGGGCGGCGGCTACACTGATTCCTCACAATTGGGCGGCGTGTGCGACCGGCGGGCCGTGGCAGGGATGGTCACCAGATAACCCGAAGCGATGCCCCCGTATGCGCGCCAAGGCGGTCCGGAGCGACATCGGCGGCCACTTCGGATGTCGCGCGATCGAGACGTCCCGGTGAGACGGATCGGCGCGCCGCTCGCCGTTATTGTCCTGAGCCTTATTGCCGGCCACCCCGGGGTCGTCTCGGCGTCGCCGCCACCCGCGGCCGGGTGGGCCGTGATCGTGGAGGATGACTCATACGGCGGCCGCTACCCCGATCTTCCCGCAGGATACGCCAACTCCACGCGCATGCTCACCGTGCTCATCGAGCGCGGGTGGTCTGCCGATCATATCCTGCTCATCCGCGACGACCTCCGCCCCGGGCTGCTCGGCCGCGCGCTGCGATGGCTGGCCGACCGCGTGCGCCCGGGGGACACCGCGCTGTTGTACGTGGCGGGCGAGTACGAGTTTCTCGCCCGCGATCTCGATTGGGCGCAGACGATGCCCGCGCTGTGGCGCCGGGTTCGCACGTCGCGGCGAGTCTTGATCGTCGAAAGCTGCTTCGCCGAGCGGCTGGCGTCGGCGGTCAAGAGCGTGCCCGGGCTGGCGCTTCCGGCGGTCGGCCGCGCCGAATGGGACTTGTGGGGAAGCCACGAGCCGGGCGCGCTCGTCGAAGGCGGGGCCTTCACATACTATCTGACGCGGGCGTTGGCGGCGCAGCCGCGTGATGTGCCGCTCAGGTTTCGTCCGGCGTTTGCCGAAGCAACCGCCGAGGCCCAGACGTACTTCCGCGCCGTCGTCGCGAAGAGCCCCGCAGCGCTCAACCTGTTCCACGCCGTGGGAAGCTTCCCTGAACGGCTCGCCCAGTTTCCAAATCCGCACCTCATCTCAGGGGACGCGGCCGCGGACGCCGCCGACGAATGAGCCACCGGACGAGTACAATGCATAGCAGGACGTGCAGGCCCTGTGTTATACTAGCGCCGACCTCAGAGGGCCACGCGCGACGTCGTTCCCTTCGGAGGCCTCAGAAACGCAGTGTTCGACGCGGGAGGGGCGCGGTGGAGATCACGTGGACGCCGGAGTTTTTCTGGCGAGTGTTTGAGACCACGGGTTCCGTCTGGGCGTATCTGCTGTATCGGCGGCTCACCACCGGCCGGCCGCGCTGGGTAGTGCCGATCTTGAACTGAACGCCGGCGGTTGCCGGCGATCATAGCGAGACCGCGATGATGGAGAGGGTGCGCGGGATCGCGGTGCCAAGGGAGGACCGGTCACCGATTGCGAGCCGGTCCGCGCCGGGCCGCGTGCGTTCACTCCGGAGTCGTCCGCTGACACCGGCCTGCGGCCGGGTGTAGGCGGACGGGATCGCCCGGACCCGTATTCCGGGCCGCCTCGAGTTGCCGCCCGCTTTTGTGGCTGCGGGCGGAAGAAGGGTGGGACCGCGGAAGCTGCACTTCCGTCCCTTAGGACGGAGGTGCAATTTTTGTTGGCGCGGCGCGCCGGGAGCCTGGGACCATGAAGGAGCAACTGTCCGCGCAGGACCTACAGCGCATTGCCGAGATCGGGCGGGAGGCGGAGCGCGCGTGCGACGAAGCGTCATCGGAGGCCGCACTGGAGGAGGTGCGGATCCGGTACCTCGGCCGCCAGGGCGTGATCGCGCAGGCGTTTCGCACCCTCGCGAGCGCTCCCCCCGAGGACCGTCCCCGGCTTGGGCAGTCGATCAACGCGCTCAAGGCCGCGGTCGAGGAGGCAGTGCAGCGCCGGGCAGAATCGCTGGCAGCCGCGACGCGCCAGACGCGTCTTGCGGACGAGCGCATCGACGTGACGCTGCCGGGCCGGGGTCCGCTGTCGGGCCGGTGGCACGTGTTGTCGCGCACCATGGAGGAGATCGCGGAGATCTTCATCGGGCTCGGCTTCGAGGTCGTCGAAGGTCCGGAGGTCGAGGCCGACCACGACAACTTCGAACGGCTCAACATGCCGCCGTATCATCCCGCCCGCGACGCGCAGGACTCGTTCTACCTCGGCGGTGGGTGGGTGCTGCGCACCCACACCACCGCCGTGGATGTCCACGTGATGGACCAGCGCCGCCCGCCGATGCGCGCCATCTCCTACGGCCACTGCTACCGGCGCGATCCCGTCGATGCCAGTCACTCGCCGATGTTTCAGCAGTTGGACGGGTTCATGGTGGGCGAGGGCGTGCGTTTCTCGGATCTCAAGGGGGTCCTCCTGCACTTCGCCCGCGCGTTCTTCGGGCCCGATACGCGTACGCGCTTTGCCCCGTCCTATTTTCCGTTCACGGAGCCGAGCGCGGAGATGGCGATCGGGTGCGTCATCTGCGGCGGGCGCGGGTGCGCCGTCTGCAAGCGGTCCGGCTGGTTGGAGATCTTGGGATGCGGCATGTTTCATCCGCGCGTGCTGGAAATGTCGGGGATCGACCCGGAGCGGTACACGGCGTTCGCGTGGGGCATGGGCGTGGAGCGCCCGGCCATGCTCAGGCATCGGATCGACGATATCCGGCTGTTCTACGAGGGCGACCTCCGGTTTCTGCGGCAGGTGTAGGAGAAAGCATATGCGGGTGTCGCTGGAGTGGCTACGGGAGTACGTGGACATCGACATCGCGCCGGACGTGCTGGCTGAGCGCCTCGCTGGCGTCGGCCTGCCGGCCGAGGAGGTGGTCCGGGTCGGCGAGGACATCGTGCTCGATCTCGAGGTCACGTCCAATCGTCCGGACTGCCTGTGCATGCTCGGGATCGCCCGCGAGGTGGGGCTCCTGCTCGACCGCCCAGTGCGCTTTCCGGACGGATACGCGGAGCACCCGCGGGCCGGTCGTCGCGCCGGACGGGCTCGCCGGACCGCGTCCGCGCGTCGCGAGGCCGAGGATCGGGTCCGGGTCGAGGTGGAGGATCCCGCGGGCTGCCCGCGATTCACCGCCGTCGTGATCGACGATGTCCGGATCGGTCCCTCCCCGGCCTGGATGCAGCGCCGCCTCGAGGCCGCGGGCGTGCGCGCAATCAACACCGTCGTGGACGTGACCAACTACGTGATGCTCGAAACCGGCCAGCCGATGCATGCGTTCGATTGCGATCGCATTGGCACGCGGCGCCTCCTGGTCCGCCGCGCACATCCCGGCGAGACGCTGGAAACGCTGGACGGCTTGGCCCGCGTCCTCGAGCCGGAGATGCTGGTCATCACGGACGGGACGAAGCCGGTCTCACTCGCCGGCATCATGGGCGGCCGGGACACGGAAGTCGGGGAGCGGACGGCCACGGTGCTGTTGGAGGCCGCGTACTGGCATGCCCCCACGATCGGGCGGACGGCCCGCCGCCTGGGCCTTCGCACGGAGGCGGCGGCGCGCTTCGAGCGCGGCGCGGACCCCAACGCGCCTCCCGCGGCACAGTCGCGCGCGGCACGGCTGCTGGCTGAGATCTCGGCGGGCCGGACCGTCGGGGAAATGATCGACGTCTATCCGGCGCCGGTGCGGGCGGCGACGATTCGCCTGCGGCCGGCCAGGGCGTCGGCGGTGTTGGGCACGGAGATCGCACCCGCCGAGATGGTGCGCATCCTGCGCGCGCTGGGATGCCGCGTCACTTCGGGCCGCACGCTGTCGGTCCAGGTGCCGACGTTCCGAGCGGATCTCGTTGCCGAGGTGGACCTCATCGAGGAGTTGGCCCGCGTGTACGGCTATGACCGGGTGCCGGCGACGCTGCCGCGGGGCGACACGACGCCGGGGACCATGGCCCCGGTCCTCGCCGCGGACCGGACCGTTCGCGACACGCTGGTCCGCTGCGGGCTCGTGGAGACGTTGACGCTGACGCTGGTCCGCTCCGGGCCGCAGTTGGTGGATGGGGATCCGCGGGCGGCGATCGCCAATCCCCTGACGCACGACCACGACGCGCTGCGCCGCTCGCTCGTGCCGGGGGCGCTCGAGGTGCTGGCGACCAACGCCGCGCGCCGCCTTGAGGACGCGCACGTCTTCGAGCTCGGACGCATCTTCCTGCCGCGAGGCGAGGGAGGTCGTCCGGTGGAGCGGCGCAGCCTGGCGATCGCGCTGATGGGTCGGTGGCGCGGCGGGTGGAACGTCCCCGAGGATCAGGCCTTGGCCGATCTCCACCACCTCCGCTGGATGCTGGACGCCCTCTTGGGCGAGCTGGCGCTTCCCGTGGACGACGTGCGCCCGCTCTCCGATGCGCCGGCCGACCTCGCCGGCGCATCGCCCCTCGGTCCTGCGCGCTGGTGGCACCCCGGGCGCTCCGCGGACCTGCACGTCGGCGGGCGCGCGGCGGTGCGCTACGGCGAGCTCCACCCGGATCTCGCGGCGGCGTCCAAGTTGCCGCACCGCGCGTACGTCGCCGAGATCGACCTGGAAGCGCTGTACGTCGTGGCCGCGGGGCGCCCGGCAGGCGCGCGCGTGAGTGACGAGATCCCGCCGCTTCCCGCGCCTCCCCCGATCATCGCGGCGCGCGTGTTCACGGGGCTGCCGCGGTATCCCGAGGTCGAGCGCGACCTCGCGGCCGTCGTCCCCGACACGGTGGCCGCCGGCAGGGTGGAGGCGATCATTCGCGAGACCGCCGGTCCGTGGCTCGAGGCCGCGGAGCTGTTCGACGTGTACGCCGGGCCGCCGATCCCGACGGGGCACCGCAGCCTCGCCTATCGGTTACGCCTGCGCGCGCCGGACCGCACGCTGGCCGCGGACGATGCGGAGGAAATCCTGACCCGGGTCCGAATAGCGCTACGGACGCGCGCGGGCGCTGAGCTTCGCGAGTGAGGCGGGGGGGACGGGGGCGCATGTCCCGCACCATCGCGCTCAATTGGATCGACTGGGTCACGCTGGCGATCGTGCTGGTGTCCATCCTGCGCGGCGCACGCTACGGCGTGTGGGGCGGGGTCGCCGATATGGCCGCGCTGGCCGCGGCGTTTTTCGCCGCGTCTGCCCTCTACGGCGCCGCCGCGAGCAACGTGGCCGTGTTTCTGCCCATGCTGCCCCTCCCCTGGGCGGCGTTGTGTTCGTTCCTCGCGATCTGGCTCGTGTGTTATCTGCCGACCTCGTACCTGCTGCGGCTGGGGCTGGCGGGGCTCCCGTTCCCCGCGGCCGGGGTCGTCGGGGCGCTGTTGGGGGCGTTCCGCGGTTTGGTCTTGGTCGCCGCGCTTCTCATGGTCACGCTCGCGGCGCCGTTTCGCGGTGTGGTTTCCGTAGACGCCTCGCGCTCGCAGGTCGCTCCATACCTCTTGCACGCCAGCGCCCGCGTCACCGCCGCGCTGCTCCCGGTCCTGCCGGTGCGCGTACCGCGAATCGGCCCGGGCGGCGCCACCTTTTAGGATAGGTGCCCACGTCGCGCAATCTCGAGCTCGCGCGGATCTTTGCCGAGATCGCGGATTTCCTCGAGATCAAAGAGGAGTCGACGTTTCGTATCAACGCCTACCGCCGGGCCGCGCGGGCGCTCGAGAGCCTGGGTGAGGATATCGCCGCGATCGCCGAGCGCGGCGGGCTCCGCGGGGTCGGCGGGATCGGCGCCGGTTTGGCGCAGCGGATCGAGGAGTACCTCAAGAGCGGCACCGTCGCCTACCACGACGAGCTGCAGCGTGAACTCCCTCGCGGGCTCTCGGAGTTGATGACGCTGCCCGAGATCGGCCCGAAGACCGCGCGGCTGCTGTACGAGCAACTCGGCATCGCGGACATCGACGCGTTGGAGCGGGCCGCCCGTGCGGGCGAGATCCGGCGGCTGCCGCGCATGGGGGCCCGGACCGAGGAGAACATCCTACGCGGCATTGAGCGGCGCCGCCGCCAGACGACCCGCCACCCGGTGGGCGCCGTCTTGTCGTACGCACAGGTGATCGCAGACGCGCTCAGCCGCGTGCCGGGCGCCGAAGCCACGAGCCTTGCGGGCAGCATTCGGCGGATGCGTGACACGATCGCGGACATCGATGTCGTGGTGGCGACGCGCGCGCCCGACGCCGTCATGGACACGTTCACGGCGCTGCCCCAGGTCGCCCAGGTGCTGTCGCGCGGGCCCACGCGCAGCAGCGTAATTCTCGGCCGGCTGGGCGTGCAGTGCGACGTGCGCGCGGTCGATCCCGAGGCGTACGGCGCGGCCCTGCAGTATTTCACCGGCAGCAAGGATCACAACGTGCAGCTCCGCGAGCTGGGCGTCCGCCGCGGCCTCAAGATCAACGAGTACGGCGTGTTCCGCGTGGCCGACGACGCCCGGATCGCCGGCCGCACCGAGGAGGACGTGTATCGCGCGCTGGACCTGCCGTGGGTCCCCCCCGAGATTCGCGAGGGCCGCGGCGAGCTTGAGCTGGCGCAGCGCGGGACGCTTCCGGCGCTGGTGAGGAACGAGGACCTGTGCGGGGATCTGCACATGCACACGGTCTGGAGCGACGGGCAAGACACGGTCGAAGCCATGGCCCGCGCGGCCAAGGCCCGGGGCTACGAGTACATCTGCGTGACCGATCACTCGCAGTCCCTCAAGTTCGCCGGCGGCGTGACCGCGGACGCCCTGCGTGAGCATGCGGATGCCGCGGCGCGGGCCGGCGATCGCATCGGCATTCACGTGCTCCTCGGGGCCGAGGTGGAGATCCTGGCGGACGGGTCCCTCGACTACCCGGACGATGTGCTGGCCTCGCTCGACCTCGTCATCGGTTCGGTGCACTCCCGCATGCAGATGCCCCGCGAAGCCCTAACCCGGCGGGTCGTGCGCGCGTTGGAGCATCCGCATCTCGACATGCTGGGACATCCGACGGGGCGCCTCATCGGAGAGCGCGAGCCGATGGACCTCGACATGGAGGCCGTGGTGGAGTGCGCCCGTCGGACCGAAACGATCCTCGAGATCAACGCGTCCCCGGAGCGGCTCGACCTGCGGGATGCCCACGTGCGTCTCGCCCGCGACCGTGGCGTCCTGCTTGCGATCAACAGCGACGCCCACCGCACGGAGCACTTTGCGCACATCGCGTACGGCGTCGGCACGGCACGGCGCGGGTGGGCCGAAGCCAAGGACGTCGTCAATACGTGGCCGCGGCGCAGGCTACTCGACTTCCTCGGCAGGTGATGCGGGTCCGGCGGGGGTCACCGGCGCCGCCGGCCGGGGCGGCCGTGCCGCCCGCGGCCCCCCCGCCGGCGGTGTTGTGCCGCCTGCCTCGAACCCACGTTGCCAGGAACACCCTCGCCGTCGCCCGCGCGCTCCTCGGCTGTTACCTGGTGCACGAGTCGCCGGAGGGCCGCACCGCCGGCCGCCTGGTCGAGGTAGAAGCGTATCTCGGCCCGCGTGATCCGGCCAGCCACGCGTATCGGCGCACGCCGCGAAGCGAGGTCATGTGGGGCCGGCCGGGCACCGCGTACGTATACTTCAGCTACGGAACCCACGTCTGCTTGAACGTCGTGACCGAACGCGAGGGAATCGCGGGAGCCGTGCTGCTCCGTGCGCTCGAACCGATCCTGGGCATCGAGCTCATGCGCGCCCGCCGCGGCGTCCAGGAGCTGCGGCTCCTCGCGAGCGGGCCGGGCCGGCTGACGCAGGCGATGGGAATAGCGCACCGGCATAACCGGGTGGACCTGATCGAGGGCCCGCTGTATCTCGCGCGGGGCCGGCCGCCGGCCGCGGTGGCACGCACACCCCGCATCGGGATCTCCGCGGCGACGGAGGTCCTGTGGCGCTTTGTCGAGCGCGGCTCGCCGTTTCTGTCGCGAAGAGTACCGTAACTACTAAAAGTAGAACCCCGCGCCCGGCATAGCCCGACTGAGCCCCTGGGCAAGACGCTGGGCCCACGTATTGGCGAGAGCCACCGTGCTCTCGACACCCTCAGTGTCCTCCGGCATCACGGTGAATACGAGGATGTCACCGACGGAGATCGTCGCAGCGGATCCCACCTGACGGACGACGAGGGTACCCCCTTGCCGGAGCTGCGGGTCGCTCAAGGCCTCCGTGATCTGCTGGTTAAACTGCACCGCGCGCGCGTACGATGAGTATCCGGCCGCGTCATGGCTGATCTGGGCGATCCACACCCCGCCGACTGAAATGTCTCGCGGGTCGGCATGCGCGGGTAGCACCATCCCAAGTGTCACCATGGCAACAACGAGCAGGATCGGAAATTTCGTAGCCCGACGCATCTGCCTCGTCCCCCTGTGGCATCGCATGCATCATATTTTCCCCAACGCCGGCCGAACTGACCGAGCGCGGATGGAGAGAGGGAACACCTCACCGGAGTTTCCTCCGGTTCGTGAGGGCAACCGGACCGAATGGGGCGTTCACGGACGTTCGCACTCAGCGATGGTGGGCCCTCGTGGACTCGAACCACGGACCTCACCCTTATCAGGGGTGCGAAGTCCGAGCCACGAGCAGAGTGAGGAATTTGTTTACCACATGCACGGTAGCAC
>JAJPIA010000038.1 GCA_021324975.1 Bacillota bacterium
ATGGAGAAGAACGGCACGCCGGCCTCGCCCGCGATCGCCTTGGCCAGCAGCGTCTTGCCGCTGCCCGGCGGCCCCACGAGCAGGACGCCCCGCGGGATCTTGGCCCCGAGCGCCTGGAACTTCTTCGGGTGCCGCAGGAACTCGATGACCTCCTCCAACTCCTCTTTGGCCTCCTCGACGCCCGCCACGTCGGCGAACGTCACGCCGGTTTTCGCCTCGGCGTGAAGGCGCGGCCGGCTCTTGCCGAACGACAGCGCCTGGTTGGCGCCCGACTGGGCGTTGCGGAACATCCACATAAACAGCCCGGCGATGATCAGCATCGCGATCACGGTCGAGGCGGGGCCGAGCCAGGACGACCGGCTGGACGGGGGCGCTGCCTGGATCGGCACGTTTCTCGCGCGCAGCTCGTGCAGATAGGACGTGTCGCCGGCGGGGACATAGGTCCGGAACTCGTCGTTGTGGTTCAGGCGGCCCGATACGGCATCGCCCTGGATTGTGACTTGGGTCACCGACCCGCGCTGGACGTCGTTGAGAAACTCCGTGTACGACACTTCATGTGGTGCCGGCCGGAACAAGGGCACGACGATGAAAAAGGTGATGGCCAGGACGATGGCCCACACGAGCGCATACTGCGTCGCCTTCGTCATAGTCGCGGACCTCCGGCCCGTGTGGCGCGGCAGGTGCGGTTATCGGCAACTCCGCGCCATCGCCGCCCGGACCGAGACATCCCGCCGGCCACAGACCGGGTCTACCCATGCTGCACTGGAAATAAACGAAGCGGCCCGCCACCGCTACGCGGCGGCGGGCCGCAGGCCATTCGGACGAGGCCGTCGCAGCGTCAGGCCCCGGGCAGGTCTTCTACCTGCGTGCGGCCCCGGCGCAGGAACGCAACGAGCGGCAGGCACAGGAAGAACACCACGCCGATCGCGCCAAACGCGTACTCGAAAGCCACGACCGACGCCTGCTGGCTGATCAAGGCGTTCAACGCCGCCAGCGCCTGCATGTGGGCGGTGGTGGGGTCGTGCCCCCGCGCGACAAACGCCGCCTCGTACGTCTGCCACCACTGCCGGAACGCCGGGTTGTAGACGGACGCATACCGGACGAGATTCGCGCTCGCCGTCGTGATCTTGTGGTCGAGTAGCGTGATGACGATCGCCGTCCCGAGGCTGCCGCCCAGCTGGAACATCAACGTGAACATACTCGACGCGCTCTGCATCTTCCGGCGCGGAATCGTGGAGAGCGCGGTCGTCGACATCGGGACGAACATGAGGGCGAAGCCGAAGCCCTGCAGAATGAGCGGCACCAGCAATTGCACGGGGCCGCTCTCAGTGGTGAAATGCGCCATCATGAGGCCCGAGGCACCGGCGAGGAGCAACCCGCACGGCAGCATAATGTAGACGCCGAGCCGATTGTACAACAGCCCGGCGACCGGCATCATCAATACCATGACCAGCGAGCGCGGCATCAACGTCAAGCCGGCCTGCGTGGCATCATACCCCAGGAGATTTTGGAGAAACAGCGGCAGCAGGATCAGGCCCCCGAACAGCGTCATCCCGATCACGCTGCCGATCAGCGAGCCCGAGGCAAAGGAGACGTTGCCGAAGACCCGCAGGTCGACCGCCGGCTCCTTGGCGCGCAACTCCCAGATGATGAAGGCGGCGAGGGCGACCACGACGATGACGGCGAGCGTGGAGATGAACGGACTCCCGAACCACCCGTCCGTCTCGCCCTGCTCGAGCAGCACCTGCAGGGACGCGAGGCCCACGGCCATCAGCCCGATCCCGACGGCATCGATCCGCCGCCACCCCTGCGCCCGCATGTACGGGGGGTCTTCGATAAACAGCGAGGCGAGGAACAGCCCGAGGATGCCGATCGGCAGATTCACGAAGAAGATCCACGGCCACGAGTAGTTGTCCGTCAGCCAGCCTCCGAGCGTCGGCCCGATCGCCGGCCCCAGCAGGATGATCATACCGAAGATCCCCATGGCCTGACCCTGCTCCTCGGGCGGAAACGACTCACGCATGATGGCCTGCGCCGTGGGCGACAGCGCCCCGCCCCCGAGGCCCTGGATCACCCGGAACGCGATCAGCTGTCCCAGCGTGCGGGCCAGACCGCACAGCACGGACGCGGCGGTGAAGATCGCCACGGCGAGCATGTACATGCGCTTGCGCCCCAGCACGGATCCGAGCCACGCCGTCAGCGGCATGACGATGACCAGCGCGATGAGGTAGGAGGTGCTGACCCAGGTCACCTGTTGCGTCGTGACGCCGTAAGACGCCTGGATGTGGGCCAGCGCGACGTTGACGACGCTGGAGTCGATGGCGCCCATGACCGCCCCGGCGATCACGGAGATGGCCACGAGCCATTTGCTGGGGCGTGCCGCGCCGGCGCGGCCCACGGTGGAAGTTGCGTCTAGAGCCATGCAGTGACTAGTCTCCTCGTTTGACTCTACCTATTGACGGCTCTTTAACGGCCCCGACCTCTCGACCCGAGCTCGCGGGTCCACCCGGGTAGCGGGCCGGCCCAATGGCGACCATTGGCTTGCCGACGCTGTCGTCGCCCGGGGCACCATGCCGTGCCACGGGGTTCCGGGGGGCGGAGTCGCCCGCGAATCGCTCCGTTGAGGCCGCAAAAACCGATGCGCGGGCGAAACCAGAGGCGGGGCCCATCCGAACGGTTAACGACAGAGGGGCGCCGCTAACTCCCGACATTGGGTGGGCAGGTCGACGGCTGTGGAGGAGCCTGGCGAACGGACGGGCCGGGCGCGGTTATTCCGGCCAGGGCGGATCGATGCCAAGACCGCGGAGCTTGCGCCACGCCTCGGCACGTTCCCGGTTGCGTCTCAGCTTGCCGTCCCGCATGGTCAGCCACCCGAATTGCTCCGCCAGGCGCCGGGCGCCGTCGCGGTCGCCCCCAGACAGGCACCGCACGACCTCGATCTCCAGCGCGCTCAGGGTGAGGCTGTTGAGGTGGTAGTCCTTGAACGCCTGCCAGGCGATCGGGCACCATCGGCTTACGATCTCATTGCCGATGACGGTGGCGTAGGCTCGAATCTCCTCCTGGGCATGCTCGTCCATCCTGAGGCCGAGGAAGTGGAGCAGGTTATAGAGGTCAATCTTCCAGTAGGCTTCGGTATAGGTGGATAGCGGCAGATCCTTGCGGGCCTGTTCCCGCGCGACGCCGGCGGCGAGGCGCTCCTCATACACAGTTCGGGCAAACGCCTGCAGCTCGGCCTCACGCGCCGTGAGGCGGCCGCCCTCCTCCGCGGGCAGCCCGCCGGCGCTGCCTTGCTTGTTTCGCGAAGACTGCAACCGCCATGCGCCGGGGTCTGTGCCCGCGGCCCGATCGATGGCGATCGAATAGCGTGTCGAGTACTCGTTCGTCGACGCGGTCCGGTGCCGTATCCATTGGCGCCATGTGTCCATGGGGACGCGCACGTGCAGCTTGATCTCACACATCTCGAACGGCGTCGTGTGGCGGTGGCGCAACAAGTAGCGAATCAGGCCCGTGTCCTCGTGGACGGCTTTCGTCCCCGCGCCGTACGAGACGCGCGCCGCTTGCACGATCGCCTGGTCTGAACCGAGGTAGTCGACGGCACGGACAAAGCCGTCGTCGAGCACGCGCCACGTGTGCCCAAGCACCCGTTCGAGTTCGGGCACCGTGATGCGCCCCAGGGCAGTTTGCTCGTCCATTGCCTGAATAGTTCGACGCGGATCGCCAAAACTTTTGCAGGCAGGAACGGTACGCCGCCCTGCACGAAGTGCCACACCGTCCCTCGGAGGGGGACGGCCCCCTACGGAAACACGAGCGGTGTCGTGGGGTCCCCCGATCTCCGCATGCGCAACCTGAGCAACCAGCTTCGCCGGGAGGGCAAACCATGCAAGAGGCCACGAAGCAGGGTCCGACCACGGCCGCCACGCCGCTCACACCCGTCGAGCGCGAAGCGCTGGAACACGTGTGGATCCACACGGCGCGCTGGCTGGACCTCGCCGAGCGCGATCATCTTCGCGTCATCGTCCGCGGCGATGGATGCCGGCTGATCGATGCGCGCGGGCGCGTGTACCTGGACGGCTTATCCGGCCTCTATGTGGTGAACGTGGGCCATGGCCGGCGGGAGATCGGCGAGGCGATGGCGCGACAGGCGCAGGAGATCGCCTACGTCTCGTCTGCGAGTTACACGAACCTGCCGGCGGTCCAGCTTGGAGACGTGCTCGCGGGCCTGACGCCCGGGGATTTGAACCGGTTCTTGTTCTGCTCCGGCGGCTCGGAAGCGATCGAGAGCGCTATGAAGATCGCGAAGCAGGTGCAGGTCATGCGCGGGTTCCCCAAGCGCTACAAGGTGATCGCCCGGCGGGGCGGGTACCACGGTGCGACGTTTGGCGCGATGAGCATCACCTCGTCCCGCAACGAGACCTACTTCGGCCCGTTCATGCACGGCGTCAGCTTCGTCCCGTCGCCGGACCGCTACCGCAACGCGTTCGGCCTCGAGGGCGAGGCCGGCGACCTCTTGTGCGCGGAGGCCGTGGACCAGGAGATCCGCGCGCAGGGGCCCGAATACGTGGCCGCCGTGATCGGCGAGCCGATCTCGGCGTCGAACAACTCGCACGTGCCCTCGCCGCGGTATTGGCAGCGCCTGCGCGACATCTGCGACCACCACGGCGTCCTGTTGATCATGGACGAGGTCATCAACGGCTTCGGCCGGACCGGGCGCATGTTTGCCACAGAGCATTTCGGCGTGGTCCCGGACCTCATGACGATGGCCAAGGGGTTGTCGTCGGGCTACGCGCCGATCGGCGCCGTCGCGGTCCGCGACGCGCTGTACGAGGAGTTCAAGCGCCAGGACGTCGGGCTCGCACACCTCCTCACATTCGGCGGCCAGGCCGTGGCGTGCGCCGCCGCGCTCAAGAACCTGGAGATCCTCCAGGGCGAGGATCTGCCCCGCCGGGCTGCCGAGCAGGGGCGGTATTTGCTTGGGGCGCTCGCGCCGCTGCGTTCGCATCCCACGGTGGGGGACATCCGCGGCACGGGCCTGCTGTGCGCGGTGGAACTCGTCAAGGACAAGCAGACCAAGGAGCCGTTTGGCTGGGGCCCGGCGGCCGGCGCTCACCCGTTCACCCGTCGCGTCGTGGAGCTCATGGCGGAGCGCGGCCTGCTCACCCGTTGCTTCATGTCCATCCAGTGCGTCCCGCCGCTCGTTGTGACGCGAGACGAGCTGGATCGCATGGTGGCGGTGATCGACGAGAGCCTGACCATCGCGGAGCGCGAGTTCGGATTCGCGGCGTAGCGCGCCGCGGGCGGAGATTAGGCCGGCCGTGGGCGGTATGCAGCCCGGCGTCTTCCCGCGAGCCGGGAGGCGGCCGGGCGGCGGTCACGCATGCGGGCCGAGCATCTCCTCCGGCCGCACCAGGCGGTCGAACTCATCCGGCGTCAGGAGGCCCATCTCCACGCACACGGCCTTGAGCGTTTTGTTCTCGCGGTAGGCCGTCTTCGCCACGGCGGCGGCTCGGTCGTACCCGATCTTGGGGCTCAATGCCGTGACGAGCATCAACGACGTCTCCACATATCGCCGCAGCTGCTCGCGATTGGGCGCGAGGCCGGTGACGCAGTGCACCGTGAACGACCGGCACGCGTGCGCGAGGAGCCGGGTGGAGTGCAGCAGGTTGTGGATGATGAGCGGCTTGAAGACGTTGAGCTCGAAATTACCCTGGCTCCCGGCCACCGCGATCGCGGTGTCGTTGCCGATGACCTGAACGCAGACCATTGTCATGGCCTCGGACTGCGTGGGGTTGACCTTCCCCGGCATGATGGACGACCCGGGCTCGTTCTCCGGGAGCATGAGCTCGGCCAGGCCGGCGCGCGGGCCGGACCCCATCCACCGAATGTCGTTGGCGATCTTCATCAGGGAGCACGCCAGCGTGCGCTCGGTACCGCTCAACATGACGAGCGCGTCGTGTGCCGCCAGCGCCGCGAATTTATTCCGCGCGGCGACAAACGGAAGCCCCGTGTGCTCGGCGATGCGCGCCGCGCACCGGTCCGCAAACCCCGGGTGCGCGTTCAGGCCGGTGCCGACGGCGGTGCCGCCGATCGCGAGTTCCCATACCTGCGGCAACGCCCCCTCGAGGCGCGCGAGATCCTGGTCCAGTTGCGCGACGTAGCCGGAAAACTCCTGACCGAGCGTGAGGGGCACGGCGTCCATGAGATGCGTCCGGCCGATCTTGATCACGTCCGCGAACGCGGCCGAGCGCTCCGCAAGCGCGTCGCGCAGGCCGCGGACGCTCGGCAGGAGCCCGTGCACCACCGCCTCCCCGGCGGCGATGTGCATGGCCGTCGGAAAGGTGTCGTTGGACGACTGCGACATGTTGACGTGATCGTTCGGGTGGAACGGGGACTTGCTGCCGAGCCGCCCTCCGGCCAGCTCGATCGCCCGGTTGGCGATGACCTCGTTGGCGTTCATGTTGCTTTGCGTGCCGCTGCCGGTTTGCCAGACGCGGAGCGGGAAGTGGTCGTCGAGGCGTCCGTCGATCACCTCGTCCGCGGCCTGGATGATCAGCCGGGCCAAGCCGTCGGGCAGCAGTCCAAGGTCACGATTGGTCTCCGCCGCGGCCTTTTTCAGAATGCCCATGGCGCGGATCATCTCGCGCGGCATCGAGTCGTCGCCGATCGCGAAGTGGATCAGGGAGCGCTGCGTCTGCGCACCCCAGTACCGATCCGCGGGGACGTCGATCGGGCCCATGCTGTCGGTCTCCGTGCGGACCGGGGCGCCGGCGAGCCGGTCGACGGGGTTGCGGATGGTCATCGCGGTGCCCTCCGAGCAAACGGCATCATCGCTAAGTCGCTAAGGAGTTCGTGGCGGCGCGGGCGCGGCCCTCGCGAGCGTGCGTCGCGCCCCGGCTCCGTGCCCCGCGCCCGATCCGCGCTTCGCTCCACGCCGTCCGGTGTCCACCGCGCGTACGGCGGGAGGGGCGGACCCGCAGCGGATGGAACACGACACACGTGCGTAAACCGTTGTCGAGGCGCCTCCGTCACAGTCGGCCGTGCGGCAGCGTGGAGGCGGCGCCGTGACGCCGGGCCGTTCGGGCCCGCTGGCTGGTATCCGCGTGGTCGATGCGTCCCGCGTGCTCGCGGGGCCGTTTTGCACCATGCTGCTCGGCGATCTCGGCGCGGACGTGATCAAGATCGAGCGCCCGGGCGTCGGCGATGAGACGCGCGGGTGGGGGCCGCCGTTCGTCGAGGCCGGCGGCGGCGTGCGCGAATCGACGTACTACTTGTCCCTCAACCGCAACAAGCGCAGCCTGACCCTGGATCTCGGGACGGCGGCGGGCCGCGAGATCCTGCACCGGCTCGTCGCGACCGCGGACGTGTTCGTGGAGAACTTTCGGCCGGGGACACAGGCCGCGCTGGGCGCCGACTACGAGACGCTGGCGCCGCTGAACCCGCGGCTCGTGTACGGCTCCGTATCCGGCTTTGGTCCCGTGGGGCCGGACCGCGAGCGTCCCGGATACGACCTCTTGATGCAGGGATTCACGGGGCTCATGTCCATCACCGGGGAGGCGGGCCGGGAGCCGGTGCGCGCCGGCGTCGCCGTGATCGACCTCGCGACCGGCACGACGGCGACCGCGGCGATCGTCGCGGCGCTGCACGCCCGCGGCGCGTCGGGGCGGGGTCAGCGGGTGGACCTGTCGCTCATGGCGACCGGCATCTCATGGATGACGTACGCCGCGCAGAGCTACTTCGCGACAGGGCGGCAGCCGCGTCCGTCCGGCTCCGGGCATCCCAACCTCGTCCCTTATCAGGCGTTTCAAGACTGCGAGCAGCGCTGGTTTCTCGTGGCGGTCGGCAACGACGAACAGTGGCGCCGGTGCTGTGCGGCGCTCGGCCTGGATTGGGCTTCGGACGACCGGTTTCGCACGAACGCGGGTCGCGTTGCGCACCGCAGCGACTTGGTCGCGATGCTCGCGCGCACGTTCGCCGGCGGCCGCGCCGAGGCGTGGGTGGAACGCCTGACGGCGGTGGGAGTTCCCGCGGGCCCGGTGCATACGATGGCTGAAGTCTTCGCGCACCCGCACGTCGTCGCCGCGGGCGTCGTGGAACAGGTAAATCACCCTGTCCTCGGCGCGTTGGCGGCGCTCCGGTCGCCGTTTCGATTCTCCGAGACGCCGCTGGATGCCGCGCAGGCGCCGCCGATGCTGGGACAGCATACCGACGCGATTTTGAGCGCGCTCGGCTACGGGCGCGATGCGATCGCCCGCCTGCGCGCGGACGGGGTGGTGTAGCGGTGGCGGCGGGCACGCAACGGCTCGTCGCGTGCGCGATGCTGGCCGCCGCAGCGCTGGTGCTGATGGCCTCGATTCAGGTGCCGCTGCTGCCGTATGCGCCGTACCTGACGTACGACCCCAGCGATGCCGTGTGTCTCTTGGCCGGCGTGTTGTATGGGCCCGCCGCCGGCGTCGTCGTGGTCCTGGTCAAGGACGCGTTGTTCCTGCTCCTCCGAGCGCACGGCCCGATCGGGCCCGCGGCGGACTTCCTCGCCGCCGCCACCTTCGTGGGGGTGACGGCATGGGCGTACCGGCGCCTGACCGGCCCGTTCGTCCGGCGACTGGCGTACGCGGCCGCATGCGGCGCCGCGGCGCGCGTCCTCATCATGATCCCGGCCAACTTCGTCCTGCTCGGGCTCCAGTTCGGCATGCCGCCGGCGCGCATCGCGGGCCTCGTGGTGTCCGCCATCGTCCCGTTCAACGCCGTGAAGGCCCTGGCCAACGCCCTCCTGGCGCTCCTCGTCACAGAGCCCGTGGTGCGCGCGGTCGGCGTACGCTCCGCCACGCGATGAGCGCACATCGTCCGCGGCGCGGGAGCGGGGACTTACACGCCCATCGTGTCGACGCGCTCGGGCTCGATGCGAATCGTCACGCGGTTCTCCGGACGATCACCCCCGGGGTAGGGGTAGGGTCTCCCCGCGTAGCGCTGCGACAACCGGTCGATGTCGCGCGCTCCATTCTCTGAGTCGAGCGCCACCACTTTTCCTTGAATCTGCACATACCGATAGGGGTCGTCGCGGTCCATGATCGCGAGCGCCACCTCGGGGTGCTGCTCGATGTTCCGGAGCTTTGCACGACCCTTGGACGTGTTGATCACGATATGACCGTGGTCGTAGAGGAACCAGACGGGTGTTGCCTGCGGCCGATTCGACCGCGACCGCGTTGCCAGCACCGCAAAGTTCGGCTTCTCAAGAAACTGCCGAACCGCCTCCGTCACCGTGGCGGGCACGATGCGTCACCTCCTCGAAGCCATTGGGGGATTGCGCAGCACGTCGTTAGAGCCGGTGTGGCTGTTCTCGCAGCGGCCGGAGGAGTCCTTCACGAGGACGCGTTCACCGCCTTCACGAAACGTTCATGGGATCGTTACCGTACGTGCACGGGATGACCTTGACACGCACGTAAGGTTCTCCATACAGTCATTAGGGTGACGTACGAGCAGAGACCGCCCGGGCCCGCGGCGCGGGCGGGCAGCAGAGGTGGAGGTGGTCGAATCCGCGAGCGACGCGACACGACGGGGATGTTCTTCCAAATCGGCGAGGTGTGCCGGCTCAGCGGCCTTACGCCCCGGGCGCTTCATTATTATGATGCGATCGGGTTGCTGGTGCCGACGGAACGCCTCGCCGGCGGTCACCGCCTCTACACAGCTCAGGACCTGGCTCGGATCGAGCACATCAAGGACCTGAAGCGCCTGCTTGGTTTGTCCCTCGGCGAAATCAAGCGCATCCTAGACGCGGATCACGCGCGCGCCCGGCATCTCGCGGACGCGAAGCGGGTCGGGGATCCGGCCCGCCGGCACCGCGCCGCGGAGAACGCGCTTGAGATTACCGAAGCGCAGTTGGCGTCGGTGCGTGACAAGATGCACCAACTCGGACGGCTGCAGCGGCAACTGGAGCGCCAGGCGCGCGAGTTGCGCCGCCTGTGTCACGAAAACGTCGACGGGGAGAAGGTAGGGGGCGGCGAGTGAGAGCATCGGCAAAGCCATGGGGTTGGGTCGCGCTGGTATGCGCCGCCCTGGTCGCGGGGTTACTCGTCGGCCGAGCGACGCCGCCGTCCGGCTCGGGATCGAGCCAGGCGGCCCCGCGCGGGACGACGAACGTGGGCCGCAACCGCGTGGCGCCCGCGGTCGGCGTGGGGCATCCGGCGTACAAAAACCTCCCTGTTACGCTCAGCCTGACGGCCAGCATCGCCTCGCTCCGTGAGGCCGTGGTGCTGCCGAAGACGTCAGGCTACCTGCAGACGGTGACGGTCCGAGCCGGCGACACCGTGACCGCCGGTCAGGTGGTGGCCGTGGTCGACCACGACCAGCTGCTGGCGCAGGTGAACCAGGCGCAGGCCACGCTCGGCGCCTCGCAGGCGGCCGTGCAGACGTCGCAGGCCCAGCTCGCGTCGGCCCAGGCCCAGGAGACCAACGCGGTCGCGGCCCTCAAGAGCGCGCAGGCCAACCTCGTCAACGCCAAGGCCGGCCTCGCGAAGGCGCAGGCCGCGCTCGTCGATGCGAAGACGACCTACAGTCGAACCGCGACGCTCGTCCAACAGGGCGCCGAGGCGCAGCAGAACCTCGACGACGCGAAGTCGAACATGGACTCCGACCAGGCGGCGGTCGACCAGGCCGCGGCGCAGGTGCGCGCGTCGGAGGCGGCGGTCGTCCAGGCCCAGGCCCAGATCGCGGCGCAGCAGCAACAGGTGGCGGCCGCCCGATCGCAGGTTGACAACAGCCAGGCCCAGGCGGCGAGCCAGGCCGCCGCGCTGCAGAACGCGCAGCTCGGCCTGCAGTACGCGACGATCGTCGCGCCATTTAGCGGCGTGGTGGTCAGCCGGAGTCTCGATCCGGGCGCGTACGTGACACCCGGTACATCCACGCCGATCGTGACGGTCGCGGATCTCGACAACCTCGACGTCGTGGTCAACGTGAGCGAGACGCAGCTCGCGATGGTGCACCGGGGGAACAATGTGCAGGCGACCGTGGACGCGTATCCCGGCCGGACGTTCACAGGCGTCGTCAGCCGCATCGCCGGCGGGGTGGACCCGCAGACGCGC
Source organism: Bacillota bacterium (assembly GCA_021324975.1). Classification (GTDB taxonomy): domain Bacteria; phylum Sysuimicrobiota; class Sysuimicrobiia; order Sysuimicrobiales; family Segetimicrobiaceae; genus JAJPIA01. The sequence continues at coordinate 11,073 of JAJPIA010000038.1, forward strand.
ACGGTGCAGGTGGAGATCGACCTTGCCAATCCCGGCCACCTGCTCCGGCCCGGGATGTACGCGACCGCCACGATCGTCGCCGGCAGCCAGCGGGCGCTCGTGGTCCCGTTGAGCGCCGTCGAGACGGTTGGGACCCAGAGCTACGTCTGGGTCGTCGTGGACGGCAAGACCACGGCGCGGCAGGTGAGCGTCGGTCGCGAGACCGGCACGCTGGTGGAGATTACGAAGGGGCTCAGCCCATCGGACCTCGTGGTGTTCCGCGGTTCCGACTTGGTCCGCGAAGGACAACCCGTAAAATCGTCGCCGGTCGGCCTCTGAGGATCTAGGAGCCGGTCGTGTTCCTCACCCGCGCCGCCGTCCGCAACCCGGTCATGGTGCTGATGGTGTGCATCGCCGTCGTCGTGCTGAGTCAGATCGGGCTGCAGCGCCTTCCGCGCGACCTGTTCCCGCAGATCACCATTCCGGTTGTCTCCGTCCAGACCAACTACAACGGCGCGAGCCCCGAGACCATGGAGCGGACGGTGACCTATCCGCTGGAGCAGGCCGTCACGCGGGTCGCGGGCGTCACCCAGATCCTCTCCACCACGCGGCAGGGATTCAGCAACATCCAGATTTGGTTCGACTGGGGCGCGAACCTGGATGTCGCCGAAATCGAGGTCATCCAAAACGTGCAGCGCGCGCTGCGCAACCTGCCCACGGGCGTGTCGCAGCCGTTCGTGCTGAAGTTCGACATCTCCAACATCCCGGTCGTCCAGGTCGTGGTCGGCGGCGGCGGCTTGGACGCCCGGCAGCTCTACGACCTCGCCTACAACACCATCGAGCCGCAGCTGGAGCGGATCCCGGGCGTGTCGCAGGCGTTCGTGAACGGCGGCCTGGTGCGGCAGATCAACGTCAACGTCGACCCGAACAAGCTGCTCGCCACCGGGCAGACGCTGCAGGGCGTGATCACGGCCATCGGCAACTACAACCAGCTGATCCCCGCGGGCAACATCCAGAATCCGCAGATCAACTATCAGCTCAACGTGCCAACGCTCCTGCAGAATGTGCAGCAGATTCGGCGCGTGGTCGTCGCCACCAGCAACGGCGTCCCGGTGCATGTGGGAGACATCGCCCAGGTCCAGGACGCCGCCGCGACCCAGACGCAGATCGTGCGGGTGAACGGCAAGCCCGGCGTGCTGCTGTTCGTGGCGCGCCAGCCGGGCGCCAACACCATCCAGGTCGTCAACGCGATCCGCGCCGCGCTCCCGCACCTGACCGCGATCCCGAAAGGCGTGAACCTGACGCTGTCGTTCGACCAGTCCCAGTACATCCGCGCCTCGATCGCGACCCTCGCGCATGAGGCCGTGATCGGCGCGATCCTGACGTTCCTCGTGGTGCTGGTCTTCCTGCGGAGCCTCTGGAGCGTCGTGATCGTCAGCGTCGGGATCCCGCTGTCGGTCTCGGCGGCGCTGCTGCTCCTGTACTTCTCGGGCCAGACGCTCAACATCTTCACGCTCGGCGGGTTGACGCTTGCGATCGGACGTCTCGTGGACGACGCGATCGTCGTCCGGGAAAACATCACGCGCCACCTTGCCGTCCCGGGGACGCCCGTGCTGCAGGCGGTGCTGGACGCGACGCAGGAGGTGGGCCTGCCCGTGCTGGCCTCCACGTCGACCACCATCGCCGTGTTCTTCCCGGTCGTGTTCCTGAGCGGCATCGCCCAGCGCCTCTTCCTCCCCATGGCGCTGACGGTCATCTTTGCGCTCGTGGCGTCCTACGTGGTGTCGATGACGATCGATCCGCTCTTGAGCCTGCGGCTGCTGCGGTCCACGACCGGCGAGGAGGCGAAGGGGGAGGGGCTCATTCCACGGCTGGTCCGGTGGAGCGAGCGCATGATGAACGCCATCGACGAGCAGTATCAGCGAACGCTCGGGTGGACGCTCAATCGCGGCGCGACGATCCTCGGCGCGGTCGCCGTGGTCTTCGTCCTGTCGCTGCTCGCCGCGCGTGGCGTCGGTACGGAGTTCTTCCCCGCGACGGACGAGAGCCAGTTCTCCATCCAAGTCCAGGCTCCGCAGGGGACCGCCGTCGCGGCAACGTCGGCGATCGTCGAGCAGATCGCCGGCGTGATCCGCAAGACGATCCCGCCGAACGTGATCACCGCCCTGTACACGAACACGGGCGTGCCGGCGAACGGCGGCGGCTTCGGGTCGAACGCCGGCCAGAACTACGCGACGATCAGCGTGCGCCTCGTCTCGCCCACGCACCGCCCGAAGTCGTCGGACGACTATGCCAATGACGTCCGCCGTGCGATCACCGGGCGGTTCCCCGGGGTGCTCACGTTCATCCAGACAGGTGGCCTGGAGCACGCGGTGGTGAACTTCGGCTCCCAGGCACCCATCGACATTCAGCTGCTCGGATACGATCCCGCGGCCGGCCAACAGCTGGCCCAGACAGTGGCGGCGATGGTGGCCGCGACCCCCGGCGCGACGGACGTCCAGATCACGCCGCGGGGGCAGACCCCGGCGTTCAACGTTAACGTCGACAAGGAGAAGGCCGCGGAGCTGGGTCTGAACCCGACCACGGTCGCCAACGCCATCAACACGGCCATCGCCGGGAACGTCGCGACCGCGAGCCAGTTCATCGACCCCATTACGGGTAACGAGTACAACCTCGTCGTGCAGCTCCAGCAGCAGTACCGGTCGCAACCGGAGGACGTCGGTGCGGTCCCGCTCAACGTGCTCGCGGATCCGGGCGCGGCGAACTCACCGCCGCAGCCCATGGTGCCGATCCACCTGCGGGACGTGGCGCGGATCACGCTCGGCAGCTCGCCGCTGCAGATCAACCGCAAGAACGAGCAGCGGGTGATCGACGTCACGGCGAACGTCGTAGACCGGCCGCTGGGCGCCGTCTCCCAAGACATCCAAAGCCAGCTCGACCGCCTGCCATTCCCGGCCGGCTTCAGCTACCACATGGCCGGGCAAACCGAGGCGCAATCGGGGGCGTTCGCGAGCCTCGGGTTCGCCATGGTCATGGCTCTGATGCTGGTGTACATGATCATGGCGTCGCAGTTCCAATCGCTCGTCGACCCGTTTGTCATCATGTTTACCGTGCCGCTCGGCTTCATCGGCGTCATTTGGATGCTCCTGCTGACCCACACCACGCTCTCGATCATCTCGTTCATGGGCGTCATTATGATGATCGGCATCGTGGTCAGTAACGGCATCCTGCTCGTCGACTACGCCAACAAGCAGCAGGCGGCCGGGCTGTCGGCCCACGACGCGATCATCCGCGCCGGCCGGATCCGGCTCCGCCCCATTCTCATGACGGCGATCGCCACGGTGTGCGGCATGATCCCGATGGCCCTGGGGCTCGGCGAAGGCGCCGAGACCAACATGCCGCTGGCGCGCGCCGTGATCGGGGGGCTCACGGTGTCGACCGCGCTCACCCTCTTGGTCATCCCGCTGATGTACGTCCTGTTCGAGGAGCGCTTCCCGCGCCGGCGCCGGACCGCCGCGCCGTGACCGCCGCCGTCCCCGTTTCGCCCCCACGCGGCGCCGAGCTGCTGATCGAGGGGCTCAGCGTGGCCATCACGCGCCCCTCGGGCGACATCCCTGTGCTCGAAGACGTGCGTCTCCAGGTGCCGTCCGGGCAGACCGCCGCGCTCGTCGGCGCGAGCGGCGCGGGCAAGTCGATAACCGCGTACGCGGTGCTCCGGCTGTTTCCGGTCGACGCCCGGATCACGGCCGGGCGCATCCTCCTGGACGGGCAGGACCTCGTGCCCATGCCGGAGCGGGAGCTGGCCAAGATCCGCGGCCGCCGCGTGGCCATGATCTTTCAAGAGCCGGGGTCGGCCTTGGATCCCGTCATGTCGATCGGCGACCAGGTCATGGAAGGCATCGTCGCGCATCTCGGCCGCCGCGGCGCGCGCGAGCGCGCGGCCGACGCGCTCGGCCGCGTGGGGCTCAACCCTGACCTCCTGCGGCGGTATCCGCACGAGCTGTCCGGCGGGCAACGCCAGCGGGTGCTGATCGCCGCCGCGATCGCGCCGGGGCCGTCGCTGCTGATTGCGGACGAACCGACCGCGGCCCTGGACGTCACGGTGCAGGCACAGATTCTGGATCTGCTGGGCCGGCTGCAGCGCGACCTCGGGATGTCGCTCCTGCTCATCACGCACGACCTCGGCATCGTCGCGCAGATGGCGGATCTGGTCCACGTGATGCGGGGCGGCCGCATCGTGGAGTCGGCGGACACCCGGCGGCTGTTCGCGGCGCCTCAGCATCCGTATACGCGGTCGCTCGTCGAGGGGGCGCAGCGCCTCGGGTTCTGGCCGGCATAAGAACACGGCGTCCGAGCGCGTAGGAACGTGGCGTAGGAATATGATGGAGGCACGCCGCGTTACCCGGGGCGGTGTGGACCGCTCGCGGGCATGGCGGGCGAGAACGCAGCGGGGAGGCAATCGGGATGGCTGACGTGCGGATCGTTCCGACGGACAACGGCCCGTATCAGGTCAAAGGGACCGTGGAGCTCGTCGACGCGGAAGGCAAGACGTGGGAAACCAAGGAGACGGTGTGGCTGTGCCGGTGCGGGCACTCGGCCCGCAAGCCGTTCTGTGACGGCAGCCACAAGCGGGTCGCGTTCGATGCGATCCAGCGGGCGTCGTCGCCCGCCTGAGGCACGCGGTAGACTCCGCTCGCCCAGGAGGCCGGGGGCCGATGCGGGCCGCCGGCCTCAGCCGTGGCGGCGCGGCGATGAACCCGCCGCCGTAGGCGCACAGCGCTCGGCCTGACCGGGCGCGGCAGCTGCTCGCGACCGCACGAGGACGCGCCGAAAGCCATCTCGCGCGGCAACGATCGGAAACAGCGTCCGGGTGCAGGCTGCGACCCGCGGCAGGCGCTCGAACGTACCGCGCCAGATCACGACCGCGCGCACGTCGGAGCGTTCGAGCGCGGCTACAATGGACGATTCGGTCAGGTTCCCCGACGCCACGCGTACCAGCGACGTATCGATGACCGCGGCCGGCACGAGACGGCCCGCCAGAAACGGAACCAGCGGATCGTCCGTGACCACCGCTTCTTGGCGCGGTACGCTCGCGGCGACGGCCTCGCTTGCCGCGCGGAGCGCCGGCGAGGTTGGAAGTCTCGAGCCGGTGGCAATACCGACGTAGGTTGCCGTCGCAACGGCGGCCGTGACGGCTACCGCGGCCGCCGCGCTGCGCCCCCTGCGCTCGATTCCCAGCATCGCGCCGTCGACGCCGATGCCCGCGAGCACGGCGAGAGGCGAGATAAGCAGGATCAGGTGATGGGGCCACAGCGGCCTCAACCCCGCGAGCGCCCCCGCGGCCGCGAACAGCCACGCAAGGAGAATCAACACCGTCGTCATTGCGCCGGAGCGTGGGGGCGACGGTCGGCTCGGGCGCGCACCCGCCCATACGCCGAGGATCGCCGCGCCGGTGAGCGGCCACGCGTGCCAGAGAAACCCCGCGGCGGCGGTGAGATTTGCGGCGGGATCGGACCCGTAGGCCCGGGCCGCGGCCATGTGATACTGGATCACCTGCGCCGGGAAGGCGCGGGTCCAGAGCACCGGTAGAAACGCGGCGATGGCCGCGGCCGCGCCGGCGCCGAGTGCTCCAAGCGGCGGGAGCGCTTCGGTCGGACGGCGCCTCGCCGGGTGGCCGTGCCGCGTCTCCATGAGCCGCGCCGCGGACGCGGCGGGCGACGCGTCCGCCCCCGGCCGATCCGCAACGCTCCATGACGTGGCGAGCAACACGAGCGGGACGGTCTCGATCAGCGCGCTGAGCTTTGTGAGGATCGCGAGACCCCACACGACGCCCGCGGCGGCCCAGTAGCCGAGCCGGCCTCGGCGCCCCGCGAATGTGAACGCGACGGCCGCAGCAGCCAGCGCCGCGCTCGGCGCGTCCGTCTGGACCGTATGAGCGGCCAGGGAGAACGCGCCGTTGCCGGCCGCGGCGCAGACGGCAAATACTCCCGCGCGGGGCCGGCCCGCTGCCGCGGCGAGGGAAAAGAGCGCGGCGAGCCAGAGGCCCGAAGCCAGCACCGCGGTCGCGCGGGCCGTGGCGATCGTTGGGCCGGCCGCGCCGTAAGCGAGGCGGAGTGCTGCGATATACGCCGGCGGTTGGCTGAGAAAGACCGTGCGGTACAGCGGGGAGCCATGTGCCCAGACGAGCGCCGTCTCCGCGTACACTCCCTCATCGTAGTCATACGCCGCGGGATACGGCGTCTCGAGTATCTGCCAAACCTGCCATCCGAGGTAGAGGGCAGCTACGCACGCGGCGACGGCCGCCCACGCGAGGGGGCGTGCGGGTGGCGCGGAGGACATTGTGCAGCGTATTCTGGAACGGCGCGCGTATCCTCCTTGGTCCACAGGAGGAAAAGACTCGGATCGGGGCATTGACAGCGGGCTATGCGGGCGTACAATGAAAATGAGACTTGGGTTGCGACCCAGCGACCCCAACCCGAGACAGGGAGGCGACGATGCGACGAGCAAATCGCCTGTCGCGCAGCAATACGGCCAGCGGCCGGGAGACTCCACCGAAGCAGTAACGGGGGCGGCGGCCGGGCTAGTTGCCGTCGTCCTCCCGGGGAACCCTCAACCGGTCTCTCCGCATGAGGATGCGTCCTCAAAAGGCGAGACCTGAGTCCCGCAGAGATCGGTGAGGTAAATGAAGCGACCGGAGGCACCGAGCCTCCGGTCGCTTTGCTGTGTCAACACAGGCGCGCTCACGACCCGTCGCGACAGGATCGCCGTGACTTGCCGATGAAGCAAAGATGAAGCAAAGACGAAGCAGGGTGGACAGTCCTAAGGAGCGTCTGATGCCGGCGGTAGCCGAGCGCGTGGACTACTTCGGAATCGAGGGCCTGCTCACCGACGATGAACGGCTGGCGCGCGACACCATCGCCCGGCTCGTCGACCGGGAGGTGATCCCCCGCATCGGCCGGGCGTGGCTCGCCGGCGAGTTTCCGCGTGACCTCATCCCGGCACTTGGCGATCTCCGCGCGTACGGGGCCAACCTTCCCGCCGAGTACGGGTGCGCCGGCATGAACAACGTGGCCTACGGGCTCATCATGCAGGAGCTCGAGCGCGGCGACAGCGGCGTGCGCTCGTTTGCGTCCGTACAGGGCGCCCTCGTCATGTACCCGATCTACGAGTACGGGACGGAGGAGCAGCGCCGCAGGTGGCTGCCCGCGATGGCCGCGGGCACCAAGATCGGCTGCTTCGGGTTGACCGAGCCCACGGCCGGCAGCGACCCCGCGGCGATGCAGACCCGGGCACGGCGTAGCGGCGCCGGCTGGGTGCTGACGGGGACGAAGATGTGGATCACGAACGGCTCGCTCGCCGATGTGGCGGTCGTATGGGCCAAGGACGAACAGGGCGAGATCCGCGGCTTCCTCGTGGATCCCAAGCTTCCCGGGTTCACCGTGCACGACATCCACACCAAGGCGTCCATGCGTGCGTCTGTGACCAGCGAGCTCGTCCTCGATCACGTCGAGGTGCCCGAGGATGCCGCGCTTCCAAAAGCCGTCGGCCTCGGGGCGGCGCTGCGGTGCCTCACGCAGGCCCGCTACGGGATCGCCTGGGGGGCGATCGGGGCGGCGATCGCCTGCTACGAGGAAGCCCTCGCGTACGCCCGCGATCGCGTGGCGTTTGGCCGGCCAATCGCGGCCACCCAGCTGATCCAGGAACGCCTCGTGAACATGGTCACGGAAATCACCAAAGCCCAGCTGCTCGCGTATCATCTCGGCCGGCTGAAGGACGCCGGCCGGCTGCGATACACACAGGTCAGCCTGGCCAAGCGCAACAACGTGCGGGCCGCGTTGATCATTGCGCGGGAGGCACGGGCCATCCTCGGGGGATACGGCATCACGCTCGAGTACCACGCGATGCGCCACGCCGCCAACCTCGAGACGGTGGATACGTACGAGGGTACGTACGACGTCCACACGCTGATCGTCGGGCGCGACATCACAGGGTTCGACGCGTTCGGCGCCGCCACGTGACGCGGCCGGCGAGGCGCCGCCCGGCGTGTCCCGCGAGGGCATGACCGCGGGCGCGCCGGACGCGATCGCCACCCCGATCGTTCCGGTGGAGGCGGCCTCGGGGAATTTGCCGTGGCGGGTGACGCTGCTCGCCGGGCTCGCGTTCGCCGGCAACGGCCTGAACCTCGGCGTGCTGAGCTTTGCGTTGCCGGGGCTCCAATCCGCCTGGGGCCTGACCGCGGGACACGATCCTGCTCTGGGCGGTCTGGGGCATCATGATCGCCTCGTACAACGGTCCGGTGCTGTGGTTGCCGGCCGTGCTTCACGCCTCGGGTGCCGCGCACGCCGACCGGGTCGCGTTTTGGTTTTCCTGCGCGATGATCGTCCCGACGATCATCGCGACGCTCGTGCTCGATCGGGTCGGCCGCAAGCCGGTGATGCTCGGGGCGCTCACGGTGGCCGGGGCCGGCGCGGCGGTGCTGGCGGGCGCGCGCAGCGAGGCGGGCCTCGTCGGCGGCGGGATCATGATGGGCGGCGGGGTGCTGGCGGGGTGGCCGGTGATCCTGTCCTATGCCGCCGAGCTCTACCCGACGCGCATTCGGGCGACGGCCACCGGATGGGCGTCGGCGGCGGGGCGGAGCGCGGGCACGATGTCCCCGGCACTGCTCGGTCTCGTGATCGGCAGCTGGTCGAGTGCCCACGGTGCGCTCTTCGGCTACGTCGGGGCGATCGCCGTGGCGATCGCGATCGTGCTCGGGCTGGGCCGCGAGACCGTGGGCCGATCGCTGGAGGAAACGAGCGCAGAAAGTGAGCCCGCTGCCGGTGGCAGAGGGTGGCACCGGGGCCGCCCAGAAGACACGCGGCGCTCGGCATGCGGGAAGGAGGGGGCGAGATGACCAAGTGGTGGCAGCAGCGAGTTGCGGGACTCATCGTCGTTGCGTTTCTCGCGGGCGCGTCGGCGTCGCCGGCGCTGGCCCAGCTCCCGGTCAACATCGGGTCGCTCATCAAGCTGTTTGGCATCGGGTACGTCGTGAAGCAGTTCGGCCCGCAGATCAACAGTGCCATCAACACGCTGATGCTCAACAACAACGCGGCGAACCGGGAGCTGACGAAGGTCGTGCCGATCCTGAGCGTGGGGATCAACGTGGGAAGCTCGGGGGCATCCTACATCGGTGCCGCCCAGGTCCAGGGCCCCAAGGCAGCGCTCGATACGGTGCAGGCCGTCGCCCAGATCGAGGGCACGTTCACCGGTGTGGCGCGGCTGCGCGGGCTGGTCCCGGTGGACAGCCTCACCCCGCTGCCCGGCAAACTCCACCGCGTCTACGGGGTCGGCGTGACGGCGCTCGTCGATTTCAACCTGTAGTCACGAGCTGCGTGCTCTATAATAGGGAGCGCGACGGTATCGGGAGCGCGACTGAGCGCGCGGCGTGAGGGCTCGGATGGACGGCAAACTGCGACGATATCACATCATCACACAGGGTTGCCAGATGAACGTGCGCGACTCGCAGGCCATGGCCGGGCTGCTCGCCGGCCTCGGCTACGAGCACGCCGAGGATCCCGCGGACGCCGACGTTGTCTTGTTGAACACGTGCACCGTGCGCGAGGGCGCCGACGACAAGGCCTACGGGCGCCTCGGCGAGCTGCGCGCGCTCAAACGGCGGCGGCCCGGGCTGATCCTCGGCATGGCCGGCTGTCTCGTGCAAAAGGACCGGGAGCGCGTGCTCAAACGTGCGCCGTGGCTCGACATCGTGTTCGGCGTGCACAATATTCACCGGCTCCCCGAGCTGCTGCAACAGGCGCAGGATGGCTGCATGCCCGTGTACGAGGTCTGGGACCGCTCCGACAAGGAGCGGCCGCTGCCGGTGCTGCCGGCCGTACGGACGGGGGGCGTGCGCGGTTTCGTCAACATCATCCACGGGTGCAACAAATTCTGCACGTTCTGCATCGTGCCGTACGTCCGTGGCCGCGAGCGGAGCGTGCCGCCGGAGGCGGTCGCGGCGGAGGTGCGCGCCCTGGCCGACCAGGGGTACTGCGAGGTGACGTTGCTCGGCCAAAACGTGGACAGCTACGGCCACGATCTCACGCCCCGGCGCGACCTCGCCGATCTCTTGAGCCTCATCCACGATATCCCCGGTATCGATCGGATCCGGTTCACGACCAGCCACCCGCGCGACATGACGCGCCGGCTGATCGAAACCGTCGCGGCGCTCCCGAAGGCGTGCGAGCATATCCACCTGCCGGTGCAGGCCGGACACGACGGCGTCCTCAAGCGAATGCACCGTGCGTACACCACCGCACAGTACCGGGCCACGATCGACGCCATCCGGGAGGCGATGCCGGCCGCGAGCATCACGACGGACCTCATCGTGGGGTTCCCCGGCGAAACCGAGGACGAGTTCGAGACGACGCTGAGGTTCGTGGAGACGGTGCGGTTCGACGCCGCCAACACCGCGATGTACTCGCCGCGCGACGGGACGCCCGCCGCCCGGTATGGGGATCAGGTCCCCGAGGAGGCGAAACGCCGGCGGTTGTACGCGCTGAACCAGATGCAAGAGCGCATCGCGGCCGAGATCAATGCCGGGCTCGTCGGGACCATGCAGGACGTGCTCGTGGAGGACGTGGGCGTCCGCGGCGGCGTGCTGGGCCGGACGCGGACCAACAAGATCGTCCGCACCGATGGCGGTCCTGAGCTCGTGGGACGCACGGTTCCGGTGGAGATCGCCGAGGCGGGCTCCTGGGTGCTCCGCGGTCGTCCCGTGAGCGTCCCGGCGTAACCACCGCGGGAGCGTAGCCCGACCACCCTCGGCTCCACGGCGTCCACGGAGGCTTCGATGTCGTATCTCATCAAGGCGTCCCGACGCGGCGCCGGTTGCACTCGGCTCGCCGGTCCCGGCACCGCCGGGCTGCGCCATCTGGAGTTCGGCGTCGTCGAGCTGGCCGCGGGGGCGACGCAGGATCTCGTGACCGGTGACCGTGAGGCGGTCGTCTACGGGCTCACGGGAGCGGGGACGGTGGCAGACGGCGGGCGCGGGGACGCGGCCCGCGTCGGCCCGCGCCGGGATGTGTTTCGCGAGCCGCCGTCCGCCGTGTACCTTCCGCCGGGCACGTCCGCGCGCCTTGCCGCCTCGGACGGCGGGTTCTTCGGCGCCGTGGTCTACGCGGCGAGCGCGTCGCGGGCGCCGTTCCGGGCCGTCGGCCCGGGTGAGGTGGAGCGCCGCGACGTGGGTGCGGGCAACTGGCGCCGCGCCGTCTATAACGTCGTAGACGCCACGCGCGGCGCCGAGCGCCTGCTCGTCGGCGAAACCGTCAATCCGCCGGGCAATTGGTCGAGCTACCCACCGCACAAGCACGACACCCGGTCCGCCTCCGGCGAGCTGCCGATGGAGGAAGTGTACTTCTACCTGGTGCACCCGGAGGGCGGGTTCGGGTTGCAGATGTTGTACACGTCGCCCGGCGCGGCGGATCCGATCGACGCGATCTACCGGGTCCGCAGCGGCGACCTGCTGGTGATCCCGCGCGGCTACCACCCGGTCGTCGCGGCCGCCGGCTACGATCTGTTCTACCTGTGGGCGATGGCGGGCGATGAGTCGCGGTACGGGGCGTGGAGCGACGATCCCGCGTACGCGTGGATACGCCGACTGGAACATGAACCGCCGGCGCTGGCGTAAGGCCGCTCAGATCCGCCGGTAGAACCAGCGCTCGAGATCGCGGCGAGGCACCCGGACCATCGTCGGGCGCCCGTGGAAGCACGAAAACGGATCGCGGGCGTGCGAGAGCGCGCGCAGAAGCGCCGTCATCTCATCGAGGCCCAGGCGATCCCCGGCGCGGACCGCCGTGTGGCACGCCGTGGCGATGGCAAGCCGCTCCTCGAGATCGCGGCCCGCGTGGCGGGCGCCGTCCGTGCCGAGGTCGTGGAGGCACGCGCGCAGCAGGTCGTCCGGCGCCCGGGATGCGCTGATCGCGGGCACGGCCGTGAGCCGGACGGCGGACGGTCCAAACGGCTCGGTGGGGAACCCCAGCGCCGCGAGCGCGGGCGCGAGCTCCTGCCACAGCGCCAATTCGGCCGGGTGCAAGTCCAGCACGGCCGGGACCACCAACCCTTGGGCGCGCACGCCGTGCGCGTCCCGCTGCTCCAGCAACCGCTCGTACAAGATTCGTTCGTGGGCGGCGTGCTGATCGATCAGGACGAGGTCGCCGCCGGCATCTCCCACCAGGTAGGTGAGCGCAAGCTGCCCGATGAGCCGGATCTCCGGCCATTCGTCGGCGCGCGCCGCCGGCATCCAGAGCGGTTGGGGCTCCGCCACATGCGGCGGGTCCGCTCGGTCCGCCGAGGCCGGCCCCAGCGCGAGCGACGCGGTGCCAGGCCCGCCCGCGGACGCTGTAGGCCGTGGCACCGGCGGGCCGGCCTCCGGGGCGCTCGACCCCACGACGTGGACGAGCGGCGTCCCGCGAAGCACCCCGCGAACCGCGCGCACGACGTCGTCGAAGATCTCGCCGTCCCGGGCAAAGCGCACCTCCGCCTTGCGCGGGTGCACGTTGACGTCCACGACATCCGGCGGAAGGCGCACGTCGAGGACCGCCACCGGGTGCTGATCGTCCGGGATCAGGGTGTGAAACGCCGTGCTCAGGGCGCGGGCCAGGAGCGCGCTACGGACCGGCCGGCCGTTGACGAGAAACCACTGCTGGCTGCGCCGGCGCTGCGCGGCCTGCGGCGTGCCGACGAGGCCGCTCGTCTCCGCCGTGCGACCGGCCGCGTGAAGCTCGAGGGTGTACGGCGCGAGCGCCGTCCCCAGGATCCGCCGGGCCCGCGCGCTGAACGGCTCCGCCGGCGCCCACAGGACCTCACGGCCGGCGTCGAGCAGCCGGAACGCCACCGCGGGGGCGGCGAGCGCAAGCGCCTCCACCGTTTCCGCGACCACCGCGGTCTCGCGCGCCGGGGACCGCTGAAACGCTCGGCGCGCGGGGGTGTTGAAAAACAGGTCGCGCACCGTGACGGTCGTGCCGTAGCCGCCGGCGGCGGCCGTCACGTCGGACCGCACGCCGCCGGTCACGGTGATGCGAGACCCGGCGTCGTCCGTCCGCGCGCGCGTCACGACCTCCACCCGCGCGACGGCGCCGATGCTCGGCAGCGCCTCGCCGCGGAACCCGTAGGTGTGCACCCGCCTGAGGTCCTCCGCGGTGCGGATCTTGCTCGTGGCGAAGCGCTCGAACGCGACCGCGAGCTCCGCGGCCGGGATGCCCTCCCCGTCGTCCGCCACGCGGATCAGCCGGCGTCCCCCATCCTCGATCTCGACGGTGATGCGGCGGGCGCCCGCGTCGAGGCTGTTTTCGACGAGCTCCTTGACGACGGACGCCGGCCGCTCAATCACCTCGCCCGCGGCGATGCGCTCGGCCGCGTCGCGGGGCAGGACCGTGATCACCGAAGCGCCCACGAGGGCCGCGTTGGTCCGAGCCGCGCGCTCACGGTGCGCCGGCGCGGTGGGTCGGGACGGCCGGCGCGCCGGGCCCGGCCGCGGGCGTGTCGGACACGGCCGGCGGCGCGTCCAGCATCGCGCGCAGCGAGGCCACGAAGTTGAGCGCGTCGAGCGGCGTCATCGCCGCGACGTCCACGGAACGCAGCGCCTCCTCGATCGGCGATCCGAGCGCGAGGGCGAGCTGCTGCGCGCGCGACGGGCCGCGGCGCCCGCGCCCCGGCCGGGGCGCCGCCGCGCGTTCCAGGCCGGCGAGCACCTCGCGCGCCCGGCGGATGACGGCCTCGGGGACCCCTGCCAGCCGGGCGACGTGGATGCCGTAGGACGACGCGGCCGCCCCCTCCGCGACCCGGTACAGGAACGTGACGCGCCGGCCGTCCTCGCGTACGAGCACCTGCAGGTTGCCGACACGCTCGAGCTGCGCCGCGAGCTCCGTAAGCTCGTGGTAGTGTGTGGCGAACAGCGCGCGGGCCCCCACGCGATCGTGGAGATCCTCCACCACGGCCCACGCCAGGCTCATCCCATCGTACGTGCTGGTCCCGCGGCCGACCTCGTCCAGGATCACGAGGCTCCGCGGGCCCGCCTGCGTGAGGATGCGCGCGACTTCGATCATCTCGGAGAGAAAGGTGCTTCGCCCCGCGGCGAGATCGTCGGCCGCGCCGACGCGCGTGAAGATGCGGTCGACGACGCCGATCTCGGCCGCCGCGGCGGGCACGAAGCTGCCGAGTTGGGCCATGATCACCGCGAGCGCGACCTGGCGGATGTACGTGCTCTTGCCGCCGAAGTTCGGCCCCGTCACGATCCAGATGTCGCGCGCCGGTGCGCCGGCGTGGCCCGCGCCGAGCGCCACGTCGTTCGGCACGAACCGCTCCGGGCCGATTGCCTGCTCGACGACCGGATGGCGCCCCGCCGCGATGCGGATCGTCCGGCCGGTAGTGATCACGGGCCGCACGTACCCGTGCCGGACCGCCGCCTCGGCGAGCGCCGCGTACACGTCGAGTTCGGCCACGGCTTGCGCGGCGGCCAGCAGAGAGCCGGTGTGCGTGCGCACGCGGTCGCGCACCTCGCGGAACACGTCGTACTCCCGCGCGCGAATTCGCTCCTGAGCGGACAGGATGAGGGCTTCGCGCTCCTTCATCTCCGCGGTGATATATCGTTCCGCGTTCACGAGCGTTCCCTTGCGCACGTAGCCGTCCGGCACGTTGCGGGCGTGCGCTTTGCCGATTTCGATGTAATACCCCATGACCTGGTTGTAACCGACCTTCAGTCCGCGGATCCCGGTGCGCGAGCGCTCGAGCGTTTCCAGGTTGGCCATCCACTCGCGCGCCGCTCGGCTGCTGTTCTGGAGTTCGTCGAGGGCGGCGTCGAAGCCGGGGCGGATCGCGCCGCCGTCCTTCGCGGTCGGCGGCGGGGCGTCGACGAGCGCGCGGCGGAGCAAATCGACGACATCGGGAGGGGCGGCGACCGCGGGGACGAGCGCCTGGATCGCCGCCGCGGCAACGCCTCGGATGGGCGGCACGATGTCGGGCAGCGTCTCCGCGGCGCTGCGCAGGGCGCCGAGGTCGCGCGGGGTGCCGGCCTCGTGGGCGAGACGCCCCACGAGGCGTTCCAGGTCGCCGAGCACGCGCAGCCGCGCGCGCAATGCCTCCCGCGCCTCGCCGGCAACGGCAAACGCCTCCACCGCGTCCTGCCGCGCCGCGATCGCGACCGTGTCCGTGAGCGGCGCCGCGAGCCACCGGCGAAGCATGCGGCCCCCCATCGGCGTCTCCGTGAGATCGAGCACGTCCAGGAGCGTGTCCGAGGCGCCGCCGTCACGGCCCGGACGCCACAGCCCGAGCGCCCGTCGCGTCACGTCGTCCAGCATGAGGCCGTCGTACGGGGGGATGCGCCGGATGCCTCGAAGATGCGGGAGCGGCCCTTTTTGGGTGTCGTGGAGGTACTGGACGAGCGCCCCCGCCGCGGCGGTCGCCAGCGAGGTCGCCGGCAGGTCGAAGGCATCGAGCGACGCCACGGACAGGTGCTCGCGGAGCGCGCGCTCCGCGACCGCCGGATCGAAGCGCCACGCGTCGTACGGGGTTGCCGTTGTGCCGGGCGCAACGACAGTGTCGCCGTCTGCGCCTTCGGCCACCAGGACCTCGCGCGGCCGCCAGCGTGCCAGCACGTCGTCGAGCCGGACGGGCGGCGCACCCTCGGTGGCGAGGAATTCGCCCGTGGAGAGGTCCGCGAGCGCGAGGCCCCAGGCCCCCTCGTTGCCTGTCGCCGCCGCGAGAAAGTTGTTCTCGCGCGCCGCGAGCAGATCGTCCTCGATCACCGTGCCGGGCGTGACGACCCGCACGATTTCGCGGCGCACGAGGTGCCGCCCGTGCGCCGGTTCCTCCACCTGGTCGCAGATGGCCACCCGGTGCCCGGCGTCGATCAACCTCCGCAGGTAAGGGTGAAGCGCGTGGTGCGGGATCCCGCACATGGGAATGCGCTGGCCCTTGGCCACCGGGCGGCTCGTCAGCGTGAGGCCGAGAGCGCGGGCCACTACGTGCGCGTCCTCGAAGAACGCCTCGAAGAAGTCACCGAGCCGGAAGAGGAGGATCGCGTGCGGGTGGCTGTCCTTGAGCGCCCGGTACTGGCGCATCATCGGGGTCAGCTCGCTCATCTCGAA
>JAJPIA010000129.1 GCA_021324975.1 Bacillota bacterium
AGCATATTGAGGAACGGGAACGCCATGTCCCGCGCCCCGATCATCAGCGGGACCAACAGGTTCGCAAACCCGCCGGTCAGGATCACCGTGAGGAAGAAAAAGATCATGATGGTGCCGTGCATCGTCACGGCCTGCAGGTACTGCTCCGGCGAGAGCACCCCATTGTTCGGCCACCCGAGATGGAGGCGCATCAACATGGCCATGGCCCCGCCGACGAGCGCCATGAACATCGTCGTCAGGAAATACTGCTTCCCGATCATCTTGTGGTCGAGGCTGAAGATGTAGTGGCGGAGAAAGCTCTCCCTGCGGTGGACTTCGTAGGCGATTTCGTGACGTACGGCAACCGCGTCCATGGCGACTCCCGGAAGCCCCTGACGGCGGTGAGTTGTGAGCGCAGAGTGCAAGTGCTCATAACTTTACCGCGCTCATAACTCACGACCTATAAGCACGCTAACAAAGAGCGACAGTCGATAAGGTTGCGGGTCGGTAAAGTTTTCTGGAATTTCGAGTAAATTATGAAGTGCTTGACGTGCCGTTTGGTCCGCCGATCGTCCTCCATCATCCGCCAGTCTCACGGCAAGTGCTTCACATGCAGCCAATTCAATTTATTGGTTTCGAGTCAGTGACTCAGGGCACGCCATGGCACTTTTTTATGGTGCGGTCAACGCCGACTCTCGACTGACAGCGCGGTGCAACCAAGGGCCCGCGAGGACCCGTATCTATAGTGGAGGCGGAAAGTGCGGACGAGGACGTGTGATCGGAAGGGAAGTGAGATCCATGATGTGGCGGAATGTGGTGAACGCCCTCATTGGCATCTGGTTCATCATCGCCCCTGCCGTGTTGCCATTCGCCAACGACAACGCAATGGGGTGGACGAGCGTTATCGGCGGGCTGATTCTACTGATCCTCGCCGGCACCGCGGTGCTGAGCGCCGACGCGCGTCGGCAGGCGTGGATGCAGTGGGTGACCGGTCTCGTCGGAATCTGGTTTATCATCGCCCCCTGGGTCTTGTCCTTTACGACTAGGCCGGGGGATTTCTGGACATCGCTCATCCTCGGAATTGTCGCCCTGATTCTCAGTGTGTGGGATCTGGGGGCACTTCCGAAATCAGCGGCTGTCCAACAGCACTCGCACTAGCCTCTTCCGCGCTTTCCGCCACCAGGATGGTAGAGCCTCACGGGACGCCCCCCGCCGCCGCCCACCGAGGGTTGTGCGCGGCTTTCCCGCAAGACAGAGCCGGCGATAAGATCCTCCGACGATCTCTCGACTCGCAGGTAATCTTGCCGCGTTCGTATCCGAGTCTCGTACCGTCGTGGAGCATCTCCCGGGTGATGCTCCGGCGAGCCCTGGCGGATAGCGTCCTTGACGTACTCACGCTCTTGGAGAACCTGCGCAAGTTCCTGCTCTAGTTTTCTGCTGATCGCGCTGCCCATCCTGGGCTGCCTCCCCGGCCAGTTTTTGCCATGAATTGTCGAGGCGTTAAGTAACCCGTAACGTTTCGGAATGCGACCTCGGGTACGCTAAAGGGGTCGCGTAGCCCCGGGCCCGCTTGGGTGCTTTCAACACGGCCAGCGCGCCGGTTTGGAAAGTTAACACGGTTTCGTACCGGCGGAAGACAGTCGTCGTGTGCTTGACTGAGGCGGGAAGGTTACACCCAGTGATTCAAACAGCCCGCGCGACACGCGGATTGGCACGGTGGAGGTGAGGTATCCGATGGGTGGATCCAGCACTCGAGGGAGCGCACGGCGCACCACGAGCTTCGTGGCTGCGGTTGTGGTCGGCATGGGCTTGCTCTTGGCGACCTGGGACTCAAACGGCGGCTCGGCGAGCGCGGCCGTGACGCCCGGCGTGGCGAGTACCACGATCACGTTCGGCCAAACCGTGCCGAAGTCGGGACCGGCTGCCCTGTACGGGCAGTCGACGTATGGCGTCGACGCGTACTTCCGCTACACGAATGCCCACGGTGGCGTGCAGGGCCGGACGCTCCGCCTGGTCAGCTTAGATGACAAATACCAGCCGGCGGTGTCCGTTCAGCTGACGCGGGACCTTCTGGATAAGTACCACGTCTTCGCCGAGGTCGCGGTCAACGGCTCGGCGCCGACAGAGGGCGTGCTCACCGTTCTGACCCCGGCGAACGTTCCGCTGATCGGACCCCAGACCGGCGCCACCCCGATCCAGGCCGTGTTTCGCAAGAACCTCTACAATGTGTGGCCGAGCTACGTGACCGAGGGCAAGCTGCTGGGGAGCTACGCGAGAGAGACATTACACCTGAAGAAGATCGGCGTGCTCTACCAGAACGACGACTTCGGTAAGAGCCTGTACGATGGTGTGAAAGACGCCGGGGTCACCGCAACCGTGGCAATCTCGTACGACCCGAGTCAGGTGGACTTCGGAGCCCAGGCGGAAAAGTTCAAGAGCGCCGGGTGTGACGGGGTCATCATCCTCGCGATCCCGGGTCCCACGATCTCTTTCCTGAACGCCATGGCCGCCATCGACTACAAGCCGGTGCGGTTGATGAGCCAGGTTTCGGCGATCCCGCAGTCGTTCTCCGCCGCCAAGTCCGAGTTTCCGGGCAGTTATATCGGGGCGTTCATCCCGCCGCTCACCGAGACGGGGAACCCGCAGGTAAAGCTCTTTCTAGATTCCATGCCGAAGCACGAGCCGGGCAAGCCGGCTTCCGTCTTCGCCGCATGGGGGTGGACCGAGGCGCAGGTGGCGGTGGCCGGTCTCAAGGCGATCAAAGGCCCCATCACGCGAGACTCGTACGAAGCCGCGCTAAACCACCTCACCGGCTTGCAGACGCTCGGCGGCGAGGTCAGCTATACGCCGACCAGTCACGCAGGAATTCAAAAGATGTTCATGGTGATCGCAAAACACGGCCGGCTCGCGCCGGTGCCGGGCGAGTAGACTCCGAACGAGAGAACCAGGATGCCTGCGGGAGAAGGCCGTCCTCACGCTCGTCTGGAGGGCGTATCCGCTGAGTGAGGATGATGGCCCATCATGGTGCAATTTGGTCAGGATGTCATCGGAGGGCTGGGCTTCGGAGCGATCTATGCGCTGGCCGCGCTCGGCCTGGTGATCATTTTCAAGACCTCCCGGCTCGTCAACTTCGCGTTCGGTTCGATGGGCACAGCGGTCGCCATGATCTTGTGGACCTTGTTGTCGGCCGTCCGCCTCCCGTTGGTGGCTGCGTGGCTGCTTGCGCTCGTCGGCGCGGCTGTAGTGGGCGCGCTGACAGATGAGGCGCTCCTGCGGCGGATCGAACAGGCGCCCTCGCTGATCCAGATCACCATTACGCTGGGGCTCTTCATCGGCATCGAGGGCCTGGTCGGCGTGCTCTGGGGCTACACGCCGAAGCCGCTCCCGGAACTCACATCGGGCGGCTCGCTCCGTGTCGGTCCGTACTTCCTCACCCCGGACCAGCTCCTGATCGTCGCGCTGACCCTGGTGCTCGCTGCCGCGCTGCACTTTGTGCTCGAGCGGACGCGCCTCGGCTTGGCAATGCGGGCCATCGCGCAGGATCGGGATACGGCCATGCTCATGGGCGTTCCGACGCGGCGCACCGTGGCGTTGTCGTGGGCGTGGGGGGTGCTGTTGAGCGGCCTGGCCGCCATCTTGGTTGCGCCAGCCGTGAGCCTGTCGCCCACGATGATGGACCAGATCGCCGTGTTTGCGTTCGCCGCGGCGGTCCTTGGCGGGTTCGGGTCGCTCGCGGGGGCGATCGTTGGCGGCTTCATCGTCGGCATCGTCGGTAACCTCATCAGCGCCTACCTCTCGACGAACTTTCAGCTGACGTTCATTTTCCTCCTCATCGTCGCCGTGCTTTACGTACGCCCTCACGGCATCTTCGGCTCGGCGGCGCAGTCGCGCCAATGATACGAGCGCGCCGGCGCGGGCTCCCGTGGCCGCTCCTTGCCTTCGGCTTCGCCGTCGCGTTCCCCGCCGCCTATGGCGGGAACACCGCGATCATGTCGGTGGCGACGCAGTGCCTCATCTACGCCGTCGCGGCCGCTTCGCTCAACCTTCTCATGGGGTACGGGGGGCAGGTGTCTTTGGGACACGCCGGTTTTCTCGCGGCCGGCGCCTACACGGCAGCTGTCGTTGCCATCCACTTCAGGCTGCCCCTCGTGCCGGAGATACTCGCGGCGGGTCTGGTTGCCGCTGCGATCGGGTTCGTCCTCGGGCTGCCGACCGGCCGCCTGCACGGGCTCTACCTCGTCATCCTGACGCTGGGCTTCGGCGTGGCCGTACCGCAGATCGCCCTCAACTGGACGGGGCTGACCAACGGATGGGCCGGCCTGGCCATGCCCCCGACGACGCTCTGGGGGCTCGATCTGACCTCGCAACCGACGCTCTATTACTGCGTGCTCGCGGTGAGCTGGCTGTGCCTCCTCGCGATGCTGAGTTTGGTGGCGACGCGCTCAGGCCGCATCTTCATGGCGGTGCGGGATAGCGAGGCGGCGGCAATGGCGATGGGGGTCAACGTCTGGCGCGCGAAGGTGAAGGTGTTCACGACGAGTGCCTTCTTCTGTGGTATCGCAGGCGACCTCCTCGCACACTGGACCGGCCTCGTCGCGCCGACCTCGTTCCCGTTTGACCTCTCGCTTCTGTTCTTCTCCATGGTGATTGTGGGCGGTATGGGTTCGATCTGGGGGAGCCTGACCGGTGCCGTGCTGCTCGTCGTGATCGCGGACCAGGCGGCCTCGGTGGGCGGACTGTCTACAGCGATCATTGGCGGCGCCGTGGTGCTGACGCTGCTCGTGGCGCCCGAGGGCCTCGCGTCCCTGCCGCGGGTGGTGTCGTGGCGACTCCGGCGGATGCTCGAGCGGGAGGCGCCCGGCGAGATCGGCCGGTTCCGGAACCGGGATCAAAGGGTCAGAAAGGAGCGCCGCGCGTAAGCGATGCTTGAGCTCGCGGGTGTGTCGCTCTCCTTCGTTGGGCTGACGGCTGTCGCAGGGTTGGACCTGCGCGTGGCAGACGGAACGATCTGCAGCCTGATCGGACCGAACGGCGCCGGCAAGACATCGGTCCTCAACCTCATCAGCCGATTCTACACCCCTCAGACCGGCCAGGTACGCTTCAACGAGCGCGATCTCCTCAAGCTCCCACCCCATCGCGTCGTGGAGATCGGCATCGCCCGCAGCTTTCAAAGCCCCACCTTGTTCAAGAACCTCTCGGTTCTCGACAATCTGCTCGTCGGGGCAGCGCACCTCTCGAAGCCGAGCGTGGTCGAGGATGTGCTGCGGCTCCCCCGCTCGCGGCAACACGAGCGGCTGGCGCGCGAGCGGGCGGACCACGCGCTGGAGTTCCTGAAGCTGGAGGCCGTGCGCGATCGGGTGGCGGGCGACCTTCCGTATGGTCACCAGAAGCTTGTGGACATAGGGCGAGCGCTCGTCGCCGACCCGCGCCTACTACTGCTGGACGAACCGGCGGCGGGGATGGAGGAAGCGCAGAAGCAGTGGCTCGCCAACGCCATCATGCATGTCCCGGACGAATACGGCGCCGCGGTCCTTCTCGTTGACCACGACATGGGTGTGGTCCTTCGAGTCTCGGACAACGTCATCGTCATGAACTTCGGTTCCAAGATCTTCGAAGGTCCGCCCGGCGAGGTGCGGCATCAACCGCAAGTGCTGGCGGCGTACCTTGGGACGGAGCGAGGCGGGACGGTGCACGATGCTCAGGCTTGAGGGGATCACCTGCGCTTACGGGCCGGTGGCGGCGGTGCGTGACCTGGATCTGGAGGCTCGCGAGAGAGCGATCGTGTGCGTGCTTGGAGCCAACGGGGCGGGCAAGAGCACGACGCTCAAAGCGATTGCGGGGCTCGTCGCGCCCCTGAGCGGGCGCATTTGGCTCGCGGGTCGGGACATCACGCCGCTCCCCCCGCCACAGCGGGTCGCCTTAGGGATCGCGCTCTGTCCAGAGGGGCGTCGCATCTTCCCCGAGTTCACCGTGGAGGAGAACCTGCGCATCGGCGGGCACATCGCGAGCCGCGAAGAGGTGGCGCAGGGCATCGCACGCGCCGTGGCGCTCTTTCCGCGCCTGGGCGAGCGCATCCGCCAATCGGCGGCGACGCTGTCAGGCGGCGAGCAGCAGATGCTCGCCATCGCCCGGTCGCTCATGTCCCGCCCTAAGCTCCTTCTGCTGGACGAACCAAGCCTCGGCCTGGCTCCCATCGTCATGCGGCAGATCTTCGACCGCATCCGAGCCATCCGTAAGGAGGGCGCGACGGTCGTCCTCGTCGAGCAGAACGCCAACCTGGCGCTCCGCATCGCGGACTACGCGTATGTCCTTGCCAACGGGCGCGTCGCTATTGAAGGCTCCGCCAAGATGGTCGCGGCGAGTGGCGTGGTGGAACGCTCCTACCTCGGCGCATAATTCATGCGCCCCTCTCCACCCCAACGAGGTTCCGGCGCGAGAGTGGCTTCAACCAGCACTGGTTTCGTACCGTGGTCGAGGCGCGTGAGATGATCGGGCTGGTTGACGTGAACGCGATCGCCGCCTCCGCCTGCGGGCGGAAAGCATCAGCGTGGCACGATGCCGCGGCCTCGAGCAGTGGGGGCATGGGGCAACTGGTTTGTCCTGCGCAGCGGCGTACCCTAGGCCCGAGCCTCTGGACGATTCTGGCGTGCATCGTGGCGCTGGTCATGCAGACGGCACCGGCACGGGCGTCCACGTTTCCGGCCGCCAGCGAGGTCGTCGATCGCGTCCTCGCCACCCCACGCGAGACGCAGGCGACCTTCTCAGACGTCGTGCTGCGGCTGCGCATCGGCACCTCGGCGACGGCATCGCCGAGGTGCGTGTTCCAGGGGCGGCTCGAGGTGTGGCCCGACCACTCGCGGCTGACGGTGGTCAAGCGGACCCCAAGATTGGTCTGCTGGGCCATTCAACGCTTCGTCCTCACGCGCCTACTGTCGGACCGTGATCACGCAGCCTCGTTGCTTCCCCTCTTTCGTTTCGAGGTGCTCGGTGAAAAACTGGTCGACGGGCATCCGTACTACCTACTGGAAGGGCGGGCGCTCTCGCCCAGGACCGAGCCCCGCTGGGCGATTGGGTGGGTAGATTACGATCGCGGACTCGTGATGGACGACACGGTGCAGTACGGGTCAATCAGAGTGCATACCGTGCAGGCGTACGGTCGTGTCGGCGGGCTGTGGGTGCTGATCCGCCAACACATCGCCGTGCCGCGCTTCCGCACGTCGCTCGACATCGCCTATCACAACATCCGCGTTGTTCCAACCAGTGAAAGAGGGCTCCTGATCGGCGGCATGATTTTCGCCGAACGAGGACAGCATGAGACGCAGGCACCGTCGTAACTGGGGGATCACTGCGCTCGGAGTGGTCTCGGCGGCGCTTCTCGCTGTTGCCGCAGTGGTACTTCACGTGGAGCGGGTTGCGGCGGCGGACGCGCCGACGCCGGTCCCTTACAGCACGTTCATAAGGCAGGCGCAGCAGGGGAACGTGCTTCGGGTGACGCTCGCCGGCGATTCTGTCACCGGGGAGCTTCGAAACCACACGCGCTTTCATACTGATGTTCCCGACAACGATGTATCGTACCTCGGTGTGCTCGAAGCCAATGGTACGACGATTACCGTGGCACCTCCGGCCGCCCCGGAGCCGGCTTTGCAGATCGCGATTCTCCTGTTCTTCGCACTGGGTGGCCTGTGGCTGTGGCGGTTGATGCTGCGGCAGGCTCAATCGGGACTGCATGGGGTGAGATCGTTCGGCAAGAGCCGCGCGCGTCAATACACCGGGGCGAAGACGCGGGTCACGTTTGAGGACGTGGCGGGCGTCGAGGAGGCCAAGGAAGAGCTGGAGGAGATCATCGAGTTCCTGCGGCACCCGAAGAAGTTCCAGGCGCTGGGGGCCAAGATCCCGCGGGGCGTCCTGCTCGTGGGGCCGCCGGGCAGCGGCAAGACGCTGCTGGCCAAGGCGATCGCGGGCGAGGCCGGCGTGCCGTTCTTCTCCAT